>CAVQTN010000003.1:0-3122 GCA_963716585.1 uncultured Chloroflexia bacterium
TAGCCAAGCGGCGTTCGGGGGTTGTACCGTCGGGCGCATGACCCCGTCGCGCGACCGCTCGCTGCCCGCGTTCGTCGTGCCGCGCCCTGCCCTGTCAGCCGCGGAGGTGCCGCCTCGCATTGTCGAAGCCGACGGCATCGATGCCCTGGCGAAGGCCGCTCGAGATGGGGACACCGCTGCCATGGCCCGGCTCTACGACGAGCTGGTCGGCCCGATCTACCGCTACGTCGCGCTGCGCGTCCGGTGTCGCGAGGACGCCGAGGATCTGACCCAGCTCGTCTTCGAGCGCATCGTGGCCGGACTGCCGCGCTATCGGCAAACCGGACGGCCATTCCAGGCATGGGCGTTTCGCATCGCGCGGAACGCGATCATCGATCATCGCCGCCGCGAGCGGACGCATGAGCCACTCGAGGCCAGCGATCATCAACACGACGGCGAAGGTCCGCTGGCGCTTGCGCTGCGTGGCGAGGAGATCACCGAGCTGCGCCGCGCGATCAGCGGCCTGACCGCCGATCAGCAGGAGGCGCTGGCGCTGCGCTTCGGCGGCGGACTCAGTGCGGACGAGGCAGCGATGGTCATGGGCCGTCGCGCCGGGACGGTACGCGGCCTGACCTTCCGTGCCATCGCGGCGCTGCGTCGCCGGCTCGGCGGCGACGAGGTGCAGGGCTGATGGCTGGCATTGGCGTTCCTGAGCGGTTCGGCGACGACGACGGGGTCGCGTACCTCGTGCATCGTGCCGTCGAGAGCCTCGAGCCGGACCCCCTCTTCCGACGCCGACTGCGTGGCACCCTGCTCAACAGCCATGTGGCCCTGCGGGCGGGTCAGCACGCGGCCGGGACAAGCCGGCGGATGGGAACCATCGGTCGGGCGGCGCTGTTGGCGAGCCTGATGCTCGCCATCTCGGTGAGCGCGGCCGGCGCGGCGGCCCAGTTCGCGCTGCCGGGCGAACTGCTCTACCCGGTGAAACGACAGCTGGAGACGATTCGCCTGGAGCTCGCCAGCGGTGCCGCGCACGACGACCTGCTTGCGGCTGCCCTCGATGAGCGCGTCGCGGAGCTCGAGCAGCTCGTCACCGGCGGAGAGTGGGACCTGGCCGTGGTGGCGGGGGACGACGTGAACGCTGCCGAGCGGACGTTGCTCGCCACGGGCCGGTCGCTCGGCACCGCCCAAGAAGCACAGCTGAACAAGCGCGTGGCCAGGCTGGAGGCGCTCATCGCCACCGCGCCGGCAGCCGCGCGCGGCGGGTTGCAGCGGGCGCTGCGAGCGGCGTCCGAGCACGCCGGCGGCATGCCGGCGCGGAGCCCGTCGGGCACCACGCCGTCCGGCGCGACGCCGTCCGGCGCGGCGCCGGCCAACGGCGAGCCAGCCGGGACGTCGCGCGGCAGCCAGGCAAGCCACGCGGTGCCGGCCGGGCAGGCCAGCCAGCACCCGGCCCAGGGCGGACACGATCCTCATCAGAGCGAGGGCGGCAACGCCAACGGCGAGGGGCATAGGCCCAGCGGCTGAGACCGCGCTGTCGGACGGTGAAGCCGACGCGCACGAAGAGAGAGGCCCCCGGATTGCTCGGGGGCCTCTCTCGACGTGAGGGGTATCGGCTGCGTCCGCCCTAGCGACGCCGGCGGGTGGTGTCCACGTTGGCGTATGCGAGCCCGCCCAGCGACAGCAGCAGGATGATCACGAACAGCATGGTCGGGGCAGGGTTGCTGCCCGCGATCGAGCCGATCGCGGTATCCGGCTGGCTGGCGCCCGGGGTGCCCTGGCCGGCCTTGACGCCGCCTTCCGGCGTGCCGGTCGCGCTTGGGGTCCCGGTTCCGGGCTGGACCGACCCTTCGGGGGTGCCGGTCGGTGTCGGCGCGGCCGATTCCATGGCATTCTCGAACACCACGTCCGGACTGGCGCAGTCCCCGTCATCATCGACTTCCACCAGCTGCGAGTCGGGATTCGCGCCCTCGTAGCCCACCGGCGGATTGATCTCGGTGACCGTCCAGAAGCTGTCCGCCGGCAGACCGATGATGCAGACGAAGCCCTTCCTGGTGACGGCCTGGTCGGTGCCGTCGGGAACATGATTCCCGTTGACGTCCCAGGTACCGCTGCCGCTCTCGAACGTGCCGTCGATGCCCGTGATCTTGAAGACGGCGCCGTTGAGGGTACGTCCCGTGTCGGCATCGATCTTCTTGATGTTGAGCGAGGCAGTGTCGCCTTGCGGCGCATCGGTCGGTGTCGGCTCCGGCTTATCGGTCGGTGTCGGCGTCGGCGTCTGCTCCGGGTTATCGGTCGGCGTCGGCGTTGGCTCCGGCTTATCGGTCGGTGTCGGCGTCGGCTCCGGGTTGTCGCCTCCGCAGATGAGCTTGAAGACCTTGGACTTGGCCTTCTCGTCCTGCAGGTTGATGCCGCCGCTGGGCAGGTCCTTGCCGTACAGCGTCGCCTTGTAGTGGCCATCCGGGATGGTCGGGCCGTCGCTGTCGTTGAAGTACTGCGTGTCAGCGTAGCCGCCGACGTTCGTCGGGCCGAAGGGGTACGGCCCGAACGAGCCGCTGGTCTGGCCCTGACCGTCGATCATGATGTAGCCGGCCTGGCTGGCGTCGAACCCGAATCCCTCGAAGTTGAAGATGCAGACCTTCGGGTCGTTCGATTCGGTACCGGAGGGCGTTCCCTGCTCGTGGATCTTGAGGGTTCCGTTGTTGCCGGGGGCGGCCGATACCGGCCGGGTGATAGCGACGAGCGAGACAAGCAGGGCCGCGATGCTCACGATGGTGAGCATGGCTCTACCGAGATTCCACGCTCGGACGAATGGGATTGGTGCGCCGTTCACAGCCGATCTCCTCTGAGTGTTCTCCCCCCAGCGCCGGTCCAGCTCCATGCCGGTCCTGCAGGTGGGCTACGCGGAGAATAGCGGTCGAGTACCAGGTTGCCTAGTACCTCCGGCGGCTGCATGGTCCGGTGCGGTGGGGTCTGGTCGGATCATTGGTGACCGATCCCGGTGCGCCCAGTCACCGGGAAGACCCATTAGTGCTAGATGCCCCCCCCCGGTACTGGTGGGTCGACACCAGCAGCGTCGCCGTAAAGCGGAGCGAGGCCCCCGGACGGATCCGGGGCCTCGCCTTTCCTTGCCGGCGTGTCCC
>CAVQTN010000004.1:0-856295 GCA_963716585.1 uncultured Chloroflexia bacterium
AATGGCGCGAAGACCTCTGACCGATGCCGACGACCGCTGCCAGCTCCTCGACCTGCTGCCGATAGGCGGCAGGCATGAGTCCATAGGTCGGCGCGTATGGGTATACGCCGTACAACACGGCGTGGAAGCGCACGTTCTCCTCGCCGGTCAGGTTCCTGTCGAGGCTCGGTCGCTGGAAGATGATGCCCACCTTGCGGCGCACCGCGGCCGGTTCCCTGACGATGTCGTGTCCGTCGATCGTCGCCACGCCGCTGGTGGGCGCCAGCGTCGTCGTCAGGATCGAGATCGTCGTGGTCTTGCCGGCGCCGTTCGGTCCCAGCAGCGCGAAGAACTCACCCCCCGCTGACGTCGAACGAGATGCCGTCGACGGCATTGCGCGTCGCCTTGTTGTAGCGCTTGACGAGCTGCTCGACGTGAATCATTGGCGCCCATCATCGCCTACCGGCGTCAGTGCGCGATCTCCCAGATGTGGCCACCCGGGTCGCGGAAGCTGGCGGTGCGGATGCCCCACGGCCGGTCCATCGGGCCGTTCAGCAGCTCCACGCCGCGTGCGGTCAGCTCGGCGCACATGGCGTCGACGTCGTCCACGCCGATGGTGAACTGACAGCGGACGCCGCGCCTCGGGCTGGCCACGGCCGCCGGCGCGATCAGCTCGGGCGCCGCATCGTCCTGCAGCAGGTTGATCAGCGTGTCGCCGAACTTGAACACGGCCGAGTCGTCGTCCTCGAAGTGGACCGGCAGGCCGAAGACGTCGCCGTAGAACTGCTTCGCTGCATCGAGGTCCTCGACGAACAGCGTGATCGCATCGATGCCGCGTGGCCATGACTCCACGTTGTTACTCCTTCGACTGAAACGTTCGTTGCCTGCTGCCTCGTGCCGCCCATGCGCGGCCTGTCACCACGAACGGCCCAGCTGGAAATTTTGAGCGATTGAGCTCGCGCAGCTCAATGGAGTGCTGCTCGTCAAGTCCGGCCAGGTAGCTCCCGGCCGGACCGACGCCCAGCGTGAATGACGCCCACCAATCGTCGAAGCCGGCATGCTCGACGCTTGCCGACAACACCGCCTCTTCGATGTCGCGCAGGCCGGCCGCGGCGAACAGCCTGGCCAGGTCCCCCTCTTGCGCTCCGGCGAGGTGCGATTCGCCGCTGACGTCGGGGTCGAGCTGGCGCGCCGTCTCCCAGAAGGGGCCCAACGGTCCGTGGTCCGCGCTGTAGTCCCAGACGCACGCATGATGACGCCAGTTGGGCGGGTCACGCGTGCCATCTCCCGAAGTCCGGCGACCGGATCGGCCATGAAGTGGACGACGAGCTGTGCGAGCGCGGCGTCGAATGAAGTCGTCGGGGAACGGCAGGTGCTCCGCGGTCGCCCGCCGAACGTCGACACCCGGATTCCGCTCGCGGGCCGCGGCGACGAACAGGTCGGAGGGGTCGACAGCGGCCACCGCCGACGATTCGAGGCGTCGGACCAGCTCTGCCGTGAGCGCGCCCGGTCCACACCCCACTCGAGCGCCCGCTGGCCGGCGCGGACACCGGCGAGGTCGGCGAGCTGTGGCGAGAGCAGCGCCGAGTAGCGGCCCATGAAGCGGTCGTAGCTCTCCGCGGCAACATCGAAGCTCACCGGGGAAGTCTCGCCGTGGGCATGTTCACGGCAGCCCGAGGATCCTGGGCCAAATGCCGTTCATCAGCCCACGACGAGCGATGAATCGGGCGAGAGTCGGTCGTCTCATGAGCATCCGTTAGGAGATGATGAGCCACCTCAACCAGAACATCGCCCCGACGCCGTGAGGGCAGTCGGCGCCGATGAGTTCGCTGGTCAGCCACCGTCTACCAGACACCACCCACGTCAAGGAGAGTGACATGAACTTCAACAGCATCCTCATCGGTTCGGCGGACGCGCAACGACTGGTGGAGTACTACACCAGGCTGCTGGGCGATCCCGGCTTCTCCGAGGGCGGCTACACGGGCTGGCAGATCGGCTCGGGGTCCGTCACCGTCGGGCCGCACTCGGAGGTGACCGGCAACAACCAGCAGCCAGGACGGCTGATCTGGAATATCGAGTGCGACGACGTGAGGGCGACGTTCGAGCGCCTCCAGGCTGCCGGCGCGATCGTCGTCCGCGAGCCGTACAGCATGGAGGGTTGGCCGCCCGAAACCTCCATCGCGACGCTCGCGGACCCTGACGGCAACTACTTCCAGCTCGCCAGTCGAATGAGTCCCGAGAGCTGACGTCACCCTGGTGAGGTCTGGCCGCTCCGCAGAGCTTCGGCGGCGCGGGGTATGGTGCCCTCCATGAACGCGTTGACGATACGATCCGCGTACGGCATGTGGCCGCAATACAACCGCCGGCTGCGCGACGTCGTCGGGGCCATGACCGACAAGCAGCTGGCCATTCGCCCGTCCCCGGAGCGGTGGCCAATCTGGGCGACGGTCGGGCACACCGCCGCGATGCGGCCATACTGGCTGTGCGACGTCATGGGCGTGCCCGGCGCCGAAGCGACGCCCTTTCCTGCGGGCTCGGGCATCGATTGGGCGGATGATCTCGACCATCCCCGCCGGAGCCGAGGAGCTCGTCGATGCCCTCGATTCGACGTTCCAGCCTGATCGAGGGCTGCCTGGACCGATGGACCGTCGACATGCTCGGGGACGCATTCGAGCGTCCGTACGACGGCGAGGTCCAGGTCCATACCAGAGGCTCGATCCTGCAGCGCCTCTTTACCCACGATGCCTACCACTGCGGCGAGCTATCGCAGACGCTGGGGATTCGTGATCTGCCACAGATCGATCTGTGGCGTCCCGAGTGAGGCCGCCCACACAGCTGGATACTCTGCGAATGGACCCCGCACGCCGCGTTGCGCTGGTGACCGGTAGCTCGCGCGGCCTCGGACGCTTCATCGCCGCGCGGCTGGCGGCCGACGGCCTGGGAGTCGCTGTCAACGGGTCGGATGACGAGCGCACGCGTGCGGCCGCGGCCTCCATCCGCGAAAGCGGAGGCGTTGCGGAGGGCTTTGCGGGAGACGTCACGGACCAGGCCCAGGTGCGCGAGCTTGTCGCCGCGGTCCGCGATCGCCTCGGACCGGTGAGCATCCTCGTCCTGAATGCCACCGGCCCACAGCCGGAAGGCCCGATCGGCTCGGTCAGCTGGGAAGATCATCTCGCGCAGTTGGAGTTCTTCGTCAAGAGCCCAGTGCTGCTCGGGAACGCCGTCATCGGTGACATGAAGGCGGCTGCCTGCGGACGCATCATCCAGATCGACTCCGAGGTCGTCGACCTTCCGCCACCGGGCCGGTCTGCATACGCGACGGCAAAGGCCGCGCAGATTGGCATGACCCGGGCATGGGCGCGCGAACTTGCGCCGTTCGGGATCACGGTGAACACCGTCGCCCCGGGATTCATCCCCGTCGAGCGGCACGCCGACGTGCCGCTCTCAGTCCGAGCCGACTATCTCGCTTCGGTGCCCGCCGGCCGCTTCGGAACGCCCCACGAGCTGGCAGCCGCCGTCAGCTTCTTCGCGTCGGACGCTGCCGCGTTTGTAACCGGTCAGCGCCTCATCGTGGATGGCGGTCGAGGCCTCGGGTGACCCCGAAGCAAGGCGGCTGCCGGATAGCGCTGCTCGGCGGAGTGGCGGGCCGGAGATCCGGCGAGCCGCGATGCGTCGTGCGGCGTCCGGCAATCGTATTGTCGAGCCCGTTACCGAGGAGGACTTCTGTTGCGCAGCGTGATCTATTCGATGGGCGTCTCACTTGACGGCTACATCGTCGGGCCGGACGGCGACATCACTGCGCCGCCGCCCGACGAAGAGGTCTGGCGATTGGTCACCGACGAGATTCGAGAGGTCGGCGTCCACCTGTTGGGACGACGGCTGTACGAGACGATGCTGTACTGGGAGACCGCCGACCAGGATCCATCGCTCGACGACGCAGAGATCGAGTGGGCCGCACTGTGGAACCCGCTCCCGAAGGTGGTGTTCTCCACCACGCTGTCGGCGGTACAGGGCAATGCCCGCTTGGCCTCCGGCGGCCTGGCGGAGGAGATCGAGCGGTTGCGAGCCGAGCCGGGGGAGGGCGACATCGCGATCGGCGGCGCGACCCTCGCCGCCGAGGCGGCCGCGTTGGGTCTGATCGACGAGTACCGGGCCAGGCTCTACCCGGTGCTGGTTGGTGGCGGCATTCCGTACTTCCCGCGGCGCGAGCGCCGGGTGGATCTCGAACTGGTCGAGACCCGCACGTTCAGCTCGCGAGTTGTCTACCTCCGCTACCGCGTGGCGCGATAGCCGTCTCGCCATCACCCGGCCGGCTGATCGGCCCAGTCCTCCTCGAGCACCTCGCGCAGCTTTGCCGCGAAGGCGTCCGGCTCGCCCGGCCAGCCGTACTCGCCGCCCAGGAAGCCGCCGTGGTGGCTGGGAAAGATCACCGCCTGCTGCCCAAGCCGCTCCGCGACCGCGTGACCGCCGCGGTTCGCCATCTCGCCCTCCGACTCGGCCCCCGCGCCGATGACGATGCGGGTCGACGCGCCGCGGAGTGCCTGGAAGTCCGGCTCGTAGTGGGTCGTCCCGATGATGTTCTGCGCGAGCATCACATCGGTCCGGTTGCCGTCGTCCTCGGTCGGCATCCCGAACGTCGCCGGATCGGGAGCCGGCTGATTGGCGAAATCGTCGGGGAACAGGCCGCGGTGGCCCGTGACGGCCATGAAGTGCGCCATTCCGGCGCCGAATCCGCCGGTCTGGTACGAATGCTGGATCGCTCGCACCGCTGCCTTGGCGTTCGCGCTGTCGGGTAGGATCGACGCGAGCGGCGGCTCGTGGGCAACCAGGATCCGGACGTCCTCCGGGTGCCTCGCCACGAGCGCCAGGGCGTTCACCGCGCCACCGCTGCTGGCGAACAGGTCGACCGGCCCGCCGGCCTGCTGGATGATCCGATGCAGGTCATCGGCGTGCTGATCGGGATTCGACGCGCTCGTCGGGTCGTCCTTCGTGCTCCGCTCGGCACCGCGCGGGTCGTACGTGACGGTCGTCCGGTCCGGGAAGTGGCTCGCCAGGGTGCCGAAGCCCGCCGCCCCCATCGGTGAGCCGATGAGGAACAGGGGAGGCGTCTCGGCCGGACCGCCGGGCCGTACGTCGTAGGTCAGCGTCGCGCCGGGCGCTTCGATCGTGTGCGTCGTTGCCGCGGTCAGGGTCATGGTGTCACTCCTCGCAGGTCGTCGATGGTATTGGTCAGACTCGGTCTGGCGGGAGTACTCATCGGACCGGTGTCCGATCCTCGGCGAGGATCGCGTCGATCTGGCCGACCGCCTCGGTGATGCCCTCCTGCATGCCCATGGCGACGAGCTGCTCCATCGCCTCGCGGCTCGGGAACAGGCTCCGGATCGACATCCGGGTGCGCCCGCCGTCGATCGCCTCGATCGTCACCCGACCCTCGTTGCGCGGCAGGTCGTCGTTCGCCGTGCCGTCGTCGTTCGCGAAACCGTCGCGGTAGACGAGCCGATGCGGGGGATCGATCTCGAGGATGTCCCAGTAGCCGTGCGGCTGGTCGCCCTGGGGACCGGTCATGTGGTACTCGACGCGGCCGCCGGGCGCCAGGTCGTGGCGCGTGAAGGTGGCGGGGTAGGTTGGTGGCCCCCACCAGCGCTCGAGCTGTCGCGGATCGGCCCACAGCTGCCAGACCCGGTCCGGCGACGCGTCGAACTCGGCGGTGATGGTCAGGGTCAGGGCGTCGAGGTCCTTGCGGACCGCTGTGACAGTCATGCGTGCGTCTCCTGGGTGGTCTCGTTGATGAGGGCGTCCATGCGGTCGATCCGGTCGCGCCAGAGCTGTTCGTACCGGTCGAGCAGCCGCTGTGCCACGCGCAGCCCTGCGACGTTGGTGTGGACGACCTTTCGTCGCCCGATGCGCCGCTTGGTCACCAGGCCGGCCCGCTCGAGCACGGCGACGTGCTTCTGCACCGCCGCGAAGCTCATGGGGTAGTGCGCGGCCAGCTCGGCGACCCCTTCCTCGGCATCCAGCGCGCGGCGCACGATGTCGCGCCGGGTGCCATCCGCCAAGGCGGCGAAGAGGCGGTCGTGGTCGAATTGGACCTGCATATATACAACCGTACAGTTGTATCACGTCTGCTGTCAAGCGTTGAGCGAGGTGCTCCGACGATCCTCAAGGACGGGGCGCTCGCTCATGCCGATGGGGGATCAGCTCGCTCGCGGCCGGTTGCCCTGGCGAAGGCCCAGAGGTCGACGTCGGGCGGCTCGATCCCGAGGCTCGTGAGTGCCGTGCATATCTGGCTGCGGTGATCGGTCCCGTGGTGGACGACCTGCGCGAGGCGCACGCCCACCGGGGAGTGCAGGGTCCAGCCTTCGTCATGCTCGACGATCTCACGGTCCGGATCGCCCTCCTCCGCGACGACCATCCGCCAGGTCGCGGCGTTTGCGGCAAACAGCGACCGCAGCTCGTCGAGGTTCATGGCGTCCACCTCGTCGTGGGTGAGCGCCGGTCGTTGCGTGAAAAAGGACAGATACCAATGGTCTGAGTGGACAAGGTGTCGCAACGTCTCGATGATCGGGCCCCGCGTTCCGACCACGGACGTGGCGAGCTGTTCATCACTGAGCTTCGCGCACGCCTCGATGAGGCGTTCGGTGGCCCAGGCGTGATGCGCAAAGGCATCGGTGAGCATCGAGCTCATGCATCGTCCTCGTGCGATTTCGCCACATCACCAATGATTCCAGCGAGCTCCCGCGGGCGCGACCACATCGGCCAATGGCTGGTCGGCAGGTCGATCCAGGTGACGTTGCGGAGCTCGGCAATGCCGGCGAGGAATGCCCACTCCGGATGCTCGCTGGCGTAGGTCCGGTACTGCTCGGCCGTGAAGCCGGTGCAGATGAGCGTGCTGGGAATGTCGCGGCGCGCATCGTTCGTCAGCTGGGCACCCTCGCGGATCATGGCTCCTGGTTCCGGGACTGCCCGACGGCGGAAGGTCTCGAGCTGCTCCTCGCTGAGGCCGTCGAGATTCTCCTCCGCCTTGATCTCGTCCCAGACCATCGGCTTCTCGACAGCGTCGAAGTCGGGGTCCAGCGCGCCCTTGCCGGGAGCCGTGTCGACATAGACCATGGCTGCGATCCGATCGGGGACCATGTCGCTGGCGGCGTACCCGGAGAAGCCGGTGGCGCTGTGGACGGCGAGCACGACGGGGGAGTCCGCCGCGCGCACCGCGTCGGCGATCGCATTGACGTGGTCGGCAAAGGTGACGGTGGATCGGTCGGCATCGGCCGACTCGAGGCCCGGCAGGGTGAGGGCATTGACGTCGTGGCCTTCGGCCCGCAACGCCGCGGCGACTTCGTCCCATGCCCAGGCGCCCAGCCAGAAGCCGGGTACCAGGATGATCGGTGAGCTGTTCACGCTTGCTGCCTCCCTGCTGACCTGTAATCGATTCGCATCACCACCCGCCGCAGCGTGGGGTGGCTCACCTCGGTGAAGCCGGCGTCGGCGAAGATGCTCCGGCTGCCGACGTGGATCTCGTCCAGTGTGATCAAGGTTCCAGGCTGCGTGGTCATCGGATAGCCCTCGAGTGCGCGCGCGCCGCAGGTCCGCGCGTGTTCGACGGCAGCCTGTATGAGGCTGCGGCTGATGCCCCTTCGTCGGAACCCGGCGCGGATGAAAACGCAAGTCACCGCCCAGACGCCGTCATCGGTCCTGTCCTCATTGCGTCCCTCCCAAGGCACGCGAAACACGCGCGCGAGGCCGAAGTAGGCGGACCGGGGCTCCACCGCGCACCAGCCGACCGGCTCGCCATCGAGATAGGCAACCAGGCCGCTGGTGCTCTCGGCCGGTGGGTCGTCGCAGTTGGTCTGCTCACGGAGCCGAAGCGCCCGTTCCTCAGCGGGAAACGAGCCGAACGACTCCTTCGGCAACAGCTTGTACCGCTGGCATTGGCAGAGCGCACCGCTACCGCGCGTGCCGAACACGGCCTGGAGCTCTTCCCATGATGCTTCGTTGGCGGGACGGATCCGGAGGCCATCGATCATGCGGCTCATGATAGGCAGCGTAGATGACAGAACGTGGCAAGAATACGGGGTAGATTTGCGCATATGCGTGCATCCCGACTCGTGGCGCTGCTCCTGCTGCTGCAGACCCGCGGACAGCTGACGGCTGCGGAGCTCGCTCGCGAGCTCGAGGTGTCCCAGCGGACGATCTTCCGCGATGTCGACGCGCTCTCCGCCGCCGGCGTGCCGATCTACTCGGAGCGTGGGCCAACCGGCGGCGTGCGGCTCGTGGATGGGTACCGGACGAGGCTGACCGGCATGACGCCCGAGGAGGCGGAGGCGCTCTTCCTCGGTGGTCTGCCAGGCCCAGCGGCCGAGCTCGGGCTGGGAACCGTGATGACGGCGGCACGCCTCAAAGTCCTGGCCGCGCTGCCGCCGGAGCTGCGTGCTCGCGCTTCGCGCATCGTGGAGCGGTTCCATCTTGACGCGGCGGGCTGGTTCCGTACCTCCGAAGATGTCCCCCGGCTGCCCGCGCTCTCCGAGGCCGTGTGGGAGGAGCGTCGTCTGCGGATCCACTATCAGCGCGGCGATCGCAGCGTCGAGCGGGTGGTCGATCCGCTGGGCGTCGTTCTCAAGGCCGGAATCTGGTATCTCGTGGCCGCGAGCGAGGGTCAGATTCGGACATATCGAGCGTCCCGAATGGCCCAGGTCGAGCCGCTCGTCGACCACTTCGAGCGGCCACCCGGATTTGACCTCGCCGGGCATTGGCAGGAGTCGATCGCGGCGTATGAACGCGAGGTCGCTCGTATCGAGGTCATTGCCTTGGTGCCTGAGGATGAGCTCGGCGCCCTTCACGACGTCGCCGGCGCATCGGGCTCGGTCGAGGTCGCCGATCGCATCCCGGGAAACGAGGGCAAGGCTGCTCGGCTTCGCGTGCGCCTGACCCTGGATTGGCCCGACGAGGTGCCAGGTCGTCTGCTCGCCATGGGTGCCGATCTCGAGGTTCTGGGACCTCCTGAGATCCGCGACCGGATGATCGCAATGGCCAAGGCGGTCATTGCGACGTACGGCTAGCGCCTTGGGCCAGTCCCGATTGCTCCGCGCAGCAGCCGCGCGACTCCGGTGAGTGGCCGCGCTCCGGCGGGCAGTCGACGAAGCAGGCCGCGCACGCGCAGGTTCTTCTGGATCTCTCGCTCGCGGTCGGCGGAGAGGACATCGAGCAGATCTGGCGACAGCATCGGCGTGAAGCTCCTCGTACGGTGCAATTCCGGTCTCGGTAGACACCGTACCGCCCGTACCTGTCAGATCCTGTCATGTACACGGCGGCGAGCATCTTCGGCAACCAGACCTCGGCTCCGCATCGCGCCGCTGACTGCGTCCAAAGCGGTTCTGGGCTTCGGCCCGTACACTTGACGACGCCTGTCCGGCGCGTCTTTCCAGGCATCCCATTCCGAACGGAGGTAGGCGTTGGCGTCCGCGTTCCAGCAGCAGCGGGCCGAGGGGCCGCTCGTCCTCGCCGACATCGGCGGTTACACCGGCTTCCTGCGCGACGTCGCCGAGGCGCATCGCGAGGACGCCTTCGCCAACGGCAACGTGCCACCCGCGTACCAGCTGATGTCACAGCTGCTCGACGGCATCGTCGGCCGGCTCGTGCCCCCGCTGACGCTCGCCAAGCTCGAGGGCGATGCCGTCTTCACCTACGCACCCGAGGTCACCGACGCTCCGCGCGGCGATGCGTTCGTCGACCTCGTCCGCGCCTGCTACGCCGGCTTTCGTGAGCAGCTGCGGGAGGTCGGCAGCGTCTGGACCTGCAGCTGCGACGCCTGCTCGCGCTCGGCCGACCTGGAGCTGAAGTTCATCGTGCATGCCGGTTCGTTCGTCATCGCCACCATGGCCGGCAGCCCGGAGCTTGTCGGCGCGGAGGTGATCATGGCTCACCGCCTCCTCAAGTCAGGCGCGGCCGATGCGGATCGTCCCGCCGCCTACCTTCTTTTGACCGATGCCGCGCGCGAGATGCTCGACATCGACGCGCCCGGCGCGCCGGCGATCACCGAGTCGTACGAGCATTACCCGACCGTCGGTGCTTCGGTGCTGGCCCTCGATTGACGTCATGCGCCGCGTCTCGCGGTTTCGTTGACGGGACGCAGCGCGAGCACGGCTGGCGGCGGCCAACATCGGGCGTGGCTCAGGGATCGCCTGCGGCCAGCTCCTCGGCATAGTTGATCATGTCGAGCTCGCCGGGCGATCTGCCCGCGCCGGTGAGAAGGGCCGCCGCCTCCGCTCGGTGCTGCGTCCCGTGATTCACCACGTGCACCAGCATCTGCCACACCGGCACTCCTTCATGGACATGCGCGACGAAGCCCTCGGTCACGCTTGGCAGCCAGGCATCGACGGCGGCCCACTCGGCTTCCCAGCGTTCGCGCAGCTCGTTGGTGGTCGGCAGCGACTCGAGCTCCGGCTCCGGCTCCTCGCCGGTGTCCTGGAAGGCGTTGCGCCAGCGCTGCGACGCCCCGAGGTGGTGGACGAGGATGTTCCCGAGGCTCCTGTCGCCGACGGCGTCCGTCCGCGTCCACGCGTCTGGTTCGAGTCCGTCCAGCACCGTGAGCAGACGGCCGTGGCCCAGCGGTCGTACGCGTAGAGCCAGCGAACTTCGTCAACCTGCATCTGTTGCCCTCTCTGCTGGGCCTCAATCTCGGCGGCTCGGCCGTCGATCGACATGCCGCAAACGATTCTGGGGCAACGCCGGCCGGCAGGCGGCTGCCAACTGCCACGATGAACCTCGAACCGGGCGCCGAGTCGCCGCACCCGCGCATTTGGCGTAGCGTTGCAGGATGAGCCGGGAAGTCGAGGAGACGAATCGGCGCCTCTTGCGCGCTCGCGACGCGATGGACCGCGCCTACGCCGAACCGCTCGATGTGCGCGCTGTGGCCGCGCTCGCCCACGTCTCCGAGTCGCACTTCATCCGCACCTTCGGCGCGGTCTTCGGGGAGACCCCGCATCGATACCTCCAGCGCCGCCGGGTGGAGCGCTCGATGTTCCTGCTGCGCGAGACGGATCGCAGCGTGACCGACATCTGCCTCGACGTCGGATTCACCAGCCTGGGAACATTCAGCCGCATGTTCAAGGAGATCGTCGGCGAGGCCCCGTCGCACTATCGCGCGGGCCACGGACCGATCGTGGCGCCGAACTGCGTCCAGCTGGCCGCCATGCGGCCGCGAGAGGCGTATGGAGAACCACTGCGACCGAGCAGTTCTGGAGAAGCCATCACGGCGGCGACTCCCTAGGCTCAGGGACCAAGGAACGCCAACCGAGGAGAACAAGCTCATGATCACCAAGCTCTCCGTCGCCTCGATCTATGTCCTCGACAAGGAGGAGGCGCTCGCCTTCTATGTCGGCAAGCTTGGCCTCGAGAAGGGCAACGACGTCCGCCAGGGTGACTACCGCTGGCTGACGGTCCGCGTTCCCGGTCAGCCAGGTACCGAGATCTCGCTCGAGCAGCCAGGCCCGCCCCTCCACGACGATGCCACCGCGGCACAGCTCCGGGAGCTCATCACCAAGGGCGCCCTGGGTGGCCTCGTCTTCGTCACCGACGATGCCCGCGGCCTGTACGAGACCCTCAAGGCGCGCGGCGTCACCGACTTCACGCAGGAGCCTACCGACCACTTCTACGGCACGGACATGGGCCTCCGCGATCCGTTCGGCAACGCGATCCGGATTCTCCAGCAGGGAAAGGTCGCGCAGCAGGCGGGCGCCTGACCTCTGACCGGAGATCTATTTCGCGGCGCGCTTCACGAGTGCGGCGATCTGTGCCTCATCGGCGGCGGTCAGCTTCGTCAGCGCCCAGGAGGTCGGCCACATGGCGCCGTCGTCGAGCTTCGCGGCTTCTTCGAAGCCGAAGGTGGCGTACCGCGATTTGAACTTGTCGGCGGCCTTGAAGAAGCAGACGACCTTGCCGTCCTTGGCATAGGCGGGCATCCCGTACCAGGTCTTCGCCTGGAGCTCCGGCGCGGACGCCTTGACGACCTCGTGGATCCGCTCGGCCATGGCGCGATCGGATGCCGGCATCTCGGCGATCTTGGCGAGCACGTCGGCCTCGCCGTCTGTCTTGCCGGCCGCGCGGCGACGCGCGGCCGTCCTCATCTCCTTGGCGCGCTCCTGCATCGCCGCTCGCTCCTCGTCGGTCCATATCTCGGGCGACGAGTCGCGTTCAGTGCTTCGCTTCGCGGGCTGCTTCGTGGTCGGCATTGCATGTTCCTCTC
Source organism: uncultured Chloroflexia bacterium (assembly GCA_963716585.1). GTDB lineage: Bacteria > Chloroflexota > Limnocylindria > QHBO01 > QHBO01 > JAICUY01. The sequence continues at coordinate 12,221 of CAVQTN010000004.1, forward strand.
TGTTCGTTTCCGGACCTGGTGATCCCGATGCTAGGGAGCTGCCACCAGACTGTCTTCTCGAAACCTGCTCACATCGCCTGCGCATGCTGTGCCGCCGACCGACTACGCTGAGCGGCATGAACGTCCGAACGGCTTCTGGCACCATCCACCCATGAAAGCCGCCTGGCATGACCGGTACGGCCCACCGGAGGTGGTGCAGATCCGCGATGTCGACCGTCCGGTCCCAACCGGTGACGAGGTGCTCGTCCGCGTGCGTGCGGCATCGGTCAATCGAGCGGACCTCGACGGCCTGAAGCCAAAGCCGGGGTTCCTGCGCCTGTTCATGGGTCTTCGCGCGCCGAGGAGCCACCAGATCGGCATCGATGCGGCAGGGGTCGTCGAAACGGTTGGGCCGGACGTCACCCGCCTCAAGCCCGGCGCCGAGGTGATGACCGACATGTTCGCCGCTGGCAGGTTCGGCGCCTTCGCCGCGTTCGTCTGCGCGCGCGAGAAGGCCTTCGAGCTGATTCCGTCCGGCATGTCATTCGACGAGGCGGCCACGCTGCCGCATTCGGCCGTGCTCGCGCTGCAGGGCATGCGGCTGCGCGACGGCCGTACGTTCAAGCCGGGCGACGCGGTGCTGATCGACGGCGCCTCGGGCAACGTCGGTCCCTTTGCGGTCCAGATCGCGAAGGCGATGGGCGCCCTGGTGACCGGCGTGGCGTCAGGCGACAAGCTCGACTTCGTCCGCTCGCTCGGCGCGGAGCATGTGATCGACTACAGCACGGTCGACTACACAAGGACCGGCGAGCGCTACGACTGGATCGTGGCGGTCGACGCGCACCATTCGGTCCGCGCCGCACGGCGAGCGCTGAAGCCTCGGGGCGTCTATCTCACCATGGGCGGCGACACGGGCACCATCCTCGCCGCGATGGGCGGCAGCGTGCTGCTGTCTCGAATCGGCCGGAAGTGGTCCGGCCTGATGCTGTGGTGGAAGCCGATGCATCGCCCCGACATCGACATGCTGAAGGAGCTCATCGCGGACGGCAAGCTCAAGCCGGTGATCGACCGGCGCTATCCACTGGACGAGCTGGTCGAGGCGCTGCGCTGGGTCGAGGACGGCCGCGCCCGTGGCAAGGTCGTCATCACGATGGCCGAGGGCGGCTGATGTCAATCGTTCGAATGGACAACGTCCTCCTTGTCGTCGACGACCTCGAGGCGGCGATCTCGTTCTTCATGGAGCTCGGCATGGAGGTGGAGGGCCGGATGCCGATCGAGGGGGAGTGGGCCGACCGCGTCATCGGGCTCGAGGACGCGAGATCAGAAATCGTGATGCTGCGGCCGCCGGACGGACACGGCGGTATCGAGCTGACGAAGTTCGATCGGCCCTCAGCCATCGCATCGGAGCCGAGGAATGCGCCGGTGAACACGCTCGGTTTCCGCCGGGTGATGTTCACTGTCGACGACCTGGACGACACCATAGCCCGCCTGAAGGCCCGCGGCGCCGAGCTCGTCGGTGAGGTGGCGCAGTACGAGGATGTCTATCGGCTGTGCTTCATCCGCGGTCCCGAGGGGATCATCCTCGGCCTTGCCCAGGAGCTCAGCCACGCAAATCGCCGTCGGTCGGAACCTCACCCACGTTGTAAGACGTAGCAGTCGAGCGTTGATGCGTGACCCCACCGGGCGTGGCAGTTCGTTCCGCCTGTTCCTCAGCATCGCCGGCTCCCAGATCGCTGGGCTCGCGGTGGCCATCTTCCTGGTCACCGGCCCCGTGGCCGGCGGTAGCGAAGCCACGATCACGGGATCGGTCCTGCTCGCGTTCGGCCTTGGCTGGGGGCTGCTCGCAATCCTGTCAACCCGATTCACTGATCAGCCACAGCGCTGGGCCGTCGTCCCGGCAGCTTCGATGGGCCTGGTCGGCCTTGGCCTGATCGTCGCCCAACCCTCGACGGATGTGATCGGGATCCTCTCCTGGATCTGGCCGCTGGCCCTCGTCGCGCTCGTGGTGTTCATGGTCATCAGCGCGCGGGCCGCGTTGCACAGCCATCTGCGCCGATGGATCCTGTACCCCCTGTTCGCGATCCTCGTGCTGATGGCCGTCGGCGGCATGGCCGAGGCTGTCACGGAGCTAGGCGGTCGCGGAGCCCCGATGACCGGCCAACTGGTCGATGTGGGAGACCATCGTCTTCGGATCGACTGCACCGGAACCGGCAGCCCCACCGTCGTCCTCGAATCCGGGCTGGGGGAATCGTCGTTCTACTGGGCACGGATCTCGGCGGCGGTGGCGGCCACCACGAGGGTGTGTGTCTACGACCGAGCGGGTCGCGGCTGGAGCGAGTCGGCTCCCAGGCCGCCGGACGGGCTGGCGCTCGCGGCCGACCTGCACACCCTGCTCTCCAAGTCGGGCAACCCTGGGCCCTACGTCCTGGTAGGTCACTCGAGCGGCGGCGTCTACGCCCGCATCTTCGCCGCCCGGTACCCCGACGAAGTTGCCGGGATGGTGCTGCTCGACGCGCAGCCCCCCGATCCCTTCACCTCGCTGCCGGGCTACCCGGCCTTCTACGCCAGCACGCCCAGCTTGTACGGGATCCTGCCACCCGTCGCCCGCCTCGGGGTATTCCATCTCCTCTACGGGTCAGCCTTTGGGGATCTGCCGGAACCGGCGCGCGACGAGGAGCGGGCCGACCAGGGCAGCCCCCGATTGCAGGGCAGCGCCCGCGACGAGATAGCGAAGCTTCGCGCCTCGCTGACTGAGGCCCGAGCCCTTACCAGTCTCGGCTCGCTACCGCTCGTCGTGGTGACCGCCGCGCTGGATGCACAGACTGGCTGGGTGGCGGCGCAGGACGGCCTGGTGGCGCTGTCGACGAACGTCTCGCATCGCATGCTGCCGGACGTGGAGCACACCGCGCTCATCAGCAGCGAATCCGGCGCCGCCGCGTCGAGCAAGGCGATCCTGGATGTGGTCGCGGCCATCAGAACAGGGACCGCGTTGGCAGACTGAGGTTGGCGCGGTTCGCGATCGGCTCCAGAATGGCGGCGGCATGCCACGTCTGCAGTACAAGAGCTTCGCGACTCCCGACCACGTCCGGTCCATGCCGAAGGGCATCGGCCAGATCGTGAGCCTGGGCGACACGACGATCGCACGCGCGCGATGGGAGCCCGGCTGGCATTGGGCGACCGACCTCGGACCGATCGCCGGAACGGCCAGCTGCCAGCTGCACCACCTGGGCTACTCGATCGCGGGCGTGCTCCAGGTCGTGATGGATGACGGCCAGACGCTCGATATCCCGCCCGGCTCCGTCTACGAGATCCCGGCCGGCCACGATGCCCGGGTGGTCGGGGACGAGGCGTGGGAGACGGTCGAGTGGACGAGCGGTCGAATGGTCGGGGTATCGCCTGCCGGGCCGGACGAACGGATCGTCGCCACCGTGCTGTTCACCGACATCGTCGATTCGACCGGCATGCTCGAACGAATGGGTGACGCTGCGTGGCGTGAGCTGCTGGCGAGACACAACGTCCGGCTGCGCGACGAGCTGAACGCGTTTCGCGGGCGCGAGGTGGCCACGACGGGCGACGGCTTTCTGGCGATCTTCGACAGCGCGACACGGGCGGTTCGCTGCGCAGCCGCGATGGCGAAATCAGCCCGCGGGGTGGGCCTCCGCATACGAGTGGGCATTCACACCGGCGAGGTGGAGTTCGTGGGCGGCGATGCCCGAGGGGTAGCAGTCCACACCGCTGCCCGCGTGATGTCCCTGGCTGGCGCTGACGAAGTGCTGGTCTCCTCGACCACGCATGACCTCGTTGAGGGTTCAGGTCTCGTCCTCGAAGACGCTGGGACCCACCTCCTCAAGGGGCTATCGGGCCCCCGCAGGTTGTTCAGGCTGTCCGCCGCACGGTAGCTACCAGGGACCCGGTCGTTATGCGCCTGATGCCCTCCGGGCGCGCCGCGATACAGCACACTCTGTTCTGTGAACGCCCCGACGTGGCCTACGCGCGAAGTGGCGACGTCGCGATCGCCTATCAGGTCGTTGGCTCCGGTCCCGTCGACATCGTCTTCATGCGGGGCATCACCGGAGACCTCCTCTCGTCCTGGGACCAGCCGCTCCTGGTCCGCCACGTGGAGGGGCTCGCGGCGTCCGGTCGAGTGTTGATGCTCGACAAGCGAGGGACGGGTCTCTCGGATCGGGTCCGCGAGGTGCAATCGCTGGAGACCTCGATGGACGACATCCGGGCCGTCATGGACGCGGCTGGATCGCAACGCGCGGTGCTCTGGTCGGGCAGCAACGCGACGGGTATCGGGCTGCTCTTCGCGGCGACGTACCCGGAGCGCTGTGCCGGCCTCGTGCTCTTCGACCCGAGGATCATGGGGACCCGCTCAGCCGAATACCCGTGGGCCATGAGTGCCGACGAGTGGCCGAAGCATCTCGCGGACATCCGAGCCCGTTGGGGGTCGCGGAGCTACTTCGAGGAGCTTGCCCGCGAATGGGCGCCCGAGGTTGCCGACGACCAGGATTTCGTCGACTGGTTCGTCGAGCACATGCGCCGCAGCCTGAGCCCCGGGGCGGCCTTGACGGCCTATCGAACTGCGATGGAGCTCGACGTCCGCGATGTCCTCGCGGCGGTGCGCGTACCGACCCTCATCCTGCCGCGGCCCGCCCAGCCGGGGCCGGGACACTACGCGGCAGCACGGATTCGGGGTTCCGAGGTGATCGAGCTGCCCCCACTTCGGGGCCTGTACACGTGGGTCGATGACGAGGCTCACCAGGCGACCATGGACGCCACTGCGAGCTTCATCTCGCGCCTCCGCACGGGCCGGCAGGCCGAGCGGGTCCTCGCCACGGTCCTGTTCACGGACATCGTCGGCTCGACCGAGCTGGCCGGACGGCTGGGCGACGCGGCGTGGCGCGAGCTGCTGGAGCGCCATCACGCGATCGTCCGTCGCGAGCTTGCCCGGTTCCATGGCCGTGAGCTCGACACGGCTGGGGACGGGTTCTTTGCGTCCTTCGATGGGCCCGCTCGCGCCGTCCAGGCCGCCGCCGCTCTCCGTGAGCCGCTCGAGGCGATCGGCCTCGAGATCCGGGCGGGTCTCCATACCGGCGAGTTCGAGGTGAGCGACGGCAAGATTCTTGGGATCGCGGTCTCGATCGGGGCTCGGATCTCGTCGCTTGCAGGCCCCGGTGAGGTTCTCGTGTCGAGCACGGTCAAGGACCTCGTCGCCGGATCTGGACTCCGGTTCGCGGATCGAGGCGAGCATCAGCTCAAGGGGATCCCCGAGGCCTGGCACCTCTTCTCGCTTGCCGCCTGACGTCGCCGCAAGTCCGAGCCGCGGGCTAGCATTGACCTCTCGTGACAACCCTGACCAGCCGTGATTTCGTGCATCTCCACGTCCACTCCGAGTTCTCCCTGCTCGACGGTCTCTCCCGCATCCCGGAGATGACCCAGCGGGTGGCGGAGCAGGGGATGAGCGCCCTGGCCATCACCGACCACGGGTCCATGTACGGCGTCATTCCGTTCCACGCCGCGGCGAAGAAGGCAGGGATCAAGCCGATCATCGGCGTCGAGGCGTACGTCGCCCCCCGGGGCATGACCGACAAGGAAGGCAAGCAGGACGCCGACTACCACCATCTGATTCTTTTGGCCAAGGATCAGACGGGCTACCAGAATCTGCTGGCGCTGACCACCGCGGCGCACCTCGACGGCTACTACTACAAGCCGCGCATCGACAAGGAGCTGCTCGCCCGGCACAGCAAGGGCCTGATCGGTACCAGCGCCTGCCTGGGCGGCGAGGTCCTCAAGAAGCTGGCCATCGGCGACGAAGCCGGCGCCGCGCAGGCCGCGAACGAATACCGCGAGATCCTGGGCGACGGCAACTTCTTCATCGAGGTCCAGGAGCACGGCATCGACGAGCAGCGGCGCCTGCATGCGCAGCTCGTCGAGCTGGCGCGACGGCAGAACATCCCGCTGCTGGCGACGAACGACACGCACTACACCAGCCCGACGCAGTACGAGGCGCACGACCTGCTGCTGTGCATCGGTACCGGCAGCAACCTCGACACGCCGGGGCGCCTGCGCTTCGAGAACAACGAGTTCTACCTGAAGAGCCCGGCCGAGATGCGGCGCCTGTTCAACGGCGAGCTGGGCGAGGCGATGGACAACACGCTGCGCGTGGCCGAGATGTGCGACGTCAGCCTCGAGCACGAGGGCCTGCGCCTGCCGCACTTCGAGGTGCCGGCCAACGAAACCGAAGGGTCATGGCTCAGGAAGGAGTGCGAGCGCGGTCTCATCGGCCGATACGGCCAGGCCACCGATGAGGTCCGGCACCGGCTTGACTACGAGCTCGGGATCATCGACCGGATGGGTTACTCCGCCTACTTCCTGATCGTGGCCGACTTCATCCGCTTCGCGCGCGAGCAGGGGATCATGACCACCTGCCGAGGCTCGGCGCCGGGCAGCATCGTGACCTACACGCTCGGCATCACGCCGGTCGACCCCCTCGCGTATGGCCTGCCGTTCGAGCGCTTCCTCAACCCGGACCGCGTGACGATGCCGGACATCGACATCGACTTCCAGGACAGCCGCCGCGACGAGGTGATCGAGTACGTCACCCGCAAGTACGGCGACGACCGGGTGGCCCAGATCATCACCTTCGGCACGCTCGGCGCCAAGGCGGCCATCCGCGATGTCGGCCGCGCCATGGGCCTGACCTACGCCGAGGCCGATCGGGTCGCCAAGTCGGTGCCCAACGAGCTCAACATCAGCCTCGACCGCGCCGTTGAGACGAGCCCGCAGCTGCGCGAGCTGATGGCCGGCGACGACCGGGTCGACAAGCTCATCGGCGTCGCCAAGCAGCTCGAAGGGGTCGCGCGGCACGCATCCACGCATGCCGCCGGCATCGTCATCAGCCGCGAGCCGCTGACCGAGATCATGCCGCTGCAGCGTGCAACCGACGGTCGCACGACGATGACCCAGTTCGAGATGCATGCCTGCGAGGCGCTTGGCCTCCTGAAGTTCGACTTCCTGGGCCTCATCAACCTGACCATCCTGGCCGATGCGGTCGAGCTGATCCGCCTGCATCGGTCAGAAGACATCGACGTCGACAACCTGCCGCTCGACGATGCGAAGACCTTCGAGCTGCTGTCGACCGGCGAAACGACCGGCGTCTTCCAGCTCGAGGGATCGGGCATGCGGCGCTACGTCAAGGAGCTCAAGCCGACCGAGGTGCGCGATCTGGCCGCCATGGTCGCCCTCTTCCGCCCGGGACCCATGGCCAACATCCCCGCCTACATCCGCCGCAAGCACGGCGAGGAGCCAGTGACGTACCTGCATCCGTCGCTGGAGCCGGCGCTCAAGGACACGTACGGGATCTTCGTCTACCAGGAAGACATCATGACCGCCGCGATCGCCATGGCCGACTACACCGGCCCCGAGGCGGACAACCTGTGCTACGCCATCCGCAAGAAGAAGGAGGACGTCCTCCGCCAGCACGAGGCGAAATTCAAGGAGGGCGCCCGCCGCAAGGGCATCTCGCCGCAGATCGTCGATCGGGTCTTCGCCGAGTTCGAGCCATTCGCCCGATACGGCTTCAACAAGGCGCACGCCACCTGCTACGGCCTGATCGCCTACCAGACGGCCTATCTCAAGGCGAACTACACGATCGAGTTCATGACCGCGCTGCTGAACGGATTCCGGGAACGCGCCGAGAAGGTTGCCGCCGTCATCGCCGAGTGCCGGCGGATGGGGATCGAGGTCCGGCCGCCGGACGTGCAGCGCTCCGCCTCGCTGTTCGCCGTCGAGACCGACGTCGATGGAACGCGGGCCATCCGCTTCGGCATGGCGGCGGTCAAGAACGTCGGCGAGGGCGCGATCGAGGCGATCACCTCGGTGCGGGACGGGGGAGACGAGCCTGGCCTCTTCCGCTCCCTGGACGACCTGTGCCAGCGTGTCGACCTGCGCACCGTCAACAGGCGCGTGGCCGAGTCCCTCATCAAGGCCGGCGCGCTCTCCTCGCTCGGGACGCCCGGCGCGCTGCTGGGGCGGCTCGACGTCGCCCTGGAGACCGGCGCTCGGCACCAGCGCGACGTCGCCGCCGGCCAGTCGACGTTGTTCGAGCTGTTCGCCCCCGTCGAGGCCGATCCCGCTGTCACCTTCCTGGACGACGGCGAGGAGATCCCGCGCCGCGAGCGGCTGCGTTGGGAGAAGGAGCTCATCGGTCTCTACCTGTCGGAGCACCCACTCGGCGACATCACCGATCAGCTGCCCGACTACATCACCGCCTACACCGGCGACCTCGCCGAGGAGAGCGACCAGGCCAAGGTGACCCTGGGCGGCATCATCCTGTCATCGCGCCGCATCGTCACGCGCGCCGGCTCGACGATGCTGGTCGCGACCCTCGAGGACCTGCAGGGCAGCATCGAGGTGGTCGTCTTCCCGAAGGCGTTCGAGGAGACCGCCAACAGCTGGGCCGATGATGCCCGGGTGCTGGTCACTGGACGGGTCGACCACCGGGACGACAGCACCCAGCTCCTGTGTGAGGCGGTGCACGGCTGGGAGGACGCCGTGCGCATGGGCCCGGCAGCCTTCGGCGCCGAGCGCGATCGCCTGCTGCGGGCCCGCGGCGGTCGCGGGCTGAGTGGCAACGGAAACGGGCGCGCCGTGGTGCCGATCGTGGCTCCGGAGCCTGTTCCGCTGCCCGTCGCTGCGCTGGACGACGATGAGCCGGTCGCGCCGCGCGATGCCGTGCCACTCCAGTCTGCCCCCGTCGCGACGGCCGCCACGATCAGCCTTTCGATCGGAACGGACGTGCCGGCCGATCAGCTTCTGCGCGCCATCGAGTCGGTGAAGGGCGCGTTGGTCGGCCGCCCCGGTCCGCTCTCGGTCGTGCTCACGATCTCGGTGGCGGGCGCCGCTCGCCAGGTGCGGCTGCCGGACCGGGTGGCCTGGGACGATCGGCTTGCGGAAGCCGTCCGACGCGCGGCGGGAGTCCCGATTCGAGTCGAGCTCGGCTGATCCAGCGGCTATGCTGTCGAGGTGAGCCCGCGATCCCCACGACCCGCCGTGGCCGCCAAGGCTGCGGCACCGAAGAACGGCACTCCGAGACCGGGCGCCGGCGCGGCGCGGCGGCGAGCAGTCTCGCCGACAGCCGCCGCACACGGCGACGCGCTCGACGCCGCCATCCTTCGCTTCCTGCGCCGCTTTCCGAACCAGTCGCGCGACCTGGACCCGCTCGCCGCGCAGCTGGGCCTGCAGCCGTTCGAGCTGCAGATCACGGTGGAGCGCCTCGCGCGTCGCCGATTGCTGACGCTGCCGTTCATCGAGCCGGGCCGGGCCGGCGGCGGCGAGCTCACCCAGGCCGGGCTGCGCTGGCTGATCCGCCACGAGGGCGGCCAGCCAAGGGACGTCCCTGTGGCGCTCCAGCCGGCGACTGGGCAGGTGCGGACCAAGGATGAGGCCGCGCGACTGCCGCGCGCCGAGGTGTATGGCCTGCGCTGATCGGTCAGCGGCCCCGCACGTCGTTGTCGATCAGGATCGGCTCCAGGCGCGCGTAGCGGGAGAAGAAGAAGGCGGGCGCGTCGTCGAATGCCAGCCTGGGCAGGTCCGGGTCCAGCCCGCAGATCGGGCAGGTGGTGCGGACGTCGTCGGGAACCTCGATCTCGGCCTCACAGTGGACGCAGCGTCGTGTCAGCATTCCATGGCTCCTCGTCTTCGCTGGCCGCACCGAAGTGCATTCGGCGTGCCTGATGAAGACGCACCCCGGCCGAAATCGGTTGCAGGTGGTGACGCTCGTCACACGATCTTCGACAGGAAAGCCCGGGTTCGCTCGTGCTGCGGGTCGGCGAAGATCGCCTGGGGGGCGCCCTCCTCGATGATCTGGCCCTCGTCCATCATGACCACCCGGTCGGCCGCCTCGCGCGCGAAGCCCATCTCGTGGCTGACCACGATCATGGTCATGCCATCGGCGGCCAGCCGCTTCATGACCTCGAGCACCTCGCCGATCATCTCCGGGTCGAGCGCGCTGGTGGGTTCGTCGAAGAGCAGGAGTGCCGGGTTCATGGCGAGGGCCCGGGCGATGGCGACACGCTGCTGCTGACCACCCGAGAGCTGTCCGGGATAGGCGTCCAGCTTGCCGGCGAGCCCCACGCGGGTCAGCAGGTCGCGGCCCACGTCACGCGCCTCATCCTCGGGCGTGCGCGCGCACCCGGATCGGTGCCTCGATGACGTTGCCGAGCGCCGTCAGGTGGGGGAACAGGTTGAAGCGCTGGAAGACCATGCCGATCTCCTGGCGCTGACGCGCGATGTTCTTTTCACGGTCCTCGACCAGCTTGCCATTCGCAACCCGGTAGCCGATGAGATGCCCATTCACGAAGATGCGGCCCTGCTGGATCTTCTCGAGATGGTTGATGCAACGGATGAACGTGGTCTTTCCCGATCCGGATGGACCGATGACGACCACGACCTCGCGCTGTGCGACATCGAGCGACATGCCCTTGAGAACGTGCAGCCGCCCGTACCACTTGTGCACGTCGGTCGCCTGCACGACGGTGCTGGCGGCGGGTGCCTGCGTGCCCAGCGCGTCCAGGATGTGCGGTGAGATCTGGGCCATCAGCGGCCACCGCTCACTTGGCTGGGATCCTCGACGGGCGACAGTCGCGTGCCGAACAACCGATGGCGCAGGCTAGGCCCGCTGATCGCAGCCCCGCCCGCGACGCTACGGCCCAGCCGGCGCTCGATGAACGCCTGGATGATGCTCCAGATGGTCGTCAGCAGCAGGAACCAGAGCGCGCAGGCCAGGAACAGCTCGAACGGGTGGAAGCTGGTGCTGCCGCTCCCGTTGAGCTGCGAGAAGGTGACGTACAGCTCCGGCACGGCGATGACCGTCAGCAGCGACGTGGTCTTCAGCATGTTGTTGAACTCGTTGCCCAGCGGCGGAACGATGACCCGCGCGGCCTGCGGCAGCACGATGCGCCGCATGGCGAGCGGATACGTCATGCCGAGCGACTTGGCGGCCTCCATCTGGCCCGTGTCGACGGCCAGGATGCCTGCCCGCACGATCTCGGTCATGTAGGCGCCCTCATTGACGCCAAGGGCGAAGATGCCGGCCTGGATCGCGGCCGGCAGCGTGATGCCCAGCACCGTGATATCCGGCCACGCATAGATCCTGGTGACCAGCAGCCCGTAGTACAGGAAGGTGATCTGGACCAGGAGCGGCGTGCCGCGGAAGATCCAGACGTAGAAGTTGGCGAGGTAGCGCGCCGGCCGGAACCGCGCCATGCGGCCGAGCGCTCCGAAGACTCCCAGGACGACGCCAATGATCTGGCTGGTGATGGCGATCGAGACGGTCAGCCAGATCCCATTCAGGATGCGAGGGCTGGGACGCAGCAGCGAGTCCCAGAAGATGCTCCAGTTGTACTGGTAGGCTCCCGGCCTGCCCGCTGCACAGCCCGCCAGAAGCAGCAGGATGAGGGCGGCCCCGATCAGCGCGACGGCTGGTCGAGGCCGCATCAGCTGGCTCGCGCAGTGACCGACATCGGCCTACCGCTGATACGCAGATGCCTCACAGCTTGCCGCTGTTCACCTCATCGGCGGTCAGCGCCGAATCGCCGAGGCCCCACTGGTCCAGGATCGCCGCGTAGCGTCCGTCGCTGATCATCGACAGCACCGCGGTCTTCACCGCATCGCGCAGGCCGGTGTTCGTCTTCGCGACGCTGATGCCTTCGATCGCGACGTCCAGGGTGAGACCCGACAGCTCGAACTGGTCCGGGTGCTGCTCGACGTAGTAGCCGGCTGCGGGCGAGTCGGCGAAGTAGGCGTCGGCCGTTCCGCTCTGCAGCGCAAGCAGCGCGTCATTGTCCTTGTCGAACTGCTTGATGGTGATGGCCGTCTTGCCGTCCTTCACGCAGCCGTCCGACAGGCCGGCGCCCTTGTAATCGCTGGTCCCCTGCAGGTAATCGAGCTCGGTGGTCGCCTTTTCGACGGCGATCGTCTTGCCGCACAGGTCGCCCTGGGCCTTGATGGCCTTCGGGTTGCCCGTGGCGACCACGAACGACTGACCGGCTTTGAAGTAGGGGACCATGTCGACCTGCTTCAGACGATCGGCGTTGATGTTCTGGGCCGACACGATGATGTCGCACTTGCCGCCGGTCAGCGCCGGGATGATGACGTCGAACACGGTGTTCTCGACCTTCATCGTGAGCCCGAGCCGCTTGGCGATCTCGGCGGCGATGTCCACGTCCGAGCCGACCGGGTTGCCGGCGTCGTCGAACGCCTCCTGCGGCGGGTACGGGATGTCGATGCACACGAACAGGCTGCCGGCCACGATGAGCTGGCCGTCGGGAACGACGGCCACCGGCGTGGCCTCGGCGCTCGGTGACACGGCCGCGCTCGCACTCGCTGTCGAGGTCGGCGAGGTCGAGGCGCTCGGCGTGGCCGTGCATGCCGCCACGAGCGTCAGCGCGGCGGCCATCACGACCGCGTTTCGACGAGTTGCGGAGATCATGGATCCTCCCGTGCCCCCGTATTGTGGATGTCAATGGCTGAAACGTGACGATAAGGCTACTGCAAAGACCGAACAGCGATCCTTGGTTCCGGTGACTCGCATGCAGGCGATTCGCGCGCTCGGGCGCCGGCTCGCCGGCCGCGGCTACACTCCGCGCCATGAGGATCGCTGACGACGGCCGCATGGACCCGCGCGACGGATCGAACCGCGGGGTGACGCCGCTCGCGCGGGCCAGCACGCTCGGTTCTCGGTACTACACCGATCCCGCGTACCTCGAACTCGAGAAGGAGCGGATCTTCGGTCGCACCTGGCAACTGGTGGCACGGGCCGACGAGCTGCAGCGTATCGGCGACTTCGTGCCCGCCACGATCCTGGACGAGCCGATCGTCATCACCCACGGCCTTGACGGCGAGCTGCACGGGTTCTACAACGTGTGCCGGCATCGAGCCGGGCAGGTGGCGCTCAGCCGCGGAAACCGCAAGTCACTGCAATGCCGCTACCACGGCTGGACCTACGGCCTCGACGGCGCGCTGCGGGCCTGCCCTGAGATGGAGGCCACGAAGGACTTCCGCAAGGAAGACTTCGGTCTCGTCCCGATCAGCGTCGACCGATGGGGCCCGTTCGTCTTCGCCAACCTCTCGTCGGATGGACCGCCGCTGGCCGAGGTCATGGCCACCATCCCGTCGGAGGTCGCGGCGGCGGGGTATGACGTCGAGCGCATGCGGCTGGTCGAGCGCCGCGAGTACGTCATCGAGTGCAACTGGAAGGTCTACGTCGACAACTACCTCGAGGGCTACCACCTGCCGATCGCCCATCCGGGGCTGTTCAGGGAGCTTGACTACGATGCCTATCGCGTCGAGGAGTTCCGCTACCACTCCAGGCAGCACGCCCCCATCCGCGAGCTGAAGCCCGGCGAGCAGATCGGCGTCGATCGGCGCTACCTGCGGCAGCCCGGCGGCGAGGCGAGCGCGCTCTACTACTGGATCTTCCCGAACACGATGTTCAACATCTACCAGGACAACATGAGCTCGAACGTGATCCTGCCTGTCGGCCAGGACAGGACGCTCACCATCTTCGAGTGGTTCTTCGCCGACCCGGGCAGCGGGCCGGGCTGGGAATCGATGCAGCAGACCATTGCCTTCAGCGACGAGATACAACAGGAGGACATTGTCATCTGCGAGCAGGTACAGCGCGGACTGCGCTCACGCTCGTACGAGGCGGGTCGCTTCAGCGCCAAGCGCGAAAACGGCGTCTACCATTTCCAGTCGCTGGTCAGGGAGTTCCTCGCATGAGCCCCGGTGCCCGGGGCGATGGCCGGCTCACCGTCGCGCTCGTCTCCGAGGTGTTCTGGGAGCCCGATGGCGAGGATCGCCTGCACCGGCGTCTCGCCGAGGTCACCGAGCTCGGGGCCGACCTGGCGGTGCTACCCGAGCTGCCGCTCAACCCGTGGCGGCCGGCAACCAGGGAAGCGGTCGATGACGACGCCGAGCCGATCGACGGCCGGCGCACGGCGGTTCAGCGGGAGGCGGCGCGCGCCGCGGGCATCGGGCTGGTCGGCGGCATCATCCATGTCGACGAACACGGCCGCAGGACCAGCCGCAGCCTCGTCTTCGACCGAGCGGGTGAGCTCGTGGCGACGTACGAGAAACTGCACCTGCCGGAGGAGCCCGGCTTCTGGGAGACGAGCCACTACCGGCCCGGGACGGCCGCACCGGCGCGCATCGACGCCTTCGGGCTGCCAGTGGGGGTCCAGCTGTGCAGCGACATCAACCGGCCCGAGGGCTCGCACATACTCGGTGCCCAGGGAGCGCAGGCCATCCTGGCGCCGCGCGCGACCGAGGAACGCACCTACCCGCGCTGGCGGATCGTGTTCCGTGCCATTGCGCTCACCAGCTGCGTCTATGTGCTGAGCGTCAATCGGCCAGGCCCGGAGGCGGGGGTGCTCATCGGCGGCGGCTCGATCGCCGTCGGGCCGGACGGGGATGTGCTGCTCGAGACGACCGAGCCGGTGGGTGTCGTCACCCTCGAGTCGCGGATCATCGCGGCGGGCCGCACGCGCTACCCGGGCTACCTGCCCATCCGCGCAGGCCTGTACGCGGATGCGTGGTCGCACATCGCGCGCAGCGACGGCGAGCCGCGCGAGAGGTCTTGACCTATTTCGTCAGCGCGAAGGTGCCCTCGGCGATCTCTTCATCACCGCGGTAGACGCGCATCACGTAGCTGCCGGCACCCCAGGCGTTGATCAGGTTGTTGCTGCTGACCGCGTAGCACACGATCTTCGCCCTGGTTGGTGCTGCGTTCTGCCCGTCTTGGCGCGACTGGACGATGGTCTCCTTGCCGCCCGCCACGCGCGCGATTTCCTCCCCGAGCCTGTTGACGCCAAACGCTTCGTCGAGGGAGATGGAGTGGGCGAAGATCGTGCCCGGACCGAACGTGTCGGTTGCGCCGCTGATCGCGCAGGTCTGCCGGTTGCGGGACGTGCCGAGCGTGAGGGTGCCAGGCAGCTGGGGAGTCGGCTTCGTGGTCGGTGCGGGCGTCGGCGTGGCAGCCGGCAGCGCCGATCCCGAAGGACGCACCTGGACCGAGGGGTGCGGCGTGGGCGTGGTCAGTCCGACGGTGGGGTCGGTCGGGTTCAGGTTCGAGAAGATCAGTCCCACAACCAGCGCGGCGACGATCGTGCCGATCGCGGCGGCCATCGAGGCGAGCGACCGTTGGTCAGTGGGAAACGGCCCCCTCGGTGGTGCCGCGGCGTCGCCGGCCACGAGTGGGACTCCGCAGAAGCGACAGACGTGCGCCCACGCCGGGTTGACGCGGCCGCAGTTGAAGCACTCGACGGTATCGCCGGTCATCGGTCGGTGTGTCACTCCCTCAGGCGGCGGATGGGACGCGCCAGCCTAGCACGCAGGCGGCCGCCGGCGGTGAGAACGCCGACGGCCATGCCGACCGCGCAACCGGCCGGCAACGGCATGGTACCGGAGGTGGGAGTCGAACCCACAAGAGGTTGCCCTCAACGGTGTTTGAGACCGTCGCGTCTGCCTGTTCCGCCACTCCGGCGCAGAGCAGCGGTCATTATACGGAGCGGATGCCCGAGCCCCAGCACGAGACGTCCCGCCGCACCGCGCCACTCCCCGACGAGGAGGCGCTGGTCAGCCGCGCGGTTGCCGGTGATCGCGGCGCCTTCGCGCGCCTGGTCGAGCACTATCAGAGCGCCTGCTACGGCCTCGCCTGGCGGCTCCTGGGTGATGCCGACATGGCGGCCGATGCGACCCAGGACGCCTTGGTGCATGCCTTCGACGCCATCGACCGCTACCGCGGCGGCGTCTTTCGGTCATGGATGCTGCGCATCACGGCCAACGCCAGCTACGACCTCCTGCGCCGGTTGCAGCGGCGTCCGACGACCGCGCTGCCCGATCCCTCCGAGGGCGAGGCCGAGCTCGCCGACGTTGACGCGCTCAGCCCATCGGCCGAAGCCGCGCGGGGCGAGATGTACCGCCACCTCGATACGGCACTGCAGCAGCTGCCGGAGGATCAGCGCGTGGCGGTTGTCCTGTGCGACGTGTACGGCATGGACTATCAGCAGGTGGCATCGCTCACCTCCTCGGCACTCGGCACGGTGAAGTCGCGCATCCACCGCGGCCGCCTTCGCCTCCGAGAGCTGCTGACGGAGCACCGGGAACTGTTCGGATGAGGAGCGCGTCTGACCGATGATGCACGACCCGACCGGCCATCCCGACGACGAGCGCCTCTCCGCGCTGGCCGCGGGGGATGAGGATGCGACGAAGGATGCAGCGCTGGGCGACCACGTGACCTCATGCGGTCGATGCAGCGCCGTCGTCGACGATCTGCTCGGCCTGCGAACCGCCCTGGCGCAGCTGCCGGATCTCGCGCCGCCTCGTCCGCTTCGCCTGCTGCCAGGCGTACCGGAGCCCGCGGCCCCGGCGGGCGGCCTGGCCGGCCTGGTGCGACGGCTCGTTGTTCCAGCCCTCGCCGCCGGGCTGGTGCTGACCGTGGGTGGCGGGATTGGGGCGCTGGCGACCGGGGGGATCTCCGGGCTGGGCGCCGGGTCGAGCGCGGCCTACCGAGCCCTGGAGGATACCGCCGCTCCGGCTCCCGCGGAGGCCCCTGCAGCGACGGCCCGGGGAGAGACCGGGGGCAGCACCGACAATTCCTCGGACGCGAGCAAGCCGCCGAGCCGTTCCGCCGAGCCGCTCGGCGTGCCGTGGCTGGGTATCACGCTGGCCGGTCTCGCGCTGCTCGTCGGGGCGGCCATCCTCCGCTTCGGCGTGCAGCCACGAGCCGGCTGAGGCCCTAGATCCTGCCGAGCGCGATCGCGCTGAGCAACAGGATGAGCAGGACGGCGGCGGCGAAGATGGCGGCCCACCCCGAGTCACGGAACGAGCGCGGCTCGGGCGCGCGGGCGGCGGGGCGTCGCGTCGGTGGCGTCTGCACCTCGCCCGGCTGACGGGCCGTGCGCGGAGCCGCGCGGGTCTGAGCGTCGGTCGCGCGCCAACTTGCCCAGCTGCGCGTGGTGCTGGCCGCGGGTGCAGGAATGGAGCCGACGCGTGGCAGCCCAATGGCCGGCCGGAGGCGCGCCCGCTGCCGGGTGGCTGCTGTCGAACTCATGTCGGCGGGTCGGCGCCGAGAGCACGGCCCACGCATCGTTGATCCGTCGCATCCGATCGGCGTCGCCCTCCGCTCCCAGGTCGGGGTGGTAACGCTTCGCCAGGCGGCGGTGTGCGCGAGCGACCTGCAGCGCAGAGGCATCGCGGGGCACGCCGAGCACCGCGTACGGATCGAGCTGCGGACGGTTCGGCATCGGGGCGATTCTACGGCGGTTCGCAGCGTGACGGCGACCGGCCGCCGAGCGTCGTCATCGGGCTAGACTGGCGATTGCCATGCCGGAACGACGCCCCCTGCTCATGCTCATCGACGGCCCGAGCCTGGTGTACCGCGGCTATTTCGCGCTGCCGCCACTGACCACCTCGGACGGCTCGCTGGTGAACGCGGCGTACGGATTCCTGCAGATCGTGCTGCGCGGCATGCAGGACCTGAAGCCCGACTACGCCATCGTCAGCTTCGACATCGGCCGGCCGCAGTTTCGCTTCGACGCCTACCCGGAGTACAAGGCCGGCCGCCCGAGCATGCCCGACGATCTGCGCAGCCAGTTTCCGCTGGTGCGCGACATCGTGACCATGATGGGCATGCCGATTCGCGAGCTGGAAGGCTACGAGGCGGATGACGTCATCGGCACCCTCGCCCAGCAGGCCACGGAGATCGGAGTCGACACGATGATCGTCTCCGGCGATCTCGACGGGCTCCAGCTGGTGAACGACCACGTGCGGCTGCTGACCACGCGGATGGGCGTGGCGGCCACGGTCATCTATGACGAGGCGCGCGTCAACGAGCGCTACGGCCTGCGTCCGGAGCAGATGCTCGACTACAAGGCGCTCAAGGGCGACACCTCCGACAACATCCCCGGCGTGCCGGGCGTCGGCGAGAAGACCGCCAGCCAGCTCCTCCAGCAGTTTGGCTCGCTGGACGCCATCTACGAGCAGCTCGACGAGGTCAAGGGCAAGCTCCGCGACCGGCTCGCCGAACACCGGGCGTCGGCCTTCATGAGCCGCCAGATCGGGCGGATCCTGTGCGACCTGCCGGTCGAGCTGAACCTCGAGGAGGCCCGCACAGGGCGCTACGACCGCCGGGCCGTGGCGCAGCGCTTCCGCGAGCTCGAGTTCCGCTCGCTCATCGATCGGCTGCCGCCGTCGAGCATCGCGCCGACCGGCTACGACACGCCCGAACGGGAGACGCCCGGGGGGCTGCAGCTGTCGCTTGAGCTGCTCCACGTCGGAGAGGCCGCGGCAGGCCAGGCACGTCCGTCATCGCGGCCCGACCCGGTTGCCGATCCCGGTGGAGCCATCGAGCACGTCGATCCGCACATCCCGCGCAGCGCCGTCGACCTCGCGGAGCTGGACGCCTGGCTGGACGCGCGCGGCGATCGCGTGGGACTGGCCTGGGTGAGCGGCCCGGGGAGGCCGCTCGAGCGCAGGCTGCTCGGCATCGCGATGGCAGGAGAGGATGGTGCCACCTGGTTCCTGCCGTGGGCGAGCGACGGACCGGCGGATGGTCGCCTGCCCGACTGGTTCCGGCGCGACGACCGGCCGCTGATCGGCCATGACCTGAAGCAGCTGCTCGTGGCTCTCGGACAGGCCGGGGTCTCGCTTCGCGGCGCCGCGTTCGACACGCTGGTCGCCTCCTACATGCTCAACCCGGCGCTGCGTGCCCAGTCGCTCGACGACCTGGCGGCCAACCGCTATGCGGCCGAGCTGCCGCCGCGCGCGCTCAGCGCCGGCACCGGAGCGGAGGAAATCGTCGCCGCGCGGCGAGCCGCCGGCGAGGCACTCACCTCGCTGCTGGTCATGCCGGCGCTCGAGCACGAGCTTGCCGAGGCGGCGCTGCTGTCGCTGTTCCGCGAGGTGGAGATGCCGCTGCTGCCCGTACTGATGCGCATGGAACTGGCGGGCGTCGCCATCGACCGCGAGGCGCTGAGCGCCATGTCGCAGGAGTTCGGCGAGGAGCTGGCACGCCTGGAGGCCAGGATCTACGCGCTGGTCGGGCACGAGTTCAACATCGGATCACCGAAGCAGCTGGAGCAGATCCTCTTCCACGAGCTCGATCTGCCGCCCACCAAGCGCACGCGCACCGGCTTCTCAACGGACGCATCGGTCCTGGAAGAGCTGCGATCGCAGCACGAGGTCGTCGGCCTCATCCTCGAGCATCGTCAGATCGCCAAGCTGAAGTCGACCTACGTCGACGCCCTGCCAACGCTGGTCGGCCCGGACGGCCGGTTGCACACCACCTACCAGCAGGCGGTCGCCTCCACGGGGCGGCTGTCGAGCATCGATCCGAACCTGCAGAACATCCCGATTCGTACGCCGCTCGGCCGGCGCATCCGGCGTGCCTTCGTCGCGCCGCCGGGCCGGCTGCTGATGGGCGCCGACTATTCCCAGCAGGAGCTGCGCATCCTGGCGCACGTGTCGCGCGACGCGGGGCTGAAGGCCGACTTTGCCGCGCACGCCGACATTCACCGGGCCGCGGCGGCGCGAGTGCTCGGCATCGACCCGGATGCCGTGACGCATGCCCAGCGCTCGATGGCCAAGATGGTGAACTACGGCATCGCCTATGGCATGAGCGACTTCGGGCTGTCGGATCGGCTGAAGATCAGCCGGGAGGAGGCGCAGCGCTTCATCGCGGAGTACTTCAAGGCCTACGAGGGGATCCGGCGCTACACCGTCGAGATCAAGATCCTGGCCCGTGACCAGGGCTTCGTGACGACTCTGCTCGGCCGGCGTCGCTACCTACCCGAGCTCTCGGCTCGCAACTCGGCGCTGCGCGCCGCCGGGGAGCGGATGGCGATCAACATGCCGATTCAAGGGACGGCCGCGGACGGGATGAAGATCGCCATGGTGCGGCTCGATGCGGCGCTCCGCGAGCGCAGCCCGGATGCCAGCCGCATGCTGCTGCAGGTGCACGACGAGCTCGTGTTCGAGACCAGCGAGGCGGAACTGCCTGAGCTGGCGACCCTGGTGCGCGACGTGATGGAGGCGGCGTTGCCGCTCGATATCCCGTTGACCGTCGACCTCAAGGCTGGCGAGAACTGGGAGCACATGGACCTCCTGCAGCAGGCCGATGACAGCAGCTGGCGGCGGGCCGGCGCCGCACCCGAACCCGAGCCGGAGGATGCCCTCGTGGAGGCAGATGCCTGAGCTGCCCGAAGTCGAGACCGTGGCGCGCGACCTCGACCGCTGGGTGGCCGGCGCCCGGATCAGCAATACCCGGGTGACGTGGGATCGCATCATCCGTCATCCACAGCCGGCTGAGCGGTTCGCGGCCGAGCTGCGCGGCGCGACGATTCGTCGTGTGCGGAGGCGAGCGAAGACGGTGCTTATCCAGCTGGAGGACGGCCGGGTGCTCACCGTCGCCCTGCGCATGACCGGCGCCCTCATCGTGGCGCCCGCCGGCACGCCCGACGATCCGTATGCGCGCGTCGTCTTTGAGCTGGCTGACGGGCGCCAGCTGCGCTATCGCGACGTGCGCAAGTTTGGCCGCATCGGGCTGTGGGAAGGCGGCGGCCTGCGCTCGCGGACCCGGAAGCGGGTGAGGGAGGCGAGGCCGGCATACCGGGTCGGCGACGTCTTCGCGCGCCACGGGCCCGAGCCCCTGGCCCGCTCGTTCAGCTATGCGCGCTTCGCAGAGCGGTTGCGGCCTCGTTCCGGCAGGCTTAAATCCCTGCTCCTCGACCAGTCGTTCGTGGCCGGCATCGGCAACATCTACGCGGACGAGGCGCTCTGGCGCGCACGCCTCCATCCGCTGCGCGCCGCGGATAGCCTCACCGACGCTGAAGCACGGCGGCTGTACCGGTCCATCCGATCGGTGCTCCGCGATGGCGTCCGCAACCGGGGGGCGAGCTTCAGCGACTATGTCGGCGCAGATGGTGAGCCGGGTCGGAACGCCGAGCGCCTGAAGGTCTACCGGCGGACCGACCAGCCGTGCCCGCGCTGCGGCCGGCCGATCAGCCGCATCGCCGTGGGCCAGCGCAGCACGCACTTCTGCCCGCGTTGCCAGCCGCCGGCCGCGTCCGACCCATGAAGGTGATCGGCCTGACCGGGAACATCGGCTGCGGCAAGAGCAGCGTGGCGCGCATGCTGCGGGAGCTCGGCGTCGCGACCATCGACGCCGACGCACTCGCGCGCGAGATCCGCCAGAACGACGCCGATGCGCGACGCGCCATCGAGCATCGCTTCGGGACCATCGACGCGCGGCGGCTGGGCGAGGTGGTATTCGGCGACCCGGCGGCGCTTCGCGACCTCGAGGCGATCCTGCACCCTCGTGTTCGCGATGCCGTTCGGGCGCGCCTCGCCGAGCTGGAAGAGGGCGGCGTGGAGGCCGCGGGCGTCGAGGTCATCAAGCTGTTCGAGTCCCCCCTGCACGATGCCTGCGACGAGGTGTGGGTCGTCCGCTGCGACGAGCCGGATGCGGTCAACCGGCTGGCGGCGTCGCGCGGCATGGACGAGGCCACGGTCCGAGCGCGCATGGCGGCGCAGTCATCGCAGGCCGAGAAGCTGGCGCAGGCTGATGTGGTGATCGACAACCGTGGCACGCTCGACGAGACGCGGCGGCAGGTCACCACCGCGCTCGTCGCGCTGAGGGGCGCCTAGGGAGCCGCCTGCTTCTTGCCGAAGTCCGGCGGCAGCGGCACCGGGAAGCCGAACTCGTCGATCAGACGGTCGATCGTCGAGCCGGTGGTCGTCGCCACCCGATCGTCGGGATCGGCCCGCAGGACCATGGTGAACTGGCCACCCGCGGCGGTGAGCTCGGCGACCTTCTCGGCCGTCGCGAGGTCGGTGCGCAGGATGTAGAGCGCGCCGTTGCGCGCCAGGATGTCGAGCTTCTGGAGGGTGACCTTGGTGGAGGGCCCCGGGATGAAACTCGCCTGTGCGACGGCGGCCTGGCCGGCGTCCTGGCCGATCTCGGGGTTGATGGCCATGGTCACCAGCAGGTCGACTCGCTGGCCGGCCTGCAGCGTCCCCGCCACGGCACGCTCGTCGGGCACGCTCACCGACACCGCGCGCAGGTTCGGTCCGGCAGGATCGTAGTCCTGGCCCGGCTCGAGGATCGAGAATGCCTGTCCCTGGGTGGTGGACGCCAGGAAGTTGCGGGTGACCAGCTGGCCGGTGCTGATCGGCAGTCCGCTGACGCGGCCGAGGACCTCGTCGATGCGGTTGAACGCGGTCGCGTTGGTGACGTCCGCCGTGACCGTGCGCATGGCCACGTCGCCCTCCTCGATTGGCTTGCGGCCGGGGATCTCGCGGACGGCGACGACCACCTCGCGCGTCTCGACCTTGGCCTGGGCAGTCAGGCCGGTCGCCTGCAGCGCGACGAACACGATCCCGCCCACGATGAGCGCGATGACCAGGCCGACGCCGATGTACAGCTTCGAGCGCTTGCTGTTCTTGTCCGAATACTCGAGTTCCACGGCGGTGATGTCTCCTTGGGGGTTACCAGGCCACGAGGCGCGGTGTCTGGGCACGGCGCAGCCCATTGGCGTTGGGGTCGGCATAGGCCCCGCTGACCGCCTGGCCGCTGATCGAGTTGGAGTCGACGGCGGTGATCTTGAAGACGGAGAAGCCGATGATGTCGACGTAGCTGCCGCTGCTCGCGCTGGTTGCCACGGTGAAGGTGACCGGCTGGACGTGGGTCACCGGCTGCCCGTCGGCATTGGTGCCGCTGGCACGCACGTTGAAGCGGTAGCAGCCGGCGTTGAGCCCGACGGTGCTGATGGCGAGATTGGAGACGGAACCGGCAATGCTCGGCACGACCGACGCCGCGCTGAACGTGATCTGCCCCGCGCCGATCGTCCTGGGTGAGAGCGAGCAGTTGGTGAACGAGTTGGCGTCCCAGGTCAGGGACACCTGGTTCGAGCCCCATGCGGTGCTGCCGCTGGCAGTCGACACGGAGAGCGGCAGCGTGAGGCTGTCACCCAGCGAGTCGACCGACCCGATCAGCGTCGAGTTCACCAGGCTGAAGTCGCGGACCGCGCCCCCCACGCGGACCGGGACCGCCACGTGCCGCGTCTGGTAGTACGGGTCGCCCGACTTGCCCTCCAGCCAGACCGTGTAGATCCCCGCGGCGACGGCGTTCGTCTGGATGTTGCTTGTGTTGATACGGGTTCCGCGGCTGTCCGGCACGAAGGTATCGGTCGACCAGGTTGGCTGGTTCATGTCGCCGCTGACGGGTGGCGAGACGGGCGGCTCGGGGATGAGGTCGTACTCGGGGTGGCCGGCGGCTGCGGCGGCCGTGTCGCCGCGGAGCCGCAGCGTCACGGTCGACATGAAAGCGGCGTTCTTCGAGACGGTGAAGCTCGGGCCGACGAGCGGCGTGGCGGTGGTGGACGGTACGACGAAGGCGGACGGCGGCGTGATCGAGAAGTCGGGGATCTCCATGACCGTCGCGTTGTAGAGCGCCAGCACGATCCGGTCGCCGACCTTGTATTTCTTGCTGAAGTTGCCGAGCACCATCGAGGAGTCGTTGCCGTCGATGATCGCCACCTGGTCGTTCGGGTCGGCCGGCGAGGCGACCGACGGGAAGCCCGGTCCGGGATAGCCGGTGACCATGTATGCGCCCTGCATGCCCTTCAGCGTCTGGACGTTCGTCCCCGGTGCCACACCGTTGTAGAAGACGCGCGACGTGGTGTCCTCGAAGTTGCGGACATCGAGGGCGATGAAGCCGCGGAAGCTCGACGAGTTGTCGGCCTTGGCCTTGGGGCCGTACAGGTCGTAGATCGGTCCCGGGTTCGTCTCGCTGGCCGGAGAACGACCGGTCGCGACGTAGCCGACCAGCCCGGTGCTGCTGTCGATCGTCTGGGTCTCGTCGATCTCGCCGACGGTGCTGCTTGCCACACTCGCCGCGTAGTCGACGAATCCGTTCCCGGACCCGGCGCGTTGGCATAGCGTCTCGCCACGATCGGGACCGCCGGACCACCCTGCGGCTTGCATTGTGCGCGGCCGTGTGCCTCGAGCGTCGGGGCGCCCACCACCGCGCCCAGCGTCACGGACACTCCCGCGCTCACGGCGACGCGCACGCTCGACGGCCCGATGAGCACGCCGCCGTCGAGGTACGCCGGGTCACCGGCGTGGCCGTTCGCGTAGACCAAAGGGTCGTCGACCGCCGGAAAAACCGGAGATGAGCCGGACGGCGAGCGCCCCAGGTTCGCGCGGGCGACATCATCGGCCGCCTGCTTGGCGGCGAGATCGGTGTCGCCGTCGATGAGCGCGCGGCAGCCGGCCAGTGCCGCCGCGTCGGCGGCGTTCTGCAGATAGCGCTCCTCTGCGGCTCGCCGGCCGAGGTCGACGGTGAATGCCGCGGCCGCGAGCAGGATGACGAGTCCCAGTGCGACGATGACCAGCACCTGGCCGCGGTCGGTGCGCGCCATCAGTTGATGACCATCGTGACGGTGGCGGTCAGCGCGACGCGGTTCTGCGCGTCGGCACGCAGGAACGTGCCGACCAGCGGCACGAACAACGGCTGTCGATAGGTGAGCAGCACCTTGAGCTGGCACCCGGTGCGTGACTGGTTGGCACAGGTCCCCGCATCGGGGTAGGAGATGGCGAGATCGCCACCACCGGTGCTGCTGGCGCAGCTGCCCGAGAACTGGCCGGGGATGCCGGTGTCGAGCGACTGTGCAGCGGCCGCCAGGATCGCCGCGCAGCGTGCCGCGTCGTTCTGTGCGACCGTCCGGCTGTTGTCGTAGGCGTAGATCGTTCCGCTGCGCGCGCCCTCGCGTGCCGCGTTGCTGGTGCCGACGTACGCCGAGAAGAGGAAGCCGAACTGGATGATCGCGACGACGACGAGCATGAGCGGCAGGAGCACCGCGGCGAATTCGACCAATGCCTGCCCGCGCTCGGAGGCGGCGCGCCGCGACCCGAGATGGCGGAGCCACCCAGGCAGGCTGCGGGACCGAAAGCGGGACACGCGTGACATCGGCAGCCCGAAGTCTGGGACCTGCCGCCCGGACTTCCATAGGAGGTTGGGGTAGCCGCAAGTCGGTACCCATGGTCAGACCGATGGAGCGACGGCAGCCGTCCGAGCAGTCACCCCGCTAGAATCGTGGTCCCATGCCCGACCTGCAGGTGAATGCCCCGTTCGGCCCGACCGGTGACCAGCCAGCCGCCATCGCTGCGCTGTCCGGCGGCCTCGACGACGGTCTGAGGCACCAGGTGCTGCTTGGCGCCACAGGCACCGGCAAGACGTACACGGCGGCCAAGGTGATCGAGGCGGCCGGGCGGCCGACGCTGGTGATGGCCCACAACAAGACGCTGGCGGCGCAGCTGTACCAGGAGTTCCGCGAGTTCTTCCCGGAGAACGCGGTCGAGTACTTCGTCAGCTACTACGACTACTTCCAGCCGGAAGCCTACCTGCCTCGGTCCGACACCTACATCGAGAAGGACTCGAGCCGCAACGACGAGATCGATCGGCTGCGACACAACGCCACCCGAGCGCTGTTCGAGCGACGCGACGTCGTCATCGTGGCGAGCGTCTCGGCGATCTACGGCCTGGGCGCACCGGTCGACTACGGCGCCACGGTCATCAACCTGAAGGTCGGTGGCCGATACCGCCGCGACGGGATCCTGCGCCACCTCGTCGACCTGCAGTACCAGCGCAACGACGCGGCGCTGGCCCGCGCGCGCTTCCGGGTGCGCGGCGACGTCCTGGAGGTGCAGCCGCCGCACGGCGAGTTCATCGTGCGCGTCGACTTCTTCGGCGACGAGATCGAGCGCATCGTCGAGGTCGACGCACTGACCGGCGAAGTGCAGGCCGAGCGGCGCGAGGTCAACTTCTACCCGGCGACGCACTACGTCACCCCCCGCGACAAGCTCATGGCGGCCGTCGTCGACATCGAGGCCGAGATGGAGGAGCGCGTCGGCCAGCTGCGTGCCGAGGGCCGCGAGCTCGAGGGCGCGCGGCTCGAGCAGCGCACCCGCTTCGACCTGGAGATGATGCGCGAAGTCGGCTTCTGCTCGGGGATCGAGAACTACTCGCGGCACCTGGCCCGCCGCGAGGCTGGAAGTCGTCCGTGGACGCTGATCGACTACTTCCCGACCGATTTTCTGCTCATCGTCGACGAGAGCCACATCACCATCCCGCAGATCCACGGCATGTACAAGAACGATCGGACCCGCAAGGAGATCCTGGTCGACTTCGGATTCCGCTTGCCATCGGCGCTCGACAACCGGCCGCTCACCTTCGAGGAGTTCGAGGATCACCTCAACCAGGTGATCTACATGTCGGCGACGCCGGGTCCGTACGAGACCGAGCGTGCCGAGCGCGTGGCCGAGCAGTTCATCCGCCCAACCGGCGTGGTCGACCCCCAGATCGTGGTGCGGCCGACCGCCGGGCAGATCGATGACCTGCTGGCCGAGATCCGCGAAACGGTCGAGCGTGGCGAGCGCGCGCTTGTCACGACGCTCACCAAGAAGATGGCCGAGGACCTGGCCGACTACCTTGCCGAGCTGGGCATCAAGGTGCAATGGCTGCACAGCGAAGTCGACACGCTTGAGCGCGTCGAGATCCTGCGCGACCTGCGGCTCGGCGTGTACGACGTCCTGGTCGGGATCAACCTGCTGCGGGAGGGACTCGACCTGCCCGAGGTGACCCTGGTGGCGATCCTGGATGCCGACAAGGAGGGCTTCCTGCGCTCCGGCGGGTCGCTCATCCAGGTCATTGGCCGCGCGGCGCGCAACATCGGCGGTCACGTGGTCATGTACGCCGATCGCATCACCGACTCGATGCGCAGCGCGATGGACGAGACCGACCGGCGCCGCGCCAGGCAGGTCGCCTACAACACCGAGCACGGCATCGTGCCCGAGACGATCATCAAGGCCATCCGCGACATCCACGAGGGCCTGCGCCGTGTCGCCGAGGAGCGCGCCGAGCTGCAGGTCGGCGGCAAGTCGATCGAGGAGGTGGCGGCCATGATGGGCCGCCTCGAGGCACAGATGAAGGAGGCGGCGCGCAACCTCGAGTTCGAGCGAGCCGCGGCCCTGCGCGACGAGATCCTGCAGTTGCGCCGCCTGCGCGAAGAGCTCGACGCGGCGCCCGGCGACATCCCGGCCGACGTGTACGCCGCCGCGGCGCTGGAGGGCGGCAGCGGCCGCGGCGGGCAGCGTCGGGAGGTGTTCACGACCGCTGCGCGCCCGAACATCGTGGCCGCCGGATCGCGCCGGCGGCCGCCGGGACGTCGGCGAGGGTAGGCACGTGGCCGGCACCATGCCCCACGCGGTCTTCGTCGAGACCAACCTGCCGACCGGCTGCGCCGCGTATGCGGCCGAGCTTCCCGGCTGCGCCACCTTCGACGCGACCGATACCGGCGCGGTCGCAGCCATCCCGCTGCGCGTCTCGCGCTTCGCCGCATGGCTGCGCTCGGCCGGCGAGGACGCACCTCAGTTTGTCGGCGACAACTGGTACGAGGTCGAGCGGGCCGCGGGCGGGCCTGGCGCCCGAGCGTCATTCTCGCTGGACGAGCTGCCGCCGTCGGACGAGGAGTTCGCCCGGTTCCAGCGCTGGCTCGAGCTGGCTCGCGAGGCGCTGGCCGATGCGCTCGACGCCTGCGGCCCCGAGTCCGCGGCCGAGATGCTGGATGCCATCGCAACCCAGGACGCGGCCTTCATCCGCCTGCTGGCCGGGTCCGTGCCGATTGATGGGGCGGACCCCATCGACCGGCTGTACGCCAACCGCCAGGCGCTGAGCGACGTGCTGGCGTCAGTCGGTCCGACGGCCGATGGCGTGCGCGGCGTCCTGCGCATCGCGATCGCCGACGACCTGCGGGCGGTGGATCAGCTGCGGAGCGACCCGTCGGCGCGCTGAGCCAGGCCGCGAAACTCCAGCGGGCCGCGATCGCGCCGAAGCGCGTCCGGCACGCCGGCGAGTGGCTGATTCCGACGCCCCGCCGCGCGCCACCCGGAACGGCGCTCCGCGAGCTTCAGGATGCCATGCCGCAATGCGACGGCGCGGCGCCGGTGCTTTCCGGCGACGGCAGCGAGGCGGCCATGCTCATCGGGCAGGCGCCTGGCTGGCGGGAGATCGAAACAGGGATCCCGTTCGCCTGGGATGCCGGCAAGCGGCTCGCCGGCTGGCTCGACCTCGCCGGGGTGAGCGTCGTCGACTTTCGCGAACGCTGGTACGTCACGTCGGTGGGGAAGTGCTACCCCGGCCGGGCACCCGGCGCATCGGTCGACAAGCCCCCGGCCCGTGCCGAGATTCTTCGGTGGGGACCGGTCCTGCTCGAGGAGGTCCGGCTCCTGCGCCCACAGCTGGTCCTGCTGGTGGGCGGGCTGGCGCATCGGTTCGTCTTCGGGCCGGGCGCTCGCCTCGACGCGCTGGTCGGGCAGGAGCTTGCCTGGGATGCTGCGCGGGGAGCCACCGTGGTCTGCCTGCCGCATCCGTCTGGCGCCTCCACCTGGCTGAACGATCTGGGGCATCGCGAGCTGTGGCGGCGCGGGATTGGGCTCGTCGCCGAGCACTGGAGCAGCCTGTCCTGAGACCTTCGGACACCCGTGTCCGGAGATGCTACCGTCGGATCGTGCTCGACCACGACCGACCGGCAATCGATGACGACCCGTGGACGCCGGCCGGACCGGCCGACCCGTCGCCGGAGCACGAGGTTCTGGCCGCCACGCCGACGACGCGCGCCGGACGCGAACGGCTGGTCTGGACCGCCCTGGTGGCGTTCATCGGCCTCGTCACCTTCGTACTGCTGGTCGGCAGCAGCTTCCTGCCGACCCGGCCCGACCTGCAGCGCGTAACGGTGGACGACATCCTGGGCAGCCAGCTGGCCCCTGCCGACCGCTTCGGGCGCAACGAGATCCGCGTCGTGGGCTGGTACGTGACCCTCACCACCGCCTGCAGCGGCGACACGGGCGGCGCCGACCCGTCCGTCGCCTGGTTGCAGCGCGACTGCCCGTTGCGGGTGCTGCTCCCCGAGCGGCCGGCTCCCGACGTCACGCAGGCAGACCTCGAGGCGCGCGGCCTTCGCCTCTCGGCGCCGACCGGCGAGCCGTTCCCGCCTCCCACGGCGATCGGCACGGGAACGGCCGGCATGGAGGAGCTGGTGTTCGTCGGCCATTTCGACGATGCGGCGGCGGCGACCTGTGTGCCGGCGCGCGAGGACCGTTGTCGCAACGCGTTCGTGGCGACCGACTACGACCCGCTCATTCATTGACGAGCCACTGGGCGTTGGCCCGCCAGCGCCTCAGTTGCGGCCGACGTCCTCGTCGCATCCGCCGGGGCCGTGCTCGCAGCTCTGAGCCAGCAGGAAGGCGCCGGTCAACGAGAGCAGTGCCTCGCAGACGGTTTCCTCCGACTCGATCGGCAGCGAGCGCAGCGCCGATTCGACGCGACTCGACAGGATCGCCGAGATGGATTCCGTCGCGCTGAAGGTACGCCAGCCATCGTCCGCGTCGTAGATGACGATGCCGTAGCCCCTGACTGCCACCGAGATCATCGGTCGCTCTGCTCCGTTCGTACTATGCCGGTACTACCCTGTGCAGAGCATGGGTACTCGGATCGGTTGTGCCAACTGCGCAGGTCCGCACGCAACGCCACCGATCCGCCCAAACTTTCGTGTCCTGCCCGCGTGAACCGAACAGGCGTTCGCATTGGTCTGCTAAACTGAAGCCGATGCCCTCGGATCGGATCGTCGTGCGCGGCGCCCGCGAACACAACCTCAAAGCCATCGACGTCGATATGCCGCGCGACCGCCTGATCGTGATCACCGGGCTGTCCGGCAGCGGCAAGTCGAGCCTTGCCTTCGACACGATCTACGCCGAGGGGCAGCGCCGCTATGTCGAGTCGCTGTCGGCGTATGCGCGCCAGTTCCTGGGCCAGATGGAGAAGCCGGATGTCGACCAGATCGATGGCCTGAGCCCGGCGATCAGCATCGACCAGAAAGGCGCCTCGCGGAATCCACGGTCGACGGTCGGGACGGTCACCGAGATCTACGACTACCTCCGCCTCCTCTTTGCGCGCGTCGGCCGCATGCACTGCCCGATCTGCGGCCGCGAGATCAGCCGCCAGACGGTGCAGCAGATGGTCGACCAGCTCTACGACCTGCCCGAGGGAGCGAGGTTGATGATCCTGGCGCCGCTCGTTCGCGACCGCAAGGGGGAGCATGAGAAGGTGCTGGCGGGTGCCAAGGCGGCGGGGTTCGTGCGGGTCCGCGTCGACGGCGAGCTGCGCGAGCTCGACGAGGAGATCGATCTCGACAAGAAATACAAGCACAGCATCGAGGTCGTGGTCGATCGCCTGGTCGTGCGGGCGACCGATGACGAGGGGACGGCGCGACCGGACGCCGGCCGCATGGCCGATTCGCTCGAGACGGCGCTGCGGCTCGCCGACGGCACGGTCATGATCCATCTGCCGGACGAGCCTTCGGACCGGATCTTCAGCGAGCGCTACGCCTGCCCGGTGCACGGCGGCTCCTTCGAGGAGCCGGCGCCGCGCAACTTCAGCTTCAATTCACCGCACGGCGCCTGTCCGGCGTGCACCGGCCTCGGCAGCCGCCTCGAGATCGACCCGGATCTGGTCCTGCCCAATCGATCGATCTCGCTGGCCGACGGCGCGATCGTGCCATGGCGCCGGATGGTCGCCACGGAGTCGTGGTTCAGCAAGATTTTGGATGCGGTCGCGACACACTACGGGTTCCGCATGGACGTGCCGGTCTCCTCGCTGCCGGAGGTGGCTCAGCAGATCCTGCTGTACGGCAATGGGGGTGAGCGGATCGAGGTCAAGTATCGGTCGCGGCAGGGTCGGATCCATAGCTTCCGCACCACCTTCGAGGGCATCGTGCCGAACCTCGAGCGTCGCTATCGCGAGACCGGCTCGGAGATGATGAAGGCCGAGATCGAGCGCTACATGACCACCAAGCCGTGTCCGACCTGTGCTGGGATGAGGCTCAAGCCCGAGTCGCTGGCGGTCACCGTCGGGGGTCGCAACATCATCGAAACGACGCGCTTGTCGGTGACCGATGCGCTGGCCTGGTACGCGGCGCTTTCCGAGCGCCTGACCGACCGCGAGAACCAGATCGCGCGGCAGGTTCTCAAGGAGATCCGCGCACGCCTGCGCTTCCTGGTCGATGTCGGTCTTGACTACCTGACGCTCGACCGGGCCTCCGGGACGCTCAGCGGCGGCGAGGCACAGCGCATCCGGCTGGCGACCCAGATCGGATCCAGCCTGATGGGTGTGCTGTACATCCTCGACGAGCCGTCGATCGGCCTCCACCAGCGCGACAATGACCGGTTGATCGCGACGCTCGAGCGGCTGCGCGACCTCGGCAACACGCTGCTCGTGGTCGAGCACGACGAGGAGACAATCCGCGCCGCCGACTGGGTGATCGACATCGGTCCGATGGCGGGTGAGCACGGCGGCGAGCTGATTCACTCCGGGCCGCTGGAGGAGCTGCTGCGCAACGAGCGCTCGATCACGGCCGCCTACCTGCGGGGCGACCGGTCGATCCCGCTGCCCAGGCGCCGACGGCGTGGCACCGGGGACTGGCTCACGATCCGCGGTGCTGCCGAGAACAACCTGCGCCGCGTCGACGTCGGGTTTCCGCTGGGGCGGTTCGTGGCGGTGACCGGCGTGAGCGGCTCGGGCAAGTCCTCGCTCGTGACGCAGATCCTGTACCCGGCGCTCGCGCAGCGAATCTGGGGGTCGCGCGACCGCCCGGGTGCCCACGCCGGGATCGACGGCATGGAGCACGTCGACAAGGTGATCCAGATCGACCAGTCGCCAATCGGCCGGACCCCGCGCTCGAACCCGGCCACGTACACCGGCTTGTGGGCTCCCCTGCGCGAGCTGCTCGCCGCTGTTCCCGAGGCAAGGCTGCGCGGCTACAAGCCGGGGCGTTTCAGCTTCAATGTCAAGGGCGGCCGCTGCGAGGCCTGCGAGGGTGCCGGGATCGTGCAGATCGAGATGCACTTCCTTCCCGACGTGTACGTGCAGTGCGAGGTCTGCAAAGGAAAACGCTACAACCGCGAGACGCTGGAGATCCACTATAAGGGCAGGAATGTCGCCGAGATCCTGGAGATGACCGTCGACGAGGCGCTCTCCTTCTTCAACGCGGTGCCGTCCATCCGCAACAGGCTGCAGACGCTGCACGACGTGGGGATGGGCTACATCCACCTCGGGCAACCGGCGACCACGTTGTCGGGCGGCGAGGCGCAGCGCGTCAAGCTGGCGACCGAGCTGTCGAAGCGCTCGACCGGGCGGACGCTCTACATCCTGGACGAGCCGACGACCGGGCTGCACTTCGACGACGTCGCGAGGCTGCTCTCGGTCCTGCAGCGGCTCGTCGACAGCGGCAACACGGTGGTGGTCATCGAGCACAACCTCGACGTCATCAAGAACGCGGATTGGGTCATCGATCTCGGCCCTGAGGGCGGCAATGCCGGCGGCGCGATCGTGGCGGCAGGCACTCCGGAGCAGGTCGCGCGCACGGCCGCGTCGTTCACCGGACACTATCTTCGGCCCGTCCTCGGCCTGCCCGAGAAGCCGGCGCACGCAGCCAGGCGCCAGCCGGAGCCGGCCGCCGCCATCGGCTAGCGGACCGCTATGCTTGCCGGCATGCCAACGCGTGCCGATGCCCTGGCGCTCCTGCACGACTGGAACGACAACCCCTCGCTGCGCAAGCATGGCTTGCTCGTCGAGGCTGGCGTTCGCGGGTACGCGGCGGATGACGGCCTGGATCCGGCGACGGTCGAGCGCTGGGGGACCGCGGGGCTGCTCCACGACCTGGACTACGAGCGTCATCCGGATGCGGCAACGCACGGCGCGATCGGTGCCGACGAGCTTGAACGGCGTGGCTACGATCCGGAGGTGGTGCACGCCGTGCGCGCCCATAACGACCTCCTGCGGATTCCGCGCGAGACGCGCCTCGATCACCTCGTGTATGCCTGCGACGAGCTGGCCGGCTTCCTCGTCGCGGTCGCGCTGATGCGGCCCTCGAAGAAGCTCGCCGACGTGGAGCCGACCAACGTGCGGAAGCGCATGAAGGACAAAGCCTTCGCTCGTGCCGTTCCCCGCGAGATGCTCCTGGCGGGGGCTGATGAGCTGGGCCTGGCCTTCGACGAGCACGTGGCCCGGATGGTCCGCCACCTCAGCGAGGTGGCACCCGAGGTCGGCCTGTAGCACCCATCTCGTCGAGGAAGCGCGATGGGCGGCTCGGATCGAAGGCGAGCACGAGGCGCCGCGTGGCGCGCGTGAGGGCGACGTAGGCCAGCCGTCGCTCTTCCTCAAGCGCCCTCTCAGCGTCGTGCGCGTCGACCAAGGCGCGACGGTTCGGGAAGCACTCGTCCTCGAATCCCACGATGACGACCAGGTGCCACTCACGGCCCTTGGCGCCGTGCACCGTGACGAGCTCGATCGGCGCCGCCGGATCGCGTAATGCCGCCAGGCGCGCGCGTGCCGCGTCGTACGCCTCCAGGAACGCGTCGCTTCGGTCGTAGGCCGCTGCCCAACCGAGCCCCGCGTCGAGGGCGGCATGGTCCTCGTCGCCAAGCACGTCGTTTCCGTCTGCGCGACGCCAGCCACGCCCCGCGCGAAGCTGCAGAAGCGCGTGGAAGGGCTGCGCAGCCGCGGGCGCTCGTCGGAGGTCAGCGAGGAGGGCGACCAGCGGCGCTGCTTCAGCTGGTGCCGCCAGGGACGTCGCGTGCCGGACGCCGGCGCGCAGCAGTGCAAGCGAGACGGGGCCGAGCTCGGTGCGGGTTCGGGCCAGGAAGCAGGCACGACGCCCCGCCCCAACTTCGGCCTGCACGAGGCGCACGAGGCGATCCGGCCAGTCGAGCGAGCTCGTGGCGAACGCCAGCAGCGACATCTCGGCTTGCGGTTGCGTGCCCGCCTCGATCCGCTTGGCAAAGCGCTCGCGGTTGACGTCGATGAGCTGCCGCGACGCGGTGACGACCGCGGCCGGACAGCGGTAGTTGGTCGCCAGCTGCACCCTTCGGGCACTCGGGTAGGCGACGCCGAAGTCCAGGATGCGGCGCACGTCCGCCAGGCGCCACGCGTAGATCGTCTGGTCGTCGTCGCCGACCACGAACAGGTTGTGGTGAGGTGCGGCCAGCAGCCGAACCATGCGCAGCTGCGCGGCGTCGACGTCCTGGAACTCGTCGACGCAGACATGCGTGAAGCGAGACTGCCAGTGCAGGCGGAGCCGCGCATCGGTCTCGAGGAGGTCCACGGCCCGCACGACGAGATCGTCGAAGTCAAGGGCGCCCCGCGCCGCCAGCAGGGCTTCGTACTCCGCGATCACCGGCAGCCCGTCAGCCGCTGGCGCGCGGCCCTCGATCTTCCAGGCGGAGATGGCGATGTCGAGCGCCGCAGCCTCCGGCAGGGCCGGCGCGCCATCGCGTCGGCCGGCCATGCACCGGCGTCGCGCCGCGCGCAGCAGCGGCAGGCGGTCGGCGACCAGCTCCACGGGTGATCCGGCGTCGAGCAGGACCTGTCGCGCCAGCGCGTGCAGCGTGCGCACTTCGATCCGGGTTGCCTCCGGAACTGCCGGGCCCAGCCTGGAGCCGATGCGTGCCGTCAGCTCGGCTGCCGCCTCCCGGTTGAAGGTGACCACCAGGATCGCTTCCGCCTCGACGCCGCGCGAGAGCAGCACGCCAAGCCGGGCGATCAGCGTGGTGGTCTTGCCGCTCCCGGCTGGAGCGATGATCTGTGCCGGGCCGTCCGGGAGGGTTGCCGCGGCGGCCTGCTCGGCATCCAGCACACCGACAAGGGCCTGAGCTCGAGCCGACGCTCCTGTCACCGCCATGCGGCCATGATCGGCACCGTTCCTTACCAGCCGATTACCGCCCGGTTATCGTCTATCCTGTCGCCGCCGCACCCCCGAACAGGAGTCTCCGCCAGCACCGATGGGCATGAGCCGACGCGACCGATATCGCACCCACGCGAGGCCGCCAGCACGATCTCGCCGGATGCGCGACGCGGCACGTCGCGATTTCGACGGTGGCGACACCCTCTCGATCCCTGCCGCACGAGAGCGGCACGGCCCGCCGCTCAAGCGAATCCTGCGGCTCGTCGTGGCCGGCGCGCTGATTCTGCTGGTGGTCGGCGCGATCCTGCTCTGGCAACGGGTCTCGGCGTTCAACGAGCGCGTCTCGACTGCGCCGACGCTGTCGACGGCGCTGTTCGGGCCATTGGGCGGCAGCGACCGGGTGAACGTCGCGATGTTCGGGTATGGCGGTGAGGCCCAGCCCAGCGGCAGCTATCTCTCGGACTCGATCAACATCCTGTCCATCGATCCCGCAAGCAGGACGACGACGATCGTGCCGGTCCCACGCGACCTGTGGGTCGAGGGGCTATCGCAGATGCCCGACAACGGCAAGGTGAACGAGGCTTTTGCGCTTGGGTGGCGCAAAGGTGGCGTCGACGAGGCCGGCAAGGCCGCCGCGGCCGTGCTGTCGCGGGTGACCGGACTGAGAATCGACCACTGGCTGGCCATCGACTTCAACGGGTTCCGCGAGATGGTCGATGCGGTGGGCGGGGTGACCATCGACAACCCGACGGGGTTCAAGTACACCAAGAACGAGGTCGACTTCGCGGCGGGCAACTGGAACGGCGGATCGTACCGGAAGGGGACGCTGCACCTCGACGGCACGCAGGCATTGCTCTACGCGCGCGCCCGCTACACGAGCGTGCCTGCCGAGTCGAGCGACTTCGCGCGATCGGTGCGGCAGCAACGGATCATGGCCGCGCTGCGATCGAAGCTCGGCGCGGGCGGGCTGGGATCGCTCGGGCCAGGCCTCTCGCTGATGGATGCCCTGCAGGGCCGGCTGAAAACCGATCTCTCGGCCGTCGACCTCTTCCTGCTCTCCGACCATCTGCAGGCCGACCGTCGCGTCGAGATGAAGGAGGGCGTCATCCTGGAAGCGACGCGCAACAGTGCCGGCCAGTACATCCTGGTCGTGATCGGCCGCCAGTCGCCAACCGACTACGGCCCGCTGCAGCGCTGGCTGGCCAGGCAGCTCGCCGTGCCGATCCCGGCGACGTCTCCGAGTGGCGATTAACCGGCCGCGGCTGAAGGACCTGCCGCGCATCCTCCTGGTCGGGCTGCACGAAGCCTCGACGATCCTGGCGGGTCGCTACTCGCGCCTCGAGGGGGCGCATGCGCTGGTTCGCAACGCCGCCGGCGAGATCCTGCTCATCAAGCCGCTCTATCCGCCACGCGAATGGAACCTGCCCGGTGGCAAGGTCGGCAAGCTCGAGGCGCCCCAGGATGCGGCCGCCCGCGAAGTGTTCGAGGAGACCGGAATCCGAGTCGAGGTGGAGGCATGCCTGCTGGTGGACGCGCGGCGGTCTCGCACGACCGACTTCATCTTCGGCTGCCGGCCGGTGGGCGGCGAGCTTCGACCACAGGCGGAGGAGATCCTCGAGGTGCGCTGGGTGGCGGAGGCCGACGTACCGGCGCTCGAGCCCAGGCTCGTCGAGCTGCTTGCGGCGCTCCCGGCCGCCGGCGAGGGGACGCGCTTCCGCGGCGATCGCTGATGGCTTCGGCCCCCGCTCCGGCCGCGTACCGGCAACCGACCTAGAATCGGGACGTGATCGAACGGCCCGCCGACCTGCACATCCGCGCCATCCTGCGTCAGCTTCCGGCCACGCCGGGCGTCTACCTGATGAAAGGCGCCGATGCCCGGGTGCTCTACGTCGGCAAGGCCGATTCGCTGCGCAGCCGGGTGCGCAGCTACTTCGGCAGCAAGGCAGCTCTCGACGCACGGATCCTGCGCATGACGCAGGAGGTCGCCGACATCGACTACATCCTGACCGATACGGTCTCCGAGGCGTTCCTGCTCGAGAGCAACCTGATCAAGGAGCACCGCCCGCGCTTCAACATCCGGCTGCGCGACGACAAGAGCTACCCGTTCGTCAAGATCACGCTCGGCGAGGACTTCCCACGGATCGCGCGCACCCGCAAGCTGGTGCGCGACGGGAGCCGCTACTTCGGCCCGTACGCATCGGCGTCAAGCGTTGACGAGACGCTGAAGCTGCTGCGCAAGATCTTCCCGTTCCGCACCTGCAACCTGGACATTCCCGAGGGCAAGCGGGTCCTCGAGCGGCCCTGCCTGCTCTACTACATCAAGCG
The DNA here is from genome assembly GCA_963716585.1 of uncultured Chloroflexia bacterium. Lineage (GTDB taxonomy): Bacteria > Chloroflexota > Limnocylindria > QHBO01 > QHBO01 > JAICUY01. The sequence continues at coordinate 49,381 of CAVQTN010000004.1, forward strand.
TTGCCAGGGACCCTGCATCCAGGCCATCGAGAAGGCGGAGTACCGTGCCACGATCGCGCGCATCGTCGATTTCCTGGAGGGCCGCCAAGAGGGGATCGCGGCCGAGCTGCGCGCCGACATGCAGGCGGACGCCGAGGGATTGCGCTTCGAGGCGGCCGCGGCGACGCGCGACAAGCTGCGAGCCGTCGAGCGCACCATCGAGCAGCAGAAGGTCGCCGCCTACAGCCGTGCCGAGCAGGACGTCATCGGCATGGCGCGCCGCGAGAACGAGGCCTGCCTGCAGGTGCTCGTCATCCGCAACGGCAAGATGATCGGCCGCGAGCACTTCATCGTGGAGGGCGCCCGCGACGTGCCCGACGCCGAGGTGCTCGGCTCGTTCCTGCCGCAGTACTACGCCTCGACCGACTCGGTCCCGCGCGACGTCCTGGTCCCGTCGGTTCCCGCCGACGCGAACGGCCTGGCCGCGTTCCTGACGGAGCGCCGCGGTGCGCGAGTGACGATTTCCTTGCCGATGCGAGGCGACAAGCGACGTCTCGTGGCGCTGGCAACCCAGAACGCGGTCGAGGCACTCGCCAAGGAGCGTGCCGAGTGGCTGGCCGACGAGGGCAAGCGCGACGAGGCTCTCACCGGCCTGGCCGATGCGCTCGGGCTTGCCGCGCCCTCCGGAGCGCATCGAGTGCTACGACATGAGCAACATCCAGGGGACAAGCGCGGTCGGCTCGATGGTGGTCTTCCTGAACGGCAAGCCGGAACCGCGCGAGTACCGGCGCTTCAAGATCCGCTCCGGCGAGACGCCCGATGACTTCAGGATGATGGCCGAGGTGCTCGGCCGGCGATTCGGCCGCGCGGCGCGGCTGCGCGCCGAGACCGGCTACCTGTCGCTCGCCGAGGTGGGTGCCGATGAGGCACCCGAGGGTGACACGGACGCCCCTGACGACGTCGAGCATGGCGTCGGGCCGATCGAGAACGACCGGGACCAGCCACGCGACGACGGCTGGGCGCTGCCCGACCTGGTGATTGTCGACGGCGGCAAGGGCCAGCTTTCGGCGGCTGTCGGCGTCATGGAGGAGCTCAACCTGCGCGACGTGCCGCTGGCCGGCCTGGCGAAGCGCTTCGAGGAGCTGTACGTGCCGCATCGGTCCGCGCCGATCATCCTGCCGCGGACCAGCCAGGCGCTGTACCTCGTGCAGCGGCTTCGCGACGAGGCGCATCGGTTCGCAATCACCTACCACCGCGTGGTACGCGGCAAGCGGGCGCTGGCCAGCGTGTTCGACGACGTCGCGGGCATCGGTCCGACGCGCAAGAAGGCGCTGCTCAAGCGGTTCGGCAGCGTGCGCCGCATCCGGGAGGCATCGGTCGAGGAGGTGGCGGAGACGCCGGGCGTCAACCGCGAGCTGGCAGAGCGGCTGAAGAGTGTGCTGGCTCGCGAGGGGATGCTGGCCTGAGCGCGATCGCGTTGCAGTCGCCCGGGGACGCTCCTATAATCCTGCGGCCCGCCGCTTTGCGCGGCGTGTTCCGTGTCTGCGGGCGCTTTCCCGCTGCCGCAGCGCCTCGCCCCCGAGCGAAGAGGACCACAGCCGAAGCATGACCTGGCGTCGCATCGCCCCCTGGGTGATCTTCATCACGCTGCTCCTGGCGGTCTACATCGACGTCCCGCGCGACTGGCTGCCCTCCACGCTGCCCGGCAACAGCATCAAGACGGTGCTGGGGCTCGACCTGCAGGGCGGGATCCGCGTCACGCTGGCGGTCAAGCCGCAGCCGGGCCAGACGATCAGCGACACCGATCTCGAGACCGCCCGCAACATCATCGAGCGGCGCGTCGGCGGGATCGGTGTCTCCGAGCCGCAGGTACGCACCGAGATCGGCCAGGACGGCAGCCGGCGCATCATCGTCGAGGTTCCCGGCGTCAGCAACGAGGACCAGGTCCGCAGCCTCGTCGGATCGACCGGACAGCTGCAGTTCCTCGATCCGAAGGCCCAGACGCTGACCGAGCAGCAGGACATCACCGGCCTCGTCGCCGACGGCACCATCGGGGTCATCTTCGACGGAGGCCAGATCGAGCCTGGCAGCGTTGCTCCGAGCAGCAACAACGGGCAGCTGGGCGTGGTGTTCAACCTCAAGGACGCCGGCAGCAAGGAGTGGTGTGGCTTCACCACCGCGCATGTGAACCAGCCAGGCCCGATCGCGCTCGATGGCAAGGTGATCACCACGCCGAACATCCAGGGTGCCATCTGCGGTGGCCAGACGATCATCACCGTCGGCAGCGCAGGCCAGGCCGCAGAGACCGAGCGGACGAACCTCTACAACACGCTGCGCTTCGGCGCGCTGCCGGTCTCGCTCTCGGAGCAGGGGGTCGAGCAGCAGCTGGCCACGCTCGGCGCCAACTTCCTGGGGCAGGCGCTGGTGGCCGGCGGCATCGGCCTGCTGCTGGTCCTGTTCTTCATGATCGCCTTCTACCGGCTGCCGGGGGTGCTCGCCTCACTGGCGCTGGTCTTCTACACGCTGGTGGTCTACGCCGTCTTCCGGCTGATCGGGGTGACGCTGACCCTCGCCGGCGTGGCGGCCTTCATTCTTTCCATCGGCATGGCGGTCGACGCCAACATCCTCATCTTCGAACGAATGAAGGAGGAGATCCGTGCCGGCAAGACGCTTGGCCCGGCCATCGAGGCCGGCTTCAACCGGGCGTGGTCGTCGATCCTCGACTCGAACGTGAGCTCACTGCTGGTCGCGGGGTGGCTGTACTGGCAGGGGACCACCATCGTGCGCGGCTTCGCGCTGGTGCTGATCATCGGCGTGCTCGTCTCGATGTTCAGCGCCATCACCGTGACCCGCACCGTCCTGCGCTACGTCGTGCGCACCGACTGGGGCAAGCGTCTCGAGCTCTACCACGTGGAGCGCTAGATGAGATTCGATTTCGTCGGGCACAAGCGCTGGTACTTCCTGCTGAGCGCATTCCTCACCATCCCGGGCCTGATCTTCGTGTTGCTCGGCGGGCTGAAGCCGTCGGTCGACTTCATCGGCGGGACGGTGTGGGAGGTGAAGTACGCCTCCGAGCCGGCCGCGGCGCAGGTCCGCGCGGCGCTCGTCGACCTGGGACACGACGAGGCGACCGTCGTGAAGCTGAACGACGGCTACCTGCGCATCCAGACCGATCCGATCGACCTCCTGCCGCCGGAGGCCATCCCGTCCGGGTCGATCCTGCCAGCGCCGTCCGGCAGCACCGTCGCGACCCCGTCACCAACCCCATCGCCGACCCCGGCAGCGTCGCCGGCCGCCAGCGGCAGCCCGGCCCCGGTCGCGGCGGCACGCAACACGCCGTTCGCCGACCTCGAGTCGGCGCTGGAGGACCGATTCGGCGCGCCCGCGGGCGGGGCGCCACGCAGCGAGCGGACCGTCGGGCCGCTGATCGGATCGGAGCTCATCGGCAGCTCGGTGGTCCTGATCATCGTCGGCGAGCTGTTCATCCTCGCCTACCTGTGGATCCGCTTCGGCTTCCGGTTCGGCACCTGCGCCATCGTCGCGCTGCTGCACGACGTCGTCGTGGTCGTCGGCCTGTTCGCCATCCTCGGCTACTTCTTCGGCCTGGAGTTCGACGCCCTGTTCGTGACCGCGCTGCTGACCATCATCGGCTTCAGCGTCCACGACACGATCGTCGTCTTCGACCGCATCCGCGAGAACCGCATCCGGCATGCCGGCGAGCCGTTCGGCGCGATCGTCAACCACTCGATCCTGCAGACCATCGGTCGCTCGATCAACACCTCGCTGACCGTGGTGGTGACCCTCGGCGCCCTGCTGCTGCTCGGCCCGGCCACGATCCACACCTTCACGCTGGCGTTGCTGATCGGCGTGGTCAGCGGGACCTACTCCTCGATCTTCAATGCCAGCCAGCTGCTGGTCGCCTGGCAGGAGTGGGACCAGCGCCGCAGGCAGCAGCGGCTCGCAGGAGCGCGCGCCGTCAAGCCACTCTCCCGGTAGCGGGGCGATAACGTCGCGGTAAGCGGCGAGTACGCGCCGCGGGCTACCATGGCGCCCGTGATCGTGCCCCGCCTCGACTGGCTCCTGCCGGAGCCGCGACTCAGCCCACCGGCGTTCGCGGGGTTCGGCCTGCCGGTTGCCACCCTCCTGGCGCGCCGCGGTTTCACCGACGACGCGCAGCTCGTCCGTTTCCTCGAAGCCGGCACCGAGTCGTTGCACGACGTGTCCCTGATGGCCGATGCCGACGCTGCCCTGGGGCGCCTCGACACCGCCCTGGCGGCGGGGGAGCGGATCGCCATCTGGGGCGACTACGACGCGGACGGGATGACCGCCATCGTCGTCTGGATGATCGCGCTGCGCGCGCTCGGCGCCGATCCGTTGCGCTATGTCCCGTCGCGCCTCGCCGAGGGCTATGGCCTGTCGGAGAGTGGCCTGCGGGACCTCGCCGGCCGCGGCGTGGGCCTGGTCGTCACCTGCGACTGCGGAGTCAGCAACGTCGACGAGGTCGAGGTCGCCCGGTCGCTGGGCATCGACGTGATCGTCACCGACCATCACCTTCCGCCGGCCGTCCTGCCGCGTGCGGTCGCCGTCGTTGACCCGCACCGCGCGGACTGCGCCTACCCGGACGAGGACCTGACCGGAGCCGGGGTGGCCTTCAAGCTGGCCGGCGCACTGCTCGCGCGCCACGGGACGGGTGCGACGGACCTCGCCGGCATTGCGGCCATCGGCACCGTGGCGGACATGGCACCGATGCTCGGCGAGAGCCGGGCGATCGTGCGGCTCGGCCTTGCCGAGCTCGCGGCGACCTCTCGCGCCGGGCTACGGGCGCTGCTGGCGCGAGCTGCGGACGACCCGCAGCAGCCGACCGCGCGTGATCTCGGCTTCGGCGTGGCGCCGAGGATCAACGCCGCCGGCCGCATCGCGGAAGCGGAGCTGGCGATCCGTCTGCTGCTCGAAGATGATCCCGAGCGAGCAGACCAGCTGGCCGGGGAGCTGGAGGAGGTGCATGTCCGGCGCCGCGAGCTGACGACCGCCGCCGTCGAGCAGGCGCGTGCGCTCATCGGCGATCCCGACGACGAGCGACCGCTGGTGCTGCGCGGCGAATGGCCGGCGGGCCTCATCGGGCTGGTGGCCGGGCGACTGTGCGATGCGCTCGCTCGGCCGGTGGCGGTCGTCACCGAGTTGAAGACTGAGCTGCGCGGATCGATTCGAGCTCCGCTGGACTTCCATGCGGGCGCCGCGCTGGAAGCCTGCGCACGGCACCTGACCAAGCGCGGCGGGCACGCCGCGGCCGGCGGCTTCAGCCTCGAGCCCCATGCCTGGGAGGCCTTCGTGGCCGCATTCAGCGCGCTGCCGCGGCCCTTTCCAGCCGAGATCGCGCAGGGTCCCGAGCGGGCCGGCCGGATCTCGGTCGATCTCGTGCTGCCGTGCGTGCACCTCGGATGGCAGCTCGCCGACGAGCTCGCGCGCCTGGCACCGTATGGCCCGGGTCACGTCGAGCCATTGCTGGCAGTCACGGGCCTCACCGTCGTTGAGGCACGCCGGGTGGGAGCGGGGGGGACCATGTGCTCATCAGGCTGCGTCGCGGCGCCGAGATCTTCGACGCCATCGCTTTCGCGACGCCGGTGGACCGGCCGCTGCCGGTGCCCGGCGCGGCTCTCGACGTGGTCGGCACGCTGGAACGCGACCTGTACCAGGGCATTCCGCGCCTGCGTCTTCGAGCCCTCGACTATGCGGACGCGAACGCCAGTCCGCTTCTCGCGCGGCGGCTCAGCGCCACGGAGGTGCCGGCACGGGCGGCGCTGGCGGTCGGCGGAGTCGCGTGACACCCCTCGAACGGCTGCGCGCCCGCGTCGATCGACTGGGAGTCCCGTTGTGCCTCGGGATCGACCCACATCCGGACCAGCTCCCCGAGGAGCTCCCGCGAGATGTCCGCGGCATCGAGACGTTCGCGCGCGGCGTCCTGGAAGCCGCCGCCGAGGAAGCCGTGGCGGTGAAGATCAACGTCGCCTTCTTCGAGGCATTCGGATCGATCGGCTGGGCCGCGCTCGAGCGGGTGCGAGGTGACGTCGCGGGTGAGCTGCTGTTGCTGCTCGACGCGAAGCGTGGCGACATCGGTACGACGGCGGAGCGCTACGCCGCCGGCCTGTTCGAGCATCTCGGCGCCGATGCGGTGACCGTCTCGCCGTACCTCGGTGCCGACGCGATCGAGCCATTCCTGGCGTACCGCGACCGGCTCGTCTATGTCCTGGCGCGCACGAGCAACCCGAGCGCTGGCGACCTGCAGGACCTCGACGCCGGCGGCGTGCCGTTCCACGACCGCGTCGCTGCCTGGGTGACGCAACGCTGGCCCGAGCCGCGCGTGGGCCTCGTCGTCGGCGCGACGGCCGCCGACGAGCTGCGGCGCATCCGCGCTCAGCTCCCCGCCCCGCCGTTCCTGGTTCCGGGCGTCGGCGCGCAGGGTGGAGACCTGTCCGCTGCCGTGCGTGCCTGCGACGGGACTCTGGCGCCCGGCCTGGTGAGCATCTCGCGCGGGATCGCGGGAGCGTCGCGTGGGGCCGGCTGGCGCCAGGCCGCCGCCGACGCGGCCAGGTCACTCGCGGACCGCATGCGACAGGCGAGTGCTACACTCGCTTCCTAGCCAACCGCGTCGCGGAGGTCGATTCCATGCCAGTTCCCGGACCGTGGGAGCTGATTTTGCTGCTGGTGATCGTGCTGATCATTTTCGGGCCCGGCAAGCTGCCGGACATCGGCAACGCCATCGGCAAGGGCATTCGGGAGTTCCGCCGCGCGTCGTCCGACATCGAGGATGCGGTCCGCGGTGACCCGAAGCGCGACGAGAAGCCCGCGCAGCCGGTCGAGCCGGTGACGCGAGATCCTGGCGAGCCGACTCACTAGCGCGCAGCAAGCTCCGACGGAGCGAAGGACGGGCGCGGCGAGCGCCCGTTCGGTCGTGTGAGGGACGCAGCGGTGGCCGATGACGCGGGCAGCATGACCGTTGTCGAGCACCTGACCGAGCTGCGCCGCCGGCTGATCATCAGTGTCGCGGCAGTCGTCGCCGGCGCGATCATCGGCTTCATCCTGTCGGGCCCGGCCATCGACCTGCTGCGTGGCCCGCTGCCGGAGCAGTGGCAGACGCTCTACTTCACGAGTGCCGCAGGTGCCTTCGCCGCTCACCTCAAGATCGCGTTCTACATCGGCATCGGCATCGCCATGCCGGTGATCCTGTTCGAGGCGTGGCGCTTCGTGACACCGGGCCTCACCCGCCGCGAGCGGCGCCTCGTCTGGCCGGTGCTGCTGGGCGCTTCCGCGCTCTTCGCCCTGGGCGTGGTGGTGGGCTACCTCATCCTGCCCTTTGCACTTGGCTTCCTGCTGTCCTTCGCCGAACCCGATCTCAAGCCACTCCTGACCATCGACGAGTACATCGGGTTCGTGGGGCTCATGCTGCTGGCCTTCGGACTCGTGATGGAGTTTCCGATCGTGCTGATCGGACTGGCGCGAGTCGGCGTGCTGCGGCATCGCACCGTGGCCAGTCATCGCAGGGCGATCATCGTCGGCATCGTCGCCTTCTCGACAGTGGTCACGCCGGGAGGCGACATCTTCTCGCCGCTGATCATGTCGGCGGTGATGTACGTGCTGTTCGAGATCTCGCTTGTGATCATGCGGCGTGTCCGTCCCTAGCCCGATGACGGTCCTGCTGCTGACCGACGCGGCCATGGAGCTTCACGCCGCGCCCGGTCACCCGGAGCGCCCCGAGCGGCTTGCGGCGGCTGCCGCCGGCGTGGCGTACGGTGCTGCCGCCGCCGGTGTGTCGCTCGAGCGAGGGACGATCGTGCCAGCCGACGATGCCACCATCGAGCGGGTGCATACCGCAGGCTACGTGCAGGAGCTCGGGCTGACGGCGAGCCGCGGCGGCGGGTGGCTGGATCCCGATACCTACCTCGGGCCCGAGTCGCTGCGCGCCGCGCGGCTGGCGGCAGGTGCCACCGTGCAGGCCGGCCTGGCGGTGGCTCGTTCCCAGGCGCGGGTCGCGTTCGCCGTGGTGCGTCCGCCCGGGCACCACGCCACGACGGAGCGCGGAAGCGGCTTCTGCCTGCTGAACAACGTCGCGATCGCCGTTGCGGCGCTGCGTGCAGCGGGCCTGGCACGCCGCATCGCGATCATCGACTGGGACGTGCACCATGGCGATGGGACCCAGGAGATCTTCAGCGCCGATGTCGACCTGTGCTACGCCTCGACGCACCAGTCGCCGTTCTATCCCGGCACCGGGGCACGCGCCGATCGCGGCACCGGCGCGGCCACCGGAACGAAGCACAACGTGCCGCTTCCTGCGGGGAGCGGCGACGAAGCCTTCGTCGCCGCCTGGCGGGAGGAGCTGCTCCCGGCGGTCGAGGCCTTCGCCCCCGAGTCGGTGCTCGTGTCGGCCGGCTACGACGGCCACCGTGCGGATCCGCTCGCCAACCTCGAGCTCACCGAGGATGGCTACCGCTCGGTGGCGGTCACGCTGGCGACCACGGTCGCGCGGCTGGGCCTCCCCGGCGTGGCGCTCACCCTCGAGGGCGGGTACGACCTGCCGGCGCTGACCGCCTCGGTGGCGGCGACCGTCGAGGGCCTGCTGGGCCGATCGTCCGGTTAGGGCGGCCTCGGGCGACGGGTATACTCGGCTTCGACCTCGGCGAGGAGAGCTCGATGCCACGACCAGCAGGATCAGCCGCGACCCGGTCGCGCTCCGGGCGTGCCGGGCGCCCATCGGCGGCTGCTCGGCGGTCCGGGCTGCCCGCGGCTGGAAGGTCCGAGCCGGTTGCCGAGCGGACCGGCAACCTGGTCGTCATCAGCGGGCTATCGGGTGCCGGCAAGAGCCAGGCCAGCAAGCTATTCGAGGATCTTGGCTACTACTGCGTCGACAACCTGCCGCCAGACCTGCTCGAGGGCTTCCTGGAGCTGCGCGACGACGAGCCGGAACGCTACGGGGACGCCGCGCTGGTGCTCGATATCCGGGCGGGCGACCCGGCGCCGGCCATCGAGCGCGCTCGCGAGGTCATGGCCGAGCGTGGTGTCCCGCTGCGGGTCATCTTCCTGGAGGCGAGCGATGCCAACCTGGTGAGTCGCTTCAGCGAGACGCGGCATCGCCACCCGCTCCAGTCGCGGAGCGGCGTGCAGGCCGGGATCATCGAGGAGCGCCAGCGTCTTGCCCGAACGCGCGAACTGGCCGACCACGTCATCGACACGAGCGGCAGCTCCATCGGCCAGCTGAAGGAGCGGCTCTTCAGCCTCGTGCCGCGCGACGGCGTCAGCGCGGCACTGCAGGTCGACGTGCTGACCTTCGGCTTCAAGTTCGGCATCCCGCTCGAGGCTGACCTGGTTTTCGACGTTCGTTTCCTGACCAATCCGTTCTACGTTGCCGACCTCAAGTCGCTCTCCGGGCTCCAGCAACCGGTGCGCGATTACGTCCTCAAGCAGCCCTCCGCTGGCCGTTTCCTCGAGCTGGTCGTCGAGCTGCTCAAGCTGACCGTGCCGGCATACCGCACCGAGGGCAAGTCCCGCCTGACCGTGGCGCTTGGCTGCACGGGCGGCTATCACCGCTCGATCGCGCTGGCCGAGGAGCTGGCACAGCGGCTCCGCGACATGGGTGGCATGAACGTGGCGGTCTTCCACCGCGAGCTCGAGCGATGAGACCGCGACTCCCGCGTTGGCTCTACCCGGGCATGCACCTCAAGCGTTGGCTGGTCGTCGTCTTCATCGGCATCGCGATTCTCGGTCTGGGCGCCGCGGTGTTCATCCGCGACCTGTACCGCAGCACCGGCGACGACATCCCCGTCATCTACGCACTGACCGGCGCATGGATGCCGCCGCAGCTGCGCGCCGCGATCTTCGCCGGAATCGGCGTGGCGTTGACCGCGCTGGGGGTCTGGGGTCTGATGCGCAGCATCGTGTCACCCTTCGTCACCCGCGGCGACTCGGTGATGGAGGTGCTCTACACCAAGCGCTACCTGGCGCGCGGCCCGCGGATCGTGGCGATCGGCGGCGGAACGGGCCTCTCGACGCTGCTGCGTGGCCTGAAGGGCTACAGCGCCAACATCACGGCGGTCGTGGCCGTGGCCGACGACGGCGGCTCCTCGGGACGACTGCGCCAGCAGCTAGGGATCATCCCGCCCGGCGACATCCGCAACTGCATCGCTGCGCTGGCGGACGCCGAGCCGCTCATGACCCAGCTGATGCAGTACCGCTTCCCGGCCGGCTCGGGGCTCGACGACCACGCCTTCGGCAACCTGTTCATCGCGGCCATGACCGCGGTCACCGGCGATTTCGAGGAGGCCGTCCGCGAGTCCAACCGCGTCCTGGCTGTCCGCGGCCAGGTGCTGCCCGCCACCAGCGTGCCACTCAACCTGGGCGCGACGCTCGCGTCGGGCCGCCATCTGCAGGGACAGGTCGCCATCAGCCACGCCGACGAGCCGATCGACCACGTCCAGATCGAGCCCGCCGATGTGCGCGCCAACCCCGAGGCGCTGGAGCGGATCCTGGAGGCGGAGATGGTCGTCATCGGTCCGGGAAGCCTGTTCTCGAGCGTCCTGCCGAACCTGCTGATCACCGATATCCGCGATGCCATCGCCGCGGCCAGCGGGCTGCGTGTGTACGTCTGCAACGTCGCCACCCAGCCCGGTGAGACCGGCCACTTCTCGGCAGCGGCGCATCTCGAAGCGCTCTTCAACCATATCGGCGAGGGGCTGATCGACTATGTGCTGATCAATGACAACCGGCGCGCGAGGCAGCCCCAGAACTGGGAAGCCGAGCCGGTCGAGCTGGACGTCCGAAGGCTCGAGGAGCTGCCGGTGGTGGTGATCGAAGAAGACCTGGTGGACGTCGCCAACGCCCATCGCCACGACCCGAATAAGCTGGCGGCGGCACTCATGCGGCTGCAGCAGGAGGATCGCGGCGACCGGCCGCGCCAGCGTCGCTTCGCCCGCCCGGCTGCCACGGCCGGCTGACGGCATCCCGACCACCAGCATCGCATGCTCGTCGCCAGCGAAGTCAAGGGGGAGCTCGCCCGCATCCATCCGGCCCGTGCCTGCTGCCGCCGCGCGGAGCTCGTCGGACTGCTGTACGGGAATCGTCGCGGTGAGGTCAGGACCCTCGACCATTCGACGACGCGCATCGCCGTGGCGCTGGCGGGCTCGCTGCAGGTGGCCGTCGGCGCGCCGCAGCATGACCCGGGATCGGGTCGCCACCACCTGCGCGTGACGCTCGATCCGTCCGTGGCGGACGGCTGGGACTGGGATGCGATGCCGGCCTGCGACCGGCGTGCGTTCCTGCGCGGCGTCCTGCTCGCCTCCGGGTCACTGTCGCTCACGGCACGCGGCGTCCACGTGGAGTTCGTCCTCGCGCGCCGCTCCACGGCGGTGGAGCTGCGCCGCCGCCTGGCTGCCAGCGACGTGCGTGCCTCGCAGGTCGAGCGGCGCGGACGGCACGTCGTGTATCTCAAGGGCCAGGAGGAGATCGCCACGCTGTTGCGGCTGACCGGCGCCAACCGCGGCCTGCTGGACCTCGAGACGGTGCGCGTCGGTCGAGACGTCCACAATCGATTGAACCGCCTGCTGAATGCGGAAGAGGCGAACCTGGACCGTACCGTGCGCGCTGCCGACCGTCAGCTGCAGGCGATCGCCCGCCTCGATGCCGCGGGACAGCTCCAGGATCTGCCCCAGGCGCTGCGCGAGGTCGCTGCCCGTCGCCGGTTGCAGCCGGACGCCGACCTCGACGACCTGGCAGCCGGGCTCGGCATCAGTCGCTCGGCGGTGAATCATCGCCTCCGACGTCTGCTGCACATCGCCCACGAGGAGGCTTCCTGAGACCGATGCTGACGCGCACCCCCCTGATCGCCGCCAACTGGAAGATGAACCCGACCAGCCGGGACGAGGCCCTGGCGCTGGCCGCCAGATGCGCCGACCTTGCCGACCGGCATGGCGACGTGATCACGGTCATCTGCCCGCCTTCCATCTACCTGACCGACGTGGCAGCCGGCGTCGCCGGCCGCGACCTGCGCGTCGGCGCGCAGACGATGGCGGCCGAGGAGCGCGGCGCGTTCACCGGCGAGATCTCGCCGCTGATGCTCGCCGGCGTAGCGCAGTTCGTGATCCTCGGTCATTCGGAGCGGCGCCAGCACGACGGTGAGTCCGACGAAAGCGTTGCCCGCAAGGTCGCCTCCGCGGTCGTGCATGACCTGCGCCCAATCGCGGCCATCGGCGAGCGGCTCGAGGAACGGCACGCCGGCGCGACCGAGGCGGTCATCGACCGTCAGCTGCGCGCAGCGATCTCCCGGCTGGCGGCCATCGCCGGGAGCGGGCTGGTGATCGCCTATGAGCCGGTGTGGGCGATCGGTACCGGCGAGGCGGCATCTCCCTCCGACGCTCAGGCGGTGGCGGGCCAGATCCGGGCGATTCTCGCCGAGCGCGATGAGCCGGGCGCCGCCGAGGTGCCGATCCTGTACGGCGGCAGCGTGACGGTCGACAACGCGGTCGACTATTTCAACTGCCCGGACGTCGACGGGGCGCTGGTCGGGGGTGCCTCGCTCGAGGCAGTCAGCTTCGGCCGCATTCTCTCTGCCGCGGCTGCGGCGACCTCGTGACGAATCCCAGGCGCCGGGTCGTGCTGTGCGTGCTCGACGGTTTCGGCCTCAACGACGATCCGACGCGCAATGCGGCACTCGCCGCCTCGATGTGGAACTGGCACCGGCTATCCGGCGAGTTTCCGACCTGTCGCCTCGCCGCGGCGGGCGAGGCCGTCGGCCTGCCGCCCGGCCAGATGGGCAACAGCGAAGTCGGCCACCTCAACCTCGGCGCCGGCTTTCAGGTGCTCCAGGATCTGCCGCGCATCAACGCGGCAATCGCGGATGGCTCGTTCTTCGAGAACGCGGCGCTCACGGCGGCGGTTGGAGGCGCGGCGTCGGGCAGCGGTCGGCTGCACCTGCTTGGCCTCATCGGCCCCGGGGGCATCCACGCCATTGACGGCCACCTGGTCGCCATGGCCGAGCTCGCCCGACGTGGCGGGCTGCCCGGCGAGCGGGTCTTTCTGCATGCTTTCACCGATGGTCGCGACACGCCCCCGCGCTCGGCGGACGGCTTCCTTCGGGAGCTCGAGGAGCGCCTTGACGGCCGCGCCCGCGTGGCGACCGTCGGTGGCCGGTACTACGCCATGGATCGCGACCAGCGCTGGGAGCGGACGAAACGGGCGTGGGACGCCATCGTCCACGGGCAGGGCACGAAGGCGCCGAACGCGTCGGCGGCCATACGGCAGGCATATGAGGCGGGGATCGATGACGAGTTCATCGCGCCGACGCTGGTCATTCCCGACGGGATCGTGCGCGACGGTGACGCGGTGGTGCACATGAACTTCCGCGCCGACCGGGCACGGCAGCTGACCCGCGCCTTCGCCGCGCCGGACTTCGATGCCTTCGACCGCGGGCGGGTGCCGCGGACCGTCGGCGTGACGACGCTGACGGAGTACCAATCGCATGACGAGCTGCCGGTCGCGGTCGCCTTTGCGCCGCTGCAGATCGACTCGCTGCCCGCCCAGCTGTCGCGTCGCGGCATGCGTCAGCTCCACATCGCCGAGACCGAGAAGTACGCGCACGTGACCTACTTCTTCAACGGCGGCGTGGAGGAGCAGCTGCCCGGCGAGGATCGCATTCTGATCCCGTCGAACCGCGAGGTGGCCACCTATGACCAGGCACCGGAGATGGAGGCCGGTCCGATCACCGACCGCCTCGTCGAGGCCGTTGCATCGCGCCGTTACGACTTCATCATCGCCAACTACGCCAACCCGGACATGGTCGGACACACCGGTGTCTGGGATGCGGCCGTGCAGGCCGCCGAGGTCGTCGACGGTTGTCTGGGCCGCGTGGCACGAACCAGCCTGGGCACCGATGCAGCCCTGATCATCACCGCCGACCACGGCAACATCGAGGAGATGCGCGATGCGGCCGGTGCTCCGCAGACCAAGCACACCACCTCGCCGGTGCCACTCGTGCTCGTCGACGAGGAGCTCCGGGGCGCGCGGCTGCGAGACGGCATCCTGGCCGACGTGGCCCCAACCGTGTGCCAGCTGCTCGACATTCCGCCCGGCCCGCAGATGACCGGTCGCAGCCTCATCGAATAGCCGCTGCTATACTCCGGCGCCTATGACCCCGCTCACCATTGCCCAGATGATCCTGGCCGTGGCGCTGATCGCCTCGATCCTGCTGCAGCAGCGCGGGACGGGCCTCGGCGGCGCCTTCGGCGGAGAGGTCACCGCCTATCGCAGCCGACGCGGCATCGAGCGCACGCTCTTCCGCCTGACGATCGTGCTGGCCGTTCTCTTCGTCGTTTTCTCGCTCCTCAACCTGATTCCCAGCCAGGGCCTGTAGAGGGTCCGCAAGGGCCTGTGCTATCATCGGCCGGCCTCAGCCGGGGAGACCCGGTCGGACCACGAGCCGAGGTGGCGGAATAGGCAGACGCGCTAGGTTCAGGACCTAGTGACCGTTAAGGTCGTGTGGGTTCAAGTCCCTCCCTCGGTACCACCCTCACGGGGCCCAGGTGGCGGAATTGGTATACGCGTACGTTTGAGGGGCGTATGAGGCAACTCATCCGGGTTCAAGTCCCGGCCTGGGCACCAATTTCGACCGATGACGCCGCTCCATCGAGGAGCGGCGTTTCTGTTAGCCTCCGCATTGGGCGGTTAGCTCAGCCGGTCAGAGCACCTCGTTTACACCGAGGAGGTCGGGGGTTCGAGCCCCTCACCGCCCACAGCAGGTGACCGCCGGTCGCCTGTGATCCGAGCACACGGAGGATGCACCGATGCCCAGCTGGGTCTGGATCGTACTGATCATCGTCGCGGTCATCGTGCTGTTCCTGATCTTTGTCTACAACGGGCTCGTGCGGCTGCGGAACCAGGTCGACGAGGCGTGGAACCAGATCAGCGTCCAGCTGAAGCGTCGCCACGATCTCATCCCGAACCTGGTCAACGCGGTGAAGGGCTACATGGACTTCGAGCAGGAGACGCTGCAGAACGTCACGAACGCCCGGGCCAACGCCGTGGCGGCCGGGGCGCAGGGGCCCGCCAATGCCGGCCAGGCGGCGGCCGCGGAGAATGTGCTCACCGGCGCCCTGCGCTCCCTGTTCGCCGTGGTCGAGAACTACCCGGACCTGAAGTCGAACCAGAACGTGCTCGAGCTGCAGGAGGAGCTGACCACGACCGAGAACCAGATCGGCTTCGCACGGCAGCATTACAACGCCACGGTGCGTGAGCTGAACACTTCGGTGCAGACGTTTCCCAACGTGCTGATCGCCGGCACGTTCGGCTTCCGCGAGCGTGAGTACTTCCAGATCGAAGAGGCCGATGCGGCCGTGCCAGAGGTCAACCTCCGCAGCTGATCCGGCGCGTGGCGAAACCATGAGTGGACAGCCAGCCACCTTCTACACGGCCGTCGCCCGGAACCGCCGCGACAGCTGGCTGTTGGTGCTCGCCGTCGCGGTCGTGCTCGGTGTGCTTGGCGGCGCCATCGGCGCCGCCACCGGATACGGCTGGTGGGGAGTGGCGCTGGCCGTGGCGATCGCCGGGGCGATGAGCGTGGGCTCCTTCTTCGCCGGCGACAAACTCGTGCTGCTGTCCAGCGGCGCCAAGCAAGTCGACGCTGCGCAGCCGGCCGCCGCGTACCGACAGCTGGTCAACGTCGTGAGCGAGATGCGGCTGGCGAGTGGGCTGCCGATGCCGGCGATCTACGTGATCGACGACACCGCGCCGAATGCCTTTGCCACCGGTCGCGATCCACGCCATGCCTCGATTGCGGTCACGACCGGCCTGCTCGAGAAGATGGATCGCGAGGAGCTGCAGGGCGTGATCGCCCACGAGATGAGCCATGTCCGCAACTACGACATCCGCTTCACGCTGCTCGTAGGCGTGCTGGTGGGCGCCATCGCACTGCTGGCCGACTGGTTCCTGCGCTTCACCTTCTGGGGTGGGGGGCGGCGCAGCTCGAGCGACGACAATCGCGGTGGGGGCGGCGGTTTTGCGGCCATCCTGTTCCTGGTCGCGATCGTGCTGGCCATCGTGGCTCCGATCATCTCGCGACTCGTGCAGCTGGCCGTCAGCCGCCAGCGCGAGTCGCTGGCCGACGTGTCGGGCGTGGAGCTCACCCGCAACCCGCTCGGCCTGGCGAGTGCGCTGCGCAAGATCGCCGACGACCCGGAGGTGCTCGAAGTGGCCAATCGGGCGACGCAGCACCTCTACATCGTTAACCCGATCAAGAGCTTCGAGAAGCGCTCGAAGTCGATGTGGGACACCCACCCCCCGATTGCCGAGCGGGTGCGGGTCCTGGAGGGCCTGTCCGGCCAGCTGCGACCCGGCGCCTGACCGAGCGGCGCCGTGCGGTGGCCGGACGGAGCCCCGGCCTGGCGCGGTTTGCCGCTTCGCGAGCCGGTATGCTATCTTCCGACGCCGAAACGCGGCCGTGAGCCAGCGCTCACCGATCTGGACGTCAGATCAACGGGCCGAGGTAGCTCAGTCGGTAGAGCACCGCCCTGAAGAGGCGGGTGTCGTCAGTTCGATTCTGACCCTCGGCACCAGCCATGCGGACGCGTCATAATCACTCGCTACGGGCGGAAGTGGCTCAGTTGGTAGAGCATCACCTTGCCAAGGTGAGGGTCGCGGGTTCGAGTCCCGTCTTCCGCTCCATTTCTTTGCCCGGCTCGGCCCGGCGGATTCGGTGCCCCGTCGTCTAGTGGTAGGACAGCGGACTTTGGATCCGTGAACCGAGGTTCGAATCCTCGCGGGGCAGCCAGCAGCGCGGCGACGTGCCCGAGTGGTCAGGGAGCGGTCTGCAAAACCGTTTACACGGGTTCGATTCCCGTCGTCGCCTCCACCATTGCTCACGCGAAGGAGGCGTGACGATCCTCTCCGCGCGCCGCGCGCCATCGTGGCGGGCCACATGACGCACCCAGGCAGCGGCCGGTGGCGAGCGCTCACGTGGAGATCGCGAGTCGCCGCGGGTGCGTATCTCGTCACGGCCATCCTGCTGGGTCTGGCCGTCTGGAGCATCCTGGTCGGGGATCCTCTGTCGTTCGACAATGGGCCGCGTCTCGGGTCTGCGGTCCCACCGAACGCGAGTCGCGGGCCTGTGGCAGCCACCGCTTCGGTCCGCCACGCACTCGACGTGTGCCCGGCCGCCACGGGGCCAGCCGCGACAGCCATCCCCATCCGCGCCGTCGCAACGATGAAGCTCGAACCGATCGGCATTCGCGAGCCCACGGCGCTCAGCTACCTGCCCGCCGAGCGCTCGCTCCTCGCGCTCCAGGCCACCGGGGAGCTGCCCCTCGTCACGCTCTTCGGCGACCGCGCCGGCTCGCTCGATCTCGGCGGGCGCGGGCTCGAACCCGGTCGCCTCATCTACGACGCGCCGCTCGGGGCGTACCTCTCCTGGAATCCCGGCGACGAGCTTGTGGCAGTCATCCCTCCCGTGCAGGACGGGAACTCAACCCGGGACGGCGCGCTGGCGCTTGATCTACCCGGGCTGGGCATCGAATCACTCAGCTTCGTTGCTGCGGACCCGCTGACGGGCGACCTGTACATGGCGGACGGCCCTCGCCTGGTCATGGTCCCCTTTTCCGCACCCGACGTGAAACGGGCAGGGACATTCGACCTCGAACGTGCCTGTCGGGTGGTGCTCGGCCTGGACGGCGGCGAGCGCATTGAGGCCCTTGCCATACAACCGGGAGGTGCACACCTTCTCGTAGCGACGAGCGGCAGTGGCGGCAACGCACTCTACGACCTGGACCGAAACGGACTGCTTCTGACGCGCCACGACCTCGCGGCGGTCGGGCTCTCCCGCGTGTCTGCGATGGTCTTCGGTCCCGCATCGGACCCGCGCAATTTGCGAGGCGTGAGTCTCTACCTGGCTGGTGTGGGGGCCGCGGATTCCGGCGCGCGCATGGCCGAGCTGGCGACCGGTCCGGCACCGCCCAGCAGCGCCGCATACATCACTCTCGTTCAAGCGCAAAGGACGAGCGAGTGGCTGCCTCCCAGCAGCGATCCGGCTGGTATCGCGTACGACCACGCACGCGGGCTGCTCGTCGTCACCGACTCCGAGATCGACGAGCTGGCGCGGTTCCGAGGCGTGAATGTCTTCTTCGTCGGCTCGTCGCTCACCCCGCTCCGGCAGAGCATCACGACGTTCACCAGCGAGCCCAGCGACGTGGCGTTCGACCCCGTGACGGGGACCTATGCCGTCAGCGACGACGGTCACGCCAGAATCTACGGCATTCGCCCAGGAGCGGACGGCGCCCTCGGTGGCGCGGACGACGTGGTCTCGTCGCTCTCGACGATCTCCTTCGGTAGCCATGACCCCGACGGTCTCTCGTTCGGCCAGCACAGCATCTTCATGACCGATGGCGCGAGCAGCATGGTCTATCGGCTCACGGCCGGAGTCGATGGGGAGTTCAGCGGCGTTTCGCCCCAAGGCGACGACGTGGCCGTCGGATTCGATACGAGTGCCCTCGGCGTCATCGACCCCGAGGCGGTCGCCTACGACCCGGCGCGAGGAACGCTGTACCTGGTGACCGACGAACGACGGCCGCACCTGGTCGAGGTGACGACGAAGGGCGTCGCGCTACGGTCCCTCGACCTGGGCTTCCTGCCGCTCGTCAACCCCTCGGGGATCACCCTTGCACCATCCAGCGACGACCCCACACGGCAGAGCATCTACCTGGTGGATCGGGGTGTCGATCAGTCGCAGGATCCCGGTGAGAACGATGGGCTGCTGTTCGAGGTGCGCATCGAGGCCGGGGAGCCGTCGAACTCGGTCCGGAATGGCGGCTTCGAGCGCGACCTGAATGGCGACAGCCTGCCCGATGGCTGGGAACTCACGGGCGGGGCACGGGTAGGAGCGGGCGACGCGCACCGCGGCGACGCGGCGCTCCGGCTCGCCGCTCGAGCGCTGCCGGCGTCAGCGCGGTACGAGGTCGCCGTGACGCCCTCGATGACCAGTGGCCTGAGCTTCACCGGATGGGTGCGAGCGGTGTCCGGCACGCCGGGCACGGTCACGGCGCGCGTTTCATGGCACGATCGCGGCGGAGCCACCCTGCAGACCGACCGCGTCGCGATTCTGACTCCAACCAGCGACTGGGTCCGGCTGTCGGGAACGACCGCACCGCCGCCCGGTGCCGTCGAGGCACGTCTGAGCATCGATGTGGCCTCCGGGGCGATTCTGCTTGACGACGTCGTCCTCGGGGCCATCAGCTGACACGGGACGGTTCCCCAGCGAAGCGGCGAGGCGAGCCTGTGATAGGCTCCCAGCCGCGACGCTCGGCCGGAGTGGCGAAACGGCAGACGCAGCCGACTTAAAATCGGCGGCCGCAAGGCGTGGGGGTTCGAGTCCCTCCTCCGGCACTGCGCCGGCTCAGTGCCGGCCGAACCTGAATCCGCGCCGCTCGGCCTTGTTCTCGTGGGCTGCGGCGCCCTCGATCCCCAGGATCGCCTGCACCAGCGCCTGGAGCGCGACCGCCGCCGATGACGTCGGCCTGCCGATGACCACCGGGACGCCCTCGTTCACCGCACGAATCATCTCGATCTCGGTGTACGGGATCTCGGCCGCCGGCCGCGAGCCGAGCAGGTTCTCGACGTCCCGGGTCTTGAGCAGCTCCTTGGGGAACACGTGGTTGATCACGAAATGGGTCCGTGCCCGCAAGGTCGCGGTTTCCGCCAGGAAGCCGAGGAGCTGACTGGTGGCGCGCAGCGCCGCGATCTCAGGAAAGATGATGAAGACGTGGGTGTCCGCCTGCTCCAGAACCCACAGCGTTCGCGCGTCCAGGCGGCTGCCGCAGTCGACGACGATGACGTCGAAGCGCGGCCGGAACACCGCCACGATGCGCTCGAGCTGGTCGACGGTCACCCGGAAGTCGGCCTCCGGGCTACTGGGCGCCGCGAGGACCGCCACGCCCGAGCTGTGGATGGTCAGGTACGAGGCGGCGAGCTCCGGGTCGACGAGGGCAGGCTCATCGCCGGCGAGGCCAGCGATATCGAACCGTGGCGCCAGGTTGAGATGGGTCGCGACCTGGCCGAACTGAAGGTCGAGATCGATCAGCAGCACGTGCGCCGGGATCGCGCCTGGGCGTCCCGCTGCACCGGCGAGCATCACGGCGCTGTTCACCGCGAGCGTGGTGGTGCCGACGCCGCCCTTGGGCGAGAAGAAGGTGATCATCTGCGTCGTTGCGATCTCGCGCTCCGTGTCCTCCGGGCGCAGCCGGCCCGCACGGATGAGCAGCGCCTCGACGCGATTCTCCAGCTCGTAGGGCGCGTACGCAGATGCGATGACGTCGTCCGCGCCGGCTTCCAGGAACGCGATCCGGGCCTCGACGTCGCCGGCCGGCGCGATGACAAGCACCGGCGTCGGGACGCCGGCTGCGGATCGGATGCCGGCGATGGCGCCGCTCACCGCCAGGCCTTCGGCGATGACCAGGTCGTACGGCTTGTCGCGCAGGCTGCCGACCGCCTCCGCCGCGTTGCGGACCGAGGTGGTCAGGTATCCGGCATCCTTGAGCGACCGCTCCACGTGCTCGCGCAGCTTGTCGGTCGGCGCACAAAGGAGGACGGGATTTCGGGGCATCGGCTCCTCGCGGGACCTGCAGACTGGAGGGATCCGAGTATAGCGTTGCCCAGGTTTCGGCCACCGGGTATACTTCGGCGACGCCTCCGCACCCGGAGGTGTGGTTGACGTTGAAGGGCTCCTTTCTGCCGTACTGCCGGCGCTCGCCGGAGATCGGTACCGCAAGCCCGTAGAGAGGAGGAGATCGGCCATGCGCCGTTACGAACTCATGCTGCTGCTCCGTCCCGATCTGGAGGACGAGAAGCTCCAGTCGGCGGTCGAGAAGGTCACGCGCGCCATCGTCAATGGCGGCGGCAGCCTCAGCAAGGTCTCGCCGTGGGGCAAGCGCCGGCTCGCGTATGACATCCAGAATTTTCGCGAAGCGTCGTATTTCCTGATTCACTTCGACATCGAGCCGTCGGCCGTCCGCGAGATCGAGCGCGGCATGCTGATCAGCGAGGAGATCCTGCGCCACCTGGTCACCGTCCTGGAGGAGCGCCCCGGCGCCACGGAGGATGATGAGGGTGACGCCATCGCCGGCGAGGATGCCTACCGCGCGGAGCCGGCGCGTGAGGTGGCTGCGTCAGCTGCCGGAAGCGCCGAGGCGGCCGCGTCAGCGATCGAACCCAAGCCGGGGGACGAAACCGACGCTCGCCCCGCCGCTGGGCCTGAGACACCCGATGGGCCGACCGAGCGCGAGCCGGAACCCGAGCCCGCGCCGGCAACGAGCGGCTCTTGAGACGCCCGAGAGAGGAACCTGTGAGATGACGCTCAACAAGATGATGATCATCGGCAACCTGGGGGCGGATCCCGAGCTGCGCTACACGCCCAGCGGCAAGGCGGTCACCAACCTGCGCGTCGCGGTGAACGACCGCAGCCGCGGCGCCGACGGCGAGTGGGTCGAGGAGACCATGTGGATCGGCGTTGAGGTCTGGGAGCAGGCCGCCGAACGCCTCGCCGAGCAGCTGCGCAAGGGACACAAGATCTACGCCGAGGGCCAGCTGCGCTCCCGCGAATTCGAGGGGCGCGACGGACAGAAGCGCACCGCTCTGGAGCTGCGTTTCGCGCGGGTGGTCAACCTCGAACGTCGTGGACGCGACGAGGAGGGCGGCTTGAGCGGCGCGCAGTTCCCGTCGGATGCCGCGCGCGTGCCGTCGGGGGCTGGCGAGAATGCCCAGCGGTCGTCGAGCCCGCCGATGGACGTCGACGACATCCCATTCTGATACCAGGAAGCGAGTGACGAGCTAGATGGCAAGCCCACGCACGCGCCGCGATACGGCGGACTATTACCGCGATCGACGCCGGCGCAAGGTCTGCAACTTCTGCGTCGACAAGGCAGAGTCGATCGACTACAAGGAGGTCAACCGCCTGCGGCGCTACCTCAGCGAGCGCGCGAAGATCGAACCGCGTCGCAAGACGGGCACCTGTGCCCGCCACCAACGCATGCTGACCGTGGCGCTGAAGCGCGCTCGCCAGGTGGCCCTGCTGCCGTACGCGCCGCAGCACCTGCGACCCTGAAACGGGCCGGGGCCGGTTCCCGACCCGGGGCCGGGTAGCTCGTGGACATCGTTCTGCTGATCGCCTCGCTGGCGGTCATCCTGCTCGGTGCCGAGCTGTTCACCAACGGAATCGAGTGGTTCGGCCACAAGCTGAACCTCGCCGAAGGAGCGGTCGGCAGCGTGCTCGCGGCGGTGGCCACGGCCATGCCCGAGACGCTGATCCCGATCATCGCGATCCTCGGACCGGTGTTGCTGGGCGTCCCGGCCGAGCAGGCTGCGAGCTCGCATGAGATCGGCGTCGGCGCCATCCTGGGGGCGCCGTTCATGCTCGGCACGCTGGCCATGATGGTCACCGGGGTTGGCGTCCTCCTCTTCGCCCGCAGCGGCGGGCGCGGAACCGACCTGAAGATCGATGCCGACGTGCTCGGCCGCGACGTCCTGTTCTTCCTGATCTCCTACGCGCTGGCGATAGGCGTTGCCTTCCTGCCTGTCGAGGTGCACTGGGTGAAGTGGATCGTGGCGACGATCCTGATCCTCATGTACGCCTATTACGTGCGTGCCCATTTCGCCGACGAGCCGTCCGACAGCGATGCCAGCGACCTCAACCGGCTGCACCTCACCCGCCTGCCCGGGATGACCGGATCGCACACCATCGACGTCGACACCCTGCCGGGCGAGCAGGATGACTGGGAGCACGGTGGTGGCGTTCCGCGCATGCGGATCGTCGTCTCGCAGGTGGTCGTGGCGCTGGCCTGCATCGTCCTCGGGGCGCAGGTCTTCATCGGCGCCGTCACCGACCTGTCCACCGTGATCGGGCTTGACCCTCGGATCCTCGCGCTGATCATCGCACCGATCGCCACCGAGCTCCCCGAGAAGTTCAACAGCATCCTCTGGGTACGCACCGGCAAGGACACGCTGGCCATGGGCAATATCACCGGGGCGATGGTCTTCCAGAGCAGCGTGCCGGTGGTCATTGGGCTGCTCTTCACCGAGTGGCTGTTCACGCCTCAGGCTGCGCTCTCCTTCGCCTCAGCCGGAGCCACCTTCCTGTCGATGATCCTGATTTTCGGCATCATGGCGCGCCGCGGCAGGCTCTCCGCCTGGTCACTGCTGATCGGCGGTCCCTTCTACCTCCTCTACGTGCTGGCGGCACTCCTCTTGCCACTCGGCCACTGATTCGTCGGCACGGGGTGGGCTCGGCGGGGGGTGGCGGAAGCGGCCGGTATACTCAACCCGCGCCGCTTGGTCGCCGCTTGGCAGATACGCGCAGCGTCGTGCGGAGATGACAGGAGATAGCGTTGCTGAAGCAGGAAGATTCGACGGCCGCCGCTACGAAGGAGCCCGCCACCGAGCTATGGGCATTCTTCCGCGGGGAGTTCGTGCCGCTGCGGGACGCGAACATCAACGTGATGACCCATGCCTTCAACTACGGTACGGCCGTGTTCGAGGGGATTCGCGCGTACTGGAATGCCGAGCAGGAGCAGCTGTTCGCGCTCGACCTGCTCGCGCACTATGAGCGCATCCGCCAATCGGCGCGGCTGCTGCTCA
The DNA here is from genome assembly GCA_963716585.1 of uncultured Chloroflexia bacterium. Lineage (GTDB taxonomy): Bacteria > Chloroflexota > Limnocylindria > QHBO01 > QHBO01 > JAICUY01. The sequence continues at coordinate 73,009 of CAVQTN010000004.1, forward strand.
TGGAGGTGCGCCACACCTCACAGGACCTGGCCGACGCCACAGTCGAGATCCTGCGCCGCGATGGGATGCGCGAGGATGTCTACGTCCGGCCCATCGTCTACAAGTCGAGCGAGACGATCGGCGTCCGGCTCCACAACCTGGACAGCGACATCACCATCTTCGCCATCCCGTTCGGGCAGTACATCGACACCGAGGGCGGGATCCGTGCACAGGTGAGTTCCTGGCGGCGGACCGATGACAACGCCATTCCGGCGCGCGGCAAGATCACCGGCGCCTACGTCAACGGCGCCTTCGCCAAGAGCGAGGCCCAGCTCAACGGCTTCGACGAGGCCATCGTCCTGACGGCGGATGGGCACGTGAGCGAGGGCAGCGCGGAGAACCTGTTCATGGTCAAGGACGGCATGCTGATCACGCCGCCAACGACCGACAACATCCTGGAGGGCATCACCAGGCGGCGCATGATGGAGGTCGCATTCGACATGGGGATCGGGGTGCTGGAACGCAGCATCGACCGGACCGAGCTGTACGTCGCCGACGAGCTCTTCCTGTGCGGGACCGGCGCGCAGGTCTCGCCCGTGGTGGAGGTCGATCGGCGCAGTGTCGGTGGCGGCAGGCCCGGCCCGATCACGAAGCGACTGTCATCCACCTATTTCGATGCGGTTCGCGGCAGGGTGGATGCCTACCGCGGCTGGCTGACCCCCGTCTTCTAGAGGACCCACGCGGCACCCGCTCGGCCCGGGGGCCGTCCCCGTGCCGAACAGGAGGCCATGCTCGAAGCACGCAACGACGATCGCTACCGATGGCTGCAGCGCGTGCTCGAGATGGTGCCGGGCCTGGTCAGCTGGGCGATCATCATCGGGCCGATCTGGCTCAGCTTCAGCTACCCGTGGCTGGTCGCCTACTTCGTCCTGTCCTTCGACTTCTACTGGTTGTGCCGGGCGCTCTGGTTTGCGGGGGCGGTGGTCATCGCCTTCGGACGGATTCGCCGGGTACAGCAGGTCGATTGGTCGGCGCGCTGCGCCGACATGGGCGCGGCGACCGTGTCCGACCTCACGGCGGGTGCGCCACGCGCCGACGATTACATCCACCTCGCCTTGATCCCAACCTACACCGAGTCGCTCGACAAGCTGCGCCACACCGTGCGCGCCCTGGCTGATGCCGACTGGCCCGCCGAGCGCAAGATCTGCGCGATCATCACCCGGGAGACCGACGAGGGCGGCATTGCCAACGTGTCCGCCCTGCGCGCCGAGTTCGGCGATGCGTTCGCCGAGTTCATCCACATCCTCGACCCGCTGGAGCCGGGGATCGTCATCGGCAAGTCGAGCGCTATGGCATGGGGCGGCCGCTACCTGTACCGGCTGCTGGTGCGCGAGCGCCGCATGGACCCGTCACGCATCCTGGTCACGGACCTGGACGCCGACTACCGGGTGCACCCGCAATACTTCGGCTACCTCACGTTTACGCATCTTGCCGATCCGAACCGCGAGACACAGCTCTATCAGCCGATCCCCTATTTCCACAACAACCTGTGGGAGGCGCCGGTCCTGATGCGTCTGTTCGCGGCGGTGCTCACCCAGCTGCAGATGTGGCGCAGCGTGCTGCCGGAGAAGCTGCAGAGCTTCGGCTCGTACTCCACCACCCTGAAGCTGGTGCACGAGGTAGGCTACTGGGCGACCGACGCGATCCCCGAGGACAGTCGCTTCTACTGGAAGAGCTATTTCACCTATGGCGACCGCTTCCGGGCGGTGCCGCTCTTCATCCCGATCTACGGCGACGCGGTACGCGCCCGGACCTACTGGCGCTCGCTGGCGACGCAGTACATGCAGGCGCGCCGCTGGGCCTGGGGGGTGACCGACATCCCGTACGTCGTGCAGAACGCTTTCCGCCACTCCGAGATCCCGCTCTCGTCGCGCGCCTGGCGCGTGCTCAACCTGTTCGGCGAGCACATCAACTGGGCGATTGCGCCGTTCGTCATCATGTTCGGCGCCACCGTGCCGCTGCTGATCAACCCGGCGTTCGCGGAGACGACACTTGGACAGAACCTGCCGCTCTACGCTTCGACCATGCTGAGCATCGGCCTGGTCGCGCTGTTCGTCCTGATCTGGGTGGAGCACCGCATCGTGCCGCCACGCCCCACGAGCTGGGGACGGCTGACGCGGGTGATCAGCTACGTGCAGTGGATCGGCCTGCCGTTCGTCGGCATCTTCTTCAGCAATCTGCCGGCCCTCGATGCGCAGACGCGGCTGCTCACCGGTCGTTACCTCGAGTACCGGGTCACCGAGAAGGCGTAGCAAGCGATGCCAGAGGTCGTGTCGATCGCCCGCGTGCCGCTGGCGCGCTCGTCGCGCCGGCTGCTCGCCGCGCCCGCGATCGCGATGCTGCTGGGGACCGCGGCCGTCGTGGCTGGTCTGGCGCTCGGTGGCTGGAGCGGCATCGTGCTCGCTCTGGCCGGCCTGGCGACAGGCATTCTCGCGGCATGGCTCGGCCTCACGCTCGTCAGCATCCGGCTCGACGTCGAGGTCTCGGCGATCCGGCTGCACTGGATGGGCGGTGAGCGGCGGTTTACCCTGGTGCGTGGCCCGGTGACCCGCGTCGAGCTGGCAGGTCCCAGCGCCGTGACGCTGCGCGCACGCTTTGGAGCATTCGGCTGGACGATCGGTCGCGCCCGGCTGCGGGGCGTGGAGCGGATCGAGATCGTGCGGCTTGCTTCCACGCGCACCCTGATCCTTGTGCCGACGGAGGGGATCAGGCTGGCGATCGCGCCTCGCTCGGAAGGCGAGCTGATCACGGCGCTGAGAGCCGCGGCCCACGTCCAGCAGCGGCTGGATGCGGCGCGCGCGCGGATGACCTTGCCCGTCGGGGCCGCTATCCAGCTCAGCGCACCCGTTGCGCCGGTCACGCCGCCGCGGCTCGAGCCGATCCAGCCAGCGCCCCGCGTGCTGACCGGCATCGAGCGCGTCGAGCTGGAAGCACGCCTGGCGGCGCAGCGTGCCGTCGCCCTGGCCGCGGCGGAAGAGGAGCGCAGGCATGTGCTGGAGGAGGTTCGGGTGGGAGCGGTCCGCCCCGCGGCCAGCGTGCCCGCTCGACAATCGCGCAGCACCGCGCTGGTTCCGGCGCTGCCGGCGCTGCGGCGGCCGGCGTGGACCCGTCCCTCCACGCCGCAGCTCGCATCCGTGGGCCTGCTGATGGTGCCGCTGGCGGGTGCCGGGCTTGCCTGGTTGCTGGCCGTTGCTGCCGGTCATGCCCACGGTGAGCCGGCGCGCAGCCTCGTGCTCGCACTGGTGCTGGCCGGTCCCGCGGCGACGCTCGGCGCCATCGGCGCACGGATCTGGTGGCCGCGGATCGTGCCGCTGGTCGTCGCCTCCGCGCTGTTCGCGCTGGTGGTGGTGGGCCGCGCGCTCATGGCCTGAGGGCTGGCGTTGACAGGCGGCGCGTGCCCTGCGACGATCGGCGCGACAGGTGAAGACACGGCACTGACGGAGACAGCGCTCGACGTCGAGCCGCGAGCGACAAGCGAGCCCGGACGGTGGAAGCGGGCGGCATCGCGACGACGAGCCATCACTCCGGAGCCGGAGGCGCCAAGCGGCACGAGCCGTGGGTAACGCCTCCCGGGGACGCCACCCGATACCAGCGGCGGAGCCGCGGATCCCCGGCGACCGGCCCGTGGCGGACGAGTGGACCGATCTCTCGCATCGGTCAAGCGCGGGTGGTACCGCGGGAAGCCAGCTTCCCGTCCCGGACATGGGACGGGTTTTTTGTTGGGGTGCACGTGTTCAGGCAGGTATCGAGCAAGCTGGATGTCCCCGCAGTCGAGCGGGAGATGATCGAGGTCTGGCGCGACGGCCGGACGATGGAGCGCTACCTCGCCCGCAATGCCGAGAGCGAGGAACGGTTCAGCTTCCTGGACGGGCCGATCACCGCCAACAACCCGATGGGCGTGCACCACGCCTGGGGCCGCACCTACAAGGACCTGTATCAGCGCTACCACACCATGCTCGGGCAGCGTCAGCGCTACCAGAACGGGTTCGACTGCCAGGGGCTGTGGATCGAGGTCGAGGTCGAGCGCCAGCTGGGCTTCAACAACAAGCGCGAGATCGAGTCGTTCGGCGTCGACAAGTTCGTGGATCTGTGCAAGGAGCGCGTCGACCGCTTCGCAGCGCTCATCACCGAGCAGAGCATGCGGCTCGGGATGTGGATGGACTGGGAGCACAGCTACTTCACAAACTCGGACGAGAACAACTACACGATCTGGGCCTTCCTGGCCGAATGCCACCGCCGCGACCTGATCTACAAGGGCCACGACGTCATGCCCTGGTGCCCACGCTGTGGCACCGGGCTGTCGAACATGGAGATCGCCACCGAGGGCTACCGCGAGCTGACGCACCTGTCATTGACCGTCGAGCTGCCCCTGACCGACGCGGGCCGCCACGACGAGTCACTGCTGGTCTGGACCACCACCCCGTGGACGCTGTCGTCGAACGTGGCGGCAGCCGTCAGCCCGGAGCTCACCTACCTGCTCGTAGCCGGCGGCAACGGCCGGCGCTGGTGGCTGAGCCGCGGCTCGAAGGCTCGCATCGCGCCGGATGCCGAGGTCCTGCGCGAGGCGCCGGGCAGCGAGCTCGTCGGCCTCCACTACCGCGGCCCCTACGACGAGCTGCCGGTTGCGGCCGGCGTCAAGCATCGGGTCATCGCCTGGGACGAGGTCAGCGACGAGGAGGGGACGGGGATTGTGCACATCGCCCCTGGCTGTGGCCAGGAGGACTTCGCCCTGTCCAAGCTCAATGACCTGCCGGTCCTCGACCCGATCGACCAGTTCGGCGTGTTCGGACCGGGTTACGGCTGGCAGACGGGGCGCTATGCCGGCCGCAGCGAGCAACCGTCTGCCGAGATGTCCGAAGCCGTGGCGCAGGATCTCGAGGCAAAGGGAATCCTGGTGCGACGCGAGCGATACACCCACTCCTATCCGGTCTGCTGGCGCTGCGGCACCGAGCTCCTCTTCCGGTTGGTCGACGAGTGGTTCATCCGCATGGATCCGCTGCGCGCGCCGATCTCCGCGGTGACGCGCCGGGCCACCTGGCTGCCTGAAGGGATCGGCCTCGAGGAGCGCGAGCTCGATTGGCTGCGCAACATGGGCGACTGGATGATCAGCAAGAAGCGCTACTACGGCCTGGCGCTGCCGATCTGGGTCTGTGCCGATTGCGCTGCCTGGGACGTGATCGGATCGCGTGCGGAGCTGCGAGAGCGGGCGGTGGCCGGCTGGGACGACTTCGAGGGGCACACCCCGCACAAGCCGTGGATCGACGCGGTCGAGGTCGCGTGCTCGTCATGTGGTGGGCGGGCCAGGCGCATCCCCGACGTTGGCAACCCGTGGCTCGATGCGGGCATCGTGGCCTACTCGACCATGGGCTGGACCACCGACCGTGCCGCCTGGGAGGAGTGGTTCCCCGCCGATTTCATCACCGAGTCATTCCCCGGCCAGTTCCGCAACTGGTTCTACGCCCTGCTGACCATGTCGACGGTGATGACCGACCGCACCCCGCACCAAGCTCGTGCTCGGGCATGCGCTGGTGCGCGACGAGCACGGCGAGGAAATGCACAAGAGCAAGGGCAACTCGATTCCGTTCGACGAGGCGGCCGACCATATCGGCGCCGACACCATGCGCTGGATGTTCGCGTCCGCCAACCCGGCCATCAACGTCAACTTCGGCTACGGTCCCGGCGCGGACGTCGTGCGGCGCTTCTTCCTGCCGCTGTGGAATACCTACGCCTTCTTCGCCAACTACGCACGCCTGGACGGCTGGACGCCATCGGCTTCGACCGATGCGCAGGCTTCGCCCGCGCTGCTCGACCGATGGATCCTATCGCGCCTCGACGCGCTGGTCGGCGACGTGCGAGCGGGCCTCGACGCGTACGACACAGCGTCGGTCGCACACGCCATCGAGGCGTTCGTCGACGAGCTCTCGAACTGGTACGTGCGTCGCTCGCGTCGCCGCTTCTGGAAGGGCGAGCTCGACGCCGACAAGCGCGCCGCCTACACCACGCTGCACGAGGTGCTGGCGGCGCTGGCGCGCCTGTTGGCGCCTTTCGTGCCGCACCTGGCCGACGCCATGTGGCGCAACCTGGTGGTTGCGGTCGACGACCAGGCGCCGGACAGCGTCCACCTCGCCGCATTTCCGTCACGCGTGGCCGGGCGCCACGACGCCGCCCTCGACCAGGCCGTGGCACTGGCCCGCCGGGTCGTGGGCCTGGGCCACACGGCGCGCGCGGTGTCGAAGGTGCGCACGCGACAGCCGCTGCGCGCCGTCCACGTCAAGCTGCCGGCCGCTGCTGGCGGCGCGCTTGCGCCGGATGCCGCGACCGCGGAGGCGCTGCGCTCCCAGGTCCTGGATGAGCTGAACGTCAAATCCCTGGAGCTCATCCCCGACGAGTCCGAGATGGTCGAGCGCACGCTCTATCCACTGCTGCCGGTCATCGGGCCGCGGCATGGGTCGGCCGTCGGGGCCGTGATGGCCGGCGCGCGGTCCGGCGACTGGCGCCTGCTCGGCGACGGTCGCGCCGAGGTTGGCGGCGTGACCCTCGGCCCGGACGAGTTTCAGCTGACGGCGCGTGCGCGACCCGGCCACGAGGTCGCCGAGGAGGGCGACCTGCTTGTTGCGCTGGATACCGAGCTCGACGATGCCCTGAGCCACGAGGGCCTCGCGCGAGAGCTGGCGCATCGGCTCCAGAACCTGCGCAAGGCGGCGGGCTACGAGATCAGCGACCGGATCGAGGTGGCGATCGCCGCGGATGCGCCAACCGTGAGGCGCCTCCAGCCGTTTCGCGACTGGCTGGCGGCCGAGACGCTCGCGACGTCGCTGGAGCTCGCGCCCGAAGCGGAGCTTCGCGCGCCCGACCGGGTCGAGGACGTGGCATTCGGCGGGGCGGAGCTGCGCATCGCCGTTCGCCGGCACTGACCTCCCGGTCATGCTCGCGCGACGTCCCGTCGGGCCGCTCGTGGTGCTCACCGTGTGCGCCGCGAGACGCCGGGCGCAGCGGGGAGGCATCGCGTAGCATCTAGCCGACGATGAGCAACGAGACGCCACACACCGACGGGCGGGTCGATGTGCTCGCCCTGCTGGCAACGGCCGCGCTCGTGTACGCCGCGGACCTCTTCACCAAGGCGCTGGTCGTTGCCAATATCGTGGTCGGGGACTCGATCGACGTCGTCGGCGACCTCGTCCAGTTCTGGCACGCTCAAAACGCCGGCGCCGCGTTCAGCATGCTCCAGGGCGGCCAGCTGCTCTTCCTGGTGGTCAGCGTCGTGGCCCTCGGCATGATCGCCTACTTCCATCGGGCGTTTCGTGAGCACAGCCGCTGGCTGCAGGTCGTCCTGGGGCTGGTCCTGGGCGGCACGCTCGGCAACCTGACCGATCGCCTGCGGCAGGGGAGCGTTACCGACTTCATCTCGGTCGGCTTCGGCGACGTGCGCTTCCCGACCTTCAATGTCGCCGATTCGTCGATCGTGGTCGGCATCGGCCTGCTCGTGGTCTACCTCGTGGTCGTCGACCGCCGTCGCGAGGAGGCGCCCAGTTGAGCGACGCGTCGCTCGTCGGGAACCGGACGGTCGACGGCGTCGGGTCGGCCGGGCGTTTCGACCTGGCGGTGAGCGCCCTGGCCGGGATCAGCCGCGCCCACGCCCAGCGCCTCATCTCCGACGGTCGCGCCCTCCTCAATGGGCGCAGGGCACGAGCCAGCGACCGCCTGCATGGCGGCGAGCAGGTGACGGTCACCCTTTCCGCCCCGCCGGACCCGACACTCGTGCCCGAATCGATTCCGCTGCGGATTGCGTACGAGGATGCCGCGATGCTGATCGTGGACAAGCCGGCCGGCCTGGTCGTGCACCCCTCGGCCGGGCATGCCACCGGGACGCTGGTGCATGCGCTGCTGGGACGCGCTCGCGATGCCGGGCAGCCGCTCGGCAGCATCGCCGGGGTGGAGCGGCCCGGGATCGTGCATCGGCTCGACAAGGACACCTCCGGCCTGCTGCTGGTGGCCAAGACCGATGCCGCCCAGGCCAGCCTGATGCGTCAGTTCGGCGCGCGCAGCATCGAGAAGCAGTACCTGGCGCTGGTGCGAGGCGCGCCACCCGCCTCCCGCGGGCGCATCGAGGCGCCGGTCGGCCGCGACCCGCGTGATCGACAGCGCATGGCGGTCGTCGCCGGCGGGCGCGAGTCCGTGACCGACTACGAGGTTCTCGGCAGCAGTGGAGGCTACTCGCTGCTCTCGCTCCATCCGCGCACCGGGCGGACACACCAGATTCGGGCCCATCTGGCGTACCTGCGCCTGCCAATCGCCGGCGATCTGCGCTACGGCGGCGGTATCGGTCCCGGCGGCCTGCAGCGCCAGTTCCTGCATGCGGCACGGCTGCGCCTGCAGCGGCCGTTCGATGACGCGACACTGGACGCATGGAGCGAGCTGCCCGCTGACCTTGCCGCTTCGTTGGAGACAGGCGGAATCAGCAGTGACGAGCTGCCGCGCGGCGTGGGCGCAGCGGTCGAGGAAGCTTGAGGTGACCGAGGCGAGGTCCGACAAGCGGCTCGTCTTTCCGAACCCGATGCTCGTCGTGGTCTCGGGACCTTCGGGGGTCGGCAAGAGCACGATCGTCGCGGAGCTCGTGCGGCGGCATCCCCAGGCGGTCCCGATCGTGACCGCCACGACGCGCCGGCGTCGGCCGACGGAGATCGACAAGGTCCACTACCACTTCGTGTCGAAGGCGGCCTTCGAGGCACTCCTCTCGTCCGGCGGGCTGCTGGAGCATGCCACCGTGCACGGCAACTGGTACGGGACGCCGATCAACCAGGTGCGCGGCATCCTCGCCGCCGGCCGTGACGCCATCGTCGTGCCCGATCCGCAGGGAGCGCGATCGATCCGGGGGCTCGTCCCGGACGCCCTGCTGATCTTCGTCATGCCGCCATCGTTCGAGGACCTGACGGAGCGCCTCAAGCGGCGCGGGTCGGAGGATGCCGCGTCCCTCGAGCGGCGGCGGCTGGATGCCGAGCGCTGGATGGCCGAGGCCGACGACTACGATCACGTCATCGTCAACGAGACGGGCCACCCCGAAGAAGCCGCCGAGCGCATCTGGGAGATCATCCAGGCCGAGGCGCGGCGCGAGCCGCCACGCGTCGTTCGCATCTGAGCTGCGCGGCCCCTCGACCGATGAGCACCGCGCACCGCCTCGTGCGCGTCGCGGTCGAGGCCGTGGCCGACCGTCCGGAGCGTACGTTCAGCTACCGGATGCCGGCCGTGCTGGGCGATCCGGCGCCCGGGTCGCTGCTGCTCGTCCCATATGGCCGGCGCCTGGCGCTGGGCTACCTGGTCGGGCAAGCCGGGGAGGCAGTCGAGAGCGAGATCCGGGATGTCGAAGCCGTCGTCTCGGAGCCGATGCTGACGCCGGATCTGCTCGATCTCGCTGCGGCGATCGCGACGTACTATCGCGCGCCGATCGGGACCACGATTGCGGCCATGCTGCCGCCGGGGCTCGAGTCGCGCCTCGAGCGACGCTGGGAGGTGCTCGACAGGACGGCGCTTCCCGACGCGGGGGACGAGCCGCTCGGCGACGCCGAACTGCTGCGCCACCAACCCGTGGGTGGTGGGCGGCGCTGGCTCGAGCAGATTCGGCGCAACGGCGTGGTCCGGGCACAGTGGTCTCTGCGCCAGCCCGAGCTCGGCGCGCGTCGGGTGCGCGTCCTGCGCTCGCTGCCGGGTGAGCACGCTCCGCCGCGGCGTGCGCCGCTGCAGCGCGCCCTGCTCGACGCGCTTGGAGGCGGCGAGCGGACCCTGGTGGAGCTTGCCGACGAGCTGCACGTGGCAGCCGGATCGCTGCTCGGTCCGGCTCGTCGGCTCGCGGCCGCAGGCCACGCCGCGCTCACATGGCGTGAGGTCGCCCGGGATCCGCTGGCACATCGATCGGTGGCGCCCGCCGTCGCCCGCGAGCTGGTTGACGAGCAGCAGCGCGCGGTCGCCGCTATCGAGCGCCTCGCGCCGGGCGGCGAGCTGCTGTTGGAGGGCGTGGCGGCGGCGGGGAAGACCGACGTCTACCTCGCCGCGCTGGCGTCGACACTGGCCGCGGGGCGCAGCGCCATCGTGCTCGTGCCCGAGCTGAGCCTCGTGCCGCAGGTCGCCGATCGGTTGGCCGCACTCGTCGGCGACGAGCTCGCCGCGCTGCACTCGGGCCTGTCGGCCGGTGAGCGGCACGACGAGTGGTGGCGCATCCTGCGCGGCGAGGCGCGGGTCGTGGTCGGCACGCGCACCGCCGTCTTCGCGCCACTCGCCGAGCTGGGGCTGATCGTGGTCGACGAGGCACATGACGGCGGATACAAGTCGGACCGCACGCCGCGCTACGACGCTCGCTGGGTTGCGCGCCAACGTGCCGCGGCGACGGGCGCCCGCCTGGTGCTGGGCACGGCAACCCCCGAGGTGACGACGATGGCCCGCATGCGCGGCGGGCTGATCGAGCGTGCGCGGCTCGTCGAGCGCCGCGTCGGGAGCGTGCCGCAGGTGCAGGTGATCGACCTGCGTGCCGAGCTCGCCGAAGGCAACCGTTCGATCTTCTCGCGTTCGCTCGATGCGTGCGCTGGGCGAGCCTGCGCCGGGGGAGCGAGCAGGCGATCCTGCTCATCAACCGACGCGGCGCCGCCACCTTCATCCTGTGCCGCGACTGCGGCGAGAGCCTGCGCTGTCCGGACTGCGACCTGCCCTTCGTGTTTCACCTGAGCGGGGCACAGCTGCGCTGCCACCACTGTGGACGGACGGCGCGGCCGCCGCAGCGTTGCCCGCGCTGCGACTCTGCCCGGATCCGCTACTTCGGTGCCGGCACGCAGCGCGTGGAGGCCGAGCTGCGGGCTCGGTTCCCGGCGCTGCGCATCGCGAGGCTGGACTCGGATGCGCTGGCGGGCCGACGCGGCTTCGAGTCGATCTACGACGACTTCCGATCGGGCGCGGTCGACGTCCTGGTCGGCACGCAGCTCGCCGCCAAGGGCCTGGACTTGCCGACCGTCACGCTGGCCGCGGTGATCGCTGCGGACGTGACGCTCAACCTGCCGGACTACCTTGCTGCGGAACGCACGTTTGCGCTGCTGGCGCAGGTGGCCGGGCGGGCCGGGCGCGGACCGATATCGGGGCGCGTCATCCTGCAGACCTACGCGCCCGATCATTACGCCATCCGGGCGGCCGCCCGGATGGACGTGGATGGCTTCGCCGACGAGGAGCTGCCCCGGCGCAGGCTGCTCGGCTATCCGCCGTTCAGCGTCCTGGCGCGCCTGTTGATCGCCGATGCCGACAAGGGACGCAGCGAGTCTCGTGGTCGCGCCGCCGCGGACGCCGTCGCGATCGATGGCGTGGAGGTGCTCGGTCCGCTGCCGGCCTACGTGCCGCGCCGCGCCGGTCGCTGGCGGATGCAGGTCATCGTCCGGGCGCCGGACGTGGCGACGCGACAGGCCGCGCTGGAGCGCGTGCCGCCCGGTGTGGCGATCGATGTCGATCCCGAGTCGCTGCTGTGAGCCGGTCGCCTCGCTAGAATGCGGTCATGGTCATCCGCCAGATCCTGACGGCCGAGGAACCGATCCTGCGCGAGCGCGCCAGGAAGGTCACCAACTTCGATGCCAGCCTGCACCGCCTTCTCGACGACATGCTGCAGACGATGCGCGATGCACCGGGCATCGGCCTGGCGGCCAACCAGATCGGCATCCCGCTGCAGGTCGCCGTGATCGAGCTCGAAGAGAAGGTCACCGAGCTCGTCAATCCGCAGATCGTCAAGGCATCCGGCGAGATCGTCGACTGGGAGGGGTGCCTGTCGATCCCGGGCTTCGTCGCGGAGGTGAAGCGCAACGCGCGCGTGACCGTCAAGGCCAGGGATCGGCACGGGAAGGAATTCAGGGTCAGGGGCGAGGAGCTCTTTGCGCGGGCGCTGCAGCACGAGATCGACCATCTCAGCGGGATCCTCTACATCGACTACCTCGAATCGCTCGAAGAGCTCGTGCGTGTCAGCGAGCGGAGCGAGGTGGAGCAAGAGACGATCGCGGGCATCTAGTGGGGCGCCTGGGCCGAGTCGCATTCCTCGGCACAGGCTCGTTCGGCGTCCCACTGCTCGGGCGTGTCGCGGAGCTCAGCGACGACCTGCTTGTGATCAGCCAGCCGGATCGGCCGGCAGGTCGCAAGCTGCGGCCGCGCGCGTCGCCGATCGCGTCATACGCCCGACAGCATGGGCTGCGACTGGAGGCTCCGCGGCGGCTGCGCTCCGACGAGGCGCGCGCCCTGCTGCACGACTTCGCGCCTGCCGGCCTGCTGCTGGCGGCCTACGGACAGCTGGTGCCTGACGATCTCCTGGCGCTGGGCCGTCGGCCGCCGCTCAACGTCCATCCGTCGCTCCTGCCGCGGCATCGGGGCGCGGCCCCGGTCGCCTCCACGATCCTCGCCGGCGACGCGCACGCGGGCGTCACGCTGATGGTCATGACCTCCGAGCTCGATGCCGGGCCGATCGTCGAGCAATGGCAGGTCTCCATTGACCAGAGGGAGCAGGCGCCGGAGCTCGAAGCGCGGTTGGCCGAACTCTGCGCCGCGGTCGTTCCTTCCGCGCTGCTGCGCTGGGCCGCGGACGACCTGCGCTCGGCACCGCAGGACGACGCGCGCGCAACCGTGATCCGACCGTTCCGCCGTTCCGACGGCTGGATCGACTGGCGGCGCAGCGCAGTCGAGGTCGATCGCCAGGTGCGAGCTCTGCAGCCCTGGCCCGGCGCCTGGACGACGCTCGACGCTCGGCGCCTGCATGTCCGACGCGCGCGACCCCTGCCTGGCGTCGACGACGTACCGATTGGTGCACTGCTCCCCGGTGACGAACCACGGGTTGCCTGCGGCACGGGTGCCCTGGCGCTCGAGTTGGTCCAGGCGGAGGGCCGCGCGGCGATGCCGGGCGAGGCATGGCGCCGCGGTCTCGACCGGCAGCACGTCATACTCGGAACGTCCCAGCCGATCAGCGGCCCCGGCGATCCCACCTCGACCTAGTCATTGGCGCCTGCGGCGACGGTTCCCGCATCGCCTCCACACGGCCGGGTCGATGGCGTCCGGACCCTCGGCTATACTCGGGCTCGCTTCCCAAGGAGGTTGCACAACAACGATGGGTGGTTTCCTGCCCTACATCCTGCTGGTGATGCTGCCGAGCATCGCGATCACCGGATGGGCGGCGTGGCGCGTCAAGTCGACATACACCAAGTGGGCCAGGATTGACTCCGGCATCAACCTCGACGCTTTCGATTTCGCCCGCCGACTGCTGGATCAGCAGGGCCTTCGCGACGTGAAGATCGAGCCAACACCCGGCCAGCTGACTGATCACTACGACCCGCGGGGAAAGGTGCTCCGCGTCAGCCAGGCCGTCGCGGGCCAGGCACAGCTGGGGGCCTACGACCCCGGCCGCGCGGTGCTCGGCGCGCAGTCCCCGGAGGCGGGAGGCCCGCGCCTGTCGGTCGCCTCCGCGGCCGTCATCGCCCACGAGGTCGGCCACGCCCTGCAGGACCGTCAACGCGATCCATGGATGGTCGTGCGTCAGGCGATCGTGCCGGCCGTGCAGCTCGGCTCCGGCGTCGCGCCGTGGCTCATCCTTGGCGGCCTGATCTTCAACATCCTGGGGCTTGCCTGGATCGGCCTCATCGCCTTCGGCGCCGCGGTCATCTTCACCTTTGTGACGCTGCCGGTCGAGATCGGCGCGTCGGCCAAGGCACTGACGTTCGTGAGCAATCTGGGGATGTACGGCGAGCGCCAGACCGGTGCCCGCGATGTCCTCAAGGCCGCGGCGTGGACCTACGTGGCGGCGGCGCTGACGGCGCTCCTCACCTTCCTCTACTACCTGTTCCTGATCATGGGGCGCCGTGACTGAGCTGACCCTGGCCGGATCCCTGCCGGCGATCAGCGAGGTTGACATCGATCAGCTCGCCGCGTGGCTCACCGCCCGCGGCGAGCCTGCGTACCGCACGTACCAGGTGCTGAGCGGTGTCCATCGGGCGGATGTGGCGAGCTTCGACGATCTCACGAACCTGCCCAGGGGCGTGCGGACAGCATTGGCGAAGGACTTCCGCTTTTCGACGATCGACGCCAGCCACGTGCTGCGTGCCGACAACGGGCTGACCGCCAAGGCCGTGCACCAGCTGCACGACGGGCAGCGGGTCGAGTCGGTGCTGATGCGCTACCCGGCGCATCGCGGCGCGGCGGCGCGCACCACCATCTGCATCTCGTCGCAGGCGGGCTGTGCGGTCGGCTGCCCGTTCTGTGCCACCGGGCAGGCAGGTTTCGCGCGGCAGCTCTCGCCAGGCGAGATCGTCGACCAGGTGCTGCACTGGCATCGGCCTCCGTGGAAGGCCCTGGATGTCGACGGGGGTGGTGGTGATGGCAGCACCGGCCACTACAACATCGTCTTCATGGGCATGGGCGAGCCGCTCAACAATGCCAACCGCGTGTTCGAGGCGGTGCGCCTGCTGAACGACCCGGCACGCCTCGGCATCGGCGCGCGCCACATCACGGTCAGCACCTCGGGCGTCGTTCCCGGCATCCGGCGAATGGTCGACGAGCTGCCGCAGGTCAGCCTTGCCATCAGCCTCCACGCTGCGACCGATGCGCTGCGTGACGAGCTCGTGCCGCTCAACCGCAGGTGGCCGCTCGCCGAGCTGATCGAGGCGGGGCGAGGCTTCACACGCGCGACACGCCGTCGCGTCAGCCTCGAATACGTGATGATCGACGGCGTGAACGATGCCCCCGAGCAGGCGCAGCGGCTGGCGGAGCTGGCGAGTGGCTGGCTCAGCCATGTGAACCTGATTCCGCTCAACCCGACGCCCGGATCGCGCTGGAGCGGCACGCCGCGCGAGGGGATCGACGCCTTCGTGCGGATCCTGCGCCAGAACGGCGTCCCGACGACCGTCCGCGACACGCGAGGGCGCGAGATCGAGGCAGCCTGCGGGCAGCTGCATGCCCAGCTCGCCGGCCGGGAGCTGCCGCGGCATAAGGTGGCCGCCCCCGCATCGGTCCATGACGGCGAGCCATCGCGGGTGCTTGCGTGACGCCGCGAGAGCCGCAGATCAGCGCCAGCATCCTGAACGCGGATTTCGCCAGGCTGAACGACGAGCTGCAGCGCGCCGTCGCCGGTGGGATCGACTCGCTGCACCTTGACGTCATGGACGGCCAGTTCGTCGACAACATCAGCATGGGACCGGTGGTCGTCGAGGCGCTGCGGCCCCACGCCTCGCTGCCGTTCCACAGCCATCTGATGATCAGCCGGCCGCTGCGCTTCGTCGAGGAGTTCGCCAACGCGGGCTCGGACCTCATCGTCTTCCACGTCGAGGCCGATGACGATCCGGTTCCGGTCATCGAGGCGATCCATCGCACCGGTCGGGCTGCCGGCCTGGCGCTCAACCCCGAGACGAACGCCGATGAGGTGCTGCCCTACCTCGAGCAGATCGACCTGCTGCTGGTGATGACCGTCCACCCCGGCTTCGGCGGGCAGTCGTTCATTGTCGAGGTGCTGCCAAAGCTCCGCGCGCTGCGCGACGAGATCGCGCGGCGCCAGCTTGATCTGGCGATTGGCGTCGACGGAGGCGTGGGACCGTCGACCATCGCAGCAGCGTTCGAGGCAGGTGGTGACGTGCTGGTCGTCGGTTCGGCGCTGTATCAGGCTGACGGTGATCTGCGACCGGTCGTCGACGCGCTTCGCTCGGCCGCTCGGGCGGGCATCGTTCAGCCGGCGATGCCGGCGAACGCATCCGGGCTGACCGAAAGGACGTGACCCCACTGCCTCGGCCGCGCCTCGTGCGACCGACCACCCTGCTTGTCGTCCTGGCACTGTCGCTGGGCGCATGCGGAACGACGAGCCTCCCGTTCCTCGCCAGCTCGCCAACCCCCCAACCGCCGCGCGACCTGACGGTCACGGCGGTCGACCGCCAGAGCGGTACCCCGATCGCCGGCGTCCAGCTCAGGGCAGGGCCGGCATCGGCAACCACGGCCGCCGATGGCAACGCCGCGCTGACGGCGCTGACGGGGACGAACGTCTCGGCCAGCGCGCCGGGCTACGACCAGGCGGATGGCAATGTGCCGGCCGAGGGCAACTTGCAGCTCAAGCTTCGCTCGAACGTCGTCAGCGGCACGGTCACCGATCAGGCGGGCAAGCCGGTCGCCGGCGTCCGCGTCTTCGTCGACGGAGATCCCAGCGGCCCGCTGGTTCGCACTGACGACGGTGGGAAGTACGCGCTGCCAGGCGTTCCGGAAGGCGCCACACTGATCTTCAAGCGCGCCGGCTTCCGGCTCGCTCAGCTGCCGGCCGACAAGGTTGCCGGCAGCGTGGCGCTGGTGCCGTTCACGGCCCGCGCGCTGTACGCCCCGGCAGCGGTCTTCGAGGCATCCGGACGGCTGGACGCGTTGCTCGCGCTGATCGATCGGACCGAGGTGAACGCCATGGTCATCGACGTCAAGGAGACCGCCGGCAACCTGTACTGGGACACCGACCTGCCCCAGGCCAAGGCGGTCGGCGCGGTGATGGACCATCCATTGTTCGAGCTCAGCGAGCTGCTGCCGAAGCTCAAGGAGCGTGGCATCTACACGATCGCGCGGATGGTCGTCATGAAGGACAACACGCTCGGGTCGGCCAAGCCGCAGTACGCGGTGCGCAATGCCAGGACCGGCGGCCCGTGGAAGGATTTCGGCGGCGGGATCTGGCTCGACCCGTTCGAGCCCGGCGTCGCCGAGTACGTCGCCGCGCTGGCCGGCGATCTCGCGGACAAGGGATTCGACGAGGTGCAGCTCGACTATGTGCGCTTCTTCAGCGACGGACCCTACGACCTCGCCGACACGAACCTGCCCAACACCCAGTCGTTCCGGCTGCCGGCCATGGCGCGCCTCTTCCGGCTCGTGTCCAACCGGTTGGCGCACACCCGCGCCTTCCTGGGCGCCGACGTCTTCCCGGTCGCCTTCATCGCACCCGACGACCAGGGCATCGGGCAGCGGCCGGAGGTGATCATGCCCTACGTCGACTACTTCGACCCGATGGTCTACCCAAGCCACTACGGTCCAGGCGTCTTCGGCTATCCCGTGCCCAACGAGCATCCCTACGAGATCATCAACGACACCCTGAAGCTGATGAACAGGGAGGCGGTCGGCATGCCGATGGTCATCCGCCCGTGGATCCAGGACTTCGGATACGGGGCTTTCCGCGCCTACACACGGACCGATGTGCTCGCCGAGATGAAGGCATTGCGCGACAACGGCGCCAGGGGCTGGATGATCTGGAACGCCCAGGCGCGCTTCACCGAGTCCGCGCTTGGGCCGCCGGTGGCGGATGAAGCGTCGGCCCCGATGACATCGGTCCCGTCGGCCTCGGCGGCCCCGTCTGCTTCAGCCTCTGCGTCTGCTTCGGCGTCGCCGTAGTCGTCCGATGCGCCTGGTCATCCAGCGCGTCTCGCGCGCGGCGGTGCGCGTCGACGGAGCGGCCATCGGCCAGATCGGCCGTGGCGCGCTCGTCCTCGCCGGTATTGCGCATGGCGACACGCCGGAGCTGATCGAGCGCATGGCCGACAAGCTGGTCGGGCTGCGCTACTTCGAGGACGCATCGGGCCGGACCAACACGTCGCTGGCCGAAGCCGGCGGATCGTACCTGGTCGTCAGCCAGTTCACGCTGCTCGCCGACGTGCGCGGCGGCCGCCGGCCGGGCTTTGCGCGGGCGGCCCTGCCCGCGATCGCCGAACCGCTCGTCGAGCGGTTCCTGGCGCGCCTCCGCGCTGCCGGCTTCAACGTCGCAACCGGTCGCTTTGGTGCGGCAATGGAGGTCGAGCTGGTCAACGACGGCCCGTTCACGCTGGTCGTCGACTCGGAGCGGGATCTGGCCGTCTGAACCATCCGGCCGGCGATCAGCGCGTGTGGGTCAACCCCGAGGCGCAACGACGCCCGCCTCGGATGAGGCGGGCGCATCGCTCAGGGGAGTGTGGTCAGACCTTCTGGGCGGTTCGGCGGCAGCGCGAGCAGGCCTTGACCGTGACGGGATGACCGTCGCGCTGGACGACGAGCGTCTGCAGGTTGGGAAGCCAGCGACGCAGCGCCCGCTTGCGGTTCATGCCGACCGACTGCGGGTTCCAGCCGGTGATCGGCTTCTTGCCGCAGATTTCGCACTGACGTGCCATGGGGAATGAGTCTCCAATCACGAACGAACCGGCGCGCGCGCGTTCGGCGCCGCCGGAACGAGATGGATGGTAGCACGCTAGGATCGGGCGGTGCAATCGAGGGCGGGGTCAGTCAGGAGGAACCATGGCACAGCTGATCGTCGAGTTCATCGGCACGTTCGTGCTTGTCTTCACCGTGGGCATGACGATCATCGACCCGGGTGTCGGGGCCCTTGCGCCGCTGGCCATCGGCGCGGCGCTGATGGTCGTCGTCTACGCCGGGGGCCACATCTCGGGAGCCCACTACAACCCGGCGGTCAGCCTGGCGGTGCTGCTGCGCGGCCGCCTGACGCTGACGTCCCTCATTGGTTACTGGATCGCGCAGATCGCCGGCGCGGTCGTTGCCATCGGTGCAGTCATCCTGTTGAAGGATGGCCAGGGTACCTCGGCTGGAGCTCCAGATCCGCTGCATGCACTCGTCGCCGAGTTCATCTTCACCTTCGTGCTGTGCTACGTCGTGCTCAATGTGGCGGTCGATGACGACACGGCCGGCAACTCGTTCTACGGCCTGGCGATCGGTTTCACGGCGGGCGTCGGCGCGTACGCGGTGGGGCACATCTCCGGCGGCGTCTTCAACCCGGCCGTCGCGGTCGGCGTGGTCGGCATGGGGGTCATTCCGCTCGGCAGTATCTGGATCTACCTCGTCGCGACGCTGGTCGCCGCCGCCGCCGCAGCGGGTGTCTTCCGGCTGATCCACCCCGTCGTCACGCCCGCGCTGCCGGCCGTCGACCTCGAAACCACCTGAGACATGGCAGCGCGCCCGCGGCTGATCATCGTTTCCGGGCGCCCGGCAGCGGCAAGTCGACTCTGGCGCGCACGCTGGCCACGAGGCTGCGGCCGGTACGCGCCCTGCGCCGGCACGCGCACCGTCGAAGATGCGCCTGATGCCGCTCTCCTTCAGCTCATGACGCTGGACGCGATCGTGGCATCTTGCCGGGCGCCGGCTTGAGTACGAGCTTGGCCGGTACGGCATCGGTGGCCGACGAGCTCGACCTTCCGATCCGAGCCGCGCTGCCCGAGCTCGCGCGCCATGCGCCCATGCTCCTGCGGCTGGGAATCGCCACCCCCCGGCAGGCCCTCTTCTACCTTCCGTTCCGCTACGACGACTTCAGCGACCTGCGCACGCTCGACCGCCTCGTCCCCGACGAGAAGCAGTCGGCACAGGTGCGCGTCGACTCGATCAAGGTCGAGAAGGGCTTCGGGCGCAAGCCGCAGCGTGTCGTCGCGCAGCTCTCCGACGCCACCGGCAGCGCCGAAGCGATCTGGTTCGGTCGTCGTTTCGTCGAGACGAAGCTGCGCTCCGGCACCGAGATCGTCGTCAGCGGCAAGGTCACCGAGCGGGGCTGGCGGCGCCAGTTCACCAGCCCCGACTTCTCACCGGCTGGGCACGATTCGATCCACACCGCACGCGTGGTGCCGGTCTATTCGCTGACCGGTGGCGTCACCCAGAAGCGACTGCGCGAGGTCCTGGCGCGCATCCTGGACCGATGCCTGCCACTCGTCGCGGATCCGCTGCTGCCCGATGAGCGAGCGGCATTTCCCGATCTGGCCGATGCGCTGCGCACCGTCCACTTCCCGGAGGAGGCGACCGATGTTGACGCGGCGCTCGACCGGCTGGCCTTCGACGAGCTGCTCGCCCTGCAGCTTGGCCTTGCCCAGGGTCGCCAGGCGCGTGCCGCGCTGCGCGGTCCGGCCATCAGCGTCGCGCCGCCGGAGCTGCAGACCGTCATCGCCGGGCTTCCCTTCGCCCTGACCAATGACCAGCGAACCGCGATCGGCGAGATCGTCCGCGACCTGGCCGTCGAGCAGCCGATGCGACGCCTGCTGCAGGGCGACGTTGGCAGCGGCAAGACGGCCGTCGCGGCGGTCGCGTTGGCCGTCACGGTGCGCAGTGGATGGCAGGGAGCGTTCATGGCGCCGACCGAGATCCTCGCCCGGCAGCATCACGCCGGCCAGGCGCCGCTGCTCCAGGCGCTCGGCGTACGCGCTGCGTTCCTGTCGGGGTCGATCCCGGTCGCGGAGAAGCGCCGCATCCACGCGGCGATCGAGGCGGGCGAGATCGACGTGGTGATCGGCACGCACGCGGTCATCAGTGAGGCGGTGATCTTCCGGCGGCTGGGCCTGGCGGTCGTCGACGAGCAGCACCGATTCGGGGTGGGCCAGCGGGCGCGCCTGCAGGCCAAGGGCGCCGACCTCGAACCGCACATGTTGGCGCTGACAGCCACGCCCATCCCGCGCACGCTGGCGCTGACCGTGTACGGCGACCTGTCGATCAGCACCATCCGAGAGCTGCCGCCCGGGCGCCAGCCGATCCGCACCGAGATCCGCGATCGCCGCGCGTTGCCCAACATCGAGGCATTCCTGGCCGACGAGGCCATCGCCGGCCGCCAGTCATTCGTGGTCGTGCCGCTTGTCAACGATTCGGAGGCGCTCGCCGCCGCGTCCGCCGAAGCCGAGGTCGAGCGGCTGCGCCATCGGCTGGCCGGATTGCGCATCGGCCTGGTGCACGGCCAGCAGAAATCCGCCGAGCGGGACGGGACCATGAAGGCCTTCGCGGCCGGCGACCTGGACGTGCTGGTGGCCACCACGGTGGTCGAGGTCGGGATCGACGTGCCGAACGCCTCGGTGATGCTCATCGAGGATGCCGAGCGCTTCGGGCTGGCGCAGCTGCACCAGCTGCGCGGCCGGGTGGGGCGCGGGCCGCATCGGTCCTTCTGCATCCTGCTGTCTGACGCCCACGACGAGCTGGCGCGCAGTCGCCTGGCCGTGCTGGCCGGCTCGAGCGACGGATTCGAGATCGCCGAAGCCGACCTGCGGCTGCGAGGTGCCGGCAACCTCCTCGGCACACGGCAGGCAGGGCTCCCCCCCCTGCGTGTCGCATCGCTCTTCGAACCGCGCCATCTGAGGCTCGCCGAGCGCGCCCGTGACCTGGCCGATCACCTGGTGCAGCGCGATCCCGAGCTTGCGACACGACCCGGGCTGGCCCGCCTGCGCGCAGACTTCGCCCCGGCCGACGAGGCGGGCGACGCCGCCTGATGCGCGTCATCGCCGGCCTCGCGCGCGGCGTTCCGCTCGTCGCGCCGCGCGACCACGGCACGCGACCAATCAGCGATCGTGTCAAGGAGACGCTGTTCGGGATCCTGGCCGAGCGGACTGTCGACGCGTGGGTGATCGACCTGTATGCCGGCAGCGGGGCAATCGGCATCGAGGCGCTCTCCCGGGGCGCCGAGCACTGCGTCTTCGTCGAGCACGGGCGCGCCGCGCTCGCGAGCCTGCGTACGAACCTGCGGCGCACGCGCCTCGTCGGCGCGGCGACCGTGGTGGACGGCGAGGTCATGCGCCTGCTGGAGCGCGAGCCGGCGCATCGGTACAACCTGGCGATCCTGGATCCGCCGTATGCCGAGCGTGCTATCCTCGCGCCGCTCGAGCGCCTGCTGCCGCACCTCACCGAGGATGCGACGGTGGTCGTCAAGCATTTCTGGCGCACCGAGGTGCCCGCGCCGTCGGGCCTGCGCACCTGGCGCGACCGACGCTTCGGGGAGACGATGTTGACCTTCATGCAGACCGATGGAGCCGAGCCATGAACCGCGTCGCGGTCTTCCCCGGGTCGTTCGATCCCATGACGAATGCCCATCTCGACGTCGCTCGGCGCGCGGCGGCCCTCTTCGATCAGCTGGTGATCGGGGTCCTGAACAACCCCAAGAAACAGCCGGTGTTCGACATCGCGGAGCGCGTCGCACTGATCCGGGCATCGGTCGCCGACTTCGCCGCGAACGTCGAGGTGGAGGCGTTCGATGGCCTGACGGTTGCCTTCGCGCGGCGCAACGACGCGAGCTTCATCGTGCGCGGGCTGCGCGCGGTGAGCGACTTCGAGGCCGAGCTTCAGATGGCGCACACCAACCGCAAGCTCGAGCCGACGGTTGACACCGCATTCCTGATGAGCGCCCTGGAATTCGGCTACCTGTCCTCGACGCTGGCCAAGGAGGTCGCCCAGTTCGGCGGCGACGTGTCAGGCATGGTCCCGTTGCCGGTGGCCGATGCCCTGCGGCGACGCATGGCCCAGGGTGGCTGAACGCGCCCGACGCGGGACTATAATCGCGGGCAACTCGCACCCGGATGCGCACCAGCCGTCGGAGGGCAGGGCCACGGACATCATCTTCCTCGTCGAGCGGCTTGAATCGCTGGTGGCCGGCAGCAAGAAGCTGCCGCTGACGAACAACGTCGTCGTCGAGCAGGCCGGGCTGCTGGAGCTGGTCGACCAACTGCGCGCTTCGGTACCCGAGGAGGTGCGGCAGGCCAAGCGCATCACCGAGGAGGCCGGACGGATCGCCGAGCGCGCGCACGAGGAGGCGGACGCGGTCGTGGCTCGTGCCCAGGAGCAGGCGGCGCAGATGCTCGAGGAGCGCGAGCTGGTGAAGATGGCCCAGCAACGCGCACGCGAGCTGCTCGACGCGGCCTCCGACGAGGCCTCCGAAGTGCGGCGCGGCGCCGACGAGTATGCGGCCGGGGTGCTCATCCGACTCGAGGGCGAGTGCATCAAGGCATTGACCAGCATCAAACGGGGGATCGACATGCTCGACGAGCGGCACCGACTGCCGGAGCCACAGCGCTCGGGCGACGGCGTGCAGCCCGGACCGGCGAACCATGAGGAGCCGGTCGAGCCCGCCAAGCGGCCGTGACCGCGTTCAACGCCGCAGGACTCCTGCACGAGCCGCCTGGTGCGATTCGCGACGTTCACCTCCGAGATCACTACGTCAACCTGGGGCTCGATGTCGAGCTTGCCGGACCGATGGATCTCGACGCGCGGTTCCAGCGCACGAACCGTGGCGTGCTGCTGCGCGGCACGGTCACAGCGCCTCTGCGCCGCACCTGCGCTCGGTGCCTGGACCCGTACGTCGACGAAGTGACCATCTCGCTCGCCGAGGAGTTTTTGCCCTCCGTCGACCCGGTCAGTGGCGCGCCGCTGGCCGATCCACCCGAGGACGAGGAGATACGGATCATCAACCCGCAGCACGAGATCGAGCTCGACCCCGTGCTGCATGACGAGCTGCTGTTGACCGAGCCCATGCACCCGCTCTGCCGGCCGGACTGCCCCGGCCTGTGCGCTGAGTGCGGGCAGAGCCTGGGAAGCGGCCCGCACGACCACGGTCCAACGGAGATCGATCCGCGGCTGGGCGTCCTGGCGCGGCTGCTCGACGATCCGCACGAGCACTAGCGCGGGCCGTTCGCCAGGAGGGCCAGCCGGCGGCTATACTGCGGCGTCCTGATCCTGAACAGATCCCAAGGAGTAGCGCGTGGGCGTTCCCAAGCGAAAAGTTTCAAAGGCGCGCCAGGGTGAGCGTCGCGCTCACCTGGCGATCAGCGCGCCGCCGCTGGTCGAATGCGATCACTGCCACGAGCTGAAGCGGGCACATCATGTCTGCCCGACCTGCGGCTACTACGCGGGCCGCGAGGCGGTCCCGGTCGAGTCGGCAACGCCGGCGGAGAGCCAGGGCTGACGTCGCCAGCCTGATGCGCATCGCGGTCGATGCCATGGGCGGCGATCACGCACCCCGCGAGGTTGTGCGCGGCGCGATCAACTACGCCGCGGCACATGCCGACGAGGTGATCCTGGTGGGTGACGTCCCGCGCCTCGAGCGTGAGGTCGCCGAGCACGGGCACGGCCGGCCGGCCAGTGTCCGTTTCGTCGACGGTCCCGAGGTCATCGAGATGGGCGAGGCCCCCGCATCCGCGCTGCGGTCGAAGCGTCGCGCCTCGATTCGGGTCGCCACCGACCTGGTGCGCAACGGGGAGGCCGATGCCGTGGTCAGTGCCGGCTCGACCGGTGCCCAGATGGCGGCTGCGATCCTGCGGCTGGGTCGCATCGAGGGAATCGATCGACCGGCGCTGCCGGCGCACATGGTCACTGCCAGCGGACCGATCATGCTGCTCGATGTCGGTGCCAACGTCGATTCGGATGCTGCCAACCTGCTGCAGTTCGCCGCCATGGGCGCCATCTTCGCCGAGCGCGTACTGAAGGTGGACCGGCCACGCGTTGGGCTGCTGAACATCGGCGAGGAGGCCGAGAAAGGCGACGCCCTGCGTCGCGAGGCGAACGCGCTGCTGTCTGCGGCCGACCTCAACTTCGTCGGCAACGTCGAGGCGCACGACATGATCGGCCATGCGGCCGACGTCGTCGTCTGCGACGGCTTCGTGGGCAACGTCGTGATCAAGCTCTTCGAGGGCCTGACCGGCTACATCTTCCGTTCGCTGCGCGCCGACCTACAGCAGGGTCCCATCGCCCCGCTGGCGCTGCTCGCGCTGAAGCCGGGCTTCGAGCGCATCAAGCAGCGCTTCGACTACGAGAAGTACGGCGGCTCGCCGCTGCTGGGGATCCGCGGGGTGAGCATCGTGACCCATGGTCGCGCCAAGGCGCGCATGGTGGAGCACGCCATCGGTGTCGCGTCAGATGCCGCGCGCGCCAGGATCCCCGAGGTCATCGCCGAGTGGAGTCGCAGCCACCCGGTCCTGCGTGCCACGAGTGGAGACAGCATGGCCGGTACCGAGACACTGGCCACCGGTCCGGGAGCCGGTAGCTGACTTCCGTGGCGGTCCAGCAGCAGCCGGCGGCGCAGCATGGGTCGGGGCTGCGCGCGCGTCGCCTCGCACTGCTGGCCCTGTTCGAGGCCGAGTTCCGGCCGCGCCAGGCGGCGGCCGCGCTCGAGCGCCTGGCCGGCGAGCGTGATCTCGCCGACGAGGTCGTCGCCCATGCCCGGCGCATCGTGGCAGGGGTCGAGGAGCATCGCCAGCAGCTCGACGCGCGGATCACCGAAACGGCCCCCGCGATCCCGGTCGGCGAGCTCGGCAAAGTGGAGCGTACGATCCTGCGGAGCGCGCTCTACGAGGTGCTATACTCCGCCGCGACCCCGAGCGGGGAGGCGATCAGCGATGCCGTGTCCCTGGCCCGGATCTACGCCGGAGATGCGGCCCGCCGCCTCGTGAATGGCGTCCTGGGAAGCGTTTCTCGATCAACGGGTAGAGGTGTCTGACAGTGACCGACGGTACGACCTACGACCGGCTGAAGAAGCTCATCGTGGAGCAGCTGGGCGTTGACGAGGAGGAGGTGACGCCGCAGGCCTCCTTCGTCGAGGATCTCAACGCCGACTCGCTCGATCTCGTCGAGCTGATCATGAGTCTCGAGGAAGAGTTCGGGATGGAGATCTCCGACGAGGACGCGGAGAAGATCCAGAAGGTCTCGGACGCCGTCGAGTACATCGAGGAGCACCAGCAGTAGCATTGCTCGATGGTCATTCCGCGCATCGACGAGCTGGGTGACCGTCTCGGCATCGAGCTCCGAAACCCGGAAGCCATCCGACAGGCGTTCGTCCACAGCTCGTACTTCAACGAGAACCCGCACGCGGTCTCCGGCCACAACGAGCGGCTCGAGTTCCTCGGCGATGCGGTCATCGGCCTGATCGTCAGCCGGTTCCTGTACGAGCGCTATCCCGATGAGGACGAGGGCTTCCTGACGGCCCGCCGCGCAGCGCTGGTCAACCGCGATGCCCTGGCGTCGCTGGCCCTCCAGCTCGGGCTGGACGGCTACCTCCTTCTCGGCCGGGGAGAGGCGGAGGCAGGCGGGGCAGCTCGTCCGTCCCTCCTTGCGGCGACCTTCGAGGCGGTCGCCGGTGCCATCTTTCTGAGCGATGGGATGAACGTCATGCGTGACTGGCTGCGCCCCATCCTCGAGGAGCGCATCGACCTGTCCGGCGACGGCGACGGTCCGCCCAAGTCGGCCAAGAGCCGCCTCCAGGAGTGGACCCAGCGGCATCGACATACCAAGCCGCGCTACGACCTGCTGAGCACGGCTGGGCCACCCCATGAGCAGACCTTCACGGTCGCCGCGCTGGTAGATGGCAAGCCGCTGGCGACCGGGGAGGGATCGAGCCGGCAGCGCGCCGAGGAAGACGCGGCCGCGGCGGCCCTCGGGGAGCTTGCCCGCCAGGCCAGCACCGCGCTGCCGGGCGAACGGTGAGCCGCCTCCGCGAGCTGCGGCTCCACGGCTTCAAGACCTTCGCCGATCCGACCCGTTTCGTCTTCGAACCGGGTGTCAACGCGGTCATCGGTCCGAACGGCAGCGGCAAGAGCAACATGGCCGATGCCGTGCGCTGGGTGCTCGGCGAGCAGTCGAACCGCTCGCTCAGGACACGCAAGTCGGACGACGTCATCTTTGCCGGTTCGCAGCAGCGCAAGCCGCAGGGCATGGCGGAGGCAGTGCTGATGCTCGACAACGCCGATGGCTGGCTGCCGATCGACTTCGCCGAAGTGAGCATCGGCCGGCGTGCCTACCGCTCGGGCGAGAGCGAGTACCTGGTGAACGGTGCGCGTGCGCGCCTGCGGGACGTCGTCGCGCTGCTGGGGGAGGGGCGGCTGGGCGCCAACGAGCTGGTGGTGGTGGGACAGGGGACCGTCGATGCCGCGCTCTCCCTGCGACCCGAGGAGCGCCGCCAGCTGTTCGAAGAGGCCGCCGGCGTGAAGAACCTGCAGGTGCGCAAGAACGAGGCGCTCGCGCGGCTGGGCAAGGCGCGTGACAACCTGACTCGGGTCGGCGATCTGGCCGCTGAGCTGAAGCCACAGGTTCGGCGGCTTGCTCTCCAGGCCCAGCACCAGCAGGAGCACGACGATCTCCTGCGGCGAGCGCGGGCGATGGTCGGCGAGTCGCATCGCCGTCGCGAGCGCTCGGCGCGCGATGGCCTTGGCGAAGCGCGCCGCGCCGCGGCATCGGCGGAGGCGTCGCTCGAGGCCCTGCAAACCGAGCACCGGAAAGCACGGACAGCGCTCGACGCCGCCGAGGAACGCTACTGGGATGCCGAAAAGGCGGCGCGCGATGCGGGGCGCAGCGGGGAGGCGACGCGCGAGACCGTCCTCCGTGCGGAGAATCGCCTCGAGTCGCTCGCCGCACGTCGAGACGAGCTGGCGGCGGCGCTCGAGGGTGGTGAGCGGGACGCGGCGGAGCTCGAGGCATTGCTGGCGGCCCCACAGTTCGCCGGACTGGACGGGACACTCGAGCCCGTCATCCACCAGGCGCGAATCGCCGAGGCTGCCTGGCAGGCCGCCATCACCGAGCTCACGGCGGCCGATGCGCGCCTGCTGGCCGCCGAGGATGCACTCGCCGAGGCGCGCCAGCAGGGCGCGGAATGGCTCGCCGCCCGCGCGCGACGCCAGGAGGCACGCACCGTGGCGCAGGCACGCCGCGAGCGGCTCGAGCCGGAGATCGAGAAGGCCAGCATCGCACTCGAGGCGTCGAGAGCGGAGCTGGACGCTGCCCGAACCGGGCATGTGTCGGCGTCCGGCGTGCGCGAGGCTGCCGAGCATCTGCTGGCAGGCGCGACCGGCGCATTGACGGAGGCGCAGCGGACAGCGCTCGCGGCGCGTGAGGCAGACAGCGAGGTCAGGTCACGCAGCCAGGCGATCCGCAGCGAGCTGGCGGCGCTGCAGGACCGCGCCGATCCCGGCAGCCGGCTGAGCGGACGCCTGGTGGCCGATGGCTGGGAGCTCCTGCTCGACGCGCTCGACGCGCCGGAGGAGGCGTGGCCGGCGATCGAGGCACTCGTCGGCGGCGAGCTCGGTGAGGCACTGCTGTGGCGTGACGACGATCCCGCGCCCCGGCTCAGCGCGACGCGCGGCAGCGCTCGGCTGCTGCGCCAGGCACGCGGCGAGCCGGGCGGTCGCGACGACGCGCTGCGTGCGGTCGGCGCGAAGGCGACGCTGGCGGAGTGGATCGGCATGGCCGATGCGCCGGAGGTCCTGCGCCGCACGGCCGTCGCCCCGGATCTGGCGGCGCTGCGCTCCGGTTGGGCACGGCTCCCGGAGGGCTGGCTGGCGGTCACGCCCACGGGCGACCTGGCCGATGGACGCGGCGTGCTCACGCTTCACGGTCGCGCCGAGCCGGCGGGTGGCAGCGCGGCGCGACGCCACGCTCGCCGGCGGGAGCTGAGCGCTGCGCTGGCAAGCCTGGCTGTCGAGCAGCAGCGCCTGGCGGGCGAGGTCGAGGCGTCGTCATCCGTGCTGGCAGCGGCCGAGCGGGCGCTGCGCGAGGCGCGCGTGAGCCTTGCCGCGGCTGAGCGCATCGAGCGGGAGGCCGCCGCCGCACTGGAGGCGCTCGAGGCGCGCCACGCGCACAGCGAGCGGGAGCTGCGGGACCTCGCTCGCCAGCTCGACGAGGTTCGCGCCGCTCGGATGACGGACGACGATGCGGCGCGGAGCGAGGGCGGGCCGTCGACTGCCCTGGACGGCCTGGTCGCGGCGGCGGTCGAGGCACGCCGCCAGCGCGACGCGTCCGCCCTGCGCCGGGACATGGCACGCGGCGCCTGGTCCGACGCGCGGCAGGCAGCCGAGACGGCCGAGGCGCGCACCGCCGGAGAACGCCGCGAGCGACCGGTCCACGAAGCGCGCCTGGCGCAGCTGCGCGCGGACCTTCCGGCGCGACGTGCATCGCTGGCCGGCGTCGAGGACGAGCTGGTCGTGGCCGAACAGGCAGCCGGGCTGGCGCGGCGCGAGCACGAGCGCGCGGTCGAGAGCCGTGCCGCGGCCGACGCGAGAAGGGAGCAGCTTCGGGGAGAGCTCCGCGAGCTCGAGCACGGCATCGGCGACGCCGGCGAGGCGCTGGGTGAGCTCGAGCGGGCGGCCCAGGCGGCGATCGTCCGGGTATCGCGCCAGGAAGAGGCGCTCGGAGCCCTGGCGCGGGAGCGCGAGCTCGCGCTCGAGGGATTGCCGGATGCCGCCGGGCAGCGGGACGAGTCCGAGCCGGTGGCCGATGCGCAAGTCGAGGACGTGCTGGCATCCGAGCTCGCGGCGCTCGACGATGCGACACTGGAGACCGAGCTGCGCCGTGTGCGCCGAACGCTCGGGCAGATCGGCTCGGTGAACCCCTTTGCGGTCGAGGAGCATCGCGAGCTCGCGGCGCGCCTCGAGGAGCTGACCAGCCAGGATGCCGACCTGAGCGGCGCCATCGGCTCGACCGAAGAGCTGCTCGGCCGGCTCGACCTGGAGATCGGTGAACGCTTCAACGCCGCGTTCGCCGCCATCGGCGAGCGTTTCGACGAGTTCTGCCAACTGCTGTTTGATGGCGGATCGGCTTCGCTGCAGATGAGCGATGGCAGCGACGGCGAGCCTCCGGGCGGCATCGAGATCGTGGTCCGGCCACCGGGCAAGCGACTTCAGCGCCTGGCAATGCTTTCCGGCGGCGAGCGGGCGCTGACCGGCGTGGCACTGCTGTTCGCCATGCTGAGCGTCAACCCGGTGCCCTTCTGTATCCTGGACGAGGTCGACGCGGCGCTCGACGAGGCGAACATCGGCCGTTTCGCCGAGGCGCTTCACAAGCTCAGCGAGACGACCGACTTCGTGGTCATCACCCATAACCGCGCCACCATCGAGGTCGCCGACACGATCTACGGAGTGACCATGACCGATGCCGCGGTGAGCCGCATCCTGTCGCTGCGCCTGGCGGATATCCCGCTCGAGGTGAGCGCCTAGATGTTTCGGCGACGCCGCGACCCTGCGTCCCCAAGCGTGCCGCTGGAGGGTGAGGAGTCGATGAAGGTTGCTCCCCCCACGTCCCAACCGCCGCCACTCTCCGCGACGGTCGTCCGTCCACCGCGCCAGGCGGGCGGCATGGGCCTGCGTCCTCGACCCGGCGGCCTGGGCGCCCGCCTGCGATCAATCCTGGGCGTCGGCGTGCCCGCCAGCGAGGCAACCTGGGACGAGGTGGAGGAGGCGTTGATCGCGGCCGACGTTGGCGCCACCACGACACTCGAGCTCGTCGACGCTGCGCGTGAGCGGGTGCACCGAAACGGCGGTCGCGGCGGCGACGACGTGCGGCGGGCGCTCGCCGACGAGGTGCGGGAGCGGCTGGAGCGAGTGGGCTCCGGGCGGTTCGAGCTCGGTCCCGCCCCATCGGTGATCCTGTTCGTGGGTGTCAACGGCAGCGGCAAGACGACGAGCATCGCCAAGCTCGCGGCCCGCCTGCGGGGCGAGGGCCACAGCGTGCTGCTGGCCGCCGGCGACACGTTCCGCGCCGCGGCGATCGAGCAGCTGCGCATCTGGGGCGAGCGTATTGGTGTGACCGTCGTGGCGCAGCGCGCCGGCGCCGATCCCAGTGCTGTCGCCTTCGATGCCATGGCCGCGGCCGAGTCACGAGGTGTCGACGCCGTCCTGATCGACACCGCGGGCAGGCTGCAGAACAAGACTCAGCTGATGAGCGAGCTCGCCAAGATGCGGCGGGTCATCGGCCGCCGGTCGGACGGCCAGCCGCGGCACGTCTTCCTGGTGCTGGATGCAACGACCGGCCAGAACGGCCTCTCCCAGGCCGAGGCGTTCGGTGCCGAGGCGGGTGTCACCGGCATCGTGCTGACCAAGCTCGACGGCAGCGCCAAGGGAGGCGTGGCGGTCGCCGTGGCCGATCGTCTGGGGTTGCCGATCGTCTTCGCCGGGGTGGGAGAGGAGCTCGACGGCCTCGCTCCGTTCGACCCGGAGGCATACGTCGAGTGGTTGTTCGCAGCCTGAGCACGCGTCCGCCGGGCGTTGCCGGTCGATCCGACGGGTAGTAGCATGGGCCGCTCCGCGTCGCTCCTCGGCGCCTGACACCAAGCTCCGTACGGTCCACTTCATGTTCGAATCTCTGTCCGCGCGCCTGCAGAGCGTCACCGAGCGCCTGCGCGGCAAGGCGAAGATCACCGAAGCCGATCTCGACGCTGCCCTGCGTGAGATACGGCTGGCGCTGCTGGAGGCGGACGTCAACTTCAAGGTGGTCAAGGACTTCGTGGCGCAGGTCCGCGAACGGGCGCTTGGTGGCGAGGTGCTGACCGGGCTGCATCCCGGGCAGCAGGTCGTCAAGGTCGTTCATGACCAGCTCGTGGAGATCCTGGGCGGCGAGCGTCGTCAGCTGCAGCTGTCCGGAAATCCCTCGGTCATCATGCTGGTCGGCCTGCAGGGCTCCGGCAAGACGACCACCGCCGCGAAGCTGGCCGTGCGGTTGCGAAAGGACGGCCGCACGCCGCTGCTGGTCGGCGCGGATGTCTACCGTCCGGCCGCCGTCGACCAGCTCGTGCAGCTCGGCGACCAGATCGGGATCGAGGTCCACAGCCGGCCGGTCGGCACGCCCGCGCTCGAAGTGGCGCGCAGCGGCCTGGAGGTCGCGCGCCAGCGCGGTCATGACCTCGTGCTGCTGGATACCGCGGGCCGGCTGCATGTCGACGAGCCGATGATGGACGAGCTGGTGCGTATCGCAGGCGCGATCACCCCGGCCGAGACGCTACTGGTGGTCGACGCCATGACCGGCCAGGAGGCGGTCAAGGTCGCGCAGGCCTTCCACGCCCGGCTGCCGGTGACGGGATTGGTGCTGACCAAGATGGACGGCGACGCCCGCGGCGGGGCGGCGCTCAGCATCCGGCGGGCGACCGGCCTGCCGATCAGCTTCATCGGCACCGGCGAACGCACCGACGGCCTGGAGCCGTTCCACCCTGAGCGCCTGGCGCAGCGCATCCTGGGCATGGGCGACATCCTGTCCCTGGTCGAACGCGTGCAGGAGAACGTCGACCAGGCCGAGGCGGAACGCGTCGCCCAACGCATGATGGAGAACCGCTTCACGCTCGATGACTTCCGCAGCCAGCTGCAGCAGGTCAAGAAGATGGGGCCGATCGGGCAGGTCCTGCAGATGATCCCCGGCGCGAGCCAGATGGCCGGCGCGGCGCAGCAGGCGGTCGACGATGGACAGCTGAAGCGGATCGAGGCGATCATCGACTCGATGACGGCACAGGAGCGTCGCCACCCCGAGCTGATCAAGGCCGGCCGCCGGCGCCGCATCGCGCTCGGCAGCGGGACGTCCACCCCGGATGTCAACCGACTGCTGAAGCAGTTCGGCGAGATGCAGCGGCTCATGAGGCAGCTTGGCAGCGGCCGGCTGCCGAAGCTGGGCGGGGGCCTCGGCGGCCTGCTCGGTCGCCAGTAACGCATGCAACGGCTCGTCGTCGCGCTCACGACGCTGCTGGCGCTGGTCGGCGCCACGGTGGTCGGCGGCTACCTGCTCTTCTTCAGCGCCTCGACCGACCGGGCAGCCGCCGTCGTGCCGGCGGACGCCCCGATCTACGTCAACGTGTACCTCCAGCCCTCATCGGCGCAGCTGATGAACCTGGGCGGCCTCCTCGGGCGGCTGCCAGGTTTCGCCGACCAGGCAGCACTCGATGCCAAGATCGACGAATCGGTGCAGCAGCTGTTGGCGGGCTCGGGACTCGACTACCGGCGCGACGTGAAGCCCTGGCTCGGAGATCAGCTGGCGGTGGCGGTGACGCCGAGCGGCACGAATCCCGACGACCTCAAGACGCTGCTCGTCGCGGCGGTGAAGGATCGCCCGCTGGCCGATGACGCACTTTCCCGAGTGGTCGCCGCCGAGGGGGCCGCGCCCTCGCAGGAATCCTACCGGGACGTGACGCTATCCGTGGGCGCCACAGAGACACATGTCTTCCTGGCGGACGGCAGCCTGCTGGTGCTCGGCAGCGATGCCGAACAGGTCCGCGCGGCGATCGATGCCTCCTCCGGGCGCGCTCCGGCGCTCGGCAGTGAAGCGGGATTTCGGACGGCCATGGGACGACTGCCGAGCGACCGTTTGGCATCGGTCTACGTCGACCTCGACAGGCTTGCACAGGCCGGCGGGATGTCCGGCGATCTGGCCGGCTTCTCGACGGCCAGCCTGGCGCTCGTCGCCGAGCAGGACGGGCTGGCCCTCGTCGGCCAGGCGCCATTCGACCAGGCGACCGCTGGCGCGTCCGCGCGGACCGGCTTCGCGCTGTCGACCGAACCCTCGAGCCTCTCCGACTGGATGCCGGCCGACACGCAGGCGGAGGCGGTCATCTTCAACCTGCGGCAGTGGCTCGAGGATGCCGAGGCACAGATCGGTGCGCAGAACGGTGCCGACCAGCTGGCGCAGGCGATCGCCCAGGCTCGAGCGGTGATCGCGTTCGGCCTGGGGCTCAACGTCGACCAGGACCTGCTGCCGCTGCTCGACCGTGAATCGGCGGTCGCGGTCAGTGGCCTGGGTGGCACGCTGCCCCACGGTCAACTCCTGCTGCGTCCATCGGATCCCGACGCGGCGCAGGCCGCGCTCGACCGGATCCGCGAGGCCCTGCGGCAACGTGGCGCGCTGGTGAGCAGCGACGACGTTGCGGGGACGAGCATTACGACGATCCAGGTGCCGCAGACCGGGTCGCTGGCCTACGCCCTGTCGGACGGGGTGATCGTGGTGGGGCTGACGGCCGACGACGTCCTGGCGGCGGTGAATGCTCACGGCAGCGGCAAGACGCTCGGCGCATCGGCCGGCTACCAGAAGACATTCAAGGTCGCCGGGGGCCGCGGCGGCAATGAGCTGTACGTCGATCTGCCCCATCTGTTGGGCGCGCTCGGCGGCGCCGTTCAGCTGCCGACCGATACTCGCGATATCCTCCAGCATGTGACCGGCGTCGGGCTGAGCCTGCCGGCTCGTGAGGATCGCATTGAATTCCACGCGGTCGCAACCATCGAATGACCGCGCCAATCACGCAGCGACTGGCTGACACCACAGAGAGGTAGACGACACTTTGGCAGTACGCATTCGACTGACGCGGGTAGGGGCCACCAAGCGCCCTTCGTACCGGGTCATCGTCATCGATGGCCGGCGAGCGCGCGACGGGCGGGCGCTCGAGATCCTGGGCTTCTACAACCCGTTGACCGATCCCGCGACCGTGCAGATCGACGCCGACAAGCTGAACGCCTGGATTGCGAAGGGCGCTCAGCCATCCGAGACCGTGGTGAAGCTGATGCGGCAGGCTGGCATCGGAGAGGTGGCCGCGGCCGCCCCGCCGGCCGCCAGGAAGCCCCGCGCGCGCAAGCCGAAGGTCGAGGCGGCGAGCGAAGCGGCGGTGACCAAGTGAAGGACTTCCTCGACTACGTTGCTCGCGCGCTGGTCGACAACCCGGAGGGCGTCCACATCGACGTCGAGGAGCGCGGCGACGAAGTCGAGCTGACGCTCAGTGTCGACGAGGGCGACATGGGCCGGGTCATCGGTCGCGACGGCCGGATCGCCAACGCCATCCGCAGCCTGCTGCGGGTCATGGGCTCGCGCGACGGCCGACGGGTCGAGCTGGAGATCGTCCCCAACGACTGAGCGGCTGGCGGTCGCGCGCGTCACCGGGGCGAAGGGCCTGCATGGCGCCCTGAAAGTCGAGCCGCTGACCGATCGTCCCGAGCGACTCGATGCCGGCGAGCAGCTCTACGTCGAGGGCGAGGTCGCGCCACGCCGGATCGTCGGTATCGAACGCGGCGGTCGCATCCCGGCGATCACCCTCGAGGGGATCACCTCTCGTTCGGCGGCCCAGGCGCTGCGGGATCGCTACCTCGAGGTCGAATCCGCGCCGCTGCCGGCGGGGAGCTACTACTGGCACCAGCTCGAAGGCCTGTCGGTATCCGATCCGCAGGGCAGGCCGCTCGGCACGCTGACGAGTGTCTTCCGCGCAGGTGAGAACGAGGTCTACTGCATCGAGAATGGCGCCGGCGAGGAGTTGCTTGTCCCCGCGCTGCGTGACGTGGTGCGCCACATCGATCTGGAGCAGGGCCGCATGGTCGTCGACTACCAGCTCGAAGATGTCTGACCCGCTGCTGCGCGTCGACGTCGTGACCCTGTTCCCCGAGCTCTTCGAGGCGGAGTTGTCCACCTCGATCATCGGGCGTGCCGTCGAGCGCCAAATTGTCGCATTCGCCATCCACGACCTGCGCGAGCATGGGCTCGGCCGTCATCGGTCCGTGGACGACTCGCCGTACGGCGGGGGAGCGGGGATGGTCATCCGACCCGAGCCACTGTATGGCGCCGTCGAGCCGCTGCGTGCGGCGGGCGCGCAGGTGATCCTCATGGATCCGGCCGGCGAACGACTGACCGATGCGCTGGCGCGGGAGCTGAGCAGCGCCGGGCGGTTGGCGCTGGTGTGCGGACGCTACGAGGGGATCGACGAGCGCGGGCGGGCGCTCGCCGATCGTGAGGTGAGCATCGGCGACTACGTCCTGACCGGCGGGGAACTGCCTGCCCTGGTGCTCATCGACGCGGTGACGCGGCTGGTTCCGGGCGTGATCGAGGCCGTGTCTCATGAGGGCGATTCGTTCGCATCAGGCCTGCTCGAGCATCCGCAGTACACGCGGCCGGAGTCGTTTCACGGCATGGAGGTGCCGGGGGTCCTCCTGTCCGGGCATCACGCCGAGATCGATCGCTGGCGCCGGCGCGAGGCACTGCGTCGCACCTTGCAGCGCCGACCGGACCTCCTCGAGGCCGCGCGGCTCAGCGAGGAAGATCGGCGGATCCTGGCCGAGCTGCGCGAGTCGCCCGAGTAGCGTGGCGTGTGGCACATCCGATTCGGCGTTGCTATACTCCGCTGCGTCGCGACCGGTCGCCCGGTCGCGTTTCCCATGTGCATCGCCCCTGCGGCCGGCACGTCATGCCATCGATAAGCCGCGGGTCATGCGGCAGTAATGAGGACGCCCTAGCATGAACGCCATCAAGGAGCTCGAGCGCGAGCAGCTCCGGACCGACGTGCCCGAGATCGCTTCCGGCGACACCGTTCGCGTCTCGGTCAAGGTGGTCGAAGGCAATCGCGAGCGGATCCAGGTCTTCGAGGGCACCGTCATGCGCATGCGCAACGGCGGCCTGAACCGATCGATCACGGTCCGTCGCATCGCCAGCGGTGTCGGTGTGGAGCGCACGTTCATGGTGCATGCGCCGCGCGTCGACAAGATCGAGGTCGTCCGTCACGGTGTTGCCCGCCGAGCCCAGCTCTTCTTCCTCCGCAACCGCGTCGGCAAGTCGGCCACGCTCCGCGAGCGTCGCGCCGGCCGCTGATTCGGTGGCCGATCTCGGGGGATCGGTTGAGGTGGTCCGGCCTGCACGCCGTCGCCACACCGGGCCGCGCGACGCGCACATGCGCCATGAGCGCGAGCTGCGGCTGGCCGGCTTCCAGCGCATCGCCGGCCTTGACGAGGTTGGTCGCGGGTCGTTGGCCGGGCCGGTCGTGGCCGCCGCGGTAATCCTGCCGGAGCGCCACCGGATCAAGGGTCTGCGCGATTCGAAAGTCGTGCCGCGTGCCCGGCGCGAGGCGCTCTACGAGCTCATCCTCGATCGTGCCGAGGGGGTCGGTGTCGGCTGCGTGGAGGTCGACGTGATCGATGCCATCAACATCCTGCAGGCGACCAAGCTTGCCATGCGCGAGGCACTCGCACGGCTGGGCGAGCCGCCGGACCACCTGGTCATCGACGCACTGACGCTCCGCGAGGTGGAGCTTCCGCAGCGGGCGATCATCGACGGCGACGCCATCTCAGCCTCGATCGCCGCGGCGTCGATCGTGGCCAAGGTGACCCGCGACCGCATCTGCGACGAGCTCGACGAGCGATACCCGGCGTACGGTTTCACTCGCAACAAGGGCTACGGCACGCGCTTCCACTACGACGCGCTGATGAGCGAAGGGCCGTGCGCCTGGCACCGCCGCAGCTTCGCGCCGGTCCGGTTCCTGCTGGCCGGCCAGCAACTCTCCCTCGACCTCGTACCGGAGGCACCGCTGCTCGACGAAGAGATCGATTTCGTCGACTGACCACCCTGCGCTGCTCGCCTCCTGCGAAGGAGCACACGGGACCGTGCCCAATCCTCGCCATGACCTGGGCCTGCGCGCCGAAGCGGCGGTCGCCGACTGGCTCGAGAGCGGCGGCTGGCGCGTGCTGGCACGCCGCTGGCGCGTCCCGGAGGGCGAGCTCGACCTGGTGTGCCTCGACCCGGGCAGGATCCTGGTTGCCATCGAGGTGCGCGCTCGGCGGACAGAACGCCGTGGCAGTGGGCTCGAAAGCGTCGACCGCCGGCGCGTGGGTCGTCTCCGCCTGGCGCTGTATCGCTATGCGGCGCAGTCTGATGCGCGCCATGCCGGGCTACGCCTGGACGTGGTGACGGTCACCCCGCATCCTGACGGCCGTTGGCGACTTATGCGCCACCCCTCGGTTGACGCCTGGTAGCCGTCAGCCGAAGAGCTTCTCGAGATACAGGATCGAGGCGATGTATGGTCGCGACACGGGGTAGATGCCGTGCCGGTCGACTGCTGTCTGGCCCTGGTAGTAGGCCGCCAGGGTGCGGGGCTTGTCATTGTGGTATCGGTCGAGGTAATGCCGCAGGAGCCGCACTCCGGCGCGCACGTTCTGTCTCGTGTCGCGCAGGTTGACCTGGCGGCCGAGCATCGCCGGACCGACCCAGTCACCGGTCGCCGGCAGGAGCTGCATGACGCCGATCGCACCTGCGCTGCTGGTCACGCCCTGCTGCCAGCCTGACTCGTGCCAGGCGACGGCCAGCGCGAACGCGGCCGGTACCCCAAAGTTCCTGGCTTCCTGCCTGACGACGTTGCCGATGGCCGCCCGGCGCGCCACGAGCCGCATCATGCCGGCCGGCATGACCCGCGCCGAGCGGGCGGTCGCTGCGGCGATGGTGCCGGGGATTCGCAGCAGGACGCCTGCGCGAACGAACGACGGGTTGGTGATGCGGTTCGCACCTGCGAGAGCGCCGATCGTGATTCGATAGCGCCGTGCGATGCCGGTCAGCGTCTCGCCGGGCTGCACGCGATGCGTCAACGGCTCGAGCGTCGCGGGCGGCCCCGAGGTCGGCACCCGGCCGGCCTGGCCGACGGGCGGCGCGCCAGGGATGACGAGCCGCTGCCCGGCGCTGATCCGATTGACGTCAGCCAGGCCATTCGCCGTCGCTATGGCACCGATCGTGGTCCCGTAGCGGACTGCGATACCGGTCAGCGTCTCGCCCGGGCGAACGACGTGTGCGATGGCCGCTGGACGGGCCGCCGTCCCGCTTGGTGCCGGCGGTCGAGCCACCGGCCTCAGGCGCAGCGTCTGACCGGCATAGATCCGATTCGGGTCTGTCAGCCGATTGAGCGCCACGAGTTGGCCGACCGTGACGCCCTGGCGTGCCGCGATGCCGCTCAACGTATCTCCGGCGCGGACCACCAGCGTGTCGCTGGCGGCTGCCGGCCCGATGAGCGTCGGCCCAATCGCCAACACGGCGGCCAGGCCGCCGGCCGCCAGCATGACCTTCAGTCGGCTGTGCATTCTTCCTCCGAGTCCAGTGGACGCTGGCGATGGTATGGAAGGCTGCGGAGCGGTCAAGGTACGAGCGGTCTGGCTGGTGGTACTTCGGTACCGTCGCCTCAACGAGTGTCTGCGGCCGGAGAGCGGCGTTGAGCGTGCTATACTCGTGGCCCGGCCAGGCGCAAGGCTTCCGTGCGTGTGCCATCGGCCGGATCCACTCATCTCACACGCTCGTTCATTCCGCGGTCATCGGTGCTCGGCGCGACCTCGTCACGCTCGGGTCGGCCTCGGGAGTTGAAGACGGGCGGCGGACCCAACCGGAGGTATCACCACCATGGCTGCAGCCACCATGAAGCAGCTGCTCGAGGCCGGCGTCCACTTCGGGCACCAGACTCGCCGCTGGAACCCGAAGATGCGCGACTTCATCTTCGGCGAGCGCAACGGCGTCCACATCATCGATCTGGCGCAGACCGTCACGCGACTGGACGCGGCGCTCGAGTTCGCCCGCGAGACGATTCGGCACGGCGACAGCATCCTGTTCGTGGGCACCAAGAAGCAGGCGCAGGAGGCGGTCAAGGGCGAGGCCGAGCGCAGCAGTCAGCACTACGTCAACAATCGCTGGCTCGGCGGCATGCTGACCAACTTCACGACCATCAAGCGCCGTGTGCAGCGGCTGGACGCGCTCGAGGCACGTCGCGACGCCGGCGAGTTCGAGCGGCTCACGAAGAAGGAAGCGAGCAAGCTCACCGAGGAGATCGAGAAGCTGAACCACGCTCTCGGCGGGATCCGGCGCATGCGGCGCCTGCCCGGCGCGCTGTTCGTCGTGGATCCCCATCGCGAGTCGATCGCGGTGGCCGAGGCGCGTCGCCTCGAGATCCCGATCATGGCGATCACCGACACGAATTGTGACCCGGACCTGATCGACTGGGTCATCCCGGGCAATGACGACGCCATCCGTTCGGTGACGCTCATGTGCCGTCTCGTGGCCGATGCCGCGCTCGAGGCGCAGCAGGAGCGCCAGTCACGCCTGGACGAGGAGTTCGAGCAGGCCGAGGCGATGCCGCCTGTCGACGAGGCGGCGCTCGGCACCGAGGCCGATTACAGCGCCGTACTGGCATCCGGCGAGGCGCTCATCTTCGAGCCCGAGCCGGAGGAGGACGAGGACGAGGAGCGACGCGCCCGCGCCCGTCGTGCCGCCGATGGCGAGGACGAGGACGAAACCGACAACCAGGAGCAGTCCGCCTGAGGGGCGCCCGCGCGGGCATCATCGGTCAGGTGGCAGGAAGGAACATGACTCAGACGATCAAGCCGGAGGACGTCAAGCGCCTGCGCGAGCAGACCGGCGCCGGCATCATGGATTGCAAGCGCGCGCTGGAGGAGTCCGACGGCGACCTGGAGCGGGCGCAGGCCTGGCTCCGCGAGAAAGGCGTCGCGACCGCGGCCAGGAAGGCGGGTCGTGCGGCGCGCGAAGGGATCGTGACCAGCTATATCCATCACGGCTCGCGCCTGGGCGTCCTGCTCGAGCTCAACTGCGAGACCGATTTCGTGGCGCGCACCGACGATTTCAAGCAGCTCGCCCGCGACCTGGCGATGCAGGTCGCCGGCCTGGCGCCGCTGTACGTGTCGCGTGACGAGGTTCCGGCTGAGGAGATCGAGGCGCGCAGGCGTGCCTTCGCCGAGGAAGCGCAGCGCGAGGGTCGTCCGGCCGATCGCGTGCCGACGATCGTGGAAGGCAAGCTGAACAAATGGCTCGAATCGGTGTGCCTGCTCGACCAGCCGTACCGCGACTCGGACACCAGGATCTCCGACCTCATCTCGGAGAAGATCGCCCTGCTCGGCGAGAACATCCGTGTCGCGCGCTTCGCCCGGATGGCCGTTGGCGAGGCTGCGGCCGAGGCGGCAGAGGACAAGGAGGCCGCCTAGGTGGCCGATTCCGCGCCGGCCCGGCCTGAGTATCGGCGCGTGCTGCTCAAGCTGTCAGGTGAGGCGCTCATGGGGGCCGCCGAGTACGGGATCGATCCAGAGATCGCGCGCGGCATCGCGATGCAGATCGTCGAGGCGCGGCAGGCGGACGTGCAGGTGGCGATCGTGGTGGGCGGCGGCAACATCTTCCGCGGTCTCGCGGCAGCCGCCCACGGCATGGATCGCGCCACGGCCGACTACATGGGCATGCTCGCCACGGTCATGAACGGCCTTGCGATCCAGGATGCGCTCGAGCAGCTCGATTGCCCCACCCGCGTGATGAGCGCCATCGGCATGAACGAGATCGCCGAGCCGTACATCCGGCGGCGCGCCGTCCGCCACCTGGAGAAGGGCCGCGTGGTGGTCATGGTTGCCGGAACCGGCAATCCGTACTTCACCACCGACACGGCCGCCACCCTGCGCGCCGTCGAAGTCGGAGCCGAGGTGATCCTCAAGGCCACACGCGTGGACGGGGTGTACGATGCCGACCCTGAGAAGGAGCCGAACGCACGGCGCTACGCTCGGATCGGCTATACCGAGCTGCTGGCCAATCGCCTCGAGGCGCTCGACGCCACCGCCGTCAGCCTGGCCATGGACAACGAGATGCCCATCATCGTCTTCGACATGACCCGCCCGGGGAACATCGTGCGCGCCGTCCGCGGCGAGGCCATCGGGACGCTCATTGCTGGAGAGGTGACCCATGACGCATGAAGCCGTCACGACCGTGGA
This sequence comes from uncultured Chloroflexia bacterium, assembly GCA_963716585.1. GTDB lineage: Bacteria > Chloroflexota > Limnocylindria > QHBO01 > QHBO01 > JAICUY01. Next base: position 114,042 of record CAVQTN010000004.1, read on the forward strand.
GCCGAAGATGCAGCGCGCCGTCGACGCCATGGAGCGTGACTTCGCCGGCGTGCGCACCGGCAGGGCGTCGACCGCGCTGGTCGAGCGGATCACGGTCGAGTACTACGGCAATCCGACGCCGCTCAACCAGATCGCCGGCATCTCGACGCCCGACGCACACCTGATCGTGATCCAGCCCTGGGACCGATCCGTCCTGTCCGCGATCGAGCGAGCGATCACCAAGAGCGACATCGGACTGACCCCGAACGTCGATGGCACGGTGGTGCGTCTCAACGTCCCGCCGCTCACCGAGGACCGCCGGCGCGAGATGGTCAAACAGGTGCGGCGGCGCATGGAGGAGGCTCGCGTCGAGGTGCGCAACCTGCGCCGCGAGTCGGCCGATCAGCTCAAGAAGGCGCTGCGCGACGGCGACCTCTCGGAGGATGAGGAGCGGCGCGAGCTCGAGGCGCTGCAGAAGGTGACTGACCGCTACACCGATGCGATCGATTCGCGCGGCGAGCGGAAAGAAGCCGACGTGATGGAGGTCTGACGAACTGCCGCTCCGTGATCAGCCGCGACATGTCGCGATCATCATGGACGGCAACCGCCGCTGGGCGGCGCAGCGAGGCCTGCCGGCCCTCGCCGGCCATGTGCAGGGCGTCGAGACGATCAAGCCGATCGTGCGGGTGGCGCCGGATCGTGGCATCGAGGTCCTGTCGCTCTACGTCTTCAGCCAGGAGAACTGGCGGCGCCCTGACGACGAGGTGAGCGGCCTGTTCGGCCTCATCGACGGTGCGGTACGCCAGAACACCGATGAGCTCATCGAGCAGGGCGTGCGGGTCCATGTCATCGGGCGGCTGCACGAAGCGCCGACCGATGTCCAGCGCTCGATTCGTGCTGCGCAGGACCGAACGCGGGGCGGCACGCGGATGGATCTCAACATCGCCTTCAACTACTCCGGTCGCCGCGAGATCATCGACGCGGCTCGGGCGCTCATCGCGTCCGGCATGTCCGCCGCGGAGGTCGACGAAGCACGCTTCGAGGAGCAGCTGTACACCCACGGCCAGCCGGAGCCCGACCTGATCATCCGCACCGGCGGAGAGCAGCGAACGAGCAACTTCCTGCTGTGGCAGGGAGCGTATGCCGAGCTGGTCTTCTGCGGGGTCCTGTGGCCCGACTTCACGATCGCCGAGTTCGATGGCGCGCTCGACGAATTCGCTCGCCGACAGCGTCGTTATGGCGCCTGACCGATGCTGCGCACGCGCCTGCTGAGCGCCGTCATCCTGGCGCCGATCGTGGTTGGCGTGATCCTGCTCGGCGAGCCGTGGCTGTCGCTGATGATCGCGCTCATCGCCTTCCTGGCACTCGTCGAGCTCATCGCGCTGCTCGACGCCGGTGGCTTCCAACCGCCGCAGGTGCTGGGCCTGCTGGTCGGACTGGTCATTACGGTTGCCGGGCTGATCGCGGCCAACCACGCCCAGGTTGGCGGGCTGCTGAGTGACCTGCTGCGCATCACCCAGCCGGCAGGGCTGGTGGCGATCGTCTTCGCTGCCTCGGTCATCCTGCTGGGTGCCATCGGCTTCACCCGGTCTGACCCGCGAGACGGATTCCTGACCTGGGCCGTGACGGTCTTCGGCGTTGCGTATGTCGGGATCCTTGCGCCGTTCATCGTGCTGGTCGCTCACCTCGGCCCGCCCACGGGCACGGCGGCGACGCCGATCGGCCTGCTGGGCCTGAAATCCGGTTCGGCATGGGCGTTGATGCTGGCACTGGTCGTCTGGGGCTACGACAGCGGCGCCTACCTCAGCGGGCGCTGGCTCGGCCGGCGGCAGCTCATCGACCACATCAGCCCCTCAAAGACGATCGAGGGGCTGGTCGGAGGGCTGTTGGCGGCGACCATCGCGGCCGGCATCGGCGCGGCCCTTACCGGCATACCGGCCTGGCAGCCGCTGGTCATCGGGCCGCTTGTCGGCCTCGGCGCGCAGGCGGGCGACCTCGCCGAGTCGATGCTCAAGCGGGCAGCCGGCCGCAAGGAATCGGGCTTCCTGGTGCCCGGGCACGGGGGGATCCTCGACCGGATCGACTCGTTCCTGTTCGCCGCGCCGCTGCTCGCCGGCTGGGCGCTGCTGGTTGCCGGATTCGGCCTGTGACCGGCATTGCGCTGCTCGGCTCGACGGGGTCGATCGGCCGCCAGACGCTGGAGGTGATCGCGGCACACCGTGAGCGCTTCGAGCTGCTCGGCCTGGCGGCAGGCCACGGCGGTCCTCCGTTCGATGAGCAGCTGGATGCCTGGCCGCTGGCGCGCGGCTGGACGCCGGGCGAGCGGTCCGCCGGGATCGACGCAATGCGCTGGGCGCACGGCGGCCTGGTCGAGCTGGCAACCGCCGATGGAGTCGAGCTGGTGGTAGTGGCCACCACCGGGATGAGCGCGCTGCCCGCCGTCCTGGCTGCGATCGAGGCGGGGCGCCGCGTCGCGCTCGCCAACAAGGAGACACTGGTCACCGGCGGCCACCTCGTGGCGGACGGGCTCGCGAAGCGCGGCGGCGACCCGCTCGACGTGCTACGGCCGATCGACAGCGAACATTCCGCCATCTGGCAGTGCCTCCTCGGTGAGCGCATCGAGATGGTCGCGCGGCTGGTGCTGACCGCGAGCGGCGGGCCGTTCCGCGGACGAGCGGCAAACGACCTGGGGGACGTCACGCCCGCCGAGGCGTTGGCACATCCGACCTGGCGCATGGGCCCGAAGATCACGGTCGACTCGGCGACGCTGGTCAACAAGGCCTTCGAGGTGATCGAGGCGAAATGGCTGTACGGGATGCCCTACAGTAAGATTGCGGCCGTGATCCATCCCCAGAGCGTCGTGCACTCGCTCGTGGAGTTCGTCGACGGCTCGTACAAGGCCCAGCTCGGCCTCCCCGACATGCGCCTTCCGATCCAGTACGCCCTGACCCATCCGGACCGCCTGCCGTCACCCTCGCGCCATGCGGCGCCCGATGCCTGGCCACAGCTGGGCTTCTCGCCGCTGGTGACCGGCGATTATCCAGCCTACGACGCGGTGCGGGCCGCCGCCGCCGCCGGCGGTAACCGTGGAACGATCCTCAACGCGGCAGATGAGGTCGCCGTCGGGGCATTCCTCGCGGGCCAGATCGCGTTCCCGCGCGTGGCCGATGTCATCGCTGCGGCCGTCGACCGATGGGGGAGCGACTCCGAGCCGAACCTCGATGAGATTCTGGGGCTCGACGCCGAGGTGCGCGCCGCGCTGAGCACCGAGCTGCCGGCAGGTGCCGGCTGATGGACGTGCTGAGCACCATCCTGGCGTTCATCGCCGTGTTGGTCGTGCTGGTCGTGATCCACGAGCTCGGGCATTTCGTGGTCGCCAAGCTGGCCGGCATCACCGTCCAGGAGTTCGGCATCGGTTTCCCGCCGCGGATCGCATCGCGAACGTGGCGCGGCACGCGCTACTCGCTGAACTGGATCCCGCTCGGCGGCTTCGTCAAGATGCTCGGCGAGGATGGCGAGGGCGAGGCCGAGAAGATGCGCCAGCGCGGCCTCTCCGAGGCGGCCATCGAGCGGACCATGGTGGGCGCCTTCAACCGGAAGCCGGTCATCGTCAGGCTGGCCGTGCTGCTCGCCGGCGTGGTCATGAACTTCCTGTTGGCGATCGTGCTGTTCGCGGCCGCGTTCAGCGTCGCGCAACCGATCTTCGTCCTGCCGGTGACCGTCACCGAGGTCCAGCCGGACAGTCCGGCCCAGGGCAAGCTGGCGGTCGGCGATCGCATCGTCTCGGCCGATGACCGCCAGTTTTCACGCGCGGACGACCTGGTGGCCTATGTCGACGCGCAGGCCGGCGAGCCGGTGACCCTCCAGGTCGAGCGCGACGGCCGTCACCTGGACATCGAGGTGACGCCGCGACGGCTGACGGATGAGCAACGGCGGGCCGGGCTCGGGCCCGTGGGCTTCGGCCTGCGCGCCGAGACCGTGATGGGCGCCCCAACCGCCAGCTCGCCGTGGGATGCACTCGCGTCCGCCGCCGGGCTGACCGTCGACCTGGCGCGCCAGATCCCGGGCGGCCTGGCGAGCACCGTGGCCGGTCTCGTCGGGCTTGCCCCCAACACGGGCGAGGCGCGCGGTCCGATCGGCATCGCCCAGATCACCGGCGAGGTTCTCCACCAGCCGCTGTACAACCAGCTTTCGCTGGTCGCGCTGCTGTCGGTCAACCTCGCCGTGCTCAATGTGCTGCCGTTCCCACCGCTCGACGGCGGGCGCATCGCCGTCACCCTGCTGGAGGCGATTCGCCGTCGCCGGCTGCCGGCGGAGCGCGAGGCGCTCATCTACGTGACCGGCTTCCTGGTCCTCATCGCGCTGGTCATCCTGATCTCGATCCAGGACATTCAGCGGCTTCCCGGCGGCTGAGCACGAGGCCCCGGAGGGCTTGTCCGGTCGTCTCCGCCCGACGGGCCCCGGGCGGCTGGTCGGCGAGCATCGGCGACGGCTGATATACTCCATTGCAGGTTTCGCCGGCCGTGCTGAAGCCAACCATACGACGCGTCGTAACGTGGGTCGGTTCGCCAGCCCACGTTTGTTTTTGGAGAAGTTTGCGGAGGTGCGAAGGTGAGCCGAGACTTCATCGGAGCGCTGCTGCAGTTGAACGCCGAGAAGGGTGTCCCGAAGGAGATCCTGATCGAGACGCTGGAGCAGGCGATCGAGTCCGCCTACCGTCGCAACGCCGAGGCCCCCGAGAACGTCGTCGTCCGCGTCGATCCCGAGTCGGGACAGATCAGCGTCTTCCGTGAGTACGACGTGGTCGCCACACCGGAGGAGGTCGAGGACGCCGAGCTGCAGATGCTGGTGGCCGACGCCCAGCGCATCGACCCATCAACCGGCGTCGGCAGCAAGGTCCGCGTCCCGGAGGACGTGACCCAGGCGCAGCTGGGTCGCATCGCCGCCCAGACGGCAGGGCAGGTCTACCGCCAGCGCCTGCGCGAGGCTGAGCGCGACGTGGTCTACAGCCAGTACGCCAGCCGCGAAGGCGAGATCATGACCGGCGTGGTGCATCGGACCACCGAGTCGGCCGTGGTGCTCGACATGGGCAAGGGCGTCGAGGCGGTCCTGGCGGTCAGCGAGCAGCTGCCGTCGGAGCACTACCGCATCGGACAACACCTGAAGGTCTACGTGCTCGAGGTGCGTCGCACGACCCGCGGCCCGGTGCTCGTCGTGAGCCGGACGCACCGCGGCTTCCTGCGACGGCTGATGGAGATGGAGATCCCCGAGATCTACAACGGCACGGTGGTCATCCGCGGCATCGCCCGCGAGGCTGGCAGCCGCTCCAAGGTGGCGGTCGAGAGCCGCCAGCAGGGCGTCGACGCCAAGGGCGCAGCGGTCGGTCAGCGTGGAGCCCGCATTCAGGCCATCGTGGCCGAGCTCAACGGCGAGAAGGTCGATGTCGTCCTGTGGCACGACGATGCCGGGCAGTACGTCGCCGAGGCGCTGTCGCCCGCCGAGGTGCTGAATGTGCGGATCGACGAGGAGCACAAGATCGCCAACGTGGTCGTCCCCGAACGTCAGCTCAGCCTGGCCATCGGCAAGGAAGGTCAGAACGCCCGGCTGGCTGCAAAGCTGACCGGCTGGCGCATCGATATCAGGTCGGACGCCGGCGTGGCCGCCGCTGCGGGCGGCGAGCCGGGCGAGGGCGACGCTGCGCCCACGGAGGCGCACGCCGATGCCGAAGCGACGACCTGACCACATCCCGATGCGCACCTGCGCCGTCTGCCGCCAGGTGAAGTCCAAGCGATCGATGACCCGGCTGGTGCGCGGCACCGATGGGACGGTCGCTCCCGACCTGGGCGGCAGGGCCGCCGGGCGGGGAACCTATGTCTGTGATGATCCTGCCTGCCGCGAACCGCAACGCCTCGCCGAGGCAGTCCAGCGGGCGCTCGGCGCCACGATTGAGCCGGGTGCGCTCGAAGTCGAGGAGAACCATGCCGCCACGTAGATATCAGCCGCGCCGCGGACCTCGTCCACAGCGGCGGCGCAGCGGGCCGCCGGCCGGCGTTGTCGCGACCGAAACCGCCCAGGCCGCCATCCGTGAGCAGGGACCGGTCGAGCTGCCGAGCTCGATTGCCGTGACCGGGCTGGCGACCGCCTTGTCGGTCAGCCCCTCGGACATCATCAAGGAGCTCATCCGCAACGGCATCTTCGCCACCGTCAACCAGACGATCGACTTCGACACCGCCTCACTGGTCGCCGCCGAGCTCGGCTTCGAGGTCTCGGAGTCGGGCGCCACGCAGCGCGCCGCAGCCGAGGCCGCGGCGGCACAGGAGATCGTCGCGCCCGGTTCGGACGAGGAAGGCGCCGGGAAGCCGGTGCTCTGGAGCGAGGAGCACCCGGAGGACCTGGTCGCGCGCGCCCCGATCGTTGCGGTCATGGGCCACGTCGACCATGGCAAGACGAGCTTGCTCGACGCGATTCGCAGCACGAAGGTCGCGACCGGGGAGCGCGGTGGCATCACCCAGCACATCGGCGCATCGGAGATCGTCCACAACGAGAAACGCATCGTCTTCCTCGATACGCCCGGCCACGAGGCCTTCACCGCCATGCGAGCACGGGGCGCGCAGGTGACCGACATCGCCGTGATCGTGGTGGCCGCCGACGACGGCGTCATGCCCCAGACACGCGAGGCGATCGATCACGTCCGCGCCGCGCGAGTGCCGATGATCGTTGCGATCAACAAGATCGACAAGGCGGACGCCAACCCCGATCGCGTCAAGCAGGAGCTAGCCGACGTGGGCGTGCTCGTCGAGGAGTACGGCGGCGACGTCATCGCCGTGCCTGTCAGCGCCAAGCAGCAGATCGGGCTCGACTCGCTGATGGAGATGATCCTGCTCGTCGCGGATCTGCAGGAGCTGAAGGCCAACCCGGACCGGCCGGCGATCGGCACGATCGTCGAATCGAAGGTCGACAAGGGCCGCGGAACGGTCGCGACGGTGCTCGTCCAGACCGGGACGCTGCGCACCGGCGACATCGTGGTGGTCGGCCGTACCTCCGGCCGGGTTCGAGCGCTGCAGAACGCCGCCGGCAAGCGTGTCAAGACGGCTGAGCCGGCAACCGCGGTCGAGGTCCTCGGCCTCAACGACGTGCCGGAGGCAGGCGACATCCTGCGCGTGGTTGCCGACGAGAAGACGGCGCGTGACCAGGCCGAGGCCGCGGCGCGCGCCTCTGGCGACAGCGACGGCAAGACGGCATTCAGCCTGGAGGACATCAGCGCCCAGATCCAGGCCAGCGAGGTCAAGGAGCTGCGCGTCGTGCTGAAGACCGACGTGCAGGGCTCGCTGGGTGCGATCCGGCACGCGCTGGAGCGGCTGAACACCGCCGAGGTCCGCATCAACATCATCGGGGAGGGAGCAGGCGATATCAACGAGTCGGACGTCCTGCTCGCTTCCGCCTCGGACGCAATCGTGGTCGGCTTCAACGCCAAGCTCGATCCCGGGGCTCAGCGTGCGGTCGACGCCTCCGGGGTCGATGTGCGGCTGTACGACGTCATCTACAAGCTGACCGATGACGTCGGTGCGGCACTCAACGGCATGCTCGCACCGAAGATGGTGGAGCAGATCGAGGGTCACGCCGAGGTGCGCATGATCATCAAGGCGGGCAAGGCCGGCTTCGTGGCGGGCTCGTATGTGACCGATGGTCGCATGCTCCGCGGCGCCGGCGCCCGGCTCCTTCGAGGCGGGCAGATGGTCGAGGAGACGCGCATCGAGTCCCTGAAGCGCTTCAAGGACGACGTGCGCGAGGTGGCCGCCGGCTTCGAGTGCGGCATCAGTCTGGCAAGCGGTGAGATTGCCGAGGGCGACATCATCGAGTGCTTCCAGATGGTGGCCGAGCAGCGGGCCTGACGGGCCGCCGGCTGATCGTCCATGAGCCAGCGCACGCAACGTCTCGATGTCCAGATCCGCCATGAGCTGATGGAGCTGCTGCAGCGCGAGATGAAGGACCCGCGACTCGGGTTCGTGACCATCACGCGGGTCGAGACCGCCCGCGACCTCAGCTCCGCACGCGTCTGGGCCAGCGTCCTCGGCTCGGACGAGGAGCGGGAGCAGACCATGCGCGCGCTCTCGGCGGCGGCCCCCTGGCTGCGTCACAAGCTCGCGGAGCGGCTGGAGATCAGGACAGTGCCCCAGCTGTTGCTGCGCCGCGACGACTCGATCGAGGCCGGCGATAGGGTGCTGCGGCTCCTGCGGCAGCTCGAGGACGAAAGCCGACCGACCACCCTTGGCCTGGCCGAGGATGCCAATGGCATGACCGAATGAGCCTGTCCGACGTAGCCGCGCTGATCATCGGCGCCGAGCGGGTGACCGCCATCTGTCATGAGAACCCCGATGCCGACACGCTCGGAGCGGCGATGGCAATCCGGCTGGCCGCCGAGCGCCTGGGCAAGCAGGCAGAGGTCGTCTCGACCGATCCGCCGCCACCCTTCCTTGAGTTCCTGCCGCGCGTCGGCGAGGTCCGCCGGACCCCTGCCCTGGAGCCGGACGTCGCGGTCGTGGTCGACGCCGGCGACCTGTCGCGAACCGGTGGCGTGGCGCGCGATCATGCCGACTGGCTGGCACGGGCCCGGATCGTCAATATCGACCACCATGTCAGCAACCCGGGCTTCGGAGAGGCCCAGCTGATCGAGCCCGCCGCTGCCGCGACCTGCGAGCTCGTCGCCCTGCTGCTGCCGGTGCTCGGCGTGCCGCTCGACGCCGAGCTCGCAACGCTGCTCATGGCGGGGATCGTCCAGGACACGCACACCTTCGCGCACCCCAATGCAACGCCGCGAACGCTGCGCGTCGCTGCCGAGCTGGTCGAGGCGGGAGCGCCGCTCTCGGCGATACACCGCAGGATCTACGCCGACAAGCCGTTCAGCACCCTCGCTCTGTGGGGCCTGATCCTGGCCGGCATCGAGCAGCGCTGCGAGGGTCGAATCGTGTACGCCGGGATGACCCTGGCCATGCTCGCCGACACGGGGTCCGAGGCGAACGCTTCGGAGGGCTTCGTCGACCTGCTGGCATCAACCAGGGCCGCGGACGTCACGGTCCTGCTCAAGGAGGCCGAGCCGCGGGTGACGAGAGTCAGCGTCCGCACCACCGAGCGTGCGGACGCGGTGGCAATCACCGGCGCCTTCGGCGGTGGTGGGCACGCGCGTGCCGCCGGCTGCACGATTGAGCTGCCGCTGACCGAGGCACGCGATCGGCTCCTGGCCGAATGCGAGGCCGAACTCGCACGGACCGATGCTCGGGGTCGTTAACCTCGACAAGCCGGTCGGGCCGACATCGCATGACATGGTCGGGTTGCTGCGCCGCCTGAGCGGGATACGCCGCATCGGCCATGCCGGTACGCTCGATCCGCTGGCCTCGGGCGTCCTGCCCATCCTCGTCGGCGGTGCGACCCGCCTGAGCGAGGAGCTGACCGGTGGCTCGAAGCGCTACGACGCGGTCATCCGTCTCGGCTGGCGCTCGGCGACCGACGACGAGCAGGGACCGCTGGAGCGCGGTCCGGCGAAGCCGCCGGAAACGCGCGCCATCGTCGAGGCGCTGCAGACCTTCGTGGGCACGTTCGAGCAACGCCCGCCGGATTTCTCGGCGCGCAAGCAGGCGGGTCGGTCGGCGCATCGGGCGGCCCGCGCCGGCGCGCCGCTCGACCTGCCCTCGCGCAGCGTTTCGATCTCGGTGATCGAGCTGCTCTCGGTGAGCCTGGGTGACGATCACGCCGATGTGCGGATCGATCTGCGCTGCGGCCCGGGCACCTACGTCCGTGCGCTGGCCCGCGATCTCGGCGAGGAGCTCGGTTGCGGTGGCTACCTCCACGCGCTGCGACGCACCGAGGCGGCCGGCCTGCGGGTCGACGACGCGTTGACTCCCGAGTGGCTTGAGGCGCTGGCAGCCTCGGGACGCCTGGACGAGGCAATGCTGCCGGTGCTCCCACTGCTCTCGTTGCCCCACCTGGTGCTGGAGACCGCCGATTCGGTGGGTTTCGCGAACGGTTCGGCGCTGCATCTCGCGGCGTCGGGCCATGGGCGCCACGCCGTGCTTTCCGACGGCCGGCTGCTGGGCATCGGCACGCTGCAGGCGGGCGTCCTCCGGCCCGACAAGGTCCTGGGCCGATGACCCTCGAGGCGGCGCGCGGCCCCCTTCGCCTGGGCGAGCTTCCGGCGATCGGTCCGGCGGCCCTGACGATGGGCGTCTTCGACGGCGTGCATCGCGGGCATCGTCACCTGCTGGAGGCGACCCTGGCCGCAGCCGATGAACGGGGCGTGTCAAGCGCGGTGCTCGTGTTCGATCCACCGCCGATCGAGGTCCTGCGGCCGGGAGTGACGCTGCCGCGGCTGGCGCCGCTCGCGATGAATCTCGAGCTGATCGGGGCCGCCGGGATTGACCAGGCAGTACCGATCCGTTTCGACGAATCGCTGCGATCACTGCGCGCCGCGGAGTTCGTGGCCGCCCTCCGGCCGGCCATCGACCTCCGAGCGCTGCTCATGACCCCGGACAGCGCCTTCGGACGCAACCGCGACGGCACGCCGGAGGCCATGCAGGCACTCGGCGTGGAACGTGGCTTCGACGTGATTCGGGTCGGGCCGCTGCAGGCCGACGGCGCTCCAATCTCCTCGACCCGCATTCGCGCGGCACTGCGGGACGGTGATCTGCCGGCGGTGGCCATGCTCCTCGGTCGGGCGCCGGCGATACGCGGAACGGTCGTCACCGGTGATCGGCGCGGGCGCGACCTCGGCTTTCCCACGGCGAACCTCGCCTTCGACTACCGACCTGCGCTGCCGCCGCTGGGCATCTACGTCGGTCGCGTCATCCTGCCCGAGCGCCCGGCCGGCCCGGGGCATCCCGCGCTGGTCAGCATCGGCGTCCGCCCCACATTTCACGACCAGGGGCGACTGCTGGTCGAGGTCTACCTGCTCGACTTCGACGCTGATCTGTACGGCGCGGTGCTGAGCGTCTCGCTGGAGGCGCGGCTGCGCGACGAGCGGCGCTTTGAAGATGTCGCGGGCCTCGTCGCGCAGATGCATCGGGACGAGGCCGATGCGCGACGGCATCTGGGCATGCCGCGGTAGCCCTGTACGCGAAGCGGTCAATCGCGCCAGCGGCGGATTTCTGGTACGATCGGGTGGATAGAAACAAACGTGGAGGAACGTGTGCCGCTCGCGAAGGAAGCGAAGAGCGAGATCGTCGAAGACTACGCCACGCATGATGGCGATACCGGCTCCCCCGAGGTGCAGATCGCACTGCTCACCGAGCGGATCAAGTCGCTGACAGAGCATCTGCGTACCTACCAGAACGACAACCACTCGCGTCGCGGTCTGCTGAAGCTCGTCGGGCAGCGCCGCCGCCTTCTGGCGTACCTCGTCCGCAATGACGTCGACCGCTACCGCGCCGTGATCGGTCGATTGGGACTACGCCGCTAGCAGCCGTGAGGAGACCCAGGCGCCCATGGGGCCCTGGGTTTCGCATGTTCGGCAGCATGACCGGCGTACCCGGCTCCCGCACTCGAGATCCAGGAGAGCCGTGTCCGTGACCGCCGCGTCCGTGACCGCGCCGTCTGCCGCTCGCTGCATCAGCGGCTTCGCGCACCGATTCCGAGCGCCGGACGCCGAAATTCTCTGACGAAGACCGAAATTGAGACGAAGAGAGGAATGAGAATCAGTGGCAATCAAGGTTGAGGCCGAGATCGGCAACCAGACCTTCTCCCTGGAAGCGGGGAAGCTGGCCGAGCAGGCCGACGGAGCAGTGCTCGTCCGATACGGCGACACCGTGATCCTGGCGACGGCCGTCGCCAGCAAGGAGCCCCGCGAGGGCACCGACTTCTTCCCGCTCACCATCGACTACGAGGAGCGAATGTATGCCGCCGGCAAGATCCCCGGAGGCTTCATCAAGCGCGAGTCGCGCCCGTCGGAGGCGGCCATCCTGGCCATGCGTCTGACGGATAGGCCGATTCGGCCGCTCTTCCCGAAGGGCTACCGCAATGACGTGCAGGTCGTCCTGACCGTCCTGTCGGCCGACCAGGAGAACGACCCCGACATCCTGGCCGTCAATGGCGCCTCGGCCGCGCTGTCGGTGAGCAATATCCCGTTCCAGGGCCCGGTCGGCGCGGTCCGCGTGGGGTACATCGAAGGCCAGTTCGTCACCAACCCGACCGTCACACAGCTCGAAGAGAGCCAGCTGGACCTCGTCGTCGCCGGGACACGTGACGCGCTGATGATGGTCGAGGCCGGCGCCACGATCCTGCCCGAGGCCACCATGGCCGACGCAATCGAGTACGGGCAACGCGAACTGCAGAAGAGCATCGAGCTGCAGGACAAGTTGATCGCCACCGCCGGAACGCCGAAGAAGGAGCCGTTCATCGGGCCAAAGGCCGACTCGGTGGTCAAGCTCGGCAAAGCCCTGTCCGCCGGAACCGAGTTCGTGGTGTTCGATGTCGAAACCACGGCCATGAAGCCGGAGAACGGCTACATCGTCGACCTCGCGGCGCTTCGCGTCCGTGACGGCCAGGTCGTCGACCGCTTCGAGTCGCTGGTCAATCCCGGGCGCTCGATCATCGGTCACCAGGTGCACGGCATTTCCGACGAGGACGTCGCCAACGCGCCCACCGCTGCTGAAGTGTTGCCGAAGTTCGTCGAGTGGGTCGGCGAGGCCGGCGTGGTCGCGCACAACGTCAGCTTCGACCTGCCATTCCTGCTGCGCCATCTGCCGAACGACGTGAAATGGGAGCCGGCGGCAGTCTATGACACGCTTGAGCTTGCCTATCAGCTCTATCCCGATGCGGGCAGCTACAAGCTGGCCGACCTGCTGCGCTTCGTCTTCGGGCGAGACCACGAGTCGGCGCACCGTGCCATGCCCGATGCGCAGGCGACCGCCGACCTGTTCATCAACCTGACCGATGGCCTGCCGCAGCGCCTCGACGCGGTTCGCCGAGACGTCAGCGATGAGATCCGGCGCAGCCGCGACGGCTACAACCGATCGGAGCAGGGTCAGCGCATCGAGGACATCCGGCGCCGCAACGGGATCGGCTCGGGCCTGATGGACGTGCTGCTCAAGGCGACGGTGCGCGAGTTGGTGCTCTCCGAGGGGATCCGCATCGACGGCCGAGACACGAGCACTATCCGCCCGATCAGCGTGGAGGTCGGCGTCCTGCCGCGCACCCATGGATCGGGTCTGTTCACCCGCGGCCAGACGCAGGTGCTCTCGATCGCGACCCTCGGACCGTCGAGCGACGTGCAGCGGCTCGACACGATCAGCCCCGAGACGGAGAAGCGCTACATCCATCACTACAACATGCCGCCGTACTCCACCGGCGAGGCGAAGTTCATGCGCGGTCCCGGCCGCCGCGAGATCGGCCACGGCGCCCTGGCCGAGCGTGCCCTGGTGCCGGTGCTCCCGTCAGTCGACGAGTTCCCGTACGTCATCCGGGTCGTCAGCGAGGCGGTCAGCAGCAATGGGTCGACGTCCATGGCCTCCACCTGCGGCAGCACGCTGGCGCTGATGGATGCGGGCGTTCCGATCAAGGCGCCGGTTGGCGGCGTGGCGATGGGCCTGATCACCGAGCCGGGGACTGGCCGCTATGCGGTGCTGACCGACATCACCGGCAAGGAAGACGCGTTCGGCGACATGGACTTCAAGGTGACCGGCACGACGGAGGGTGTGACGGCGCTGCAGATGGACATCAAGACCGCCGGCATCACGCCGGAAATCCTGCGCGACGCGCTCGAGCAGGCACGCAAGGGGCGCCTCTTCATCCTGGACAAGATGACCCAGACCATCAGCGCCAGCCGCAGCGAGCTGAGCCAGTACGCGCCGCGGATCATCACCATGAAGATCCCGGTCGACAAGATCCGCGACGTCATCGGTGCCGGCGGGAAGGTGATCCGCCAGATCACGTCCGAAACCGGCACCCAGATCAACGTCGAGGACGACGGCACCATCCAGATCGCGTCGACCTCCAGCGAGGCGTCGGACAAGGCGGTGCGCTGGATCGAAGGCCTGACCCGCGACGTCGAGGTTGGCAAGGAGTACCTCGGCAAAGTGACCAGGATCATGAACTTCGGTGCGTTCGTCGAGATCCTGCCCGGCAAGGAGGGGCTGGTGCACATCAGTCAGCTCGCCGACTACCGAGTGCCTCGTGTCGAGGACGTGGTCAGCATCGGTGACGAGCTGATGGTGGTCGTGACCGAGATCGATCGGATGGGTCGCGTCAACCTGTCGCGACGCGCCGCCATGGAGCGGCACATGGCCAAGGCAGGCGCGGGCCAGTCATAGGCCGATCCGCCGCGCGACACACGGGCCGCGCGGCGAGCGACGGAGGGCGGCTCTGGCTCGATGGGCAGCGAGCGCGTGCTGGCGACGATCGCGGAGGAGGTTCGGACCTGCACGCGCTGTCCGCTTGCCCGCCGCCGCACGCTCGCGGTGCCCGGCGAGGGAAACCCGCTCTCCGACGTGCTGCTGGTCGGCGAGGGACCTGGAGCGCGTGAGGACGCGACCGGTCGGCCCTTCGTCGGACCGGCTGGCCAGCTCCTCGACGAGCTGCTGGCGAGCATCGGCTGGGCGCGCGACGACGTCTTCATCGCCAACGTGGTCAAGTGCCGCCCGCCCGGGAACCGCGACCCCGAGCCCGAGGAGATCGGGGCATGTGCGCCATACCTCGACCGCCAGGAGGCGGCGCTCGATCCCGTGGTGATCGTCACCCTGGGGCGGTTTTCGCTGCGACGCTATCTGCCGGCCGCACGGATCAGCGCGGTGCACGGGTCGCTCCGCCGGAGCGGAGGTCGGTTCGTCTTCCCGATGTACCATCCTGCTGCGGCGCTCCACCAGGCATCGCTGCGGGACACGCTCTTCGCCGACATCCGCAGCCTGCCGATGGCGCTGCTCAGGGTGCGCGAGGCGATCGAGGCCGAGCGCGTCGCATCGGTCGGCACAACGAACGTCGAGGCGCCAACGGCGGTGGATCAGCGCCCTGACGACTCGCAGCAGCTCACCCTCTTCTAGGAGCACCATGGCAGATACCCTGCGCATCATCCCGCTCGGTGGCGTGGGCGAGGTCGGTAAGAACATCACGGTCATCGAGGTGGCGGGAGAGATCCTGGTCGTCGATTGCGGCCTGGCGTTCCCCGAGCCGGAGATGCTCGGCATCGACCTCGTCATCCCCGACGTCACCTATCTGGAGCAGAACCGCGACCGCGTGCGCGGGATCATCATCACCCACGGTCACGAAGACCACACCGGCGCACTGCCATACGTGCTGCCCAGGATTCCGGGGACCCCGATCTACGCCACGCGGCTGACCCAGGGCCTCATCACCGGCAAGCTCAAGGAGCATCGGCTCCTGGAGATGACCCGCCAGGTCGAGGTCGAGCCCGGCGTCGAGGTGGCCGTCGGCGGCTTCAGGATCACCGCCTTTCGCGTCAACCACTCGATCCCCGACGGCGTGGGCTACGCGATCAGCACTCCGCTGGGCACGATCGTGCACACCGGGGACTTCAAGTTCGACCTCAGCCCGCCTGACGGGCGGCGAGCCGACCTGGGCCTGATCGCCGAGATCGGCAACGCCGGCGTCGAGTTCCTGCTGTCCGACTCGACGCGCGCCGAGCGCGAGGGCTACACCCTCTCGGAGTCCACCGTGGGAACCTCGCTCGACCGCCTCATCGGCGAGGCGACGGGACGCGTGATCGTGGCAACCTTCGCCTCCAACATCGGGCGCATCCAGCAGGTCGTCGACGCGGCCGCACAGCATGGTCGCAAGATGGTCACCCTCGGCCGCAGCATGGAGCAGAACACCGCGATCGCGGTCGAGCTCGGCTACCTCGACCCGCGCGACGGCACGCTCGTCAAGAAGGACCAGCTGCAGCGCCTGCCCAAGGACAAGCTGGTGGTGATGACCACCGGTTCGCAGGGGGAGCCGATGTCCGGGCTGACCCGCATGAGCAACCGCGACCACCGCAGCATCACCATCGAGCCCGGCGACACCGTGATTGTCTCCGCGTCGCCGATCCCCGGCAACGAGGAAGCCGTGGCCAAGACCATCGACAACCTGTTCAAGGAGGGTGCGATGGTCATGTACGAGCCGATGCAGCATTGCCACGTCTCCGGGCACGGCTCGCGCGAGGAGCTCAAGCTGATGCTGAACCTCGTCAAGCCGCGTCATTTCATCCCGGTCCACGGCGAGTACCGGATGCTGGTGCAGCATGCCCTCCTGGCCGAGGATTCCGGTGTCGACGTCGACAAGATCTTCGTGCTTGAGAACGGCCAGGTCGTCGAGTTCGACGGCGTGCGCGGGCGCCTGGCGGGCAGCGTCACCGCGGGCGCGGTGCTGGTCGACGGGATCGCCGCGATCGACGGGATCGACGGCGTGGTGCTGCGCGACCGCCGCATGCTGGCCAGTGACGGCGTGGTGATGGTCGCGCTGACCGTCGACAGCCAGACCGGCCAGGCGGTGAGTGGTCCGGATCTCGTCGGACGTGGCTTTCTGTCCGATCCCGATGACCCGGTGATGGAGGCGGCGCGGGGGCATCTGGCTCAAGCCCTGCGTCAGGCGCCGCGTGACGAGCACGCGGCCGAGGCCGGCTACCTCAAGGCCAAGATCCGCGACACCCTGTCGCGCTTTTTCTTCGACCGGACCAAACGCCGGCCGATGATCATGCCCATCGTCATGGAGGTGTGAGGCACCACGTGACGAGCCGCCGAGGAAGCGCCACCCGTCGTCGCCGGACCACGCGCCGTCGCCGTCGCGCGGCCACGACGTTCCGCCTCAGCGGGCGGCTCGTGCGCGAAGTGCTGGCGCTGGTGCTCGTCTTCCTGGCGATCATCAGCGTCATCGCCCTGTTCGCGCCGAATGCCGGGGCGATCATCAAGCCCTGGCACGACGTGCTGGCCTCGCTGCTCGGTTGGGGCATCGCGTTCGCCGGACCGCTGCTCATCGGTTTCGCCCTGATGCTGTGGATGAAGGCCATGCCGGCGGAGCGCTGGATGGCCGCCAGTGGCGCCGCGATCGTTGCCCTGGGCCTGCTGGGTGTCTTCGAGCTCGGTGGCGGTGGTGGTGGCGTGCTCGGCGCATCGGTGAGCACCGTGATCGGTGGGGCCGTTGGCCGCGTCGGCGCCTGGATCGTGCTCGCGCTGTCGCTGGCCGTGGGGCTGCTGCTCTACTTCAACATGACGGTTGGCGACGTGGTGGCGGCCTACCTCCAGCGGCGTGAGGATCGACAGGAACTGGCGGACGCGGAGGCTCGGCGCAACGGGAACCAGGAGCGCCGAGCTCGGGCGGACGGGCCGGAGGATGTCCCCGAGCCACCCGGGTCGCGGCTTGGCCTGCTGCGGCGCATGCGCGGCGCGTTCGGTGCGGCAGAGCAGGACGAGCCTCCACTGATCGTGCGACGCCAGCGTCCTGAGTCATCGTCCAACGGCAGTCGGGCGGCCGGGCAGCGACCGTCAGGCCCTTCGCCGGTCCTCGGGCCGCTCGATGACGAGGCCGTCGTCGATCTGGCGCTCGAATCGGACGAAGAGGCGCACCTGGCCGAAGCCGGGACAGTCGAGGCGGAGCACGCCAACGACGCCGCGCTGGAGGCGGTCCAGCGGGTCTGGAACCTGCCGCGGCTCGAGCTGCTCGCCGATGCGCCTGAATCGAGCGCCGCGCAGATGGACCTCACCGCCAAGGGACAGCGCATCCGCGAGACGCTCGCCAACTTCAAGATCGGCGTGAAGGTGGCGCGCATCCAGGAGGGGCCGGTCGTGACGCAGTACGCGCTCGACGTCGAGCCGGGCATCAAGCTCAGCCGGATCGAGGGTCTCGCCGACAACCTGGCGCTGGCGCTCGCGGCGCGCTCCATCCGCATCCAGGCGCCGATCCCCGGCGAACCGTACGTCGGGATCGAGATCCCGAACAATGCGTTCGACCTGGTGACGTTGAAGGAGGTCCTGGCCAGCAAGAACTTCAGCGAGGCGAGCTCGAAGTCGAAGCTGGCGTTCGCGCTGGGCCAGGACGTGGCGGGTCAGCCGTTCAGCGCCGACCTGTCGAAGATGCCGCACGTGCTGATTGCCGGCGCGACCGGGTCGGGCAAGAGTGTGTGCGTCAACGCGATCATCTGCTCGCTGCTGATGAATGCCTCACCCACGGAGGTCAAGCTGATCCTGGTCGATCCGAAGCGGGTCGAGCTGGCGCAGTACAAGGGCATCCCGCACCTCTACACCGAGGTCATCGTGGAGCCGGACAAGGCGGTGAACGCGCTGAAATGGACGGTCGGCACCATGGAGGCGCGCTATCACGAGTTCGCGCAGCGAGGCGTGCGCAACATCGCCGCCTTCAACGAGGCGCTCCGCCCCGGCGAGCCACGGATGCCGTACATCGTGATCATCATCGACGAGCTGGCCGACCTGATGATGGTCAGCGCCTACGAGGTCGAGGCGACGATCACGCGCATCGCGCAGCTCGCCAGGGCGACCGGCATCCACCTGGTGGTCGCCACCCAGCGGCCATCGGTCCAGGTCATCACGGGGCTGATCAAGGCCAACATCCCATCGCGCATCGCGTTTGCGATGACTTCCGGTGTCGACTCGCGCACGATCCTCGACACGGTCGGCGCCGAGGACCTGCTGGGTCGCGGCGACATGCTCTACCAGCCGATCGACGCGCCACGCGCCGTCCGGCTGCAGGGCGTCCTGGTGACCGACGCCGAAATCGAGGAGCTCGCGCGCCACTGGCGCTCGCAGGGCGGGCCGCAGTACCGGCCGGAGATCACCGCCCCCAGGCGCGATGGCAAGGCGGGCGGACGCCCCGGGGACGGTGACGAGGACGCCGACGCCGACGCGCTGCTCAGCCAGGCCATCGACCTTGTTCGACGCAGCGACAAGGCATCCGCGTCGCTGCTGCAGCGTCGGTTGCGCGTCGGGTATGCACGTGCCGCGCGCATCCTGGACCAGATGGAGGATCGCGGGATCGTCGGCCCGGCGGATGGCAGCCGCTTCCGCGAGGTGCTGGTAACGCCGGACGGCTGGGGCGGCGACATCGCTCCGGACGAGGACGAGGTGTGACCCAGGAGCTGCACAAGCTCGGTGAGGTGCTGCGTTCCGCCCGCGAGGCGAAGGGCGTCGACCTGCCACGGGTCGAGCGCGACACCAAGATCCGGTCGCGCTACCTGTCGGCACTCGAGAGCGGCAGCTACCGCGACCTGCCCGGATCGGTCTACACGAAGGGCTTCCTGCGCAACTACGGGCTCTACCTTGGCCTGGATCCGGAGTACCTGATCGACCTCTACCGCCTGGAGAGCTCCGCTGCGCCGCTGGACGGCCGCAGCAGCGCGCTGCCGCCGCGCCCGATCACGACTCGTCGCTCGCGGGCCTTCGTGCTGACGCCGGGCGCGGTCTTCGCCGCCCTGCTGACCGTTGCCGTGGCCGCGTTCGTCTTCTACATCGGTCACGAGCTGATCACCTTCGCCCGGACTCCTGAGCTGCGGGTGACCGACCCCGCAGGTGACGTCGCCGCGTATCACCAGCTGGAGTACACCGTGCGTGGCGTGGCGCCGCCGAACTCACGCATCACCGTGACCGAGCTGCGCGAAAATCCAACGGTGATTGCCGACGAGGACGGCAACTTCAGCATCACGATCATGCTCGTCCCAGGCTCGAACGTGATCACGCTCGTCGCCAGCGACCCAGTCACCAAGCGCGACAGCGATGCGCAGCGCCGAACCATCCAGGTCGTCACCGGCCAGCCGAGCCAGCCGCCGAGCTCGGGGCTGACCCTGGCGGAACCTGCGGACGGCGCCAAGGTCGGCGCGCCGCTGAAGCTCAGCGGGATGGCTCCGCCCGGCGCTCGGCTTACCGTCACCGCTCGGCTCGTCAAGGCGGCGAGCCCGGGGTTCAGCATCGTTGACGGCGCCAACCGAACCGTGAAGCTGCCGGCACCGAAGGCACCAGCCGCGCTGTCACTGGAGTCGGGCGCGGATGGGGCATTCTCAGGTGTGCTGCAGCTGGCGCCGGGGAGCTGGGAGCTGATCGTCAAGCCTGCGAGCGGGGTGTCCATCGTGCGACATGTCACAGTCAACCCGGGCAACGGGCTCGGTGGCACGCTGAGCATCGGCAACGCGCAGTCGTATCTGGAGGTCCTCGAGGACGGCAAGCCGAAGAGCGGCGTGTCCGGCGGCATCAGCCAACCCGGCGACAAGGTCAAGCTCAAGGCGAACGACCAGATCCGCTTGCGGGCGGGGAATGCCGCCGCAGTCGACGTCATGATCAACGGCGTGCACGTCGGCCGTATGGGTGGATCCGGCGCGGTCGTCGACTGGATCATCAGTCGCGACCGATAGAGGAGCGAGAAGAGGAGCGTCATGGCAGAGTCTTCGTTCGACCTCGTGAGCGACTTCGACCAGCAGGAGCTGGTCAACGCGCTCGACCAGGTGCGCCGCGAGATCGCATCGCGTTACGACCTCAAGGACAGCCGATCGTCGCTCGAGCTCGCCAAAGAGGGGATCACGCTGCAGACGGCGGACGAGTACCACGCCAACGCGATCAAGGACCTGCTGCAGTCCAAGGCCGTGCGGCGCGGCCTGTCGTTGAAGATTTTCGACTGGGGCAGGATCGAGCCGGCGGGAGGCGGAACCGTGCGCCAGCAGATCGCGCTCAGGCGCGGGCTCAGCAGCGAGCAGGCCAAAGATCTGTCGAAGAAGATCCGCGACCTGTTCCCGAAGACCAAGCCGTCCATCCAGGGCGACTCGGTCCGGGTCAGCGCCAAGAGCAAGGACGATCTGCAGGCCGTGATCGGCTTCCTCCGCGGTCTGGACTTCCCTGTCGAGCTGCAGTACGAGAACTACCGCTAGGGTGATGACGACCAGCCTGCCACCGCCCTACGAAAGACTCGTGGCAGCCGCCCAGCGGCTCGGCGAGGCGCTGCGCGAGCGCGGTTGGTGGCTGGCGACCGCCGAATCGTGCACCGGCGGCCTGGTCGGCCATGCCATCACCG
This sequence comes from uncultured Chloroflexia bacterium, assembly GCA_963716585.1. Classification (GTDB taxonomy): domain Bacteria; phylum Chloroflexota; class Limnocylindria; order QHBO01; family QHBO01; genus JAICUY01. Next base: position 135,006 of record CAVQTN010000004.1, read on the forward strand.
CGATCCCCGGTGCCAGTCGCTACTACGTCGGCGGCGTCATCAGCTACTCGGATCGGGCCAAGCAGATGGAGCTGGGCGTGCCGGCGGTGATGCTCGCCGAGCACGGCGCGGTCTCGCCGGAGGTGGCCGTCGCCATGGCGGACGGTGCGCGCCTGCGATTTGGGGTCGACGTCGGCATGGGGGTGACCGGCATCGCCGGCCCGGGAGGTGGCGGCGCCGGCAAGCCGGTCGGGGTCGTCTACCTGGCGGTCGCACGCCGGGGCCGCCCGCCACGCGTCGAACGCCGTGATTGGCCATTCGACCGGGATGGCAACAAGCGGGCGTCCGCGTTGCGTCTGCTCGAGCTCGCGACGGCCGAGATCGAGGCCGCGGCGTGACGCTGCTGCAGGCCTAGCCGAGTGGTCCGCCCGGGCGAGCGGATCCACGTCATCGGCATCGCCGGGTCCGGCGCCGCCGGCACGGCGCTGCTCGCCTCCCTGGCGGGGGCGATCGTCGATGGCTGCGACCTGGATGCCCCCTCGCCCTACACTCCGTCTCTCGACGACGCCGGCGTGCGGTGGGTCGTCGGGCATGATGCGGCCCATCTCCGCGGCGTGGACCGCGTCGCGATCACGCCGGCGATGCGCGCTCATCCCGGCCTCGGCGAGCTCGTCGCTGCCGAGGCCGCGGGCCTCCCGGTCGTCCCGTGGCAGGCGCTCCTCGGCGAGCTGATGGGGGAGCGTGGCCACCTCGGACTGGCGGTCACCGGAACGCATGGCAAGTCGACGACAACCGCGCTCCTTGGCCACCTGCTCATCGACGCCGGCCTGGATCCGACGGTCGAGGTGGGCGCGCTCATTGCAGAATGGGGTGCCACGGTGCGCGCCGGCGGGGGAGCGCCTTTCCTGGTGGAGGCGGACGAGTTCGGCGACAACTTCCTCAACTACCACCCCGCGGCGGTGATCCTGACCAACGTCGAGATGGACCATCCCGACTTCTTCGCCGATCGCGCGGCGGTGCTCGCGAGTGTCGAGCGATTCGTGCGCGGCATGCGACCCGACCCGCGGATCGGCGGCTGCCTCCTGCTCGCAGCCGCCGACGATCCCGGGGTGGATGAGCTCGTGGGTCGTCTCGGCGACTGGGCCGGAAGTGTTGAACGCTACGGCGCCGCCGACCTGGCGGCCACGAACGTCTCATACGGCCCGGACGGCACGTCCTTCGACCTCGGGGGCCAGCGCTTCGAGATGGGCCTCGCGGGCGAGCACAACGTGCGGAACGCCACGGCGGCGCTGCTTCTTGCGAAGCGCCTCGACGCACCGGCCACAGTCCTCGCGTCGTCCCTGGCCACGTTCGTCGGAGCCGGGCGCCGGATGGAGCTGATCGCCGATACTGCGGGGGTGACGGTCTACGACGACTACGGCCACCATCCCACCGAGGTGCGCGCCGCGCTGAGCGCCGCCCGCCAGAAGGTCGGCGCCCGGCGGCTGTGGGCCGTCTTCGAGCCGCACATGTACTCGCGCACCGCGCTCTTCCTGGACGAGTTCGCCGGAAGCTTCGACGATGCCGACGAGGTCGTGATCGCCGACATCTTCGCCTCACGCGACACCGACACGTCGACCACCTCCGCGGAGCAGCTCGCCGATGCCATCGAGCGGAGATCGGCGATCCCGGCGATGGCGGGAGGTGACGTGGACAGCACGGCCCAGTACGTCGCCGAGCACCTGCGCGTGGGCGACGCCGTGTTGGTGATGGGTGCCGGCAAGAGCTACCGCGTCGCTCGCTTGCTGGCGCAGGCGCTCGACGCCGGGATCCTGGAGCGCCCAAGGTCGCCGTCGTGATCGGTGCCCGCGCCGGCATCCTGAGCCTGTTCCTGGCGCTCGCGGTGGCGGTTGCGGAACAGGGGCTGGTGCGGCTCGTGTCAGCCTCGGGCGCCAGGGACCAGCCGGCCCTGGTGCTGGTGCTGCTGCTCGCCGCGTTCCTGGGCGTTCTCACCGCGGTGTTGACGCGAACGCTGCGGCTGCCCGGAGCGACCGCACCGACCGCGCTGGTGCTCGGCTGGACCCTGGTCCCCGCGGTCCTGGCGCTGGTTCCGAGCGCGGCGGCCGGCCTGTTCGCAGGGGACGCGGCGCTGACGGCGTCCGAATCACTGTCGCTGGCGGTCGCGACAATCGCAGCCGCGGTGACCCTCGGCGTGCCTGCCGAACGCAGCTGATGGCTCGGCGGCGGCGCGGCGCGCACCTGCTCAGCGCCTTGCTGCTGCTGGGCGCCATGCTCGTGCCGGCTCCGGCAGCGGCGTTCCCCGCGGCCGACGCGGGGTATCACACCTACGCCGAGATGCAGGCCGACATCAGCGCCGTGGCCGCCGCGCACCCATCGCTCGTGCGCATCGTGAGCATCGGCCGCAGCTACGGCGGCCGTCAGCTGTGGGCCGCCAAGGTCAGCGACCACGTGACCGTCGACGAGAACGAGCCGGAGGTCCTTTTCGACGGCGGCCATCACGCGCGCGAGCACATCAGTGTCGAGATGACCATCCGGCTGTTGCATTACCTGGCCGAGGGCTACGGTCGCAACACCGCCATTACGCGTCGCGTCGACGGCACCGAGTCGTGGATCGTCTTCAACCTGAATCCTGACGGGACCGAATACGACCAGGGCTCGGGGGCCTACCGTGACTGGCGCAAGAACCGGCAGCCGACACCCGGCTCGTCGGGGATCGGCACCGACCTGAATCGGAACTACGCCGATGCCTGGGCCTGCTGCGGCGGCTCGAGTGGCTTGCCGACCTCCGAGACGTATCGCGGGCCGGCACCGTGGTCCGCTCCGGAGACACGGGCCATGCGCGACTTCGTCAACGGCCGCGTTGTCGGCGGGCGCCAGCAGATTGTCGCGCACCTTACCTTCCATTCCTACGGCAGGCTGGTCCTGTGGCCGTGGGGACACACGTCTGCCGGTGTGCCGATTGCCGATGACCGCGCCGTGCTCAGCGCGCTGGGCGGTTCGATGGCCTCGCTGGCCGGCTATGGCGCCATGCAGTCGCACGGGCTGTATGTGACCGATGGCGACGAGATCGACTGGATGTACGGCGTGCACCGCATCCTGAGCTTCACCGTCGAGATGGCCGACCGTCGTTACCCGCCAGACGAGATGATCCCGAGCGAGACCTCGCGCGTGCTGCCGGCCATCGATCACCTGCTCGACCACGCGGCCTGCCCGTACGAGGTGACGGGACGCGCCGCGCAGCACTGCCCGCCGGACTGGGTCAGCCGGCTGGCCGGCAACGACCGGTACGCCACCGCCGCCAAGGTGGCAGCACCTCAAGCACCCGGAGCGCCGGTCGTCTTCGTGGCGAGTGGCACGACCTTTCCTGACGCGCTCGCCGGCGGCGTGGTGGCCGGCCTTGACCGGGCGCCGCTGCTGCTCGTTCGCCCGTCGGGAATCCCGACCGCCACCGCGGCAGAGCTGGTGCGGCTGAGGCCGGGCCGCATCGTGCTGCTGGGTGGCAGCGCGGTCGTGTCCGAGACAGTTCGCAGCGGGCTCGAGCAATACACCAACGGCAGCGTCTCGCGCCTCGCGGGCGCGGATCGCTATGCCTCGGCCGCCGCGATTTCGGCGGCCACGTTCACACCGGGCGTGCCGGTGGCCTACGTTGCCTGGGGCGGCGGCTTCGCGGATGCCCTGGCCGGCGTCCCCGCCGCGATCCACGGCGACGGCCCGCTGCTCCTCGTTCGGGCGGGCGGGATCCCCGCCACCACGGCCAGCGAGCTCGCTCGCCTGCAGCCGTCGCGCATCGTCATCCTGGGCGGCACCGGCGTCGTTTCGCCCGCCGTCGAATCGTCGCTGGCAAGCTTCGCGGCCAACGTCACGCGGCTGGCCGGCACCGACCGGTACGCGACCGCCGGTGCGATCGCGAACGCCACGTTTTCCTCAGCCACGACGACCTTCCTGGCGAGTGGCCTCGACTTCCCCGACGCGTTGGCCGGCGGCCCGGCGGCAGGCACCATGGGTGCACCGTTGCTGCTGGCCCGACCATCAAGCCTGCCGGCCGTGACGGCAACCGAGCTGGGCCGTCTACAGCCGACGGCGATCAAGATCCTGGGCGGCAGCGCCTCGATCTGGCAGGACGTCGCCGCGGCCGCTGCGCTCGCGGCGCGCTGAGGCGATCAGCCGGCTCGCGGCGCGCCGAGCCGATCAGCCGGGCAGCGGCGGCCCGTACCACACGCTGGCGGCGATGATGAGATAGAGCCCGATGAGCGCCAGTCCTTCGATGTAGGTCGACTCTCCGTCGAACACGACGAAGGCCGCCAGGATCGCGGCCAGGGCGAGCGCCGCGATGAGCAGCAGGGGCGCGACCAGCGTCAGACCCGGGCCGCCGATCAGGATGCTGATCAGCACCAGCGCGGGGATCAGCAGCAGGGCCACCTGCAGGCTGCTGTTCAGGATCAGGCTGACTGCCAGGTCCGCCTGGTTGCGAGCGGCCGCGGTGATCCCGACCACGTTCTCCACCGCGTTCCCGGCGATCGCAACCACCACCAGGCCGACGAACTCCTCCGAGAGGCCCAGCCCGGCCATCGCCGGCCGCAGCGCCTCCACGAACCAGTCGGAAACGATGGCCGCGCCGATGGCGGCCACGGCCAGCACGACGAGCGAAGCCTGGAGCGGCCAGCTGCGGTCGCGGGTGCCTGCCTCGCGCGTCGGGCCGATGGTCCCGTGGATCGATGACGGAATGCTCGCGACGAACACGAGCAGCAGCACGAGCGAGGTGATGACGCTCAGGTCGCGGGCATGACCGGCGTCGGGAGCACCCGGCGCGGTCGCCAGCGTGGGAATTGCAAGCGATGCCACCGACAGCACCAGCAGCATGGCCGTCATGCGGGTCGTGTCGGCGCCGAAGCGCTGGGGACCATGGCGCAGGCCGCCGACGAAGAACGCCAGGCCGAGGACCAGCAGGCTATTGGCCAGGATCGAGCCGATGAGCGCAGTCTGGACCACGACCACCAGCCCCGCCTGCAACGCAAAGATGCTGATGAAAAGCTCGGGCAGGTTGCCGAGCGCCGACTGCAGCACGCCGGTTGCCCCAGGCCCCAGCCGCGCACCAAGCTCGTCGGTCGCCGCACCGACGACAGCCGCGAGGCTGGCGAGCGCAACCGCGGTCGCCACGAAGACCGTGATCTGGCTGGCACCGCCAATCTTCAACCCTGCGGAGGCGAGTGTGGCAAGCAGCGCCACGGCACCCAGGATCAGCGCGGTGCGCCCCGCAGCAGCCATAAACCGCGAAAGCATGGCCGGATTCTATGATGCGCGGCCGTCGAGGGATCGCGATCGCCGACCGGAGCTCGGGTGCTTGGAAACCCAGTTAGTTGCATCCGCAATCATCGGTGCTATCATTGATGCATGCCTGCCATTACCGTCGACGACATCACCCTCCTGCCGCGTATCCCGGTCAGCGACCCGAGCAGCGTTCGCGAGCGACCCGTCTTGAGCGTCACCAGCGCGCCGCGAGGCTTCGAAGGGGAGGGGTTTCCGGTCCGCCGGGCGTTCGCAGGGTGTCGATCTGGCGACTCCTCGACCCGTTCATCCACATGGACCAGATGGGGGAGGTGGAGTACGCTCCCGGCGAGCCGAAGGGCACGCCCTGGCATCCACATCGCGGCTTCGAGACCGTCACATACATGATGGACGGCACCTTCGAGCACAGCGACTCGAACGGCGGTGGGGGAGTGATCAGCAACGGCGACACCCAGTGGATGACGGCCGGCGCCGGGATCCTGCACATCGAGAAGCCGCCCGAGAACGCTCGTCGTCAGCGGTGGACTGTTTCACGGGATTCAGCTATGGGTCAACCTGCCCGCCGCGCAGAAGTGGTCGGCGCCGCGCTACCAGGACATCCGCGCCGCCCAGGTCGCACTGCTGGCCTCGCCCGACGGGGGAGCACTGGTCCGCGTCATTGCCGGCGAAGTCGGCGGGCACCAAGGCCCGGGATCGACCTACACGCCGATGACCCTGGTGCATGCCACGCTCAGCCCGGAGGCCGAGCTGGCGCTTCCCTGGCGCGCGGACTACAACGCACTGGTGTATGTGCTGGCCGGCCACGGCACGGTGGGCAGCCAGGGGGCGCGGATCCAGACTGGGCAGCTGGCCGTCCTTGGTGCCGGCAGCGCCCTGCGCGTTCGAGCGGCGGCAGTCCAGGAGAGCCGCAGCCCGAACCTGGACCTCCTCGTCCTGGGCGGACGGCCAATCCGCGAGGCAGTCGCCTGGGCCGGTCCCTTCGTGATGAACACGCGCGAAGAGGTGATGCAGGCCTTCACCGACTACCAGGCCGGCCGTCTCGGGTCGATTCCGGCCGTGCACGGGGCTCCGACCCAGCTGACGGAATCGCAGCCGCAGGACCACTAGACCCATGCAGGCGCACAAGCACCACTGGTCGATGGTCGACTTCGGGGTGGTCGACGATCGACCCATGATGCGGCAGCGCTGCGACTGCGGCGCCGAGCGAACGATCCGCGCCTGGGACCGAACCTGGCAGCCGCGGCCCACCTGGCGGCTGGCCCAGGTCGAGCGGGGAAGCGTGCTCGCCGGGCGGTTGTTGGAGCGTTCCGACACCCGTGAGGTTGAACCGGCGACGGATGCCATCAAGGTCGACGTCTGGGCGGACATCGCGTGCCCGTGGTGCTACATCGGCAAACGCAATCTGGAGACTGCCGTCACCCGCCTGCAGACCGATGCGACCGCTCCCGGGGTCGAGGTCGTGCTGCACAGCTTCCAGCTCGCGCCTGACACGCCGGTCGACTTCGAGGGCGGCGAGACCGATTACCTGGCGCAGCACAAGGGCATCAGCCGCGAGCAGGCGGTCGCCATGCAGCAGCGCGTTGCGGCGATTGGAGCCGATGCGGGCCTGCACTATCGCTTCGACCTGGTGCGGCACACCAACACGGTCAAGGCGCATCGGCTGCTGCACCACGCGAAGGCTCACGGGCGGCAGCTGGAGATGGCAGAGCGGCTGATGCGCGCCTACTTCGCCGAAGGACGCCACCTGGGCCATGACGACGATCTCGTCGCGCTGGCCGCGGAGGTCGGCCTGGACGCGGACGATGCGCTGCGGTCACTGCGCGGTGGCGAATACCTCGACGCGGTGCGCACCGATGAGGCCGCGGCCGTCGCGCTGGGCGTGCGCGGCGTGCCGTTCTTCCTGATGGACGGCCGCTACGCCCTCCAGGGCGCGCAACCGCCCGACGTCTTCGAGGCCGTTCTGGGCCGAGCGGTCGTCAATCGTCAGACCCCGGCCCTGACCGATACCGCGCCTTCGCGTCTCTAACGTGCGGCGCTTCCCGAGGCTCCTTGGCCGCGAGGTCCGCGCCGGCAGCCCGAACTTCGCGCGGCCGAACGGGGCGAGGGCCGGTACTGGGGTGGTCAGGGCCGATTTGCCCATCGTCCAGCCCGCATCGTGCGCCTACGCTGCGCGCGTGCCTTCACCAATAACCGGGGACATCAAGGCGCTGGCGGACGCCATGGGCAGTGATGACCTGCTCGTCTTCGAGCTGACCGAGCAGGGCGCGAGGCTCATCGGCGGTGCCGGTCGCGGGGCCGGCTGGGCGGGCGTGGTCGACGTCGAGACCGATAGCGAGCCGCACCTTGGCGAAGTACGGGATCGGCGCCGGGTCATGCGCATCGATGGGGAGACCGCCACGCGCGTCATCGGTCCGTACTGGGCCGTGCATGCGGCCCTCATTCCGGTGGGTGAGCACCTCGTCGTGGTTGGCAGCGAGACCCCCATCCGGGGGTCGACCGGCGAGCTGGTGCGCCACGCCACGGAGGCGGTGGCCGAGATCGGTGATATTCCGGCGTCGAAGCTGCTGGCCGATGAGCTCGAGCTGATCCAGGCCGTCCAGCAGCTCAACGAGCTGGCACCCACCTCGCTCGCAGAAGCCGCAACCCACGCCGCGGCGGTGGCCGCCGATGCGCTGTCCTGCGAGATCGGCGTCGTCCTGCTGCGACACGAGGATCAGACCCACGTCCACGGTGCCGGCCCGGCGTGGGCGTCGGTTGCCGACGATGACGAGCTGTGCGCGGCGCTCCACGACCTCGCGGCGCGTGCGGCGCCGGGACCGATCGTCGAGCAGGACCTGGAAGCCGTTGGTGCCAACGGGTTGCGTATCGTGTCGTGCTACGCCCTGGCCCTGGGTGCCGACGGCCTGCTCGGCGCGCTGATCGTCGGCCACACCGACCTGCGGCCGCGAGGCTTCACGCAGCTCTGCCGTCGGGTGGGGCGCGCGCTGGCGGATGCCACCGAGCTCTCGTTGCTGGCGGCGATGGCCCGCGAAGAAATGGCCGAGCAGCGCGACCGCTACGCGCTCGAAGCGCGCACCGATCAGCTCACCGGATTGGCGAGTCGCGTGCGCTGGGAAGAGGCGTTGACGTCCGAAGAGGCACGCTGGCAGCGCTACGGGCATGGCGTCGTGCTCGTCTCGATGGACCTCAACGGGCTCAAGGAGGCGAACGACCGCTATGGTCACGGCGTCGGCGACGAGCTGCTGCGCGCCGCGGCGCAGATCGTGCGCAGCTCGCTACGGGCCAGTGACGTCGTCGCTCGCATCGGCGGCGACGAGTTTGCTGCGCTTCTGCTCGAGACCGATGTCGCCGGCGCCACCGCCCTGCGCGCGCGGATCGAGACCGCGATCCGCGCATGGCAGGGGACGCAGCCCGGCGCCCAGCTGTCATTGTCGCTCGGCTGGGCGGTCGCCGAGGCGGGGGAGTCTCTACGGGAGACGTTCGCCCGTGCCGATCGCGACATGTATCACGCCAAACGGGCCTTGCTGAGCAGCGGCCAGGCCTAGGCTTCCGCTGCCGTGGCAGGTCCCGTAAGCGTTTGCTTGCGACTGCGAAGGGAGCTCAGCCGCCTTTCGGCGCATGAAGGCGCAATTCGCGCGCCTCGCCGCCGTTGAGTCACTGCACACTCCGAACGCGTGAAAACGGGCCGCTCGCCCGCGATCTCGTCACGTGCTGGCTGAAAGTGACCGTTTTGACGGACAGTGAGTTGCAAACCCGCCGATCTGAGTCACCAGGTGACTAGACAGCATCCGAACCCGCGCCTCTCAGTCCAGTGAGTCACCAGGCGACTCACGTGCCCGGGGCGCCCGAGCGGCGCGGCAGGGAAGGGCCCGAACCAGGCGGCAGTTGGCCCTCGTCTTCTAGCTAGATCACATAACCTGCATTTGCGGAAGTAGTCTGGCGAGTCTAGCCGGCCCGCTGCCGCATCACTTCGAATCCGATGACCGCCGTCGCGGCGGCCGTCCCGAGCGAGGCTGCTCCTCGCCGCGCGTACGGGATCCGGAGCACGAAGTCAGCCCGATCAAGCACGGCCCGGCCCAGGCCGCGTCGTTCGCCGCCGATGAGCAGCAGCAGCGGTTGTCGCAGGTCCGCATCGTAGATGTCGGTGGCGCCGGGTTGCTCGGCGGCCGCGACGATGCGCAGCCCGGCCGTCCCGAGCGCCGTGGCAGCTGCGAGTGGATCGGTTGCCTCTGCGGTCGGGAGCAGTTCTGATGCACCGGCTGACGACCTGCCGACGATCGCGGTCGCGGACGCCCAGCTGCGGCTGCGGACGACAAGGCCGGTGGCGCCGGCGGCGTACACGGACCGCAGCGCGGCACCCAGGTTGTACGGATCCTCGACACCGTCGAGCATGACCACGAACGCACCTCGCACGGCGAGCTGGGTGAGCGGGACCAGGTGGCGCTCCCCCACCTCGGCGACCATGCCGCCGTGGCTGTGCCCCTGCGCCATGGCGTCGATGGCCTCGCGCGGAACACGCTCCAGGGGGACGCCGCGGCTCGCCGCCAGCGATGCGATGCGGGCCGCGACCTGCTGTGCCCGGATTCCCTCACTGGCGAGCAGGACGCGATGCACCGGCCGCGAAGACGCCCGAAGGGCGGCCTCGATCGAGATGGCGCCCTCCAACAGGGCGGCCTGAGGCGGCAGGTTCGGCTGCAGGCGAGGGTCGGGGACGGACGTCACCGTCGGGCGCTGCGCGCGGCGCGAGTCTCTTGCTCGACGGTGTCGAGCTCGCGAGCGATCAGCGGTGGCAGGTGACCTGAGATGCGCACCCCGGTTGGTCCGTACTGCTCGGTCACGTCGCCACTGGTTCGGGCGCGTGCCACCAGCTCGCCGCGCTCGTACGGTACGACGGCGTCGACGGCGACCATCTGCTTGCGCAGCGCGGTCCCGATCTGCTCCATGAGCGCCGGCAGTCCCTCGCCGGTCGTGGCGCTCACGAATGCCGCCCGTTCGGCGGACGGTATCGGCATGCCGTCGTGAGCGACGTCGAGCAGGTCGATCTTGTTGAAGACGCTGATGCGTGGCTTGTTGCCGGCTCCAAGTTCATCGAGGACGCCCTGCACGGCATGCTGCTGCCCGACGAAGTCCGCATCGGCCGCGTCGACCACCTCGAGCAGCAGGTCGGCACGCACGACCTCCTCGAGGGTGGCGCGGAACGCGTCGACCAGGTCGTGGGGCAGCTTGTTGATGAATCCAACCGTGTCGGTCATGACGACACGCTGGCCGGATGGCAGGACGACCTGTCGGGAGGTCGGATCGAGGGTGGCGAAGAGCATATCGGCGACGTAGAGCTCCGCATCGGCGAGGGCATTCAGCAGCGTGCTCTTGCCGGCGTTCGTGTAGCCGACCAGTGCGACGGTCGGGACCTGCTTGCGTTCGCGCTGGCGCGCCGCAGTCGACCGATGGCGCTTCACGGCCTCCAGCTCGCTGCGCACCCTGCGGATCTTCTCGCCGATGAGACGCCGGTCCGTCTCCAGCTGGCTCTCGCCGGGACCGCCGCGGGTGCCGATGCCGCCGCCGGTGCGCGACAGGTGGGTCCACATCCGGGTCAGTCGCGGCAGGTGGTACTCGAGCTGCGCCAGCTTGACCTGCAGGCGACCCTCCTTCGTCCGCGCGCGGTTGGCGAAGATGTCGATGATCAAGGCCGAGCGGTCCAGCACCTTGCAGTTGAGCAGCTGTTCGAGGTTGCGCTGCTGGTTCGCGCTCAGCTCATCATCGACCACGAGCACGTTGAAGTCGCTGGCAGCCTTCTCGGTGAGCAGCTCGGCCGCACGGCCCTTGCCGAAGTACCAGCTCGGATCTGGCCGCGGGCGATGCTGGAAGGCGCTGCCGACCACCACGGCCCCAGCGGTCTCGGCCAGGGCGCCCAGCTCGGCCAGGCTGCGGGCGACCGGCCATCCGTCGTGCGGATCGTCGAGGCCGATGAGGAAGGCCCGCTCGTTTGGCGCGGTGAGATCGATCATCCGTTCCATCATGCGTCGGGGCAAATGGTAGCCGATGGCGGCTGCGTGCCTCGCGTCGGTACCTTTGGCCTATCCCCCGCCGGGGCGGACTGTGGGATACCCCGTATCTACAGCAACGTGCCGGAGGCGGAGGCAATGGACGACCGTGGTGGGCGCTCGTTGCGCCTGCGCCTGGCCTGCGCGGTGCTGGCCGCCGCGCTGGTCGGCATTGCGCTGCAGCGTGGCGTTGCAGCCGTGCGTCCCGATGAGCCGCTTCTGTCGCTGCTGCTCGGGCTGGCAGCCATGGCCGCCGTCGGACTGGCGGCGACCGATCGGGTGCTCGCCGGTGTTCTGCGATCGACCGAGGCCCTGCAGGTTCGTTACGAGACCGCCCTGGCCGATGCGCTGACCGACCCGCTCACCAAGCTGGGAAATCACCGAGCATTCCAGGAAGAGCTCGATCGACAGGTGGAGCAGTCTCTGCGCTATGGGACGCCGCTGGCGCTCGTCCTGATCGACCTCGACGATTTCAAGTCGATCAACGACGGCAGCGGTCATGCCGCCGGCGATGCAGTCCTGGCGCGGCTGGGCGAGCTGATCACGACCGCCATCCGCCGGCCGGATCGCGCCTTCCGCGTTGGTGGCGACGAGTTCGCCCTCCTGTTGCCGCACGCCGAGGTCGAGGGTGCGCGCGTCGTGGCGCGTCGGCTGCTGGCCGCCTCGTTGCAACCGCGGGCGCTGGCCGGCGGCCTTGCCGACGGCCTTTCGTTCTCGGCGGGCATCTCGTCGGTCCCCGGTTCGGCAACCTCGCGCTCCGACCTGTACGCGCAGGCCGACGCGGCGTTGTACGCCGCCAAGCGTGGTGGCCGCACTGCCGTCGAGGCCTACACACCCGATGACGCCTCCCCTGTCCCCTTCGGCGACCGATCGGCGGCCGTCAGCCGCGTCATCGCGGGACGGCAGCTCGCCGGCGTCTACCAGCCCATCATCGAGCTGGCCTCGGGCAGGATCCTGGGCTACGAGGGCCTCATCCGGCCTCAGCCGCCCGCGCCGTTCGCCACCCCCGGCGAGCTGTTCGCCGCCGCTGACGCCGGCGGTTGGACGAGCGCCCTGGATCTGGCCTGCATCGAGCTCCTGGTGGCCGGGGCCGCGTCGCTCCCCGAGGACCAGTTCCTGAGCGTGAACCTCTCCCCGCGCAGCATCGAGGCGCCCGAGTTCGGCGTCGCGACCCTGCTGAACGTGGCGCGCCGCGGTGGCATTCCACCCGAGAGGCTGGTGGTGGAGCTGACGGAGCACGCCTCCATCAGTGACATGCGCCGCGTCCGCGAGAAGGTCGAAGCCTGCCGCCGTGCGGGGTTCCGCATCGCGGCGGACGACCTGGGCGCGGGGAATGCTGGCCTGAGGCTGCTCAGCGAGCTGCCATTCGACATCCTGAAGGTCGATGTCAACCTCGTGCATCGAACAGCTCCCGGCGCACTGTCGAGCGCGATCGTCAGTTCGGTGGTCGATCTTGCCGCGCGCACCGGTGCGCTGGTCGTCGCCGAGGGCATCGAGGATCAGCTGCAGCTCGAGCGCCTGACACGGCTGGGCGCTCACGCCGCCCAGGGCTTCCTGCTGGGTCGCCCGGGCCCCCTTCCCTCGCGCCGCGTCCTGCCCGTCCAGCGGCCCACACCGGTGGCCGTCGAGGTGGGACCGCTCACTCACTGGCGCGAGAGCATCGGCCTGCCGGTTGGCACCGGCGGACGGGCCTAGCCGGGACGCTCCACATCCGACGTCAGCGCAGCAGGTGGAGCGCGGCCTGCACCAGGCTCGGGTCGCCATCGGCACCCTCGCCGGCGGGCAGCCAGGTGATGCGAGAGTCCCGCCCGAACCAGCTCAGCTGCCGTTTGGCGTACTGTCGCGTGCGGCGCGTGGTGGCGGCGACGGCGTCATCCCGGCTCAACGAAGCTGCCAGGAGCGCGACCGCCTCCGCGTAGCCATGGCCTGACATCGACGGCAGGCTCACCGGATAGCCCGCGTCGAGCAGGCGCTGCGTCTCGTCGAGCAGGCCGCGGGCGAACATGCGCTTCGCGCGCTGCTCGATGCGCCCGGCGAGCACCTCGCGTGGCCGTTGCAGGGCGATGATCGTCAGCGGCCCCGGAATCGGACGTGCTCGCGGAGGCGCGGTGTCGCCCAGCTCCGCGCGCTCGAGGGCGCGGAGCACCCGCCGCGGGTTGTGCAGGTCGGTGGCGGCCGCGATGCGCGGCGCAAGGGCCGTGAGGCGTCGGGCGAGCGGCGCCAGGCCGAGCCCCTCAAGCTCGGCCGCCAGACGCCGCCGCGTCTTCGGCGACCACGCCTGCACGCCGAAGTCGAAGCCATCCAGCAGCGCTGTGACGTACAGCCCCGTTCCGCCCACGATCACCGGCAGCCGTCCCCGCGACGCGATCTCGGGCAGGAGCGCACGCGCCCGGGCTGTCCAGTCGGCGACGGTGAACGGCGTGTCGGGGGCGACCAGGTCGATCAGGTGGTGTGGCACGCGCCGGCGTTCGGCGGCGGAGGGCTTGGCAGTCCCGATGTCCATGCCGCGGTAGACCTGCCGCGAATCCGCCGAGATGACCTCGATCGGCAGTCGGTCGGCGAGTGCCAGGGCCAGCTCGGTCTTGCCGGATGCGGTGGGACCGACGATCGCGGCGATCGCCGGCGGCGTCAGCCCACCTCGACCAGGCGCTGGATCAGCTCGATCGAGCGTGCGCGACCACTCCCCCGTTCCGCCTCGATCAGCGCCGCGTTGAAGCTGACCGGTCCGTCGGCCACGGCGAAGCGCGTCGGCAGGTGGCGCAGGAAGCGCGGCATGACCGTCTCGATGCTCATCCCGATGATCGAGTCGCGTGGCCCGGTCATGCCGATGTCGCTGATGTAGGCCGTGCCCCCGGGAAGGACGCGCGCATCCGCGGTGGGAACATGCGTGTGGGTCCCGACAACGGCCGAGACCCGCCCGTCGAGGTGCCAGCCCATGGCGTTCTTCTCCGAGGTGATCTCGCAGTGGAAGTCGACCAGCCGAACAGGCGGGAGCTCGACGGCCGACTCGTCGAGCAGCCGATCGACCTTGGTGAACGGTGAATCGAGCTGGTTCATGAACACCCGGCCCATGATGTTGATGACCGCGACCTCGCCGCCATCGGGCAGGTGATGCACCAGCCAACCGCGGCCTGGTACGTCATCGGGGTAGTTCATCGGTCGCAGCAGCGGTCGGTCCGTGTCGAGGTAGTCGTAGATCTCGCGCTTGTCCCAGATGTGGTTGCCGCTGGTCAGGACGTCCACCCCCGAGTCGAGCATCTCGTCGGCGAGCGATGGGGTGATGCCCATGCCGGCCGCCAGGTTCTCGCCGTTGGCGACGATCATGTCCAGGTCGAGCTCGCGCCGCAGGTCGGGCAGCAGCGCGTGCACCGCCTGGCGGCCCGGCTTGCCGATCATGTCGCCGATGATCAGGCATCGGACCAGCCCTGTTCGCGCGATCACCGCGCGTAGTCGACCGCGCGCGTCTCGCGGATGACCGTCACCTTGATCTGGCCGGGGTACTGCAGCTGCTCCTCGATTTTCTTCACCACGTCGCGCGCCAGCCGTGACGAGGCGAGGTCGTCGATGTCCTCCGGTCGCACCAGGATGCGCACTTCGCGACCGGCCTGGATCGCGAAGCAGCGTTCCACTCCCGGGAAGCTCATGGCAATCTGCTGCAGGTCGTCGAGCCGCTTGACGTAGTTGTCCAGGCTCTCACCGCGCGCACCCGGCCGCGACGCGCTGATGGCATCCGCGATCTGCACCACGGTCGCCTCGATCGTCTCCTGCTCGACCTCCTGGTGGTGCGCCGCGATGGCATTGCAGACCACCGCGTTGACGCCGTAGCGCTTCGCGATGTCGCCGCCGATCAGCGCGTGCGGCCCCTCCACCTCGTGATCGACCGCCTTGCCGATGTCGTGCAGCAGTCCGCCCTTCTTGGACTCGTTGATGTTGGCGCCGATCTCGGCTGCCAGCAGCCCGGACAGGCGGGCGGTCTCGATGCAATGATCCAGCACGTTCTGGCCGTAGCTGGTGCGGTACTTCAGGCGACCGAGCAGCTTGATGAGCTCGGGATGCAGACCCGGGACGGCTGCCTCGTAGGCCGCCTGCTCGCCGGCCTGCCGCATGACCACCTCGATCTCGGAGCGGCTCTTGGCCACGGTCTCCTCGATCCTTCCCGGGTGGATGCGACCGTCGGAAATGAGCTTGGTGAGCGCCATGCGCGCCACTTCGCGGCGGACGGGGTCGAAGCCGGACAGGACCACCGCCTCCGGCGTGTCATCGATGATCAGGTCGACCCCGGTGGCCTGCTCGAGTGCCCGGATGTTGCGCCCCTCACGACCGATGATCCGGCCCTTCATCTCCTCCGACGGGAGGTGAACGACGCTGACGGTCGCCTCCGAGGTGTGATCCGCGGCGATGCGCTGCATGACCGTGGTGAGCACCCGCCGGGCGCGCTCCTCCCCCTCCTCGGTGGCGTGCCGCTCGATCTCGCGCACGCGATGCGCCGCCTCGGCCTGCGCCTCGTCGACGATCTGCTGAATGAGGGAATGCCGCGCCTCCACGACCGACAGGCCGCTGACGCGCTCGAGCTCACCGAGCTGCTGCGCCTTGAGCTCGGCGAGGTGGCTGCGCTCCCCGTCGAGCTCGCGTTGTTTCTCCTCGTGGGATGCCTCGCGACGTTCGATGCTCTCGACCTTGCGATCGAGGCTCTCCGAGCGGTCGAGCACCAGGCGCTCCTGGCGCTGCAGATCCTCGCGTTTGGCGCGGGCATCCTCTTCGGCGGCACGCTGCAGCCTGAGCGCCTCGTCCTTGCCCTCGAGGACGATCTCCTTCTGCTTGGCTCGCGCCTCGACGGCGAGGCGTTCGGCATAGGTCTCGGCATGCTTCACGGCGTTACCCGCGACGATCCGTCGGGCGACGTAGCCGATCACGACGCCGACGATGAGCGCGGCGATGGCCGCCACGACGACGATGATGTCTGGCATCGGCTCCTCCGGTCGATGGAGCCCTTATGGGCGATGTGCGCTCGCCTGGGCGAGCAGATCACGTGGTCGAGTTGACGGTCGAGCCGACCGTCCGGCGAGTGTAGCGCAATGTCGGGCGGGCCATGAATCGGGGTTCATTCGCTGAACACGCGGCCGATGAGCCGCACCATGTCGAGGTCGCGTGGCAGGAAGTCCTGCAGCATGATGCGCTGCACGCCCGCCGCCTCGAGGGCTCGGACCTGGTCCCATGCCTCGTCGGGCGTGCCCATCAACCAGCGATCGCGGCGCTCGGCCAGCCAGCCGGTCGGGTCCACGTTCGCGCCGGTCATGGCCATCTGTTCGCGCACGCGATCTTCGAAGTCTGCCGGGGTCTCCGCGATCAGCACACCGACCATGGCCGAGTAGATCACCTGGTCCGGGTCACGGCCGAGGGCGACGCATGCCGCGCGGACGTTCTTGTAGGCCTGCGCGACGCGCTCGGGAGTGGCGGACTGGCGGTTGAACTCGTCGGCGTAGGTGGCGACCAGGCGGCTCAGGCGCGGACCTCCGTCTCCACCCAGGATCAGGTGCGGGTGGCGCGTGCCGGTACCCGCCGGGCGCGGTTGGAAGCGCGAGCCGCGGACCTGCCAATGGGTGCCGTCGAAGCTCCAGCCGTCCGGCTCGGTCCACAGCCCATGGATGATGGCGAGCGATTCCTCCAGCATGTCGTAGCGCTCGCGCAACGCGGGGAACGGGATGCCGAGCTCCGCGTGCTCACGCTCGTTCCACCCGCACCGATGCCCACCTCCACTCGTCCCCCGCTCATCTGGTCGACCGTGGCCACCATCTTGGCGAACGGCCCCGGCAGCCGGAACGTGACTGGTGAGACAAGGGTCCCCAGATGGATACGCTTCGTATCGCGCGCGAGGCCGGCCAGGGATGCCCACGCGTCGGTCGTGGGAAGGCCCGCCTCGCCGGGGAACGAGGTGTAGTGGTCGGAGCGGAAGTACGCCTCGATGCCGGCATCCTCAGCGGTGTCGGCCACCGCCAGGATCTCGTCGTAGCTGAGCCCCTGCTGGGGCTCGGTCATCAGCGCGAAGCGCATCGGCCTGCCGGGAGCAAGGGCGGGGGGTGGTGGTCTCGGTGGGGCGTCGTTGCGTCGCTGCTGCCCATCGAAGCTCCTTTCTAGCTGGGGCGCTGGGGTGCCCATTATCGCCCCGATTCATCGCCGGGTTCGCGGCCCTCGGCTCAGGGATCCTGTGTGTCGCCGGCTCGCTGACGAATCGCGTGGCGCACCGTCTCGGGATCGAACCCGCGACGCATGAGGAACGTGCCGAGACGCTGGACGGCCTTCGGGTCGTCCGGGATGGGGCGGCCGTGGAGGTGCCGGTCCAGCGCGATGACGGCCCGCTGCTCGTCGGTCGCCGGCAGAGCCCGGTCCTCGGGGGAGCGTTCGAGCGGAACGTCCCGCAGCTGCTCAAGCACTTCGCGGGGCACGCCCTTCTGCCTGAGCTCCGCGTCGATCAGCCGCCGTCCGCGCGGCGCGTGCCGGTCGCGTTGTTCGCTCCACCACTGCGCGAACGCCTCGTCGTCGACATAGCCGAGTTCGGCCAGGCGCGCCAGGGTGGCCTCGACGACGTCCGCTTCCGCCCCGCTGCGCTTCAGCCGTCGCGCAAGCTCCCACCGGGTACGCGGGCGGGCACCCAGGAAGCGCAGCGCGATCTCGAGCGTGGCGGCGAGGTCAGGTGGCTCCTCGTCCGCTCCGCGGCGTGCCACGAGCCGGAAACCGCTGCCCTACTCCGCCTCGGGGATGCCCTCGACGCCGACCTCGATGCTTGCCACCTTGCCGCGGATCTCGGAGTCGATCTTTGCCGCGATCTCTGGATTCGCCTTGAGGAAGTCGCGAGCATTCTCGCGACCCTGCCCCAGCCGGACGTCCCCGTAGTTGAACCAGGCTCCCGTCTTGGACAGCATGCCGGCGGCGATCCCCACGTCCAGCAGGCCGCCCTCGCGGCTGATGCCCTCGTTGTACATGATGTCGAACTCGGCAACGCGGAACGGGCTGGCGACCTTGTTCTTGACGACCTTGACACGCGTGCGCGAGCCGATCGCGTCGGTGCCGGTCTTCAGCGTTTCGATGCGGCGGATATCGAGCCGCACCGAGCAGTAAAACTTCAGGGCACGACCGCCCGGCGTGGTCTCCGGATTGCCGAACATGACGCCGATCTTCTCGCGCAGCTGGTTGGTGAACACCAGGGCCGTGTTCGAGCGGTTGATGGCGCCGGTCAGCTTGCGCAGCGCCTGGCTCATCAGCCGCGCCTGCAGGCCGACGTGGCTGTCACCCATGTCGCCCTCGATCTCGGCGCGCGGCACCAGCGCGGCGACCGAGTCGACGATGACGACGTCGACGCCGTTGCTGCGGATCAGCGTCTCGGCGATCTCGAGTGCCTGCTCGCCGGTATCCGGCTGCGAGACCAGCAGCTCGTCGACGTTGACGCCGACGTTGCGGGCGTAGGTGGGATCCAGCGCGTGCTCGGCGTCGATGAAGGCCACGATTCCGCCGGCCCGCTGCGCATTGGCGGCAATGTGGTAGCAGAGCGTCGTCTTGCCGCTTGACTCCGGCCCGAAGATCTCGGTGATGCGGCCGCGGGGCACGCCACCGACGCCGAGTGCCAGGTCGAGAGCGATCGACCCGGAGGGGATCACCTCGACGCTCATCATCGCGCCCTTGTCGCCGAGCCGCATGATCGCCCCGCGGCCGAACTGCTTCTCGATCTGCAGGATCGCGGCGTCTACGGCGCGGCCTCGCTCGCCGGTGCGCTCCCCGTTGCGTTGGGCTGGCGTCTGTTCCTGGGCCTGGGCCACCGTGGCATCCATTGTTCGCTCGGCTCCTTCTTGATGTCCTCGGCGGCGAATCAGGTCACTCGTCGTCGCCGGAGGTTTCGTGGCGCGGCTTGCGCTTGGGCTTGATCACCTCGGTCGTCATCGGTGGCTCATAGGTCGATGCCGGCTGGATCTTGGGCGCCTTCTCCTTCGGCTTTCGCTTCGGCTCGCGGCGCGGTCGATCTCGGCTTCCCATCTTGGCTGAACCTCCCGCTTGGGCCGATCGAGGTCGGAGTAGCCTGCGCCATCGGTCCTTACCAGGCCGTTATTGCTGGCTTACCGGCCTCGATCCGGCGCGCTCATACTGCCCCGCCACGGTCTCTCGCAGCGATTCGAATGACCCGTCGACAAGCGCCACGCGGATCGCTCGCATCAGGTCGAGAGTATAGGTGACGTTGTGGACCGAGGCGAGGCGGTAGGCCAGCAGCTCCTCTGCCCGGAACAGGTGCGCCAGGTAGGCGCGCGAGTAGTCGCGGCAGGTCTCGCAGCGACAGGTCGCGTCGAGCGGCGCCGGATCGTCAAGGAAACGCGCATTGCGCAGGTTGAGCCGGCCCTCGTGCGTCCAGAGCTGTCCGTTGCGCGCCACGCGGGTGGGCAGCACGCAGTCGAACAGGTCGATCCCGCGCTCCACCCCGGTGAAGAAATCGAGCGGCGATCCCACGCCCATCAGGTAGCGGACCCGCGGGTCGTCGCCGAGCGCGTCGGTAACGACATCCAGCGTGGATGACATCTCGGCCTTGCTCTCGCCCACGCTCAGCCCCCCGATGGCCACCCCGTCGAAGGGCAGGCCCGCGACCTCGGCGCTTGACCTGCGCCGCAGCATTGGGTCGACGCCGCCCTGGATGATCCCGAACAGCGCCTGGTCCGGGCGCCGCCGGACGGCAAGGCAGCGCTCCGCCCAGCGGTGGGTGCGGGTCATCGCCTGCTCAACCTCAACGGGGTCGGCCGTCGAGTCGACGAGCTGGTCGAAGGCCATGGCGATGTCGCCGCCGAGCTGTTCCTGGATCTCCATCGCGCGCTCGGGGGTGAGCCGCTGCGTCGAGCCGTCGAGGTGCGACGCGAAGGTCACCCCGTCGTCGTCGACCGTTCGCAGATGGGCGAGGCTGAACACCTGGAAGCCGCCCGAATCGGTCAGGATCGGTCCGTCCCAGGCCATGAACCGATGCAGACCGCCGAGCCGCGCGATGCGGTCGGCGCCGGGTCGCAGGCTCAGGTGATAGGTGTTGCCCAGGATGATCTGGGCGCCGGCCTGCCGCAGGTCGCCGGGCGTCAGGCTCTTGACGGTCGCCTGCGTGCCGACCGCCATGAACTGCGGCGTGTCGACGACGCCGTGCGGCGTGGCCAGCGTCCCGACGCGCGCGCGTCCGGTGGTCGTGGGGTGGAAGCTGAAGCTGATCGGTGGCGTGCGGCTGGTCGCTGCGGGGCTGCTCGACATGCTCCGGAGAGGATAGGCTACGTCTGCCGCGAGGAGGTGAACCCGGTTGCGACTGGCAGACTGGCCTCGGATGCCGTACCTGAACGACGAGCTGCGCGAGTGGGTCTCGCTGCAGCTCAAGACGCTTGGCGTCGACGAGATCGCGATCTACGCGGTCGAGTCGGGCGACGAGGACGAGCAGCGTCGCATCCTGGTCGCGACCGAGATCGGGCTGCTCGACGGCGTCTACGCGCCGCGTGGATCGACCGCGCGCTACTCGCTCAGCGGGCGGCTGTATCCGTGGCAGGCGGTGCGCGACGTCGAGCTGCGGGTCGAGACGTACCGCGTCTGGGCGCTCGAGCACCGCACCCGCTGGCACCTGCGCGTCGGGCGCCCGGCCTTCGAGAGCGCCACCGAATCGGCCGAGCTGGGAGCGGCCCTGGCCGACTTCGCCAAGGTGGCGGCGGTCATGGCCGAGCCGTCCGGCTGGTCGCCATCCGACGATGAGCCCGATCCGGCCGCTGCCCCGCCCCCGCCTCCGCCTCGACCGCGCGTCCTGCCGCCACCTGCCGAGGGCTGACCGATCGGCGGGCGCTGTCGACGGCGCGTTTGTCGGTCCGCGTTAGCCGAGTCGCGGCGCTGATCACACGATCAGCATCGCGTCGCCAAAGCTGAAGAACCGATATTCCCGCTCCAGCGCCGTGTGATAGGCCCCCAGCAGCGTGTCGCGCGCCTCGGATGGCGTGGCCGCGGGCGTGCCCGCCTCGACGAAGGCCGTCACCAGCAGCAGCAACGAGCTGCGCGGCAGGTGGAAGTTGGTGATCAGCGCGTCCACGGCGGCGAACCGGTATGGCGGCGTGATGTACAGGTTGCTCCAGCCCGTCGCGGCGTCATTCCGAGCCGCCGTCTCCAGGACACGCACGCTGGTGGTCCCAACGGCGATGACCCGCCCGCCGTCGCGCCGCGTGTCCGCGATCGCCCGTCGCGTCGCCTCCGGGATCTCGTACCACTCGGTGTGGATGCGATGTTGGTCGATGAACTCGCCCTCCAGCGGCCGGAAGGTGTCGAGTCCGACGTGCAGCGTCACGCTCGCACGTCGGATGCCATGCGCCGCCAGGGCGTCGAGCAGCTCGGGCGTGAAATGCAGCCCGGCGGTCGGCGCCGCAGCGGAACCGGGTGGTCGGGCGTACACCGTCTGGTAGCGCTCCGGCGGCGACGATCGATCGTGAATGTACGGCGGCAGTGGCGTCTCGCCCGCGGCCGCCATGACCGCCGCCGGATCGCGCGAGAACGTCACCGCGCGGATGCCGTCGCCCAGCCGCTCCCCCACTTCGACGCTGTCGCCGTCCCGCAGCGTCAACCGCGCGCCATCGCGGAGTCGCGCCGAGGGACGGACGAGGGCCTCCCAGCGCCCGTCGTCGAGCGGCCGCAGCAGGAGCACCTCGGCCGCACCGCCGCCCGTTCGCCGGGCGGGCAACCGCGCCGGGATGACGCGGCTGTCGTTGACGACCAGCAGGTCGCCGGCGCGCAGCCATTCACCGATGTCACGGAAGCGGGCATGCTCGATCGTGCCGCGCGAGCGATCGAGCACGAGGAGGCGCGAGGCGTCGCGTGGCTCTGCGGGCGTCTGGGCGATGGCTCCCTCGGGCAGGTCGTAGGCGAAGTCGTCGACCCGGAGTCGGGGCGAATGGGTCATGCGTGCATGGTAGAAGGCGGGCACCAAAACGCCCGGCCGGTGGTCCGGCCGGGCGCATCGGTCCAGGACGTTACTTGATGACGCTCGTGATCCAGTCCTGAGCGAAGAAGACGAGGAACGCGATGGCCACTACCCACATCAGCCAGTGGATCTCGGCCGTCTTACCACGCACCAGCTTGATCAGCACCCAGCTGATGAAGCCTGCGCCGATGCCCACGGTGATGTCGTAGGTCAGCGGCATGAGGATCATGGTCAAGAGCGCCGGAAGACCCTCCTCGACGTCGGCAACGGGTATGTCCTTGATGAGGGTGAACATCAGGTAGCCGACGAGAACGAGCACCGGGGCCGTTGCGGCCGAGGGGACGATCAACGCGACCGGTGCCAAGAGGATTGCCAGCAGGAACAGCACACCAGTCGTGACCGACGTCATCCCGGTCCGCCCGCCGTCCGCCACCCCGGCCGCCGACTCTATGTACGTCGTATTCGAACTGACCCCGCCCGCACCGCCGGCAATCGCGGCGATTGAGTCGACCAGCAGCGCCCGTCCGACGCCGGGAACCGACCCATCGGCTCTGGCGAGGCCGGCCTCGGCCGCGACGCCGGTGATGGTGCCCATCGTGTCGAAGAAGTCGGTCAGCATGATCGCGAAGATCACAAGCAGCGCCGTGACGATCGGCAGCACGCTGAACACCTGGCCGAGGTCGAACTGGCCCAGGGTGTCGAATCTCGGCGTTGCGATGAGCTGGCTGGCATCGGGGATCGTGGCCACGCCAAATATCAGGGCGAGGATGGTCGTCAGCAAGATGCTGATGACCAGGGCGGCCTTGATACGCATCACGAACAGGACGATGGTGATCAAGAGCCCAGCCAGGAACACCCACTGAGCCGCGGTGGTCGGGAATGAGACAGTGACGAGCGTGCCGGGCACGTTCGACTTGATCAGGCCGCCGTTCGCGAAGCCAATGAACAGGATGAACAGGCCGATGCCGACGCCAATCGCCCGCTTCAGCGACACCGGGACGGCATTCATGATCGCCTCTCGCAGGCCGACGAGAACGGCGATCGTCACGAGGATGCCTTCGATCACGATGACGCCCATGGCACCCGCCGGGCTGAGACCGCGCCCGGTCAGCGAGAAGGCGACAATCGCGTTGATGCCGAGTCCTGCGGCGAGCGCGAAGGGATAGTTGGCGACGAGACCCATCGCGATCGTCATCACGCCCGCGACGAGTGCCGTGCCTGCCGCGATGGTGGCCGCGTCCCAGTGCGGATCTGGATTGCCGCTCGCCGCAAAGCCGGCGGTCAGAATCGATCCGTTCAGGAAGAGGATGTAGGCCATGACCATGAAGGTGGTCAAACCGGCACGGAGCTCCGTGCCCATTGTCGTCCCACGCTCCCGGAATCGGAAGTAGCGCGCAATCCCGCTCTCCGGCTCCTCAGAGCTCGGAACCCCTCGAATGTCGGTGCTCGCCTCCACAGGTAGGTGCCCTCCGTGACCCCCCGATGCAGGCCCGTCCGACACCGGTGCGGACGGCGCCGCTGCGCAGCCTACTCCGCCGCGATTCGCGGTGCGAGGGTTTTGTCGCGCGTCAGCGGCGCAGGAAGAGGTTGGCGAGGATGGTGAGCACCACCGACAGGATGAGCATGGTGACGATCGGGACGTAGATGCCGCCGTGCTCGCCCTCGATGGCGATGTCGCCCGGCAGGCGTCCGAAGGGCAACCGGATCCCCAGTGCCGAGAGGCCGCCGATCACGACCAGGACCAGTCCGATGATCAGGATGACGCGGCCGATCTCGGGAGGCATTGGTTCAGGCGTCGAACAGCCCACGCTGGGCCGATGCGCCGGCGGGTGGGGTCAGGCCCAGGTGCGCCCAGCCGCCCACCGTGAGCTGGCGTCCGCGCGCGGTGCGCGCCAGCAGCCCGATCTGCATCAGATACGGCTCGATGACATCCTCGAGCGTCTCAACCGGCTCGGAGATCGTGGCTGCCATGGTCTGCAGTCCGACCGGTCCGCCGGCATGGTGCTCGGCCATGGCCCGCAGCAGCTGGCGATCCAGCGCGTCCAGGCCGAGCGCGTCGATCTCGAGCAGTTCGAGGGCGCCGTTGGCCAGCTCCGCGGTGGCGCGGCCGTCGCCACGCACCTGGGCAAAGTCGCGCACCCGCTTGAGCAGCCGGTTGGCGATACGCGGCGTGCCGCGGCTGCGCCGGGCGATGATGGTCGCCGCCTCCGGCTCGATCTCCACGTCCAGGATATCGGCGCTGCGGCGCACGATGTGCTCCAGGTCGTCCTGGCCGTAGTAATCGAGGCGGTAGGTCACTCCGAAGCGGTCGCGCAGCGGCCCGGTGATGCTGCCGACCCGGGTGGTGGCGCCGATCACGGTCAGGTGCTCGATCTGCAGCCGCACGCTGCGCGCCCCCGGTCCCTTGCCAAGCACCACGTCGAGGGCGAAGTCCTCCATGGCCGGGTACAGGATCTCCTCCACGGCATGGCTGAGCCGATGCACCTCGTCGATGAACAGCACGTCGCCCTTGCCCAGGCTGGTGAGCACTGCGGCCAGGTCGCCGGCGCGCTCGATGGCCGGCCCGGAGGTCGTCCGGATCTGGGCGCCCATCTCGGCCGCGACGATGTTGGCGAGCGTCGTCTTGCCGAGCCCCGGAGGCCCGTAGAGCAGGACGTGGTCGACCGGCTCGTCGCGTGCCCGCGCCGCATCGATCAGGATCGCCAGGTTCTCTTTGACGCGCTCCTGGCCGGCGAACTCGTCGAGCCGGCGCGGCCGCACCGTCGACTCGAGGGTGCGCTCCTCCTCGTCGACCTCGGCGCTGGTGATCCGCTCGATGGTCATCGCTTGGTGTCCGCGCGCCACGCCAAATCGAACATGTGACCGATTCTAGCGCCCACGCCGCCCGGCCTGGGCCAGCGCCTCGCCCGCCCAATTGCGAACCAGCGCATGGTGCGGCGACCATGCCTGCCAGGTCGTCCGCGCCCACTCGCCGACCAACCGGACGTGCTCCTCGGCGTCGCGTGCCGAGAGGATGTCGGCGACGGTCATCGGGTAGCCGGACGGCGACGTGAGCCGGGGCCAGGCGTGCCGCGCCCTGGTGAGCTGCTGAGTGATCCGGAGGAGCAGCACGCCGCTCGTCTCGAGCTCGAGCGCGTGGCACAGCCCGATGAGATGGATCGCGACCGACTGGGTCTGGCGTGGATCGTCGTCGCCCGGATGCTGCGCCGCGTACGCGTCGACCGTCAGGCGGTGCTCCGCGAAGTAGCCGGGATCGCCGAACTCGCGGGCCAGCACCTCGCCGAACGCCTCCCAGCAACCGGAGGACGACGTCAGGTACGGGTGCCGCGCCCCACCAGGGTCGTCGCCCAGGAGAACGCCGCAGCCCGGGCACGGATGGACGCTCATCGCTGCCCCAGGTGCGCGAGGTCGTCGGGCGTGTCGACGTCAACGGGATGCGCGGCGACCTCCACGGTGGTCACCCACCCAGGATGCTCAGAGAGGACGGCGCGCAAGCCGCTGTCCCCGCTCAGCTCCCGCACGATGTCGAACTGTCGCCGTTCCACCACGATCGGCGGGCCCAGCACGTCGCCCGCACGGCTGGCGACGATGGGACGGTTGCCACGAGCCGCCAGCAACGCGTCGATCGCTTCGGCTTCGATGGTGGGCTGGTCGCCGAGCAGGATCAGTGCGGCCGCGACGGTCGGCGGCAGCGCGGCGAAGCCTTGCTGCAACGAGTGGCTCAGTCCGCGCTCCGGATAGGCGTTGCGAACCCAGAGCAGGTCCGCCGCGTCCCAGTCGCGCGGGCGGCTGAGCCAGATCGGCACGACCGCCACGATCGGCGACAACCGAGCGTCGTGGGCGGCTACCAGGACGTGCTCGAGAAGTGTTCGACCGGCGAGACGGGCCAGCTGCTTGCGTCCGCCGAAGCGGCGCGACTCTCCCGCCGCGAGGACCACGGCCCCGACATCAGTCCCAACCATGACTTCATATACTGGCCCGATGATCGACGAGGCGCTCGCTGCCGTGCGCGACTGGCACGCTGCGGGAATGAGGGTGGCACTCGCGACCGTGACGCGCGTGACCGGCTCGGCGCCACGCCAGCCGGGCTCCAGGCTGGCCGTCGGCGTCGGCGGTCAGATCGCCGGTTCGGTGAGCGGCGGCTGCGTCGAGGGCGACGTGGTCGAGCAGGCGCTCCAGGTGCTGCGCCACGGCCAGGCCCGGCTGGTCCACTACGGGATCTCGGACGACATGGCGATGAGCGTGGGCCTGATGTGCGGCGGGGAGATCGACGTCGTCATCGAGCCCGTCGACGAGGCACTCGTCGACTTCGCCATCGGGGCGGAGCGAGGCACGCCGGTTGAGCGCAGAGTTCCGCTGACCGAGTTCGTGGACCGGGTCGTGGCCCCGCCGCGCCTGTGGGTGGTGGGCGCCGGGCACGTGGCCGAGCATGTCGTGGCTATCGCCGCCCGCGCCGGCTTCGCGGCGCTGGTGATCGACCCACGCCGTCTCTTCGCCGGGCAGGACCGCTTCGCCGGCGCGGATGTGCGCATCGTGTGGCCCGATGTCGCCTTCGCCGAGACGCGCCTGGGGCCGTCGGACTACGTCGTCGTCCTGTCGCACGACCCCAAGATCGACGAGCCGGCGCTGCTGGCAGCGCTGGCCGGTGATCCGGCGTACGTGGGCGCCATCGGCTCGAAGAAAGCCCAGGCCGACCGGCGCGAGCGGCTGCTGGCCGCCGGTGCCACGGAGGAGCAGCTGACGCGGCTGCATGCCCCCATCGGCCTGGACCTGGGAGGCCGCGACCCGGGCGAGATCGCGGTGGCCATCGTTGCGGAGCTCGTATCGGTCCGACATCAAGCCAGCCTATGATGCGCGCCAGCATGGACGCGTACGACAGGCTGCCGAAGGTCGAGCTGCACTGCCACGTCGAGGGAACCGTGCGACCTGCGACGGTCATCGAGCTCGCTCACAAGAACCGCCGCTCACTGCCGACGGATGATCCAACCGAGCTGTACCGATACGACTCGCTGAACTCGTTCCTCGACATCTTCTGGTTGGTCCAGTCCCTCATCGCCGACCGCGAGGACTGGGCGCGCGTGGCGTATGAGTCGATCATCGATGCGGCACCCCACGGCCTGAAATACCGCGAGATGTTCTTCACGCCGGCGCGGCACCTGGCGGAGGGCCAGTCGCTGGCATCGATCGTGGCCGGGCTGAGCTCCGGGATTGCAATGGCGGAGCGTGAAACGGATGTCCGCTGCCGGCTGATCTGCGACATCGACCGCGCCTTCGGGCCGACTGCCGGCCTGGAGCTGGCGAAGCAGCTGGTGGCGCTGAGGAGGTCGGGTGAGGGCGATGCGGTCATCGGGCTCGGCATGGACTCGACCGAGCGTGGGATCGATCCACGCGACTTCGCGCCGGCGTTCACGCTGGCCGGGAGTGCGGGGCTGAGGCTCACCTCCCACGCTGGCGAGGACACCGGCGCCGATAACATTGGGGTGGCCCTGGAGAGCCTCGGGATCTCGCGGATCGACCACGGCCTGGCGATCATGGACGACGCGGCACTGGTTGCCCGCGTCGCCGAGGCGCGCATCCCGCTGACGGTCTGCCCGAACTCGAACATCCTGATCGCGAATCGCTACCCGTCGCTCGCTGAGCATCCGTTCCGGCGCATGCGCCAGGCGGGGCTGCTGGCCACGCTGAACACGGACGACCCGGCGATGACCGACCTCGACCTCGGCAAGGAGTACCGATCCGTCGCCTCGGCGCTGGGGATGCCGTGGGGCGAGATGTGCGCGACCGCGCTCGACGGGGTCGAGGCGACCTGGCTCGAGGAGCGTGAGAAGGCGACGCTGCGAGCGGCGTTCGCGGCGGAAATCGCGGCGATCGAGCCGCCGGCATCGGTCTGAGCTCAACGACCGATGCAGCCGCTGCCGGGGGCAACCGCCGAATCGAGACTCTCCGGTCGCCCGCCGTTCGCCATTCGCGCGCGCCTTCTGACGCCGCTCGCCGAAGGCGGGACCAGGTTCGAGCCAGATGCCGTGCTGCGCGTCGACGATCGCGGGTGCATCAGCGAGATCGCCGGGGCAACCGACGACGTTATCGACCTTCGCCCGATGCTCCTTCTCCCCGGCATGATCGATCTGCACGCGCACCTGCCGCAGCTGCCGAATGCCGGGCTCGGCGCGGGGTCTGGACCTGCTGACCTGGCTCGAGGTCTACATCTTTCCGCTCGAGCGCACCTTCGACCGGACCGCGGCCGAACGCCTGGCCCCCCTCGCCTTTCGCGCCTTCGCCGCCGCCGGCACGACCACCGTCGTGCTGTACGGCGCCGTCTTCGAGCCGAGTACGGATGCCGCGTTCAGCGCCGCCGAGGCGCACGGGATCCGTGCCGTCATCGGCAAGGTGATGATGGATCGCTTCCGATACGACGCGCGCCTGCCAGACGGGGAGGTGCTCGAGACGAGCCTGCGGCAGAGCGCCGACCTGATCGAACGCTGGCACGGCCGCGACGACGGACGCCTGCGCTACGCGGTCACGCCCCGTTTCGCGGTCAGCTGCACGGCCGACATGCTGCGCGAGTCCGCGGCGCTCGCCTCCGCGAGTGGGACCTACTGGCAGACCCATCTGGCCGAGGATCATCGCGAGATCGGCGAGGTCCGGCGTCTCTTCCCCGATGCGATCGATTACACCGACGTCTACGACCGCGCCGGCGGCCTCGGCGCCAACGCCATCCTGGCGCATGCCGTCCACCTCTCCGATCGGGAGGTCAGGCGCCTCGCCGAAACCGGCACGCACGTCGCGCACTGCCCGGCGTCGAACCTCTTCCTGTCGAGCGGCGCCATGCCGCTCGGCCGCTACCTCGAGGCCGGGATCACCGTCGGCTTGGGATCCGACGTCGCCGGAGGACCGGATCTGTCGATCTTCGGCGCCATGTGCGCCGGCGCCTATACGCAGAACGGGCGCCGCGCGATGCTCGGCGATCAGCAGCCGCCGCTCACGCCGCTCGACTGGCTGCGCATGGGAACGATCGATGGAGCGCGCGTGCTCGGCCAGGACGACCGCATTGGATCGCTGGAGGTCGGCAAGGATGCGGACTTCATCCTGGTCGACCCGTCGCTGACGCAGCCAGTGAGCGACTCGGCCGTCGATGAGCCGGAGGAGCTCATGAGCCGGCTCATCTTCCGCTCGCATCCGGACATGGTCCGCGGCGCGTGGGTCCGCGGACGCCGCCTGCCCGCGGCATGACCGACATTCTGCTCATCAACGGCACGGTCGTCGACGGCAGCGGCGAGCCGGGCCGGCCCGGGACGGTCGCGGTCGAGGATGGCCGCCTGCGTCTGCTGACCGCCGATGAGCCGGCGCCGGAGGCTGCCCGGACGATCGACGCCAGCGGCATGGTCGTCGCGCCCGGCTTCATCGACTTGCACTCGCACTCGGGGCTGCACATCCTCGCCGAGCCGCGGCACGAGCCGAAGGTGCGCCAGGGAGTCACCACCGAGGTCATCGGTGTCGACGGGCTCTCGTACGCTCCACTGGCAGCCGACGACCTCGCCAGCCTGGTCGAGATGAATGCCGGTCTCGACGGTCGGCCGGCGATCTCCTACGACTGGACGAACGTCGCCTCCTACCTCGAGCGCCTGGACGGGACCGCGGTCAACCTGGCCATGCTGGTCGGGAACACCGCGTTGCGCATCGGCGCCATCGGCTGGGAAGACAGGGCGGCCGACGAGCGCGCGATCGCCGATATGCGCGCCCGGCTGCGGGAGGCCATGCAGGAGGGCGTTTTCGGGATCTCAAGCGGGCTCGACTACCCGCCGGGTGCCTACGCGACCACCGACGAGCTGGCCGAGCTGACCAACGAGGCCACACGCCACGGCGGGATCTACCACACCCACGTCCGCTATGCGCTCGGCGACCGCTACCTGGATCCCTTCCGCGAGGCGATCGAGATCGGGCAGCGCGGCGACGGGCCGGTGCACCTCACCCACTTCTACCATCGGCAGACCCAGCCGGGCGGGCCAGGACCGATGCTGGCCCTCGTCGAGGATGCGCGCGCCGCGGGTCAGGACGTCACATTCGACACGTATCCGTACGAATGGGCATCCACGCGACTGCTGATCCAGCTGCCGATCTGGGTGCAGTCCGGCGGACCGATCCGCCTGAAGGAGCGCCTCGCCGAGCGGTCGACGCGGGACCGGCTGCGCGCGGAGATGGGTCCGGCCCACACCACCGCGGCCGGATGGGCCGACGTGCGCCTGGGCGCCTTCGTGACCGATGCGAACGCCGTGTTCGAGGGACGCACCCTGGCTGACGTCATGAACGAGCGCGGCGTCGACGCGGTCGACGCCATCTGCGATCTGCTGCTCAGCGAGGACCTGCGCGTCAACCAGGTGACCTCCGGCCCGTGGTCGGAGACGTTGGGCCAGTTCGTGGCGCACCCGGATGGCATGTTCGGCACCGATTCGACGTTCATCGGCCTCAAACCATCGCCGCGGACCTACGGCTCCTTCCCGCGTGTGCTCGGCGAGTTCGTGCGGCAGCAGCGGCTGATGAGCCTCGAGGAGGCGGTGCGCAAGATGACGTCGGCGCCGGCCGCTCGCCTGGACCTGCGCGACCGAGGGTCGCTTCGCGACGGGTACGCGGCCGACGTCGTCGTCTTCGATCCGGACCGCGTCCGGTCGCGGGCGACCTACGATGAGCCAAGGCAGTTCCCCGAAGGAATCGAGTACGTGCTCGTCAACGGCGAGCTCGTCGTCGACCAGGGCACGCACACCGGAGCGCTGCCGGGACGCGCACTGCGTCACGGTCGCGTCCTCTGAAACGGAGATCGAGCCATGACCGAGATCTTTCCATCAGACGCCGTGGAGCTGAGCCTCCTGCTCGTCGTGGGCGACATGGATGCGTCGCGTGCCTTCTACACCGACATCCTGGGCGCCAGCCTGCATCGCGAATACGGCGGTACGTCCGCCGTCCTGCGCTTCCAGGGCGTCTGGCTGTTGCTGGTGACCGGCGGTGAGCCGACACGCGACAAGCCCGAGATCACCTTCGCTCCCCCGGCCGACCCGCGTCGCGTCAGCCACGAACTGACCATGCGCGTGCCGGACTGCGCGGCGGCCTACGAGGTCCTGCGTGCTCGGGGAGCTCGTTTCCTTGCGCCGCCGGTCGAGTACCAGCACGAGGTGCGCGCCTTCTTCCAAGATCCAGACGGCCACCTGCTCGAGATCAGCGAGGCCCGCTGAAGATGCGGCGCCGTCCTTCCGGCACGCTAGGATTGGCCGATGGACACGCCGGACCGATGACCAGCACTGCCTCCCCGCCCGCTGCGGTTGTCGTTCGCCCGAGTGCGCCTTCGCCGGGGCGCGCGATTCCGGCCGCCCCGCCTCGCCGCGAGGGACCGGCCAAGCTGACCGGCAAGGCGAAGTACGCGGACGATCTCGTCTTTCCCGGCGCGTGGTACGGGACGACCGTCCGCTCGACCGAGCCCCACGCACGGCTGCTGGCGGTCGAGCTCGGCGACGCGTTCGACTGGAAGCGCGTGGTGGTGGTCACCGCCAACGACATTCCGGGCGAGAACATCGTGAGCCTGATCGACGACGACCAGCCCGCGCTCGTGCCGGTCGGCGGCGAGATCCGTCACCAGGCCGAGCCGCTGGTGCTATTGGCGGCGCCTGACCCGGCCACCCTGCGGGAGGCGCGGCGACACGTCACCGTCCGCACTCAGCCGCTGCCCGCGGTCTTCGATCCGCTCCAGGCAACCCAGGAGTTCGCGCACTTCTCGGTTGGCCGCGGCGACGTCGACGCCGGCTTCGCCGAGGCGGACATCGTCATCGAGGGCGAATATCGGGTCGGTCACCAGGAGCAGCTCTACATCGAGAACCAGGCGATGATCGGCGTGCCGCGAGAGGACGGCGGGGTCAGCGTCCACGGCTCGCTGCAGTGCCCGTACTACATCCACAAGGCGCTCAAGCGGGCACTCGGCCTGAGCGACACGCAGGCGGTGGTCGTCCAGTCCGAGACCGGCGGCGGCTTCGGCGGCAAGGAAGAGTACCCCTCCATGATCGCGCTGCACGCCGCGCTGCTCGCTCGGAAGTGCGGGAAGCCGGTGCGCATGATCTACGACCGCCACGAGGACATCAGCGCCACCACCAAGCGCCACCCGGCCATCATGCGTCACCGTACCGGCGTGACCCGTGATGGCCGGCTCGTGGCGCAGGACATCGAGGTGATCATGGATGGGGGGGCGTACTGCACCTTGACGCCGGTGGTGCTCAGTCGCGGCGTGCTGCATGCCGCCGGCCCGTACCGCTGCGACAACGTCCGCATTCGCGGTCGCGCCATGGCCACCAACACGCCGCCCAACGGGGCCTTCCGCGGCTTCGGTGCGCCGCAGACCGAGTTCGCCGCCGAAATGCAGGTCAATCGCATCGCCGAGGCGCTCGACGTCTCGCCGCTCGACCTGCGGCGGCGCTGGGTCTACCGCGAGGGCGATACGACGCCCACCGGGCAGGTGCTGCGCGAGAGCGTGGGCGGCATCGAGGTGCTTGAAGCGGCGGCGGCCGACGTCGATCTCGACGAAGCGCTGCAAACCCCGCGGCCGAACGACGGGCGCGTCGCATCAGGCATCGGTCTGGCGCTGGCCTGGCATGGCGCGGGATTCACCGGCTCGGGCGAGGTCCAGCTGGCTTCCGTGGCTTCGCTGGAGCTCACCGACGAGGGCCGCATCCGCATCCTCACCGCCTCGACCGAGATGGGCCAGGGCACCAAGACGATCTTCCCGCAGCTGGTCTCCGAGGCGCTCGGCGTCGAGTACGACGAGGTCGAGATTGCGCCACAGGACACCTCCTTCGTCCCCGACTCGGGTCCGACGGTTGCCTCGCGGACGGCCATGGTCGTCGGCGGTCTGCTGATCCGCGCCGCGGGGCGCCTGCGCCTGCTGGTCGAGGGGCGCACGGGCCGGCCGTTCGCCGAGTCCTACGCCGAGGTTGGGCCGATGCGGGTCGACGAGCAGTTCGAGCCCTACCCCGGCGTCGCCTTCGACGACGAGACGTACACCGGCGACGCCTACCCGGCCTACGGCTGGGCCTGCGCCGTGGTACGCGTCGACGTCGACCTCGACACCGGGGAGGTGGCGGTGCGTGACTGCGTCTCGGCCGACGAGATCGGACGGGTGATCCACCCGATCCTGGCCGAGGGCCAGGTCGAGGGCGGCACGCTGCAGGCCATCGGTTACGCGACGATCGAGGAGATCAAGCTGCGCGACGGCCGCTACCTCAACGATCGCCTCGCGACCTACCTCATCCCCACGGCGCTTGACGCCCCGCCGATCCGCGCCATCCTGGTCGAGAAGCCGTTCAGCGGCTCGCCGCACGGCGCCAAGGGCGTCGGCGAGCTGCCGATGGACGTCGCGGCGCCCGCCGTGGTGGCCGCCATTCATGATGCCACTGGCGTGTGGATACACGACCTGCCGGCCACGCCCGAACGCATTCTGGCCGCCATGGTCGGTGTCGACGCGCCGCCACCACCGGGCATCAGCGTCGGTTCGCAGGATGGCTCGGTTGCCAATCGCGCGGAGCCGGTCCGCGGCAGCGACCCATCCCCGCAGGCCCGGACCGACGCGCAGCCCTTCCGCGCACCGACGGACGCGGAAGACGACCGGGAGCACCGCCGATGAGCATCGGCCTGCAGGTCAACGGCGACCGCGTCGAGCTCCACGTGCCGGGCATGCGGCGCCTGCTCGATGTGCTGCGCGAGGACCTCGGACTGACCGGCACCAAGGAGGGCTGCGGCGAGGGTGAGTGCGGCGCCTGCAGCGTGCTGCTCGATGGTGCCGTGGTCGATGCATGCCTGGTCCCCATCTGCCAGGTGGCAGGGAGCTCCGTGATCACGGTCGAGGGGCTCGCCCACGAGGAGCGACTCAACGTCCTGCAGGCGGCATTCCTGGAGACCGGCGGGGCCCAATGCGGCATCTGCACGCCCGGCATGCTGATGGCGGGCGAGGCCTTCATCGCGTCCGGTGCCGAGCCGACCGACGACGGCATCCGCCAGGCGATCGCCGGCAACCTGTGCCGCTGCACGGGCTATACCAAGATCATCGACGCGATTGCGCTGGCCTCCCGTCGGGTCGCCGGCGTCGTCGAATAGACTATGCCACGTCCCGTCGAGCCGCCGGTCGAGTCGCCGTCGTCGCTGGTGGACGCCTACCGGCTGCTCACCGGAGGCTTGCTGCGGCCCATCGCCGGCGGGACGGACCTGATGGTGCAGATCACCGGCGAGCTCGGCGATCCACCACGCCGGATCCTTGACCTCTGGCAGCTGGATGAGCTGCGCGGTATCACGGTCGACGGCCGGGCCATCGTGCTCGGCGCGCTGACGACCTACGCCGAGATCCGGCGCTCGCCGCTCATCGGCGAGTTCCTGCCGGAGCTGGGCGAGGCGGCCGCCACCATCGGCGCCGCGCAGATCCAGAACCGAGGCACGCTGGGCGGCAACATCGCGAACGCCTCGCCCGCGGGCGACACGCTGCCCGTGCTCCTCGCGACCGATGCGCAGATCGTGGTTGGCAGTGCGCGTGGCGAGCGCACGATCGCGGCGCACGACTTCTGGACCGCGTATCGGCAGACCGCCATGGCGCCTGATGAGCTCATCCTCCGCATTCGAATCCCGCTCGCCAATGATCGGCAGGTCCGCTTTCGGAAGATCGGCACGCGACGCGCGCAGGCCATCAGCAAGGTTGTCATGGCCCTCGCGTGGCGCACGGGCAGCGACGGAGCCTGGCAGGACGTGCGCCTGGCGTTGGGATCGGTTGCCGAACGGCCCATCCGCGTCTGGGAGACCGAACAGATCCTGCAGGGCTCGCCACCGACGCAGACGACGGGAGATCGTGCGGTTGCCAGCCTCGCCGCCGAGATCCACCCGATCGACGACGTGCGCTCGACGGCGGCCTATCGCCTCGCCGTGGCGAGCCGCGTGCTGTATCGGCTCATCCGGCTGGAAGGGGGTTGGTAGCTGGATGACCGAATCCTCGCTTCCGCGCGGCACCGTCACACTCCTGTTCACCGACATCGAGGGCTCGACACACCTGCTCGAGCAACTTGGCGACAGCTACGCGTCCCTGCTGGAAGACCACCATCGCATCGTCGGCGACGCCGCGGACGCACACGGCGGTGCGCGCGTGGACGCCGCCGGTGACGGCCTGTTCTATTCCTTCCCGACCACTCGTGGCGCTCTTGCCGCGGCCCTTGGCGCGCAGCGTGCCCTGACCGAGCACGCCTGGCCTTCGAACGCGGCGGTGCGGGTGCGCATGGGCATTCACACCGGGGAGCCGCTGAGCGCACTGACCGGTTATGTCGGCATCGACGTCCATCGTGCCTCGCGCATCTGCTCGGCCGGGCATGGCGGACAGATCCTCGTTTCGGGAGCGGTGCACGCGCTCATCGGCAGCAGCCTGCCGAGCGATGTCACCCTGCGCGACCTGGGCGCGCACCGATTGCGCGGCCTTTCGGTACCGGAGCACCTGTACCAGGTCGCCGGGCCTGACCTGCGAACGGAGTTCCCGCCGGTCCGCTCGCTCGACACCCTGCCGAACAACCTGCCGCGCCAGCTGTCGAGCTTCGTCGGCCGCGATCACGAGATCTCCGACGGCGAGCTGCGATTGCAGGACGCGAGCGTCCTGACGCTCACCGGCCCGGGCGGCGTCGGAAAAACTCGCTTGGCTATCGAGATCGGAGCGCATCTGGCCGATGCCTTCGAGGGCGGCGTGTGGCTCGTGGAGCTTGGATCGATCAGCGAGGGGCACCTCGTCGTCGAGTCGGTCGCCTCCGCGCTCAATGTTAAGCAGCAACCCAGCGCAAGCCTGCTCGAGACCCTGATCGAAACGATCGGAGACAAGCGAGTGCTGCTGATCCTGGACAACTGCGAGCACCTCCTCGACGCTGTGGTCGGCACCGCCGACGAGCTGCTGCGCCACTGCCCTCGCCTGCAGCTGCTGGCCACGAGTCGCGAGGCACTGGGGCTGCCGGGCGAGAGCCTCATGCCGGTGCCATCCATGTCCCTTCCGCTCACGTCGGTGACCGACGATCTGTCAGCCCTCGCCGCATGCGATGCCGTCCGCCTGTTCGTCGATCGCGCGGCCGCGGTGATGCCCGGCTTCGCGGTCACCGGCGAGAACGCCTCCACCATCGCCCAGATCTGCCGGAGGCTGGATGGCATCCCACTCGCTGTCGAGTTGGCCGCGGCCCGCATCCGCTCGCTCCCGGCGCAGCAGATCGCGGCGCGTCTCGACGGTCGCTTCCGGCTGCTTACCGGTGGCAGCCGCACCTCGCTGCCGCGCCACCGGACACTGCGGGCCGCATTCGACTGGAGCTTCGACCTGCTCTCCGCGGCAGAGCGCAGTCTCCTGCAGCGGCTCTCGGTGTTTGGCGGAAGCTTTTCGCTCGACGCGGCGGAGGCCATTTGCAGTGGTGGGCCGGTGGAGGCGGACGACATGCTCGACCTGCTCGGCCGCCTCGTCGATCAGTCGCTGCTGGTGGCCGTCGACGACGATGCCGAGGCGCGCTACGAGATGCTCGAGACGATCGCCGAGTACGCCCAGGATCGGCTGGCCGATACGGACGAGGCTGCCGCGATTCGCCTCCGCCAGCGGGATTGGTTCGTGGCGCTGGTCGAGCAGGCGCGACCGGCCTTCTTCTCCGGCGCAGTGCAACCCGCCTGGATCACACGGCTCGCGCGCGATCAGGACAACCTGCGAGCGGCACTGCGTTGGGCCCACGAGGATCCCGATGGCGCCGATGCCGAGCTCAGCCTGGCATCCGGCCTGTGGCGCTTCTGGGAGGTTCGCGGCGACCTTGCCGAGGGGAGCACCTGGCTCCAGCGAGCCCTGGCGCGCGTCGGCGGAGAGGTCTCCTCGCGCCGAGCGAACGCGCTCACCGGCGCCGGCGTGCTCGCGGCGCAGCAGGGCGACAACGCGGCGGCCGCGGCGTTCCACGACGCGAGCCTGCTGCTCTACCGCGAGCTCGGGAATCCGCTGGGGGTGGCCGCTGCGGCGAGCAACAGCGCCAATATCGCGGTGGAGCGTGGTGACCTCGAACGTGCGCGGCAGCTGTTCGGGGAAGCGATTCAGCTTTCACGTGATGGAAACGACGCACGGGGCGCGGCGTTCAGCCTCATCAATCTGGCCGACGTGGCCGCTCAGCAGGGTGACGATGCCGAGGCGGACCGCCTGTTCGCCGAGAGCGTCGGCACCTTTGAGGCCATCGACGATCGCTGGGGGGTGGCGCACGCCACGGCCAAGCTGGCACAGGCCGCTGAGCGCCGGGGCGATCAGGAAACGGCTCGCGACAAGTACCGCGAGGCGATCGCGATCCATGAGCAGACCGGCGACCGCCACGCGCAGGCACGGCTCACGGCGCGCCTCGCCGAGCTTGCTGCCGTCGCGGGAGATCTGCCCGGTGCCGAGCAGCTTTACCAGACCAGTATCGCCATCCGTGGTGCGCTCGGCGACCGGGTCGGCGTGGCGACCGTGCTCGAGCGGTTGGCGGGAATCACCGAGGACAGGCCGCGCCGGGCCGCAGCGCTGCTCGGGGCGGCCAGCGCGATCCGCGACGCCGTTGGCGCGCCGCTCTCCGCGGCCAACAGCGCGCGTGTCGAGCAATTCCTGGCGGAGCTCGGCGCGAGCGTCGGGCAGGACGTCGTGCGGGCGGGGGTCGCCGAGGGGCGCGCTGCATCGTGGCGGACGGTCCTCGCGCGCGCCGCCGGGAGCGACTAGGCTCCCTCCATCACCTCGACCAGGCGGTCGGCCAACAGCCCGTGCGCTTCGCGGTGCACATCCTCGGCTGCCTGCGCGGTTGGCGCATCGACCAGGCAGAACACCTTGCCCGTGGCCTCGTCGTACCAGTAGCGCAGGTAGGTCACGCCGTACTTGGGGCCGACCTCCAGGTCGCGCGTGTGGGCCTGCGCCACCGCCGCGCCGGTCAGGCCGGCGATGTGCTCGTGCTCGTCAAGGAACAGCGGCATGTCTGTACTCGCATCGGGAAATTGAGCGGATCATAGTCTGGCACCGCCCGGCACGTCTGTCATTGCGGCGACAGGCATGCCGTCGTCTGCGATCATTCGACCCATGTCAGATCGCAGCCTGCCGAGCGCGAGGATCTTCCGCACCGTCGCGGACTTCCGCGCATGGCTGAAGACCAACCACGACAGCGCGACCGAGCTCTGGATCGGCTTCTACAAGAAGGGTGTGGCGAAGACGGCGATGACCTACGCTGAGGCGGTCGACGAGGCGCTCTGCTTCGGCTGGATCGACGGAAAGACGCGACGCATCGATCACGAGGTGGTCGCCACTCGCTGGACGCCGCGGCGCCGGACGAGCAATTGGAGCGCGATCAACATCGCCAAGGTCGCGCAGCTGACGGCCGCGGGGCGCATGCATGCGGCCGGCCTGCGTGTCTTTGCCGAACGCGACCTGCGCAAGGATGCGAGCTACTCGTACGAATCCACGCCGCGGCTGCTGCCGGCGGCCTCGATCGCTCGACTCCGCGCCGATGCCGGGGCGTGGGCCTACTGGCAGGCCGAGCAGCCCTCCTACCGACGCACCGCCGCGCACTGGATCCTTTCGGCCAAGCGGCCCGAGACTCGCGAGCGGCGGCTTGAGACACTCATCGCGGATTCGGCGGCGGGACGGCGTGTCAAGCCCTTCATCACGGCTCCCGTGATCACGCCTCGGCGCTGACTCGGATCACATCGGGGCCAATGCGGCTGCGCAGCAGCTCGCGCTCGGCCGGGTTGCCGGTCAGCCTCAGAGCGCTCAGGTTCGCCTGGCGCGCCTCGTCGTGCCGCCCGAG
Organism: uncultured Chloroflexia bacterium; assembly: GCA_963716585.1. Classification (GTDB taxonomy): domain Bacteria; phylum Chloroflexota; class Limnocylindria; order QHBO01; family QHBO01; genus JAICUY01. The sequence goes on from CAVQTN010000004.1 coordinate 174,095, forward strand.
TGCGTCAAGGAGCTGGGCGCGCGTGGCGTGCAGTAGGTGGTAGTCGTGCAGCCGGTCGGTGAGCTTGTCGATCTCTGCCAGGGCGCGGGCCGGCCCGCTGACCTCCGCCAGGGCGATCGCGCGGTTAAGAAGCACGATCGGTGATCGGTCGAAGCCGGCAAGCATGTCGTAGAGGGTCAGGATCTGGAGCCAATCCGTTTGGCTGGCCCTTCGCGCCTGGGCGTGGCAGGCGGCCAGGGCAGCCTGGAGCTGGTATCTCCCCGGCCGATGGCGCGACGCTGCCCGTGCGAGCAACCCATCAGCAGCCCGGATGAGCTCGCGGGCCCAGAGCGATCGATCCTGCTGGCCGAGTGGGACGAGGCGGCCGCCGCTGTCGAATCGCGCGGCCGCCCGAGATTGCAGCAGCATCAGCAGCGCCAACAGGCCCATCGCTTCGGGTTCCTGCGGCAGTTCCGCGACGAGCAGCTCGGCCAGCCACACGGCGTCACCCGCGAGGTCGGGGTCAGGCGCCGGCGGAGCAGCGAGATATGCGGCGTTGTAGGTCAGGTAGGTGACCGTCAGGACGTCGTCCAGCCGCTCCGCGAGCTCCGACCCTTCGGGAACGCGCAACGGGATGCCGGCCTGCACGATCTTGCGCTTGGCGCGCACGATGCGCTGCGCCAGGGTCGCCTCGGGCACCAGGAAGGCATCGGCGATCTGGACGGTGGTGAGGCCCACCACCGCTCGCAGCGTGAGTGCCAGCCGCGCCTCCGGGGCGAGCGCCGGATGGCAGCACGCGAAGAGCATCGGCAGGCGAATGTCCGGCGGACCCTGTGGCGCTGCGCGATCGGGCTGCCACTCCGCGGCGAGCGAAGCAGCCGCTCGCGTGCCGCTGGCACGGCGCCGCAGCCGGTCGATGGCGTTGCGCCGCGCGGTCACCGCCAGCCAGCCGCCGGGATTCGGCGGCACGCCGTCGCGGCGCCACGAGCGCAGCGCCACGACGATGGCATCCTGGACCGCCTCTTCGGCGAGATCGAAGTCGCGCAGGCGCCGGCTGAGCGACGCGGCGATGAGGCCCGCTTCGCGCCGAACCAGCTGCGCCAGGGCGACGTCCGGGGCGGCGTTCGTCATCCGGGTTCAGTCAGCGGAGTGGTCGACGATCGGGCGGATCTCGATCGCCACGCCGGGAAACGTCATCGAAGGCCAGGTGCGCGCCAGGGCGATTGCGGCGTCCATATCCGCAACGTCAATGATCGAGAAGCCGCCGATGCTCTCCTTGGCCTCCGAGAACGGGCCATCGACGACGACCGGCCCCGCGCCGTCGTCCGATGCCTTGACCGTCGTAGCCGTGTCGACCGCTTGCAGCTCCGCGCCGCCATCGCTGATCTCGGCGTCATGGTCCTCGAACCACCGGAAGATCTCCTGGTAGACCGCATCCCGCCGCTCGCTCGGGATCATCGCGTCGAGATCCGGCCGGCTGGTGAACATGATCACGTATTTCACGCTGCTCTCCTCTGGGGCTGCTGAGTTTGACAATGTGTCTACGGATTGGCGAGGCCGATTTCGACAGGCGGCACCGGTACGGGATGGAACCAACGCGCTAGGCTGTGGGCTCATGCCCGATTCGATCCCTGGTGTGACGGTCACCGGGGCCAACCTTCCTCGATCCGCCGAGATCCTGACGCCCGAAGCGCTCGGCTTCGTGGCCGAACTGCATCGATCCTTCAACCCTCGGCGGCTGGAGCTGCTGGAGAATCGCCGAGCTCGCCAGGCGCGCCTCGATGGCGGCGAGCTGCCGGGATTCCTCACGGACACCGCCGAGGTGCGTTCGGGGAGCTGGCAGGTGGCCCCAGCCCCACCTGATCTCGACGACCGGCGCATCGAGATCACCGGCCCGGCCGAGGCGAAGATGATGATCAACGCGCTGAACTCCGGCGCAAGGGTGTTCATGGCCGACCTGGAGGATGCGCTGTCGCCGACCTGGCGCAACGTGGTCGGCGGGCAGGTCGCCCTGCGCGACGCCGTGCGCGGAACCCTGGCCTTCACCAATCCCGACGGCAAGGCCTACGCCCTCAACGACCACGTCGCCACGCTGCTCGTGCGCCCGCGCGGCTGGCACCTTGACGAGGCGCACGTCGCGGTCGACGGCTCCCCCATCTCGGCCAGCCTGTTCGACTTCGGCCTGTACGCCTTCCACAACGCCGCCGAGCGGCTGGAACGCGGCACGGCACCCTATTTCTACCTGCCCAAGCTGGAGTCGCACCTCGAGGCACGACTGTGGAACGACGTCTTTGTCGCGGCCCAGGAACGGTTGGGAATCCCGCGCGGCAGCATGCGGGCCACGGTGCTGATCGAGACGATCCTGGCCGCATTCGAGATGGACGAGATCCTGTACGAGCTGCGCGAGCATGCCTCGGGCCTCAACGCCGGCCGCTGGGACTACATCTTCAGCCTCATCAAGAAGTTCCACGACCGCTCGGACTTCGTGCTCCCCGACCGGTCGCAGGTGACCATGGCGGTGCCGTTCATGCGCGCCTACTCCCAGCTCCTGGTGCAGACCTGCCATCGCCGCGGTGCACACGCCATCGGCGGCATGAGCGCGTTCATCCCGAACCGCCGCGAGCCGGACGTCACGGCCAACGCGCTGGAGCAGGTGCGGGTCGACAAGCAGCGCGAGTCCGGAGACGGCTTCGACGGGACATGGGTCGCCCACCCCGATCTGGTGTCCGTTGCCGCCGAGGTGTTCGACGAGGCGCTTGACGACCGGCCGCACCAGAAGCAACGAATGCGGGAGGACGTGGTGGTGGCCGCCTCGGACCTCCTGTCGGTCACGATCGACGGCGGGACGGTGACCGAGGCCGGCGTCCGTGCCAACGTCTCGATCGCGATCCAGTACCTCGCCGCCTGGCTGGGCGGCAACGGCGCGGCCGCCATCAACAACCTGATGGAGGACGCGGCAACCGCCGAGATCAGCAGGTCCCAGCTATGGCAGTGGCGACAGCATGCGGTCAGGCTGGACGACGGCAGACCAATGTCGGCCGATCTGTACGCGGCGGTCCGCGGCGAGGAGCTTGCCCGCCTGCAGTCCGGCGGCCCCTCCTCTCGCCTGACCGATGCGGCGAAGCTCCTCGACCAGCTTGTGCTCGGCCAGCCGTTCGAGCCCTTCCTGACGGTGGTCGCCTACCCCTACCTGGGGTGACGCTCCATCGATCAGGGCGTCAGTCCAGCCAGCGCTCCACGAAGCGACCGCCGCCCGCCCGGACCGCCTCTCCGCGCAGCAGGACGCGGCGCACCGTGCCGACGACCGGCAGGCCCTCGTACGGCGTGTAGTCGCTCGTGTGGTGGAGGTCCGCCTGGCGGATCGTTCGATGCGCCGAAGGGTCGAAGAGCACGAGGTCGGCGTCGCGTCCGACCTCGATGGCGCCCTTCGAGCCCAGGCCGAAGAGACGCGCCGGTGTCGTGCTCAGCACATCTGCCATGCGCGGCAAGGAGAGCCGGCCACCGGCGACGCCCTCGGAGTAGACGACCGACAGCAACGTCTCGATGCCGGGGCCCCCATTGCTGATCTGCGGGAAGGGCGGCGCTGGTAGATGCTTCTCGACTGCGACCCGGTCCGGCACGTGATCCGACCCGACCGTGTCGAGCACCCCGTCGCGGAGGCCCTGCCACAGGGCGTCGACATCGGCCCTGGTGCGAAGAGGCGGTGAGATGACGCGCTTGATGACCTCGGCCTCATCGGGCTCGTCGTACAGGTCGGACGTGAAGGTCAGGTAGTGGGGGCAGGTCTCGGCGTAGACCGGCTCGCCGCGGGCTTTCGCCTCGGCGACGGCATCCAGCGCACGTTCGCAGGAGAGATGCACGATGTACAGCGGCGCATCCGCGCGACGCGCCATCTCGATCGCCGTGCGGGTCGCGGCCGCTTCGGCGGCCGGCGGCCGGCACAGGGCGTGGTTGCGGCAGGCCACCTCGCCGGCGGCGAGTGCTCGCGCGATCAGCGGATCGATGATCGATGCATCCTCGCAGTGGACCTGCAGCATCCCGCCGTGCCGGGCTGCGACCTCCATCGCGCGCCGCAGCCGATCGTCGGGCAGGCGGAAGTCGTAGACCATGAACGCCTTGAAGGACGGGACGCCGGCCTCGATCAGTGCCGGCAGCTCTGAGATCGGATCGTCCTGCTGGCCGGTGATCACCGACGAGAGCCCGAAGTCGACGGCGGACTCCCCGGCTGCTCGTTCTCGAAACTCCGCGAGGCCGCGCAGCAGCGAGCGCTGTGCGCGTTCGGATATCCCGGTGCCCGGGTTGTTGAACGTCAGGAAGGTCGTCGTGCCGCCGTGCCCGGCGGCGAGCGAGTCGCGCAGGAACCGGCCCGGCTCCCAGGCGGTCGGGAGACGCATGTGGGTGTGCACGTCGATGACGCCGGGAAGAACCAGCAGGCCGCTCGCATCGATCAGCTCGGCGCCTTCGGACGCGATTCCCGGACCGATCGCACTGATGCGACCGTGGTCGACCCCCACGTCCGCCGGAAACGAGCCGGCGGCTGTGACGACCGTTCCACCAACGACGACGAGCTCAGCCACGGACGACGCTCAGGCGGTCTCCGACGGCTCGTGGGCTCGCACGCGCTCGGCGAGTGCCTCGAGGACACTGACGCGAACCTGCGGAAACTCGTCCATCAGCTCGTGGAACGGAGCACGGCCGATCACCATCAGGCGTGCCGTGCCCTCCGCGCGGGCGGTCGCCGTTCGGGGCTTCCCGTCGATCAGAGCGATCTCGCCCAGGAAGTCGCCGGCATTCATGGTCGCGATGCGCCTGCCGTCCTTCTCGATGGCGACCTGGCCGTCGAGAACGATGAAAAACTCACCGCCGCTCGCTCCCTGGCGGGTCAGGACCTGCCCGTCGGGGACCTCGAGCTCGTCCGCGAGCATGCTCAGCCGCTCGGTTTCGCGTCGACCGAGATGCGCGAACAATGGGACCTGCTTGAGCTTCTCGAGCTTCTCGTCGCGGACCACCGTCACCTCCGTCTCGGCCCCCATGCAGGGCTGAGCATACTGCCGCGCAACTAACCGGCGCTGATCTCGATCTCCTGCGCGCCGTCCCACAGGCAGCGCCGGCCGACTTCGCGCAGGCGCTCCTGCCAGCCCACGTCGGGGACGAGCGTGGCGAAGTGGTTTCCGGCCAGTTGCCCGACCTTCGACGAGAAGGCGCAGCTGCCGTACGGAAAGAGGATTTCGCACTCCGAGATCTTGCCGGTGTAGATCAGCAGCTGTCCCGGGGCGGGATGCGACGTTGCATGCTCGATGCCGACCTCCGGGCGACGCTCGCCGAACGGGATCCAGGTCGACTCGCCGCTCCAGCGGCAGTGGATCAGCTGCGACTGCAGTGGGAGCCAGGACCGCAGGGCAGCGACGGTCCGGGGTGCGTCGGCTTCCCAGACGGCGCCGAATGCCAGGTCGCCCAAGCGAATCTCCAGGTCCGCCATGTGCGGAGGATACGCTAGCGCGGCGTCGCGGCGATCGCCCTGAACGGCGCGCCGTGTCCTGGCACGATCAGGTCGGCGAGCGCGAGCACGCGCTCACGCGACGCATGCAGTGCAACGCGGTCTTCCGCGTACGGATCGTCCGCCGGTCCTGATTCGGTCCACCACAGGTGGGTGCAGACCACGACGCCCGACGGGGTTCCCGCAACCGTGGCGATGTCCTGCGGGGTGTGGCCCGGCACGCGGATCAGGCCAACAGCGGGGGTCAGCTCGCGTCCCTCGGCGTCGGAGTCCTCCCAGGCCGAGCCGCGGTAGATCGCCCAATGATCGTGCACCGCCGCGTTGGGAAAGAGTGCGACATTCATGGTGTGGTCCGGGTGGTGGTGGCTGAGGATCACGTCGGTGACGTCACGCGGCGCGATTCCGAGGGAGGTCAGCGGCCGGAGGATGTCGCCGCGGCGCCTGGCCATGCCGGGATCGACCACGATCACGCGTCCGGCGTCGCGCAGCAGGGAGCAGCTGCTGACGACCGCCCCGCCGTCGGCCGTCAACGACCCTTCAAGGAGCATGTCGAATCGCGCCGTGCGGGCCCGTGGTGCATCGGTCATGATGCAAGCATGCCCGATTTGCGCCCGACGATCAGCACCCACGTCCTCGACCTGGAGCGTGGGTATCCTGCCGCGAACCTGAGTGTCGTGCTCTTTCGCCTGGACGACGACGGCATCCCGCAGCTGCTGTCCGAGCACGAGACCGATGAGGACGGCCGCGTGGCGTCGCTCCTCGACGACACACTCGTCGCCGGCGACTACCAGCTCCTCTTCGACCTCGCCTCGTATCGACACGACGGCCTGTTCCAGAGCATGGCCCTCGCGTTGCGCGTGAGCGACCCCGGTCGCAGCCACCATGTCCCCCTGCTCCTGTCCCCATTCGGGCTGACCGCCTACCGCGGCTCCTAGGCCGATGGTCCCGGGCACGCGCGTCCGCGACTTTCTGCCGGTCGACCGCCCGTGGGCGGACGCGCTGATCTCTGCCAGTTGCGGCGGGACGCGCCTCGTCGCTCGCCTGGGTGAGGTGATCGATCCCCTGACACTCGATGGCCTCGTCGCCGAAGCGGCGGGCAAGCCGATCGGGCTGGCCACCGTGCGCGAAGACCCGCAGCACGGCATGGAGGTCGTCACGCTTCACGCCGACCCGCAGGGCCGGGGCGCGGGCTCCGCATTGCTCGAGACGGCCTGGCACGTGGCGGCCGCCAGTGGGCACCCGAGGCTCTGGCTGGTGACCACCAACGACAACCTGGGTGCCATCCACTTCTACCTCCGCCGCGGCATGCACATCGTGGCGGTCCACCGTGATGCGGTCGATCGTGACCGCCAGGTCAAGCCGGAGATCCCGCGCTTCAATGGCACGAATGGCCTGCCATTGCGCGATCTCATCGAGCTCGAGCTGCCCACCGACCTGGGCGTCGACGAGCTCGCCACCGTCGGATTCCCGCGCATCGAGGACCTGGATCGGCTGCCTGTCGAAGCATTCGCGCGCGAGGTCATGCCGCTCTTCGAAGGCGGGACGCGTTTCCTGCGCCGACTGGCGGACGAGCGTCCGTTCGAGGACGATGGTGCGATGATCGCTGCGGCCTTCGAGGTCGCGAGGGGGCTGCCGGAGGACGAAGCCGTGGAGCTCGTCGAAGCGCATCCGCGCATCGGCGCCGCACCCGACACGGTTTCGCCCGCATCATTCGTCGAGCAGGGATATGCCGCCGAGTCGCCGGAGGACGCCGAGACGACGCGCGCGTACGAGGAACTCCGCATGCTCAACGAGATCTACGAACGACACTTCGGCTTCCGCTATGTCGTCTTCGTTGCCGGCCGACCGAAGGCCGCCATCGTGCCGCTGCTCGAGCGCGCCGTGCGCGGCGACCGCGTCGCGGAGCTGAGGCGCGCCGTTGACGACACGATGCACATCGCCGGGGATCGGCTGGCTACGCTGCGCAGATGAAGTACGAGATCCGCTATGGCAAGGCGGGCGTCAAGATCTACCGCACCCACGCCACACCGCTGAGTGGGCTGACCGCGATCCCCGAGTCGCCGTTCCGTGGCCGCGACAACACCCTGTTCGGCGCCGAGATCGAAGTGATGGTCCGTGGCGAGGCATTCCTGGAGGCGTACACCGGTGGCGACAACCGCCGCGTGGTGGCGACCGACACGATGAAGAACTTCATCGGCGAGCAGGCGCTGCGCTGCTCGGCCGCGACCCTTGAAGGTTGGCTGCAGCAGATCGGCTCCGCCTTCCTGGATGAATACCCGCACATGGAGCGGCTGACAATGGCCGGTCGCGAGTTGCCGTTCAGCTCGCGGCTGGTGCCCGGCGAGGGAGGCTTCGGACGTTCCGACCGCGTGTTCAGTCGCGAGCCAGGAGCGCATTCGGCGGCCCGTCTGGATCTCGAGCGCGGCGCAGACGGCGTGCGGGTCACGGACCTCGAGGCGAGCCGCCATGGTCTCAAGCTCATCAAGCTCACCGGCAGCGCGTTCGCCGACTTCGCTCGGGACGAGCACACCACCCTGCCGGAACGCCCCGATCGACCGCTCTACATCTGGTGCGACGTCGGATGGCGCTATGCGGATGCCGCGGATGCCGTGGGCGATCCGCGGCGCTACGTCGCGGGCGAGCAGGTGGGCGACCTCGCGGCCGCGGTCTTCGACGAATTCGTGAGCCTCTCGATCCAGCACCTGGTGCACCAGATCGGGTTGCGCATGCTCGATCGCTTCCCGCAGCTTGCCGAGGTCAGCTTCGAGGCCCAGAACCGGTTGTGGGACACCGCTGCGGTCAGCGACACCGATGAGCGAGTGCGCGTCTACGTCGATCCCCGCCCGCCGTTCGGGCGCATCGGCCTGGTCATGCGGCGCTGAACCTTCGGCGCACCGCCCGCGTAGAATCTCAAACAACGCGCATCAGTGGGGGCTGGACGACGTCCGGCCGAGAGTTGCCCGTTTCGCCCGCATCCATGATCGTCGGCGGCTGATCGCAGAACTGCAGTTGGCCATCGTCCGTCGGAGGTGGGATTGGTCTCGATAGTGGCAGCCGCCAGGGGCATCGTCGCGAAACGAACGGCGCATGACTGGCTGATCGCCGCCGCCGCATCCCTCATCATCCTGCTGGCCACCACCCTGCTGTCGGCAGGCCTGATCTACTCGGGCGCCGTATCGCAGAGCGGGCTGCGCCGCTCGCTGCTTGACGCGGACGCGGTCTCGGCCAACGTCGCGGTTGCCAGCCGCGTGGATGCCGAGCAGTACGCGCGGGTGGATGCGGTCGTTCGCTCGGAGCTGGCGTGGAATTTCGAGGGCCTGCCGGTGAAGGTCGTCGAGCGCGGCGAGTCCGACTCATTCGGACTTCCCGGCCAGGCGGCCGATCCGACGGTCACCGACCTCGCGACGCTGGCCAGCTACGAACAGATCGAGCAGCACGCGACGCTGACCCAGGGAGCGTGGCCGGCCGCGAGCGTGCGCCACGTCGAGGTGGCCGTCTCGGACGCGACGGCGAGCCTGCTCCACTGGTCGATCAATGACGACGTGCTGCTCACCAACCGCCGTGACACGAGCTTCCAGGTGCTTATCCGCGTGACCGGCATCTTCCAGCCGAATGACCTGGGCGACCGGTTCTGGCGCAACGATCCGCTGCTGGTGAACGGCGTGACCGAGACCATCTCGTACCGAACCTACGGTCCGCTGGTCGTCGAGCCGGGAACCTTCCGATCGAGGGTCGGGCTGCCGATGAGCAGGGCCACCTGGGTGGCGTTCCCTGACTTCAGCCAGCTGCGCATCGACCAGATCGGGTCGGTCGGCGGTCGCGTCGGCGGACTGCAGGCCCGCCTCGACGATCGCCTGGGCGACAAGCCCAAGCTCGAGGTGAGCACGGCACTTCCGCGCATCCTGAGCGACGCCGACCGATCGCTGCTGGTGGCGCGCACCGGCGTGCTGATCCTGACCGTGCAGCTGACCGTGCTGGCCGGGTATGCCCTGCTCTTGACCGCCGGCCTGCTCATCGACCAGCGGCGCGTCGAGACGGCCCTGCTGCGATCGCGGGGGGCCAGCACCGGCCAGATCGCCACGCTGGCGCTGATGGAGGGCATCCTGCTGGCCGTGCCTGCCGCGCTGATCGGGCCGTGGCTGGCGGCGGCGTCGCTGCGCCTGCTCAACGTGTTCGGCCCGTTGGCCGAGATCGGCCTCGACCTGGAGCCGCAGGTCACCCTGGCAGCCTACCTGCTCGCGGGCCTCGCCGCCGCGGCCTGCATCGCGGCGCTCGTCTTCCCGGCTTTCACTGCCGCCCGCTCCCTGGTCGACGCGCGGGGCGCCCGCGGCCGGCAGCAGCGCCGGGGGGTCGCGCAGCGCGCCGGGCTGGATCTCGCCCTCCTGGCCGTGGCTGCCATCGGCTTCTGGCAGCTGCGCCACTACGGTGGCAGCATCACGGCATCGGTCCAGGGCCAGATCGGCCTGGACCCGTTCCTGGTTGCGGCGCCGGCGATCGGCCTGCTGGCGGGTGCCGTGCTGGCCCTGCGGCTCATCCCGCTGCTGGCGCAGCTGCTCGACCACGCGGTCGGCGGCACGCGGGGACTGGTGACCTCGCTCGGCGCCTGGCAGGTCGCGCGCCGGCCACTTCGCTACACGCGCTCGGCGCTGCTGCTGATGCTCGCCATTGCCCTGGGGGTCTTCGCGGTGTCCTACAGCCGCACGTGGACCGATTCACAACGTGATCAGGCGAACTTCCAGGTCGGCGCGGACATGGCCGTGTCCCCGGACCCTCGGTCCGGGGCGGCGATCGGCGAGCCGTTCCTGGCGACGGCCTACGCTTCGCTGGATGGCGTCGGTCCGCTCACCCCGGTGAGCCGCCAGCTGATGCACCTGGCGCGCACCACCGCGACCGGGACGCTGCTGGCGCTGAACGCCGCGCGGGCCGACGTGATCGTCGACGTCCGCCCCGACGCGGCATCGCAGCCGCTGGGCTCGATGCTCGATACGCTCGTGGCGCGCCGGCCCGTGCTCCATCTGCAACCCCTCCCCGGCCGGCCGCAGCGCGTGAAGGTCGACGTGGAGCTCACGATCGGCAGCGGGGAGCCGCTGATTCCCGGCCGGCCTTTCAGCTCCGTCGACGCGCTGGCATCGTTGGTCGTGCGCGACGCGGGGGGCATGCTGTACCGCTTCGACGGGCCCTCGACGACCCTCGCCCGGAGCACCACCCTCCATGCCGAGATCCCGCTCGCTGTCGAGGGGCCGGGCGGAGCCGTCGAGAGCGTCGCGTATCCGATCGAGCTGGCGGCCATCGAGCTGCGTGTGGTGACCCACGGATCCTTCCCGATCGGCTCGCAGTTCCAGGTCTCCGGCCTGTCGCTTGCTGACGACCTGCAGGGCAGCGCCTGGACGTCGCTGGCGCTCGATCCTGGCCCGGGCGGATGGGGCCACGTGGTGTACCAGCAGACGGGGCGCCTCGACGCCGCGAGCCAGGCGCTCGGCCCCACGGGCCAGCCGGGCATGGTGCTCCAGCTGTCGTCCGTCCAGCCTCGGCAGCGAAGCCTGCCGCCGACGCCGCTGGTGTATGCCATTCAGCCCGCCCCACTGGCGGCCATCGCCGATGACCCCATTCCGATCATTGCCAGCCGGACGTTCCTCGACGCGACCGCGACGGCGATCGGCGACCAGACCCGCATCGATTTCGGGCCGGATCGGCACGCCGTCGAAGTCATCGGCTCGGTCGCGGCCTTCCCCACGACCGATCCGGCGAAGGCGGCGGCGGTGATGGACCTGCCGACGCTGGCGATCCTGCGCTACCAGCTCGCGGCCGCATCATCCGCGGCGGACGAGTGGTGGCTGTCGGTCGAGGATGCCCGTGCGCAGGCGGTCGCCGGCGCCCTCACGGCGGCGCCGTTCAGCAGCGAGGCGGTGCTCAGCCGCGTCGACCGCGCCGAGGCCCTGCGCACCGATCCGGTCGCCCTCGGCGTGATCGGCGGCCTGTCGCTCGGCTTCGTCTCGGCAGCGCTGTTCGCCACCGTGGGCTTCGTGGTGAGCGCCGCGGTCTCCGCCCGGGAACGCCTCGCCGAGTTCGCCCTGCTGCGCGCCCTTGGGTTGTCGCCGGGGCAGCTGTCGAGCTGGCTCTCGCTCGAGAACGGCATCCTGGTGCTCATCAGCCTGGTTGGCGGCACCGGGCTGGGACTCCTCATGGCCTGGGTCGCCCTGCCGTTCATCACGGTCACGCAGGATGCCTCGGTGGCGGAGCCGCCGGTGCTGGTCTCCATTCCGTGGGGCTCCATTCTCGTGCTCGAGGTCGTCACGGTGCTGGCACTCGGCTTCATCGTGCTGGTGCTCGGGGCCTTGCTGCGCCGCATCGGGCTCGGTTCGGCGCTGCGGCTGGGAGAGGACTGACCGATGGCCCAGGTGCGACGCGTCGGACGCTCGTCCGCAGTGGCGGGGCCGGCCGGCGTACGCCTGTTCCTGCGGCGTCTGCGCGTCGAGCGTCGCCTCGCGCTGGTGCTCGTCGTTGTGGTTCTGCTCAGCGCGCTGCTCTTCGCGGCGATCCCCCGCTTCTACAACCGGATGACCGACGACGGTCTGCGCCACGAGATGCGCTCATCGACGACTGCCCTCGCCAACGTCCAGATGCTCGAACAGTCATTCCCGTTCGGGGGGCCGGAGGGCCTATCGGTTGATGCCATTCCGCAGCACGGCTCCGAGCTTGCGGCGGCGCTGCCGCCGGCACTCGCCGGACTGTTCGGCACCCGCGACTACGTCGCCCAGTCGGCGGAGTACCGCATCGATCTTCCCGAGAGTGCCCCCGCCTGGCCGCAGTACTTCATTCGAACGCGGCTGCAGAGCCGCATCGATGACCAGGTTCGGCTGGTCCAGGGACGGATGCCGTCCGCGACCGACGAAACGGTGACGATCCAGGTACCGGTGCTCGACGAGCGGGGTGAGGCGACCGATCAGACCCAGGACGTCGACGTCCCGGTCATCGAGGTCGCCATCTCCAGCGATGCGGCGCAGGCCGCCGGCATGAAGGTCGGCGAGCGGCTGAGCACCACGCTCAATGAGGGGCCGCCAGTGATCTTCGGCCCGAATGGCGGGACGCCCGCCGACAAGCTATACATCGACATCGTCGGCCGCTTTGACATCCTCGACCCGTCGTCCGAGTACTGGTACGACGACGTGCTGCTGCAGAAGGCGAACACCACCGGCAGCATCGACAACCCGATGATCCACGTCATCGGGCTCCTGTCTTCCGACGGCTACGCCAGGCTGGTGGCACAGCAGAACGTCATCTTCGAATACCGGTGGCAATATTCGGTGGATCCGGACCGAATCGACGCAGAGCGGCTACCCGAGGTCGAGGCGGCGGTCAGGAAGGTCCGCACCGACTACCCGGCCTTCGTCAATCGCTTCGGCGGCGAGACGGCGCTGCGCACCGGCCTCGACGGCATCTTCGCTCGCTTCGAAGCTCAGCGCCGCCTGACCGCGGCGATGCTGGCGGTGGTCACCATGGGGCTCCTGGCAGTGGCTCTGGTCGTCATCGGGCTCATCGGCGCGCTCATCGCGGACAGGCGACGCAGCGCACTCGTGCTGCAGCGGGGCCGCGGCGCCTCGACCTTCCAGATCCTCGGCGCGCAGCTCGGCGAGGGGTTGCTGCTGACCGTGCCCGCCGTGGCGCTGGGCGGCATCGCCGCATTAACGCTGGTGTCGGCGCGACCCAGCGGACTGTCCCTGGTGGCCATCGCCGGGGTGGCCGGCGGCGCCACCGCGCTGTTGATGGCGATTGCGCTGCCGGTGGCGCGCGGGCGCCTCGGTCAGCTCGAGCGCACGGACGCGTCGGTGGGGCGCGTCTCGGTGCGGCGCCTGATCTTCGAGGCCCTGGTCGCCGTAGTGGCGATCGGCGGTGTCTATCTGCTGCGCCGGCGCGGGCTGGGAGGCGAGACCGCCACCTCGGCCGGCTTCGATCCATTCCTGGCGGCGGTGCCGGTGCTGGCCGGGCTGGCGGCAGGCCTGATCGTGCTGCGCCTGTACCCGCTGCCGATTCGGCTCTTCTCGTGGATTGCCTCTCTCGGCCGCGGTTTCGTGGCGGCTTTCGCGCTGCGGCGCGTCGGCAGGCAGCCGGGGGCGAACAACCTGCCGCTGCTCGTCCTGCTGCTGACCGTGGCGGTGGGTGTCTTTTCGTCCGTGCTGCTGACGACCATCGAGCGCGGGCAGTCAAGCACGGCGTGGCAGCAGATCGGCGCGGCCTATCGGGCGCGGGTGACGTTCGGCGAGCTGCCAGATGATCTCGATTTGCAGAAGGTGCCGGGAGTCGAGGCGGCGGCGCGCGCCTACCTGGCCCCGGGGGTGACCTTCGACATGAACGGCAGCGACAATCTCATCACCCTCGACGCGGTAGAGGCGTCGCAAATGGAAGGGGTCACGCGCGGCACGCCAGCTGATCCGCACCTGCCACGCGGCCTGCTGGATCCACCGACCGCCGCGAACGCCGGCACCGAGCAGGCGCCGGTCCCGGCGATCGTCTCGTCGCGTGCCGCGACCGGCCCGCGACTGATGAGCGCCGATGACCGCTTTCAGCTGCTGATCGAGGGCACCTGGGTGCAGTTCGTGGTGGTCGACGTCAGAGACACCATTCCGGGGCTGACGCCCGGGACCCTGTTCGTGGTCACCTCCTTCGACCAGCTGACGGCGGCGCGCCCCAGCGCACCGCTGCCGGTTACCAATGTCTTCGTTCGTGCCCCGCCGTCGGTCCAGCCCGCACTCGAGGAGGCGCTCGCCGGCGTGACACCGGCCACGAACCTCACCTCGCAGGCCGGCGCGCTGGAGGCACTCCAGGGGTCGCCGTTGATCGCCGGCGTTGCCGCCGGCTTCCGCATCAGCCTCCTGGTGGCGGCGCTCTACTCGGCGCTGGCCGTCATCGTGGCGTTGACGCTCAGCGCGGCCGCGCGTGCTCGCGACCTCGCCTTCCTGCGAACGCTCGGGCTCAGCGGCCGCCAGGCTGTCGGACTGATGGTCATCGAGCAGGTGCCTGGGCTCGTCGTGGCGCTGCTCGCCGGGACTGCGCTGGGCATTGCGGTCGCCACCCTCGTGGAGCCGGGCCTCGACCTCAAGGCATTCACAGGAGCCACGATCCCGGTGGTGCTGCGCGTCGACTGGGCGGCGGTCATCCTCATCGGCCTCGGGCTGGCGCTGGTGGTTGCCGTCGCCGTGGCGATCACCGCGGCATTCGCCCGCCGCCGCAATTTGGGCAGCGCGCTGCGGGTGGGCGAATGAGCGACACTGGAGGAAGCATGAGCGACATCACCGAGATCCCCGAGGCGGATTTCGCCGAGTTTGCCGAGCTCGAGGAACAGGCGGCACACCGCCAGCGCCCACAGTTCGGGCACGGCGCCCAGATCGCGTGCGACAACATGGTCAAGATCTACAAGGTCGCCGACCTGGAAGTCGTCGCGCTGCAGGGCCTCGACCTGCTGGTGGATCCTGGCGAGTTCATCGCCATCGTCGGTGCCTCGGGCAGCGGCAAGTCGACGCTGATGAACATCCTCGGCGGCCTCGACGTGCCGTCGGCCGGTCGAGCAACGGTCGCCGGCCATGATCTGCTCAGCATGAGCGGGGCCGAGCGCACGCTGTACCGCCGTCGGGTCATCGGGTTCGTCTGGCAGCAGACCGCCAAGAACCTGCTTCCCTATCTCACGGCACTCGAGAACGTCGAGATGCCGATGATCCTCGACGGCGCGAGCGGGAGTGGCCGCCGCCAGCGGGCGAGCGAGCTCCTCGGGCTCGTCGGCCTGGGCGACCGGGCACGGCATCGCCCGGATCGCCTCTCGGGCGGGGAGCAGCAGCGTGTCGCGATCGCGGTCGCCCTGGCCAATGCGCCGAGCGTGCTGCTGGCCGATGAGCCGACCGGCGAGCTCGACACCGCGACGAGCCACGAGATCTTCGACGTGATGCGTGCCGTGAACCATGACCTCGCCGTGACGGTCGTGGTCGTCACCCACGATCCGCTCGTGTCGGGGCAGGTCAACCGAACCGTGGCGATCCGCGACGGGCGCACATCATCCGAGACGCTGCGGCGGCGCGAGCTCGGCGACGACGGCGACCATCGCATCATCAGCGAGGAGTTCGCGGTGCTGGATCGTGCCGGCCGGCTGCAGCTCCCACGTGAGCACGTCGAGGCACTCGACCTCGACCGGCGCGTCCGTCTTCGCCTGCAGCCTGACCATATCGGCGTTTGGCCGGACCATGCGGATACCAACGGCGCGAAAACCACCGAGGAGCGACGATGACGACGGCCACCACCGATGCCTGGCGCTACATGCCCCCCGATCGCCGGCAGCGGGCCATCGTCGAGGTCAGCGGGCTGACCCGTGAGTACGCGATGGGCCTGGGCGTCGTTCGCGCGCTGCGAGGCGTCAGCCTGACCATCGCCCGTGGCCAGCTGGTCGTGGTGCAAGGTCGATCCGGCTCGGGAAAGACGACGCTGCTCAATTTGATCGGCGGCCTCGAGCGACCGACCAGCGGCATGGTGCGCTTCGACGGCGAGGACGTGGTTGGCATGCCCGAGCGCCAGCTCATCGCGCTGCGGCGCACCCGCATCGGCTTCATCTTTCAGGCCTTCGGGCTGATCCCGATCCTGTCCGCCGCCGAGAACGTCGAGGTGCCGCTGCGCCTGACCCACGCGCCGGTCGGTCACCGCGACGAGCGCGTACGGGTCCTGCTGGAGATGGTGGGGCTCGGCGAGCGTGCGCGACATCGGCCGCACGAGCTGTCCGGCGGCGAGCAGCAGCGCGTGGCCATCGCGCGCTCGCTGGCAAACCAGCCGGCGCTGCTGCTGGCAGATGAGCCGACCGGCCAGCTCGACTCGCAGACCGGCCGCACGATCATGACCCTCATCCGCGCGCTGGTGAGATCCGAGGGGGTCACCGCCATCGTTGCAACGCACGACCCGGTGCTCATCGAGCTGGCGGACCGCGCGATCGAGCTGTCGGATGGCCAGGTGATCAGCGACTCAGCCGCCGCCACCGCCGCCAGTGAGCTCAGCGTGCCGCCGCGAGCTCCTGCAGCGCCGCCTTGATGCGCGCGTCGAGCCCGCCTTCGCCGCCGGCCACTGCACCGGCAGCGCGCCGTGCCTCGGAGGCGGTGTAGCCCAGCGACTCGAGCGCCGCCACCACGTCCGAGTCGGCCGACGCTCCGCCGCCCACTGCCAGGCCCGCGGCGTGCACCTTCTCCTTGAGCTCCAGGATCACGCGCTGCGCGGTCTTGCGGCCGACGCCGCTCACCGAGGTGAAGACGTCGACGTCGTCGGTCACGATCGCCAGCTGCAGCTTGGTGACCGCATGCGCCGTGGTGATCGCCAGCGCCAGCCGCGGTCCCACGCCCGAGACGGTGAGCAGCAACTCGAACAACGCCAGCTCCTCGGTCGCGGCGAACCCGAAGAGCGCCTGCTGATCCTCCCGCACCAGGTGATGGGTGAAGACCGATGCCTCCGCGCCGCGCTGCAGGCGGGCGAGCAGCGCGGCGCCGGCCACGACCCGATAGCCGATGCCGCCCACCTCGATGAGGACGTGGTCAAGGCCGATGTGGGTGACCGTGCCGCGCAGCGAACCGATCAACCGGCGGCGACCCGCGGCGCGGCCGCCGCCCGGTAGCAGCAGCCAATGGCCAGCGCCAGCGCGTCGGTCGCGTCGTCGGGAACGCCGGTCAGCGTGACGCCGAGCAGTCGCGCGACCATGGTGGCGACCTGCCGCTTGTCGGCCGCGCCGTTGCCGCACACGGACTGCTTTACCTCGTTGGGCGTCGGCTCGTCGATAGGCAGGCCGCGCTGCCCCGCCGCCAGCAGCGCAACACCGCGGGCCTGGCCGACGACCATGGCCGTCTGCACGTTGCGCTGGAAGTACAGCCGCTCGATGGCGACTCGCTCGGGCCGATGCTCGTCGAGCAGCAGGTTGAGGGAGTCGTGGATCTGGCGCAGCCGTTCGGCATCGGTCTCGGAGGGAAGCGTTCGGATGCAGCCTGCGTCGACCAGTCGCAGCCGGCCGCCCTCGATGGCGACCACTCCGAAGCCGAGGCGGGCCGTGCCGGGGTCGATGCCCAGTGTGATCACGCCGGCATGGTAGCCCGGCCAATGGCACATGCGCGGCCCATCAGCGATTTCCGAGCCCCGGTGGAGTCGTCAGCTGACGCTAGACGCCTTCATGCGCCGAGCCCTCGAGAATTGAGTCAACAGCAATTTGGAGGGCCTCGAACTACGCCTCAGCGCTGCAGCACCTGCGCTTCGAGCAGATCCATCAGATCACCAGGGATGTCGAAGTTGGCGTAGACGTCCTGGACGTCGTCGAGGTCTTCGAGGCGTTCCACGAATTGCAGCACCTGGCGGGCGCTCTTCTCGTCGCTGAGCTCGACGCTGGTCGTCGACTCCATCGACAGCTCGGCCGATTCGGCCGCGTAGCCGGCGGCCTCCAGCGCATGGCGCACACGCTCCAGGTCGGCGGGCTCGGTGGTGACTTCCACGGCACCGCCCTCCGGCGCGCCGACGTCCGATGCGCCGGCGTCGATGGCCGCCAAGGTCACCTCATCCGGGTCCTGACCGTTGAGCGGCAGGCTGATGATCCCCTTCTGCTCGAACTGCCAGGCAACCGGCGTCAGTGACCCGCCGACCTTGTTGAAGATGCTGCGGATCTCGGATGCCGTCCGGTTGCGGTTGTCGGTCATGGCCCGGACGATCACCGCCACGCTGGCCGGACCGATGCCCTCGTAGGTGATCTCCTCGTATTGCTCCGCATCGGCACCCGAACCGCTGGCACGCTCGATGGCGCGTTTGATGTTGTCGGCCGGCATGCTGTTCGCGCGCGCGGTGTCGACCGCCATGCGCAGGCGATAGTTCGCGTCGACATCCGCGCCACCCTGGCGCGCGGCAGTGATGATCTCGCGGGTCAGCTTGGTGAACAGCGCCCCGCGTTTGGCGTCATTGGCGCCCTTCTGCCGCTTGATCTGTGACCACTTGCTGTGGCCGGACATGAATGTTCCTCGTTCGGTCGGAGCGTCGCGCACAATTCTACCAAGCACCGGTCGCCCGGCTAGAATGGCGGTCCCCGCGAGCCTTCACAACAGTTGGAGCACTGATGAAGCCGACCTCCCCCGACCGGATCCGGAACGTCGCCCTCATTTCGCACGGTGGCGCCGGCAAGACGAGCCTGGCGGAGGCGATGCTCTTCGATGCCGGCGCGATCCAACGGCTCGGCAGCGTGGACCAGGGGACGGCCACGCTGGATCACGATCCGGATGAGCAGAAGCACCGTCAGAGCATCAACCTGGCGATCGGAACGCTCGAGAGCGATAACGTTCGAATCACGATCGTCGACACGCCCGGCTATGCCGACTTCCAGGCGGACGTCGTCGAGGCCCTGGCCGCGGTCGACGCGGCGATCGTGGTCATCGACGCAAGCGCCGGCGTCGAGGTCGGCACGCATGCCGTCTGGCGCATGGCCGACGAGCGGAATCTGCCGCGCATGGTATTCATCAACAAGATGGACCGCGAGAATGCGAACTTCGACGCGACGCTCGATCAGCTGAAGGCGGCGTTCGGGCCGAAGATCGCGCCGGTCTACCTTCCGATCGGGTCGGCCGATGCGTTCCGCGGCTACATCGACGTCATCGAGCAGCACGCCAACGTGTACGAGGGCGGCAAGCCAAAGGAGGTGCCGATCCCCGACGAGATGCGCGCGCTCGAGGAGTCCCGCCGCGATGCGCTGGTCGAGGCCGCTGCAGAGGCGAGCGACGAGCTGATGATGAAGTACCTCGACGGCGAGGCGCTCAGTGACGAGGAGATCACCGCTGCCATGCACAAGGGCGCTCGCGAGGGCAGCGTGGTGCCCGTTTTCGTGGGGAGCGCCCTGAAGAACATCGGCGTTCGCGAGCTGATCAGCATGATCGCCCGTCACGTGCCGTCGCCTGCTGAGGTCGGCACGCGCACCTCGAGCGACGGCAAGCCAATCACACCGGACCCGGATGCGCCGTTCGTGGCCCAGGTCTTCAAGACGACCGCTGACCCGTTCGTCGGGCGGCTCACCTACTTCCGCGTCATCGCCGGGACACTGCGCTCGCAGGCGCACATTTACAACGCCACGCGCAAGGAGGAGGAGCGGATCGGCAACCTGCTCAGCCTGCAGGGCAAGGAGCAGGAGAGCCTGGCGCAGGCCGGTCCCGGCGACATCGTGGCGGTCGCCAAGCTGACGAGCACCCAGATCGGGGATACCCTGACCGCCGACCGGCAGCATTCGGTCAGCCTCCCACCGCTCAGTTTCCCGGAGCCGACCTTGCAGGTCAGCATCGAACCGGAGTCGAAGGCCGATCTCGACAAGCTCGGCCAGGCGCTGCAGCGCATGCTCGAGGAGGAGCCGTGCGTGCGCGTGCACCGCGAGGACGGCACCGGTGAGACGATCCTGACCGCGGTCGGTGACAGCCAGGTCGACGTCCTCATGGAGCGGCTCAAGCGCAAGTTCGGCGCATCGGTCCGGACCGGTACGCCGCGCGTTCCCTATCGGGAGACCATCCGCAAGCCGGCTCGGGTCGACAACAAGTTCAAGCGCCAGACCGGCGGGCACGGCCAGTACGGTCACGTGGTCATCGAGTTCGAGCCGAATCCCGGCGGCCAGTTCGAGTTCGGTGACAAGATCGTGGGTGGCGTGGTCCCCAGGCAGTACATCCCCGCGGTCGAGAAGGGCCTGCGCGAGGGGATGGCCGAGGGCGTCCTGGCGGGCTACCCGGTCGTCGATCTGCGCGCGACGCTGGTCGATGGCTCGTACCACACCGTCGACTCGTCGGAGATGGCGTTCAAGGTCGCCGCGTCGCAGGCGCTGAAGCGCGCCTTCGCGGAGTCCGATCCGGCACTGCTGGAGCCTATCCTGGAGGTCGAGGTCATCGTCCCCGACGAGTACATGGGCGACGTGATGGGTCAGATCACCGCGAAGCGCGGCCACGTGCTGGGCATGGACTCAGGCGACGGCATGCAGCATCTGCGTGCCCAGGTGCCCGCCGCCGAGATGTTCCACTACGCCACCGAGCTGCGCTCGATTACCCAGGGCCGCGGCCGGTTCGCGCAGCGGCTGGACCATTACGCCGAGGTGCCGCACAGCGTGGCCGAGAAGGTCATCGCGGAGCACGCCGCGACGGCCGACAAGCACTAGGGCATGCTCGACGTCGGCAGCTTCGAGGTCCTCACCTTCGACTGCTACGGCACGCTGATCGACTGGGAGACCGGGCTCCTCGACGCGTTGCGACCGATCCTGGCCGCCAACGGCGTGCGGGTCGATGACGAGGAGATCCTGCAGCTTCATGGCCAGCTCGAGTCGGAGATCGAAGCCGGCCCCTACCGACTCTACCGCGACGTCCTGCGCCAGGTGCTGATCAGCCTCGGTGACCGCCTTGGCTTCGATCCCGTGGCGGCCGATGCCGACCGTTTCGCGGCGTCGGTCGGCGACTGGCCGGCGTTCCGCGACAGCGCCGACGCCCTGCGGCGCCTGGCCGGTCGCTTTCGGCTGGGGGTCATCACCAACTGCGACGATGACCTGTTCGCTGCCTCCAGCCGCCGTCTTGGCGATCCGTTCAGTTGGGTCGTGACGGCACAGCAGGCCGCCAGCTACAAGCCGTCCCACCGCAACTTCGATCTGGCCCTGGAGCGCAGCGGTGTCCCGCGCGAGCGCCTGCTGCACGTGGCCCAGAGCCTGTATCACGATCATGTCCCGGCACGGGAGCTCGGATTGGCGTCGGCGTGGGTGAATCGCCGCGGTGATCGGCCGGGAAGCGGCGCGACACCGCCGGCCATCGCCCAGCCCGACCTCGAGGTGCCAGACATGGCGTCGCTCGCGCGGCTCGCCGGAGTCTGACTTCACTGCGCGGCGCGCGCCTCGATCCGCGGGCTAGGCCAGCGTCACGCGGGCGGCGCGTCGCTTCCCGACTCGCACCTCGTGGCTGCCCGAGGGCAGGACCGCGGCCTCGTCCTCCACCAGCGAACCGGCCACGCGGACGCCGTGTTGGCCCACCAGGCGCCGCGCCTCGCTGCGCGACGCCGCCAGCTGCGCGCCGACGAGCACGTCAACGATGCCGTGCGCGGTGAGCGCGAACTCCGGCAGCTCGGCGACCCCCTCGCCCCGGCCGACGGCGCGTTCCCACTCCTCCTCGGCGGTCAGCGCATCGGCCTCCGAATGCCAGCGACTGACGATTTCGCGCGCCAGGCGCTGCTTGGCGGCCTTGGCGTGAAGTGACCCGGAGGCGACCGACGCGACGAATGCATCGGCTTCCTCATCGGTCCAGCGGGTGACGAGGTGCGCCCAGTTGTCCATCAGCGCATCGGGGATGCTCATCGTGCCGGCGTACTGGTCGTACGGCCGGTCGGTGAGGCCGATGGCATTGCCCAGCGATTTGCTCATCTTGGCCGTGCCGTCCGTCCCAATCAGCAGCTCACAGGTCAGGATCTGCTGCGGCGATTGTCCGTAGTCGCGCTGGACGTCGCGTCCGACCAACAGGTTGAACGTCTGGTCGGTGCCGCCCATCTCGAGGTCCGCCGACACGGCGACGCTGTCGTAGGCCTGCAGGAACGGGTACAGCGTTTCGTGCATCGAGATCGGATCGCCGGCGGTCAGGCGCCTGGCGAACGTATCGCGCTCGATCATGTGCGCGACGGTCAGGGTCCCCATCAGACGAAAGACGTCGTGCAGGGTGAATGTGCCGAACCACTCGGACTGCCATCGGATCTCGGTGCGCTGCCGGTCGACCAGCGCATGGAACTGCTCGAGATAGGTCTCCGCGTTGGCTCGCACCTGCTCGGCGGAGAGGATTGGGCGCGTGGCGTTGCGCTCCGACGGATCGCCGATCTGCGCGGTCGTGTCGCCGACCACCAGCACCGCCGTGTTGCCCAGGTCCTGCCAGGCGCGCACGCGCTCGAGGAGGACCGCGTGGCCGATGTGCAGGTCCGGGCTCGTCGGATCGAAGCCGATCTTGGCGCGCAGCGGCCGCTCATTGCTGAGCAGCTGGCGCCGCAGCTCATCGCGCTCGACGACCTGCGCGACGCGGTGGGTCAGGAAGCGCTCGACGGCGCCGGCATCGCTGGACATGGGTGACCGAGTATAGGCAGCCAGCGAATGCGTCCGTCGTGCCGCGTTCGAGTCCGCAGGTACGTCGCGTGCTACCCTGCGGCCCGATGACCCGACGCACTCCCCCGTCGCCGCGCCACGGCGTTCCCTCACGACCGCGCCACGGCGGCGTCCCGCGCGCCCGCGCGGCGGCACGATCACGCCCCGGCACGGCTCCCGCTCCTGCCATCATCCTGGGCGTCTTCGTCGTGCTGGCGATCGGCCTGTTCGTTGGCGTCATGGCGGTCTACGCCTCGTACGCCAGCAACCTGCCCGACCCATCGACCATCGACGACATTACCCTGGACCAGGGATCGCGCGTCGTGTCGTCCGACGGCGTCGAGCTGGCGAGCTTCGCCCACGAGGATCGGCGAGCCGTCACCTTCGACCAGATCCCGCAAGTCATGCGCGACGCACAGGTGGCGGCCGAGGACCAGACATTCTGGACCAATCCGTGCATCGATTTCCGCGGGATCGCGCGCGCCGTGCTACAGAACGTGATCTACGGCCGCGAGGTCTCCGGCGCGTCGACGATCTGCCAGCAGCTGGTGCGCAGCCGGCTCTTCGACGCCGCCCTGCTGACGCCCGAACGCCGCCTGGAGCGCAAGATCAAGGAAGCGATGCTGGCCCTGAAGGTCGGCGAGGAATACGACACCCGCAAGGGCAAGGAACAGCTGCTCGCGATGTACATGAACCAGATCTACTACGGCAACAACGCCTACGGTATCTGGGCTGCGGTCAACGCCTACTTCGGCAAGGACATCACCAAGGACGACGAGGCGGACCAGCTGACGCTTGGCGAGGCGGCCATGCTGGCCAGCCTGGTGCGTTCGCCGTCGTCGCACGATCCGAGCAAGGTCGCGGTCGAGCAGAAGGGGCCGGACGGCAAGACGCAGCTTGTCGTTCCCGAGGACGCCGACGCGCAGCGGACGCAGAAGTTCGTCCTCGATGAGATGCTCGACCAGGGCTACATCACCCAGGCGCAGCACGACGCAGCGGTCGACGAGCCGATCGTGCTGGCGAAGGCCCAGAGCACGAAGTTCAAGGCGCCACATTTCGTGTACGCGGTGCGCCGCGAAGCGGCCAAACTGCTCGGCGACGAGGATCTGCTGGACAAGGCCGGCCTGACGATCAGCACGACGCTCAACTACGACGGCTACCAGACCTTCGCCGAGAAGTGGGCCGCCATCGCCTATGACATGGACCGCATGAGCGATGCGCAGCTGACCAAGAAGTACGGCAAGGCCGCTCTCGCCTGGATCAAGCAGCTGCAGGGGCGCAATATCAACAACGACGCGCTGGTCACCCTCAACTACCGCACCGGCGCGGTGCTGGCGTACGTCGGCAGCGCCAACTACTACGGCGAGGCGACGCCTGCGCACCAGCCGTCGTTCGACGTCATCGGGCAGGCCTACCGCCAGTCCGGATCGGCATTCAAGCCGATCACCTACGCCACCGGCTTCGAGCGCGGCGTCATCACGCCGTCGACCATGTTCATGGACGTCAAGACCGACATCGTGCCGAAGTTCGCGCCAGGTGACGCCGACAACCGGCAGCGAGGCCCGGTTCGCGTGCGCGACGCCCTGAAGTACTCGCTCAACATCCCGGTCTCCAAGGCCCAGCAGCTGATCGGCACCGAGAACGTCGTCGACGAGGCGAAGCGGCTGGGCCTCGCCTTTGATCCGACGCAGGATCCGAACGTGCCGTCGCTGACGCTGGGCACCATCGGCGTCCACATGCTCGACCTGGCGGGTGCCTACGGCGGCCTGGCCGATGGCGGTCTGCTGGCACCGCCCTACCTCATCGACAAGATCACCGGGCCGGACGGCAAGGTGATCTACGACCACGGCGACGAGCCGGCTCCGAAGCAGGTCGTCAGCGCGCAGTCGGCGTACCTGGTCACCGACATCCTGGCCGACAACACCGACCCGGCCAAGAACTCGATCTGGGGCGCGCGCTTCCAGCTCAAGACCGATGGCGGCCGCCGTCCGGCAACGCTGAAGACCGGCACCACCAACGACTTCCGCGACCTGCAGGCGTTCGGCTACCTGGCGGCCGATGCCGACCCGGCCAAGGACGAGGGCGCGATCATCACCGGCGTCTGGGTCGGCAACAGCGACTTCAGCGCCATCAAGGACGTCTTCGCGGCCGACGGGCCGACGTTCATCTGGCACGACTACATGGCCGAGGTGACCGCCAAGAACAAGCTGCCGGTGCGCGACTTCGTACGACCTGATGGCATCACCGAGGTTGACGTCGACGCGACCAGCGGCATGCTGCCGGGCGACAACACGGTGAGCACCATCAAGGAGGTCTTTGCCTCCAGCAACCAGCCGCGGCAGCAGGACAGCGTGCACCGCAAGCTGCGTATCGAAGCCAAGACGGGCAAGATCTGGCAGGAGGGCTGCGGCGACTTCGAGACCGCCGCCCCGTCCGGCTCACCGAACCCGAGCGCTGCGCCAGGTCCACCGACGGCCGCAGAGAAGGTCTTCCTGGACCTCAACGATGCCGAGCAGGATCACGAGGCATGGGCCGCGTCGAACGCGAAATGGCTCGACACGTGGCGTGGCAATGAGGGCAAGCTCCCGCGTTCGCCGCTGACCAGGCTCGACGCGCCGCTGGCCCCGTCCGAACAGTGCACGCCGGGCGAGGTGCCCACCTCGTCACCGACGCCATCGCCGTCCCCATCGCCGACCCCCACCCCGATCCCCAGCCCGACGGTCTCGCCGACAGGCACTCCGCCGACGACGCCGAAGCCCACACCGAGCGCCACCCCAACCGGCACGCCCTAGAGCTCGATCACGGTCGCCTGGTCGCCGCCCTCATCCTTCCGTCCCGAGCGCGTGGCACGGATGCGCGGATGCTCGGCCAGCCGTTCGCGGATGGCCCGTCGCAGCGCGCCGGTGCCGCTGCCGTGGATGATGGTTGCGCTGTCGAGGCCCGCCAGCAGCGCCTGGTCGAGGTAGGCGTCCAGCTGCTCGAGCGCGGCCTCGACGCGCTCTCCGCGCAGGTCGATGGACGCCGCGATGCGCGAAGCAGCTTGGCGGCGCAGCTCGTCGGCCTGGACGTCAGGTGGCACCGGTCCTTCGACAGGCTCCGGGACGACCTCGACGTCGGCACCAGGCACCACCACACGGGCGCCGGCGGTCTCGAGGGTCACGCGTCCGGTGCGACCGCTGATCTCGGCGATGCGGCCGGCGCTGCCCAGGGTGCGGCTACGGCCCCAAAGCCCGACCCGTGGCTGGAGGCCCTGCTCGTCGGTCACCGGGGCCTCCCCGGCGGCGGTGGGATGCTGCGACGCCTCCCGGGCGACCGCCGCGCGGCGCTGCAGCTCGTCGAAAGTGGTCGCGACGGCGCTCGGTGTCCGCCGACCGCGCAGGTTGCGCTGACGGCTCACCTCTCGTCTGATCTCGGCGACTTCCCGTTCGGCACGCCCGAGGAGTGCATCCGCGGCCCGTCGCGCGTCCGCCAGGATCTCCCCCGCCTCGCGGCGTGCACGGGCGACGCCGCCGGCTGCCCGTTCGCGCTCGGCGGCCGCCGCTTCACGCTCGAGCCGGGCGCGCGCCAGCTCGTCGCCGCGCTCGGCCTCGGCGCGCTGGACGGCGGCCAGCGTCTCCTCCAGGCTCACGTGCTCGGCCGAGAGCCGCTGACGAGCATCGGCCAGGACGGCCTCCGGCAGCCCCAGGCGCTCGGCGATGGCAAACGCCTGTGACTTCCCCGGCAACCCGATCGCGAGGCGGTACGTGGGCCGCAGCGTGCGGACATCGAACTCCACCGACGCGTTTGTAACGTCGGCATGCTCGGCGGCGAAGGTCTTGAGCTCGGCGTAGTGCGTTGTGGCGGCCACCCAGGCGCCCAGCTCCAGGAGCCGCGCGATGACGGCCATCGCCAAGGCGCTGCCCTCGGCGGGGTCCGTGCCGGCCCCGACCTCGTCGAGCAGCACCAGTGTGCCTGCCTCGGCAGCCGCCACGAAGCGCACCACGTTGCGCAGGTGGCTCGAGAACGTCGAGAGGGACTGCGCTATCGACTGTTCGTCGCCGATATCGGCCATCACCCGCCGAAAGACCGGCAGCCGCGCGCCGTCGGCCGCCGGCACGCGCAGGCCGGACTGGTGCATGAGTGCCAGGAGTCCGAGCGTCTTGAGCGAGACGGTCTTGCCACCGGTGTTCGGGCCGGTGACCACCAGGGCCCGATACCCGAAGCGCGCGCCGAGCCGCAGGTCGATCGGGACGGCGGACACCCCGAGCAGTGGATGACGGGCCGAGAGCAGCTCGAGCGCATCCTCGGTCAGCGCCGGCCGTACGGCATCCTGCTGTGCGCCCAGGCGTGCGCGCGCGAGCCACAGGTCGGCGTGCGCCAGCGCGTCCAGGGAGGCGGCGAGGGGCTCGGCTCGCTCCTCGACGGCGCGCGACAGCTCGTCAAGCACGCGCTCCTCCTCGCGCTGCACGTCGATGGTCGCCTGCGTCCAGGCGTTGTTGAGTTCGACCACGCCGAGCGGCTCAACGAACAGCGTCGCTCCCGATGAGCTCTGGTCGTGGACGATCCCCTTGACGCGTCCCTTGGCCTCGGCACGGATAGGGATCACGTAGCGTCCCGCGCGCACGGTGATGATCGTCTCGCCGACGAGGCCGGCCAGGTCAGCCGAGTGCAGCATCGTGTTGAGGCGCTCGCGAACGCGATCCTGCGCGGTACGCAGCCGCCTCCGCGACGTGGCCAGCTCGACCGACGCCGAGTCGAGGATCTCCCCCGCTTCATCGAGGCTGCGCTCAATCCGGGTGCGCAGCTCCGGGGCATGGTCGAGCGTGTCGCGCACCTCCGTGAGGTGCCGGCCGCGCCAGTCGCGCAGGCGCGCCGCGAAGAGGTCGGTGGCTTGCAGCGTCTGGCCGACATCCAGCAGCTCCTGCGCGGTCAGGCGACCGCCACGGCGCGCTCGCTCGAGCGCCAGCCGCAGGTCGCGGGCTCCACCGATCGTCGCCTGCGCCTGCTCGTCGAGCAGGCGAGCGGCCTCGTCGGTCTCGTCCTGCAGCAGGCCTACCAGGACGGCGTCGGACATCGGCAGTAACGCCTCGGCCAGCTCGCGCGAGGGTGCGAAGGCCGTCAACCCGGCGAGCATCTCGATGATCGCTCCGAACTCCAGCGCACGCAGCGTCCCGCCGTCCGCCGCGGTGCCGGGAGCCGCCGGATCAGCGTCGGGAGACATGTGGGTCATCGGCCAGCAGGAACCGCAACGGGCGCTCCGCCCAGTCGTCGGCATACCCCACGCCGATGCGAGGGCGACTGGTGATCGGCCCGGCAGGCGCGCCGTATGCCAGGCGTACCGGACCGGTCAGCAGATCGGCGCCGTTCAGCGTCCGGTCGATGCCGAATGCGCGGGCGACGTTGCCCGGACCGGAGGCCAGCCGTCGGTCGGGCACCGCGCCGCGTCGCGCCCGCGCCAACGGGAGCCCGTCGGTCAACGAAACGGCACGAATGAGCACCGCCTCCGGTTTCATCCCGGGGCCGCAGACCACATTGATGCAATGGTGGATGCCGTAGATGAGGTAGACGTAGAGATGCCCCGGCGGCCCGAACATCACCGCGTTGCGGGCCGTCCTGCCGCGGGAGCTGTGCGCCGCTCGGTCCTCCGGGCCCATGTAGGCCTCGACCTCCACGATGCGGCCGGCCACGCGACCGCGCGGCGTGTCATGCAGCAGGGTCATGCCCAGCAGATCCGGCGCGACCGCGGCGGACGGTCGGTCGAACCAGCTGCGCTCGTCGACCAGCGGCGCCGGAGCGGGCGCCGACGCCGCGGCGGTCACCTGGAGCGAAGGATGGCCGCGATCTCGTTCGGGACGAAGGGCCGCGCCAGGAAGCCGGCCGTCGGGATGATCGTGTCGCGGAAGAAGCCGACGAGCAGCGAGGAATTCATGGCGTCGTAGTACCCCTTGAGGCCGCCGACTTCGGCGACCGGAAGTGGGGCGAAGGGCCGGAACAGCGAGTCGAACACGACGAGCTGGAAGACGATGAAGGTCGCGGCGAAGAGCAGGCCGAGGACCGCCCCACCGATCTCGTCGAGCTGCTTGACGATGGGGAGGCGCGTCGTGCGGTAGAAGGCCCGCACGATGAAGAAGCCTGCAATGACGAGCCCCACGAAGAGCACGATGAAGATCCAGAACTCGCGCACCTCGGGCGTGAACGCATCCCAGAAGCTGAGCATGCTGTTGAGCGGTCCCTTGAGCTGGGCAGCCACGATGAACGCGACCAGGATGGCGACCCAGTTCAGCGCGTAGCGGATCATCCCCTGCGTGAATCCCGCGAACGCGCCGAGCGCCAGGATCAGGACGATGACCAGGTCGATCCAGTTGAGCTGGGAGAGGATCTGCACAGTCGCTCCGCTACGTGCCTCGTTCCGAGCGGGCGGTCGCGCGGCTCGGGCGGGCGGTAGCGTAGCAGTCCGTGTCGGCCGACGACAACGGTACTAGCGAATCTCGGCTGCCAGGTGGTGGCGAAGCGCGCCCTGGATGCGCTTCATGGCCTTATCGACGCTCCGCTCGTCACCGGCAGCCTGCGGCTGGAAGCGCAGGGCCAGCGCATACGACACCTTCCCGGGTCCGATCTGGTCGGCTCGGTACTCGTCGAACAAGCGCACGCTGATGAGCTGCGACCCGCCGGTGCTGCGCGTGATGCGCAGCAGCTCGCCAACCGGGGTGCTGTCGTCGACGAGGACCGCGAGGGCGCGGTCGAGTGGCTGGGTCACGGGAAGCGCGCCGGCGCGCAGGTCGTCGGGCACCAGCGCGAAGAGCTGCCCCAGGTGGATAGTGGCGATCACCGCCCGCCCGCCGATGCCCCACGCGGCCGCAACCTGCGGCGCCACTTCGCCCACGCTCCCGTACGCGCGGCCATGATCGTCGATGATCCGCCCGGCGCGACCGGGATGCAGGTGCGGGTGTCGTTCCTCATCACTCTCGGCGCGGAAGGCAGGGCGCGGGGCGCCCAGCGCGGCATGCAGCGCCTCGACGATCCCCTTCAGCTCGTGCACGTCGGCCTCGAACGGGGTGCTCCCCGGACTGGCTGGCTCGCGTGGGCCCAGCAGGCCGATCGTCACGTGCCAGGCCTCGAAGCGGCCCGTCCCGGCAGTCTCCGCATGACGCGTGGCGGCTGCCGCCCCGCCACCGGCCTGCCAGTACGTCTTGCCGACCTCGAAGAGCCATGGGTCGCCGCGGCGCTGGCGCACGTTGTCGGCGAGCGCCCGCAACATCGAGGGATAGGGCACCGGGCGCATGATCGAATGCTCGGCGGAGACGGGGTTCGCGACGCGCACGAGGTGCCGCGCCGCGGGGTCGTACCCCGAGCGGTCCAGGTCATCGACACCGACCAGCGCGTGGCTCACCACCTCGTCAAGTCCCAACCCGGCGAGGATGCGGCGCACCTGGTGGCGGCGCGCCCCCGGGTCCGGACGGTACGGCGGCAGCTGCCCCGACGGCAGGCGCCCTTCGATGCGCCCGTAGCCATGCGCTCGAGCAATCTCCTCGGCGACGTCCTCCGGTAGCACGACGTCGAGCCTGAAGGCCGGCACACTGACGCCCAGCCGCTCGCCGCTGCCGGTCACCTCGAAGCCGAGCGGACGCAGCAGCTCCGCGACCTCTGGCGCCGCCATTGGCATGCCCAGCAGGCGGGCCGTCCGCCCGAGATCGACCTGGATGATGCGGCGCGGATGCGGAGCCGGGTCGTTGTCGATGATGCCGCTGGCCACGCGGGCGCCGGTCAGCTCGGCGATCAGCCGGGCGGCGCGGTCGGCGGCCAGGCGCGGCAGGTCGGGGCCGATCCCCTTCTCGTGGCGCATGCTCGCCTCCGACCGCAGCCCAAGGCGCCGCGCCGTGTTCCGAATGGCCGGCCCCTCGAAGATCGCCGACTCGAGGATGACCCGGCCGGTCGCGGGCCCGACCTCGGTGGAGGCACCGCCCATGATCCCGGCGAGACCGATCGCCCGATCCCGATCCGCGATGACCAGCATCCGCGCGTCGAGGCTGCGCTCGACATGATCGATCGTCTCGAGCTCCTCCCCGGCGTTGGCCAGGCGCACGACGATCTCGCCATCCGGCACCGCCTCGGCATCGTAGGCATGCATCGGCTGTCCAAGCTCGTGCATGACGTAGTTGGTGACGTCGACGATCGCCGATACGGGCCGCATCCCCGCGGCAACCAGCCGCCGCTGCATCCATTCGGGGCTCGGCCCGTTGACGACTTCGTCGAACCACCGCGCCGTGAAGCGCGGGCAGAGCTGCGGCTCGTCGATCCGGACGTTCACGCGGTCCGAGGCCGCGACCGTGGCGTCCTCGCTGACCGTGGTGTCCGGCAGCCGCAGCTGCGCCCCGGTGAACGCAGCGATCTCGCGGGCCACGCCGACCATCGAGAGTGCGTCGCCGCGGTTCGGCTTGACGTCCACGTCCAGCACCACCTCGCCGACGACCTCGCGCAGGTCACTGCCGAGCGTTGGGCCCTCGGCGAGCAGAAGGATCCCATCGGTGTCGTTGCCCAAGCCCAGCTCGGCGGCGCTGCACAGCATGCCCTCCGATTCGACGCCGCGGATCTTCGATCGGCCGATGCGCCGATCTCCCGGGAGCACGCTGCCGACCAGCGCCACCGGGACGAGCTGCCCCGACGCGATGTTGTTCGCACCGCACACGATCCGCAGCGGACGGCTGCCACCGACGTCGACGCTGGCCAGCCACAGCGCGTCCGCGTTGGCGTGTCGCTCGACGCTCAGCAACCGGCCCACCACGACGCCCTCGCCGGAGCCGCCGAGCTCGACGGAGCCGACCTCCATCCCGTGCATGGTCAACTGTTCGGCGAGCTGCTGCGGGGAGAGGTCCACGTCGACGTAGTCGCGCAGCCATGAAAGCGGGACGCGCATCGGTCTAGGCGCCCATGGCGAACTGGTCGAGGAAGCGCAGGTCAGCGCTCATCAGCAGGCGCAGGTCGGGGATGCCGTAGCGCAGCACGGTCATGCGGTCGAGTCCCATGCCGAATGCGTAGCCCTGGTACTCGTCTGGGTCGATGTCGCCGGCGCGCAGCACGTGGGGATGCACCATGCCGGCCCCCAGGATCGTCATCCAGCCGGTGCGACTGCAGGCCGGGCAGCCGACGCCTCCGCACACCAGGCAGCCGATGTCGAACGCCACGCTCGGCTCGGTGAACGGGTAGTAGCCGGGGCGGAAGCGGGTCGTCGTGGCCGGTCCGTACATGGCGCGGGCGAACTCTTCGAGCATGCCCTTCAGGTCGGCGAGCGACGTCGTCCGATCGACGACCAGCCCTTCCACCTGGAAGAACTCGAAGCCATGGCTGGCGTCGACGGCCTCGTGGCGGTAGCAGCGGCCCGGCGTGATGATGCGGATCGGCGGCGCCAGGTCGAGCATGGCGCGCACCTGCACCGGACTCGTGTGGGTGCGCAGGATGGTGCCGTCGTCGGCCGGGCGAGGTTGGCCGGCTTCCGCGCTGCCGGGCTCGGCGACGTACAGCGTGTCCCACAAATCCCGGGCCGGGTGGTCGGGCGCCATGTTGAGCGCCTCGAAGTTCATGGCGTCGGTCTCGATCTCCGGGCCCTCGTAGACCTCGAAGCCGAACGCGTGGAAGATCTCGCGCAGGTCCCGCTCCACCACCATCAGTGGATGCAGGTGGCCGGTGCGATGCGGTCGACCGGGGCGCTCATGTCGAGGGCTTCGCTCGCGAGGCGCTCGTCGAGCGCAACGCCTCGCAGCCGGTCCAGCCGCTGCTGGATCGCACCCTCGATCTCGATGCGGAGCTCGTTGGCGAGCTGTCCGACGGCCGGACGTTGATCGATGGGCACCTCGCGCAGGCGTCTGAGAAGCACCGTCAGCACGCCGCTGCGTCCCAGCATCGCGCTTCGCAGGGACTCGACCGATGCGACATCGGACGCATCTGCCAGACCGGCGTGCGCATTGCTGCGCACCCCCTCGAGCGCGGCCTTCAGATCGTCAGTCATCGGTCCTTCCATGATCACAGGAAAGCAAACGGCCCCGCTCCGAAAATCGGAGCAGGGCCGAAGGCGCCGGCGATCGAGGCTCGCCGGCTAGGCGGCAAACGCGCGTCGCGCGAGATCGACCATCTTTCGAAAGGCCGCGGCATCGCGCACGGCGAGATCAGCCAGCATCTTGCGATTG
Organism: uncultured Chloroflexia bacterium; assembly: GCA_963716585.1. Classification (GTDB taxonomy): domain Bacteria; phylum Chloroflexota; class Limnocylindria; order QHBO01; family QHBO01; genus JAICUY01. The sequence goes on from CAVQTN010000004.1 coordinate 206,847, forward strand.
ACCTCGATCCCGGCGATCCGCAGCCCCGCGATGAAGCGGCCGTAGGGAAGGCCATTCTGACGGGCCGCCGCGTTGATGCGCTGCACCCATAGGCGCCGCATGTCACGCTTGCGGTCACGGCGGTCGCGATAGGCGTAGACCAGGGCGTGGATCAGCGCCTCGCGGGCCGGACGAATGAGCGTCGATCGGGTGCCGCGTCGTCCCTCTGCCTGGCCGAGCAGCTTCTTGTGCCGGCGGTGGGCGGCGACGCCGCGCTTTACGCGTGCCATATCGGATTACTCGTACGGGAGCAGCCGCTTCAGCTGCTTGTTGTGAACCGGCGACACTGCCGCCAGGCCCGCGTAGCGGCGGGTGCGGCTGCTCGACTTGATTTCCAGGTGATGCCCGCGCCAGGCCTTGGGCCGAACCCACTTGCCCGAGCCGGTCTTGCGGTAGCGCTTGGCCGTGCCCTTGTGCGTCTTCATCTTCGGCATTTCAGTTCGATCCTTGCTCCACGATGCGCTGCGGCTCCGCGGGTTGCGGCTGTACCTGTGCGGCGACGGCGTCTCCGATCGTCTCCGGTTCGACGCCTTCGCTCTTTTTCTCCGCGCGCCTTTCAAGCGGCGCCATGACGATATACATGCTGCGCCCTTCGAGCAGTGGCTGGCGCTCGATCGTCCCGTGCTCGGCCAGCATCTCCGCTGCTCGCATCAGGAGGTCTCGTCCGAGGTTGGAGTGGCTCATCTCGCGGCCCCGGAACTGGACCGTCACCTTGACCCGGTCCCCGTCATCCAGGAACTCCGCCGCTCTACGGGTCTTCGTCCGCAGGTCATTGACATCGATCTTGACTCGAAGCCGAATCTCCTTGAAGGTCTGCGACTTCTGCTTCTTCTTCGCTTCGCGCTCGCGCTTCTGGATCTCGTACTTGTACTGCCCGAAGTCGAGGATCCGGCAGACCGGGGGGACTGCCGTCGGGGCGACCTCCACGAGGTCGAGTCCCTTCTCCTGGGCCAGGGCGAAAGCCTCGGCAGTTGGCATCACGCCAAGCTGCTGACCTTCATCGTCGATGACGCGCACCTCGCGGATACGGATCATCTCGTTGACTCGGAGGTCCCTTGCGATCTTCGTCCAGCTCCTTCAACAATAAGGCCACCGGCCGATGAGGACGGGTGGCCCAGATTCCTGCGCAAAACGTCCGTGGACTATACACCGACACCCCCCGGCCGGCAACCGCTCAGGGTGGATAGTCGTAGAAGATCGCGACCTGTCGTCCGTCGGGATCGGCGACCCGAAACGAGCGCGTCCCCTCCCACCGATCGCCCGAAGGAGGAGCAACCAGCGCGAAGCCACGACGCCCGAGCTCCTGCGCCCAGGCATCGACCTCGCCGGCCGTGTCGACGCGGAAGCCGATCTGGATCCCGTCGCGGGTTGCCTGCTCGGCCCGGCGGAAGCTGAGCTCAAAGCCACCGAGCTCGAGGTCGACGCCGCGTTCGTCGTCGGCGCGCAGTCGGAAGCCGAATGCCGACGCGTAGAACTCGGCGACGCGCTGGGGATCGGTTGAGCGCAGGGCAAGCTGACCGATCGCGCGCATCTTTCTCATCGGACGAACGAGCCCTTTGCGCCCGCCAGCGCATACCCGCGCCGCGCCGGCGACATCACGCCGGCGGGTTCTCGTCGACGTACGGCCACAGCTCGCGGTCGGCGACTCGCCTGCGCAGGTCCGCCACGAACTCGTCCAGGGGCACGCCCTGGCTCGACTCCCCGGTGCGCAGGCGCGGGGACACCGCGTGGGCTTCGGCGTCGCGATCCCCGACCACCACCATCACCGGAACCTTCTGTGCCTGCGCGTCGCGCAGCTTCGCCTGCATGCGCTCGGATCGGTCATCGACCTCGACGCGCAGGCCCGCCTCGAACAGCGCACCGCGCACCTCGTTGGCGTACTCGATGTGACGGTCGGCGATCGGCACCACGACGACCTGGACCGGCGCCAGCCAGAGCGGAAACGCACCGGCGTAATGCTCCGTGATCACGCCGGTGAAGCGCTCGAAGCTGCCGTAGATCGCGTAGTGGATGATTGCAGGTCGATCGAAGCCGCCCTCGGCGGTGCGGTACTCCAGGTCGAAGCGCTGCGGCAGCTGGTAATCGAGCTGAACAGTGGCGCTCTGCCACTCGCGGCCGAGGGCATCAGTGAAGAAGACGTCGATCTTCGGCGCGTAGAAGGTGGCGCCCTCCGGATCGAGCGCGTAGGTGATGCCGGCACGCTCCAAGGCGCTGCGCAGCTTGCCCTCCGCCATGTCCCAGAACTCGTCCGAACCGAGCCGTCTTGCGGGACGCGTGGCGAGCTTGAAGCTGGGCTCGAAGCCGAACGGCGCGTACTGCTTCTTGACCAGCGAGAGAGCCAGGTTGACCTCGTCCACGACCTGGTCGTCGCGGCAGAAGACATGCGAGTCGTCCTGGGTCAGCTGCCGAACGCGGAACATGCCGGCCAGCACGCCGGTGCGCTCCTTGCGGAACAGGACACTGTAGTCGTTGAACCGGATCGGGAGCTCTCGATATGAGTGCGCCCCGGTCTTGTAGATCAGGATCTCTTCCGGGCAGTTCATCGGCTTGAGCCCGGACACGTGGTCGTAGTCATCCAGCACGAACATGTTGTCCTGGTAGAGCTCCCAGTGGCCGGACTCCTCCCACAGCTCCTTGCGCACCAGGCTCGGCGTGCGGACCTCGTGGAATCCGGCCTCGCGGCGAACCTGGCGCGACCAGTCCTCCAACGCGCGATACAGGGCCATCCCCCTGGCGTGCCAGAACGGAGCAGCCGGCGAGACCGGGTGGAACGTGAACAGGTCGAGCTCGCGACCCAGGCGCCGATGATCGCGGGTGCGGGCCTCCTCCAGCCGCCACAGGTAGCGGTCGAGCTCCTCCTGGGTCTCCCACACCGTGCCGTAGATACGCTGCAGCATCGGTCGATGCTCGTCCCCGCGCCAATACGCGCCGGCGCTGTTCAGCAGCTTGAACGGGCCAAGCTCGGCGGTGGAGCCGATGTGCGGGCCGCGGCACAGGTCGATGAAATCGCCGTGCCGGTAGAAGCTGACCGTCTCGGACTCGTCGGCCGGCAGGTCTCGGATGATCTCGACCTTGTACGACTGGTGGTCGCGCTCCAGCTGGGCCACGGCCTGGTCACGATCCAGCTCGGAGCGCTCGAAGGAGAGCTGCCTGGTCATCTGCTCGCGCATCCCGGCCTCGATCGCCTCGAGATCCGCGGGGGTCAGTGGCCGGGGCAGATCGAAGTCGTAGTAGAAGCCGTCGCGGATGGCCGGGCCGATGCCGAGCTTCGCGCCGGGGAAGAGCTCCGTCACCGCAGCCGCCATCATGTGCGCCGCCGAATGGCGCATGGTGTCGAGCCGGTCGTGGGCACCTGCGTCGAGCAGCTCCTCGGGCCTGGCGCGGACCTCGTCGGAATCAATGGCCATGGGCTGCCAAGCCTAGCGCAGCGACCCGCCACGTGCAGGTCCCTGTGCCACGGGTGCCGGCCGGAGGCAGGCGCACGCCCAGGTGCCGCAGGCCGTTCCTCGCCCAGCTAGACGGTCTTGAACTGCTCGAATGGCTGCCGGCAGTCCGCGCAGTGGTAGATCGCCCGGCAGAGCGTCGGCCCGAATGGGTTCTCGATGGTCGTGTTGCGCGAGCCGCAGTACGGGCAGATGGCGATTGGCAGTACGGCCAGCAGCTCGTCGTCATCGAACGCCGAGGCGGGGGGAACCGCCTGGATGGCCACCGGCGGGGCGAAGCCGCTGGATCGGAGCCGGTCGCGCCCTTGCGGCGTGATCCGTGCCGAGGTCCATGGCTCCGCGAAGCTGATCTCGACGCGCACTTCGTCGGCGAGATCGTGGAGGCGCTCCGTGATGTCACGCTGCATGACGTCGATGGCCGGGCAGCCGACGAACGTCGGCAGCAGCTCGACCGTCAGGCGCGGTCCGTCAAACGAAACTGAGCGAATCACGCCCAGATCCACGACGCTGATTGCCGGGATCTCCGGGTCCGAGACGTCGGCCAGCGCCGCCCAGGCCGCCTGCTCACGGGTCTGCGTCACCACGTGGCACCCGGCTCGGAGGCGGCGACCATCGTGAACTGGCCGTGCAGCCAGTTGAAGTCTTCGGTGCGCCGGGTGCGGCCGTCCGCCGGCACATCGGCGTCGCCGACGGGAAGGTCCAGCTCGTCCAGCATCGGCCGGACGCGTTCGAGCCAGCGCAGGCGCAGGGCGCTGAACGGCTCGGGCAGCGTGCCGGAACGCACCAGCTCCGCCTCGCCGTCGAGAGGGGTGAAGATGGCCTGCGCATCGGGCCAGGCGCGCAGCAGGGCGGCGGCCAGGCGCTCATGCGCCTCGCCTCCGGCGAGGCGTCGCAGCCACGTGTCGATGTGCATGCGGTGGTAGCTCTCCTCGCGCCGCATCTTGGCGGTCAGATTGGCGAGAGGCTCGTACGACGAGCCTGCCATCGCGGCGAGGCGGACCGCATCGGCCCATTCATACAGGAAGCGCCGTGCGATGGTGAAGGCCCAATCGCCACGCGCGTGGTTCAGCAGCGCCGCATGCCGGAACTCTGCCGCGGGGCGGCCGAAGGCGACGGCGTCCGCGTCGGCATCGGTCAATTCGGAGAGGAGGCCATACAGCGCGCGGGCATGCCCGATCTCGTCCTGGCTGATGGAGCTCATGGCCACGTCCTCCTCGAGCATCGGCGCGATGCCCGTCCACTCGGAGTCCCAGAAGCCGATCACGAACTCGTCGTCGGCCAAGCTCAGCAGCAGCTCGGCGAGCGCCGCGCGCGTCGCTTCGGCGAGCACCGGAACAGCAGCGGCGTTCACGTTCCCTCCCCCGCCCGCGCCTTGGCCGCCTCGAGCTTGTGCTTGATGATGTAGCCACCCGGCTTCTTGAAGGAACGATCGAAGGGCGGCTGCAGCAGATCGGGATCGTCCAGCTCGGTGATCGCCGAGCGCGGCACGACCCACAGGCGATGGCTCTCCTGGCGACGACCGTAGAACTCGCGGGCGTAGTGCAGCGCAAGCTCCTCGTCGGGCGCCCGAACACTGCCGCCATGGATCATCGGGTCACCTTCCGACTCCTGGCGAAAGACCTCCCAGACGGCATCGCCCGGCGCGTCCCCGCTCATCGGCGCCCGCCGTCAGGCAACCGCGGTCCGCGGGCCGGCAATCGCGTCGCGCACCCATTGCGTGGCGGCGTGGTTGACGCGGCGGAACTCGAGCCGCTCCTGTGACTTCGGGCCGTGCCCGGTGACCACGCTGCGGAGCTCGTTCCAGTCCGGTTCGGTGTAGTGCCAGCGGCCATCGGCCTCGTCGCGGCGCAGCTCCGCATCCGGGATGCTCAGGCCAAGCTCACGGATGCGCGGCACGTAGATCGACAGGAACTCCTGGCGCAACTGCTCGTTGCCCTTGGCCTTGATGCGCCAGTGCAGGTCCTTGTCCTTCGCCGGGTCCGTGGGCGGCCCGTGCATCTGCATCAGCGGGCCCCACCATCGGTCGAGCGCATCCTGCACCAGCGCTCGCTGGGCTGCGGTGCCGTTCATCATCGTCAGCACGACGTCGCGGCCGTGCATGATGTGGACGCTCTCCTCCCAGCAGATCTTCTTCATCGTCCGCGCGTATGGCGCGTAGGAAGAGTCGCGGAGTGCCTGTTGGCTGACGATCGCGGCGGCGTCGACCAGCCAGGCGATGATCCCGACATCGGCCCACGATTCGGTCGGATAGTGGAACACGTTGTGGAACTTCGTCGTGCCCGCCATCAGGTCGGCGAGCATCCGCTCGCGAGGCTTGCCGAGGTCCTCGGCGACGCGATACAGGAGCTGGGCATGGCCGACCTCGTCCTGTACCTTGCTGGTCAACGCCAGCTTGCGACGAAGCGTCGGCGCGCGGAGGATCCACTCCCGTTCGGGGAGCACACCCATCAGCTCCGAATTGGCGTGCATCTCCACGAACTTGAGCACCGCGGCGCGGTAGTCGTCGGGCATCCAGTCGTCGGGTTCGACCTTGCCGCCCGACCCAACGTGGGCGTAGAAGGCCTCCGCACGCTCGGTCTCGTTCATCTCGCACCTCCGGGGTACGCCGTCAAGGGTACTGCAAGACTCCGGATGCGGTCGCGACGGCACTCAGTCGTGGCTGACCGACTTGAGGGGCCGATGCCAGCGTGCATACGCCTGATCCGGCGTGGCGTCCACGATGACGCGCCGCGGCGAGTCGATCGTCACCGCTCCCACCGGCAGGTACAGATCGACCGGCACCAGGCCTGCGCTGCGAACGAGCAGGTAGTCGACGAAGACGGCGTCGACCGTTCCCAGACGGCGTCCACCAGTGCCGACCAGCGTGGCGCCCACCTCGCTGCGTGGGGCCGACCTGTCGCTCATCTGCTGAACGGTAGCAGGCAGACGTCCGGCGCTATGCTCTGGCATGCACTCAGGCATGCTGCGTGGACTTCTGCGAACGCTGCTCGTAGTCCTCGGTGCGCTGACGGCGCTCATCGTCGTGCAGCTGCTGCGGCTGCGCCGCACCGAGTTCCTGCCGTTGCACCCCGGCTTCTACATCAGCCACACGGTCGACCCCGAAGGAGGCCTGGGCGAGGGCGCGGCACCGACGTTGCGGCTGCTGACCTTCGGTGACTCGACGACCGCCGGTGTGGGCGTCGATCGCGCCGAGGACGCGCTGCCGATGCTCCTGGCCCGACGGATGGCCGACAGGGAGCGCAGGCGCGTGCGGGTGCTCAATTTCGGCTGGTCCGGCGCGCGTGTCGCGGACCTCGTGCGTGACCAGGTGCCACGTGCCGGCCGATCACTGCGCGACGGCGAGCCACCATGGCTACCGGTCGCCGCCGTGGTGGTCGTGGTCATCGGTGCGAACGACGCCACGCATCGCACGCCACCACGGCGCTTCCGGCGTGACCTGCGTGGCGCGCTGGAGACGATCCGTCGCCAGGCGCCGGCCGCGCGCGTCGTGTTGGCCGGCATCCCGCGCTTCCGCGGCGCGCTGCCGCATCTCGAGCCGCTCATCTCGGTAGCCGACACCTACGCCATCCTGCTGCGCCGCATCCAGCGCCAGGAGGCCGACCGTGCGGGCGTCCGGTTCGCGGCGCTGGCAGAGGACGTGCCGCCGCTGGCGATCGCGCACGGGGCGAGCGTCGACGACGTGCTCGCCGCAGACCGGTTCCACCCATCGCCCCTCGGCTATCGCATCTGGGCGGACGTCATCGATTCCAAGCTGCGGAGTGGGTAGGCGATCGCACACTTCCCCGATAGCGCGCTATCCCACGGTGACACCGACGCTGTGGTAGCCACGAGCGCCATCCGGTGGCGGCGGACTGACATCCCCGGTCTGTACGGTGCCGGTGCCGTCAGTCGCTCGGACGCGCAGGAGATGCTGCCCGCGGCTGGCGTGCCAGCGATACACGAATTGGACCCAGGTCGCCTTCGAGATCGGCTGAGATAGCTCGGCCATCTGCCACTCCCCGTCGTCGACCTGCACCTCGACGGCGCTGATGCCACGGTCCGGCGCCCAGGCGACCCCCGCGATCGGCACGCTGCCGGCAGCGAGGCTGCTGTCGCCGCGCGGGGTGTCGATCCGCGATTGGGTCAGGATCGGCCCCTGTTTGGCCCAGCCGAGGCGGATCCAGTAGGCGTCGAAGGCCTCGAGGGTGGTCAGCTCGATGTTGGTCAGCCACTTCGTGGCGCTGACGTAACCGAACAGCCCCGGCACGATGAGCCGCGCCGGAAAGCCGTGCTGCGGCGGAAGCGTCGCCCCGTTCATGCCCACGGCGATCATCGCCCGGCGCCCCGGCGCCTCCAGCCAGCTCGTCGGAAAGCCGGCCGTCCACCCGTCGAAGGCGCGCCCGACGAGCTGGGTGGCGCCGGCCTGCACGCCGGCCCGCGCCAGCACCTCGGCGAGCGGCACGCCGGTCCAGCGCGCGTTGCCCACGAGATCACCGCCGACCTCGTTGCTGACACAGGCAATGGTCACGTACTGCTCGATCTGCGGCATGGCCAGGAGCTGCCTGTAGTCGAGGGTCAGCTCGTGCTCGACCATTCCGGTGACGCTCATCGACCAGCTCGAGGCGTCCAACCGCGGGGTGAGCAGCTGCGTGTCGATGCGGTAGAAGTCGCCGTTGGGCATGACGATCGGCGTGATCCCCGCAACGTCAAGGCTCGCGCGCGGCGGCAGCGTTGCGGCGCCGCTCGAGGGTGCGGGGAGGGGCGGCAGCGATGCCGCCTGCGCGTGCTCCCGCTCGAGCAGGAAGCGGCCCAGTCCCCCACCCAGCATGGCGACGCCTCCCAGCGCCACCGCGCTGCCGATGAAGCGCCTGCGGGCCCAATCCGGCATCTCCGGCTGGTGCTGGCGCGGGACGGCCGCCGTCAGGAGACCACGGAGGACGACCACCGCAACCGCGACGGAGGCGACCGCCGTGGGAGCGGCCAGCACAGGATCGCTCTGTGGGTCGAGCAGTGCCGCGTACAGACCCAGGGCGCCGAAGGCAGCGAAGCCAATCGTCGCTCGGCCCGGTCGCCTCCGTCCGACGATGCCGAGCAGCGCGGTGATGGCCACGGCCGCCGCTGCCACGAACACGTTGAGGAACAGCTTGTCGTTGGTGCCGAACAGGTCGACGGTGAGCTGCTTCGCCCCGGGCGGCTGCAGCGCGATGATCAGCTCGCCGACCGAGGTGACGACCGACGGGGCCCCGGGCAGCAAGCCCGCGACCAGCTCCGCCAGCGCGAGGCCGCTCGCACCTGCGATGGCGCCGGCCGCGGCGGCAGCCACGCGGCTTGGTGGTGGGAGATCGCTTCGCTCGGCCACACGGCGAGCGTAGGACTTGCGCATGACGGTCGTGTGTCGTGGCCGACTCCGGCCCGCTATCGGTGGTTGCTTTACTCTTGCCGCTGATGCGCGTCGATCTCCGCTCCGACACCGTGACGCTGCCGTCGACGGCCATGAGGCGCGCCATGGCCGAAGCCGACGTCGGCGACGACCAATACGGCGAGGACCCGTCCGTCAATCACCTGCAGGAACAGGTCGCTGAGCTGCTTGGCAAGGAGGCCGCGCTCTTCCTCGCCAGCGGCACCATGGCCAATCAGGTGGCCATCCGCACGTTCACACAGCCCGGGGACGACGTCATCGTCCCGTGGGAAGCCCACGTGGTGCTGCACGAGACCGGGGCCGCCGCCGCGAACTCCGGCGTGCAGTTCACGTCGATCGGCACCCATGGAACCTTCGCAACCGAGGATTTCGAAGCGGCGGTCAAGCCGCGTGGGCACATGATCCATCCGCCGACGACGATGGTCGTGGTCGAGAACACCCACAACCGCGGTGGTGGCAGGGTCTTCCCCCAGGCCGATGCCGTTGGGATCTGCCGCGCTGCCGCTGCCCGCGGCGTGATGAGCTACTGCGATGGCGCTCGCCTTCTCAACGCCGCGCTTGCCAGCGGCGTTTCGGCGGCTGAGCTTTCCGCGCCATTCGACCTGGTCAGCCTGTCGCTGTCGAAAGGCCTGGGGGCTCCGGTCGGCTCGATGCTCGCCGGCCGCCGCTCGGCGATCGCGATTGCGCTGCGCCACCGACGGATGCTGGGCGGCGCGATGCGCCAGGCCGGGATCCTGGCTGCTGCCGGAACCTACGCGCTCGAGCACAACGTCGAGCGCCTGGCGGACGACCACCGCAACGCGCGCCGGGTGGCGGAGCGTCTCGCCGCGGAACCAGGCATTGAGCTCGACTCCGGCCGGGTCGAGACGAACATCATCGTCTTCGGCGTCCCCGATGCCCCCAAGTTCGTGAAGGCCTGCGCTGAGCGCGGCGTGCTGCTCAATGCGTTCGGCCCGCGATCCGTCCGCGCGGTGACGCACCTCGACGTCGATGCCACGGCGTGCGACGCCGCGGCATCCGTCATGTGTGAGGTTGCGGGTCGAGCCTGAGGGCCGCCGAGTTGATGCAGAAGCGCTGGCCGGTCGGCTCTGGGCCATCCGGGAAGAGGTGGCCGAGGTGGCCGCCGCAATTGGCGCAGTGGACTTCGGTGCGAGTCATGAACAGGCTGCGATCCGTTGTCGTCTCGATCGCGGCTCCCTCGGCTGGTGCGGAGAACGACGGCCAGCCGGAGCCGGATTCGAACTTGGTGTCCGAGCGGAACAGCTCGGCGCCGCAGCCGGCGCATCGGTACACGCCGGGCGTGTGCTCGTCCCAGTAGGCGCCGCTGAACGCGCGCTCCGTCGCCTTCCGTCGCAGGACGGCGTACTGCTCGGGCGTCAGCTCGCTGCGCCACTCGGCATCGGTTTTCGAGATCTTGGTATCCATGCGCTGCAGCGTACGACGAATGCATGAATCTCGAATGACGAGATGGGCGCCACGTCGAATGTCGCCCGCGAGCGCCGGGAAGTGCCGACGCATGCCGCGCGCCTAGACTTGGGGGATGAACCACGATCCCGGGCCGGACGTCGCGGCGGACCTCGCCGAACCGGTTGCCGATGCGGCGCGTCACCCGCTTCAGCTCGGAGCGGCCAGCGTCCGCATCGGCACCGCTTCGTGGACCGACCCCACCATGACCAAGCCGGGGGTCTTCTATCCGCCGGGCGCCGACAACGCCGAGGAACGGCTGCGCTTCTACGCGTCGCTCTTCCCGGTCGTCGAGGTTGACGCGACCTATTACGCGCTCCCGACGAGGCAGATGGGTGAGCTGTGGCTGGAGCGCACGCCACCGGAGTTCACCTTCGACATCAAGGGGCACGCCCTGATGACCGGCCAGCCGTCCGAGGTGAAGCGGCTGCCCCGAGACATCCGCGAGGCGCTGCCGGCGGAGCTCCGGGGAAAGGCGCGGATCTACGGCAAGGATCTCCCGGGCGAGCTGGTCGACGCCATCTGGGCGGCCTTCCGGGATGGCATCGTTCCACTCCACTCTGCGGGCAAGCTTGGCGCTGTCTTCCTGCAATACCCACGCTGGTTCTTTCCGTCGAATGAAAGCCGCGACGCGATCATCGAGGCGAAAGAACGGCTGGGCGACATCGGCCTGGCGGTCGAGTTCCGCAATGCGTCGTGGCTGAACGAAAAGAATGCGGACCGGACGATCGCGTTCCTCGAGAAGCACCGCATCCCGTTCGTGATGGTCGATGCGCCGCAGGGAACGCGCTCATCGCTTCCGCCCATCAGCGCCGTGACCTCACCCGATCTCGCGGTCGTGCGCTTCCATGGGCGACGGGCGGAGACCTGGGAGGCCAAGGGCATCCCGGTCGTCGAGCGCTTCCGCTACCTCTACTCAACCGACGAGCTGGGCGAGTGGGTGCCACGCATCCGCGAGGCGGCCGCGCAGGTGAAGGACGTCCACGTGCTGATGAACAACTGTTACGCGAACTATGGGACCACCAATGCGCGCGAGATCGCCGACATGCTGCAGGCGTCCTGACACGGCGCCCGACGCGACAGGCGAGCTGTCGCATCGGCCTGCCATCATTTGACCGATGCAACTGATTGACGGCAGGACGGTCTTCTCGGCCACCGATCTGGTCGGGTTCCTCGAATGCCAGCATCTCACCGAGCTTGAGCGCGCGGCACTCGGGGGTCTGGTCGCACGCCCGGACCGGGAGGATCCCGAGCTCGACGTGCTGCGCCAGCGCGGCGAGGAGCACGAGAAGCGCTATCGCGACCACCTCGAGGCGCAGGGCCTTGTCGTCCTCGATGGCAGGGGCGAGGAGCATCAGCGCCTGCCGCGGGGCGATCAGCTGCGTGCCGACGCCGAGCTGACGCTGCGCCGCATGCACGATGGACCGGATGTCATCTACCAGGCGACCTTCTTCGACGGCAGATGGCTCGGCTATGCGGACTTCCTGCTGCGGACGCCCGGCCGCAGCACGCTCGGCGACTACCATTACGAGGTCGCCGACACGAAGCTCGCGCGTCGCACCAAGGGCGGCGCGCTGCTTCAGATGTGCGTCTACGCCGACTTGCTGGCAGCACTCCAGGGCCGTCTGCCGGAGCACATCCACGTCGCACTCGGGGGGAGTGGGCACGTCGTCGACACGCATCGCCTCGCGGACTACTTCGCCTACTACCGAACCGTAAAGGCTCGCTTCGAGTGCGCCGTCGCCGCCGAGGCCGCACCGGTCTATCCCCTGCTGATGACCCCGCCTCCGGTCGGCCATTGCGGCGTCTGCCGGTGGGAGGCGGACTGTGCCACGCGCAGGCGCGTGGACGATCACCTCAGCCTGGTGGCCGGCATGCGAACCGACCAGGCTCGCAAGCTGAGCAATGCCGGCCTCTCGACCGTCACGCTGCTGGGCGAGCTTGCGCAGCCGTTGCCCCACGTCGAGGACCTGGGCGACGCGTCGCTCGGCGTGCTCCATCGCCAGGCTCACCTGCAGGTCGTCTCCCGCGGACGCGAGGCGCCGGCCTATGAGCTGCTACCGGTCGAGCCCAATCGCGGGCTGGCGAGCCTGCCCGAGCCGTCCTTCGGCGACCTGTTCTTCGACATGGAGGGAGACCCGTTCGCCAATGAGGAAGGACTCGAGTACCTCTTCGGCGTCATCGACCCATTGGAGCGCCAGACCAACGGCGCGCCGTGCTTCCGCGCCTGGTGGGCGCACTCGGCGGCTGAGGAGAAGCTGGCATTCGAAGGATTCGTCGACTTCGTCATCGCCCGCTGGCGACGCGATCAGCGCATGCACGTCTACCACTACGCGGCATACGAGCGCGGGCGCCTCGGCATGCTTTCGACGCGCCACGCGACGCGTGAGCGCGAGGTCGATGAGCTCCTGCGCGGCGAAGTGCTCGTCGACCTGTATCGCGTCGTCCGTCAAGGCGTGCGCGTCGGAACGGAGAGCTACTCGATCAAGAAGCTCGAGCCTCTCTACGCACTGCATCGCAAAGCATCCCTGAAGGATGCTGGTTCGAGCATCGTGGCCTACGAGGCGTACATCCGCAGCGTCGCTGCGGATGCGCCGGACCGAGCGATCCTCGATGGCATCGCGCTCTACAACGAGGACGATTGCCTCTCGAACATGGCGCTGCGCGACTGGCTCGAGGATCGACGCGCCGAGCTCGACGCACACCACACGCTGGTACCACGTCCGCTGCCGAGCACCGTCGACCCGCAACGACCGCCGAACGAGCGCGACCTGCGAATCGAGGGGCTCGTCGCACGGCTCACGGCCGGCGTTCCGGATGATCCCGCCCAGCGCGAAGCGGAACCGGACCTCCAGGCGCGGTGGCTGCTTGCCCAACTGCTCGAATGGCATCGTCGCGAGGAGAATGCCGCCTGGTGGGAGTTCTTCCGCCTGTGCGAGCTGAGCGACGCCGACCTCGTGCGCGAAGACGTCGCTCTCGGCGAGCTGGCCTACGACGGGCCGCAGGGCGAGCTCAAGCAGTCGATCATCCACCGTTATCGGTTCGATCCGGCGCAGGAGCACCGGATGAAGGTCGGTGACGATCCCGTGGACCCGCGTACGCAGTCGAGCGCAGGCAGGGTCCACGCGATCGATGACGCGATCGGGACGATCGACCTGCTGCGCGGGCGCAAGGCGGCCAAGGCCCATCCGACCTCATTGATCCCCGCAGAACCCCTCGTCGCTCGCGCTCAGAAAGAAGCGATGGAGCGCATTGGCGCCTGGGTCGCGGAGCACGGCATCGACGGTCCAGGGCAATACCGTGCAGCCAGGGATCTCCTGCTGCACATCCGGCCGCGAGCTGGGCAATCGCCCGGATTGCCGCTCGTCGCCGCCGGCGAGCGCGCGTCCGATGCCGCAGTGCGCGTGGCATCGACCCTCGATGCCTCGTACCTGCCCATCCAGGGACCTCCCGGGTCCGGCAAGACGTACACCGGCGCGGAGATGATCCTCAGCCATATCGCGGAGGGTCGCCGGGTGGGCATCACGGCCTTCACGCACAAGGCGATCGTCAACCTGCTCGACGAAGTGCTGGCGCATGCAGCGGCACGTGGCACGCAGCTCCACGTCATCCGCAAGCTGGAGGCGGATGAGGATGCCACCGGCAAGGCGTATCGCTGCACCGAGAAGGCCGAGGCGGTGGCCGATGCCCTCGCCGCCGGCCAGGTTCAGCTGGCGGCCGGCACGTCCTGGATGTGGGCTCGTCGTGAATTCGAAGGGCTGATCGACACGCTCTTCGTGGACGAGGCGGGCCAGATGTCGCTCGCCGACGTCGTCGCGATCTCCGGTGCTGCCCGCAACCTGGTGCTGCTTGGCGACCCGCAGCAGCTCAGCCAGGTGAAGAAGGGTGCGCATCCCAACGGTGCCGGCGCTTCGTCACTCGAGCACGTCCTTGGTGACAACCCGGTGATCGACCCGGCCATGGGCATTCTCCTCGCCGAGACCTGGCGCCTACATCCCGACCTGTGTCGGTTTACGAGCGAGGCCTTCTACGCCGGGGAGCTGCACTCGGAGCCGGCTACGGCACGCCAGCGGCTTGAAGCGCCCGGCGCGCTCACCGCCACCGGCGTGCGCTGGATCGAGGTGGCGCACAGCGGCAACCGCAATGCGTCGCCCCAGGAGGTGGCTCGCGTGTCGGAGCTGTACGACGACCTGCGGCGCGGGCGTTGGGTTGACTCGGGTGGACACGCGGCCGCGCTGACACAGCACGACATCCTGGTGCTTGCGGCCTACAACGCGCAGGTCGACCTGCTGATCAAAGCCCTGCCGCCGGGCGCGCGCGTCGGGACAGTCGACAAGTTCCAGGGCCAGCAGGCCGCGGTGGTGCTTTACTCGATGGCGACCTCGACACCGGACGAGATGCCCCGCTCGATGGAGTTCCTCTACTCCCTCAACCGGCTGAACGTGGCGACCTCGCGAGCAAGGTGTCTTGCCGTTGTCATCGCATCGCCTGCGCTGCTCAGGGTGCACTGCCACACGCCGGCGCAGATGCGGCTCGCCAATGCGCTCTGCCGGTTCGTCGAGATCGCGGCCGAGCAGCAGGCCGCCTAGTTCGCCGCGACGGCCTCGAGGTGCCGCCGATACGCCGCCACGAACGCCTCCTGGGCGGCCGTTTCCACGGCTTCCGGGTGGCGCACCGCGCGGATGTGGCGGATCGCTTCGACAGCGTCCATGCCGGCCGCTACCAGAGCGCAGGCAGCCACCGTGCCGGTCCTCCCCACTCCGCCCATGCAAGCCACCGCGACGTTGGCGGTATGGCGGGTCTCCTCGATCTCGTCGATGATCCGCTGCATCTCGCCGATTGATCCGGGTACGCCCCCGTCCGACATCGGATGGCGGACGACCTCCACGCCGGCGGACCCAGCCCGGCGAGCGATGCCAGGATCACCCCACCGCTCGAGCTCCCGATCCTCGACCAGCAGCACCAGGCGCCTGACGTCCGCGGCTCGCAGTGCGGCGAGGTCCGTCGCCAGGTCGCGCCGGTAGACCCGCCCGGGATATCGGGAGGATGGGCCACGCTTCCCCGGCAGAATGGTCATGCCCAACCTTCCGGGGAGCTGATCATCGCAGAGCGCCCCATCCACCCAGTCGATGCGCAGTGGCCCGTCGCGCATCAGTTCAGCCGGCTGGTGGTCCGGGTGCAGAAATGACCGGTGGGCTCCAGCGGCATTCCGCAGAACGGACAGCTCGGCCGGCCGGCGCCCACCAGATGCAGCAGACGATCGACGAGCGACCGGGCGCCGTCCGCCGACAGGCGGACTCGCAGCAGATCCGGACCGTCGGGGTCGTCGTCGGGAGCTTCGTGATATTCGCCGTCCTCGGCAAGCGGCTGCGCCTCGACCACGACCGTGCCGTGCCCGGCATCCCAGGCAAGTGCCATGGCTCCTACCCGGAAGCTCTCGACGATCGGTTCGTCGAGCGGCATCGGATCGCCGATCGGCGGGTCGACCCCGGCGCCTTCCAACGCGTCGAGCATCTGTGCCAGGCGGTCGGCCAGTACGGCGGCCTGCGTCTTCTCGAGGCCGACGCTCACAACGGCGCCGCCCTTGCGGGCCTGAAGGTAGAAACTGCGCTCGCCAGGCCCGCCGACCGTGCCAGCCACGAAACGGTCCGGATCGTCGAAGATGAAGAGCCTGCGCGGCATGCCGTCATGCTAGCGCCTCCCCGCCGTCCTGCACGCGGGGCAGAATCGGGAGGGATCGGAGACGTGCCCCATCTCCGATCCCTCTCCCCCGGTGTCCGAATTGGCTCGCCGACGTCTTGCCGTCGGGTGCCCACGCCAACTCGTCACGAGTGAGCCTAAGGGCAGCCAACCACCCTTGTCAATATCTATTGAACGGGCGACCCACAACATTTGACGGGGGTCGACTCGGCTCGAATCGTCAGACGCCGAGCGCCTCGCTGGTGAGTTCGTAGGCGCCGCGATGGTCGCCGGCAGCTGCCCGGAGATCGGCCCATTCGCGCAGCACCTCGCGGACACGTGAAGAGGCCCGTCCCTGGCGGGCGAGGGCCGCCGCCTGCTCATAGCGTCGTTCCGACGCTGCCGTGTCTCCGGCCTGCCGGAGGGCGCGGGCCTCGGTCAGCATGGCGGCGAGCTGCGCCTTCTGGTTGCCAGTCGCCTGCGCCAGCGCCAGCGCGCGCCCGGCCAGCGACAGCGCCTCGTCGCGCGCGCCGGCAGCAAGCGCGACCTGCGCCTCGGTCTCCAGGACGGCGGCCAGGAGGCGATCGTCCTCGCTTCGCTCGGCCTGGCCGTGGGCGCCCGCTGCGAGCTCGCGGGCCCGCTGCGTGTTGCCAGCCGCAAGATAGGCGAGAGCCAGGTCATTCTCGATGGTCGCTGATTCGAGCAGCGCTCCAGCCGAGCGGTACAGCGCCATTGCCTGCGTGCCAACGCGGATGGCCGCCTCCACGTCGCCCAGCTCCCGGTAGCTGATGGCCAGGCCAACCAGGAAGGTCGCGCGGCGGCGATCGTCGAGGTCGTCGGCCAGGCCGCGTGCCTCCTCGAGGTAGGCCAACGAGCGTTCATTCTCGCCGTCGCGCGAGTCGACCGACGCGAGGGCCACCAGCAGCCGCATCTCGAAATCCGGCTCGACGCGAAGCCCGGCGCGCACCTGCTCAAGCAGCGCGCGCAGCAGTGACCGAGCATCGGCCTCGTTGTCGGACAGGTACAGCCCATACGCCAGCCAGTAGCGCGACAGGGCGGCATCAGGGTCCCGCCCGAGGTCGCTGAACAGGCGCACGGCTTCTGCCGCCGCGGCGACCGCTTCCCTCCCCTGGTCGAGGCGGGCCAGGGCTTCGGCACGACCACGCAGCAGCTCGGCGCGAAGCTGATCCTCGGTGGCCTGCTCGAGCAGCTGCCCGTAGCCGTCTGCGGCCGGTTGCCACTCACCCGCTGCGAGCTGCAGATCGGTCTGCAGCCGAGACCAGGCGGGGCTTTGGGTATCGAGGAAATGGCTGGGCGCGAGGCGCAGTCGTTCGGAGAGGTAGCTCAGTGCGACCATCGACGGTCGGGCGATGCCGGTCTCCAGGGCGCTGACGTACGCCTTGGTGTAGCGCTCGCCGGCGAGCTGCTGCTGGGTCAGCCCGGCCCTCAGGCGGGCCTCACGAATCCGTGACCCAATGCGCTTCGCGAGCTCTGCATCCTCAGCCGTGGGGCGGGCGATCATCTTCGTGCGTGGCATCCGTGGAGTCTACACCGGATGGCAAGCATTCCTTGACCATCATGGGGGGCCGAATGTACCCCGGCGGGACAGCGGCGCAGTACCGATCGGTCATTGCTCCGACGCTCCACTCCGGCGACGGTAGGGCAGGCCAACGATCCGCCGGATCGCGCCAGCCCACGGGAGAAGGCCATGCGTCTGCAGCGGATCGTCCGATCGATTCTGCTCGCGAGCTCTCTGGCCGCGCTCACGGCGCTCAGCGTCATCTCGACGGTGGCCGCCTGCAGCAACGGCAACGGCTTCCCCTGAGCCGCCCGAGCTTCGCGAACCACTCGCCCGCAAGGACCGCGCCGCGCCCGTCACGGCGCGGTCGTCGGTGCCCGGCCATCAGAGCTTCGGCAGCTCCTGCTGTGCCGTGAGCAACGGGGAGAACAGGTCCCCCACCTCGGCCAGGCGGGGTCCAATGGTCGAGATCGTCCAGCGGTCGGGGCGCAGCTCCGGGTCTTCGAGCTCGTCCCAGCGGATCGGCGCCGAGACCGGCGCGCCCGGTGCCGGGCGCGCCGCATAGGGTGCCACCAGCGTGCGGTTGATCGCGTTCTGGGTGTAATCGAGGCGCGCGCGTCCCTTGCGCGACTGCTTGCTCCACTCCCAGCTGACGAGCTGCGGTACGGTCTGCGCAATGGCTCGCGAGAGCCGCTCGACCCATTCGCGCGTCTCGTCGAACGAATAGATCGGCTTGACCGGGACCCAGATCTGGATGCCGCGCTGGCCCGATAGCTTGGGCAGGCCGATGACAGCCAGATGCTGCAGGGCAGTCCGGTACAGCCGTGCCAGGACGAGCACGTCGTCCCATGACGTCTTCTCGCCCGGATCGATGTCGATCAGCGCGTAGCTGGGCCGCTGGGCTGCATCGGTCGGCGAGGTCCACGGGTGGATCTCGATGGCCGCCTCCTGCGCCAGCCACGCGAGCGTCGCGACCTGGTCGACGACCACGTAATCCTTGGTGCCCTCGTGGCCGGTGTACTCCCAGCGGGCGATCCAATCGGGCGCGTGGCGCGGAATGTCCTTCTGCCAGAAGCCATGGCCGCGCCCGATGCCGTCCGGGTAGCGGTGCAGATTCACGGCACGCCCGGCGAGGTAGGGCAACAGGGCCGTGGCGACGCTGACGTAGTGGCGGATCAGGTCTCGCTTGGTCAGCCCGTCGTCGGGCCACAACAGCTTGTCCAGGTTCGTCAGGCGCACGTCTCGCCCGCCGAGCCGCCAAGTCCCCTGGCTCCCGAGCACATCGAGTGCCGCCAGCGCGTCCGCGATGGGCCCGGCCGGCTCCTCGAGACGGGGCGTCGGGTCCGCCGAACGAGCTGAGGATGCCCTGGGCGCAGCCGCCCGCTCCGCGCTTCTTGCGGCACGCCGGGTGTTCGTCGCTCGCTCACGGATCACGCCTGCGGGGTCCTTGTCGAGCTCGAGCCCCTTGAACGCCGCCTGGCGCAGGAGCCCGTCAGTCGTCCACTCGGCGAACTCGGCGCGGATCACGATCCTGGGCTCGACCCAGTGAGCACCCCTGATCCGCGGCACCGGGTTCAGCGCCGGCCCCGGGCGTTCCAGCTGGTGGAGGCGCGCCAGCAGGTCGCGGCGCGTGCGGGCTCCGATGCCGCTGCCGACCTGGCCGGCATGTCGCAGCTCGCCCTCCTCGTGTACGCCAACGATCAGCGAGCCGAGGTCCTTGTGACTCCCCTTGCCCTCGAGCCATCCGGCGACAACCAGCTCCTGCTCCGAGCGGAGCTTGATCTTGAGCCAGCTGTTCGAGCGGCGGCCAGGCTCGTAGCGGCTCGTTCGCAGCTTGGCCACCATCCCCTCCAGGCCGCGCTCGCGTGCAGCTTCGTAGAAGGCCTCGCCGTCGGCCGGCACGTCAGCGGCGTAGCGCACCAACGGGTCAGGACGCAGGATCGAGCGCAAGAGCCGCTTCCGCTGCTCGAGGGGCACATCGACGAGCAGCCTGCCGTCCAGGTAGAGCAGGTCGAACACCTCGTAGACCAGGGGGATCGCGGCGATCGCCTCTGGCGATGGACGGGCTCCGCGTGACACTCGGGCGTTTCCGGGCGCGCCACGCACCCCGGTGCGATCCTGCAGCAGGCTGAAGCTCGGGTTGCCCTCGCCATCGAGCGCCACGACCTCGCCATCGACGATCGCCTGGCGTGCCGTGATCCAGGCCGGCGGTGCGGTGAGATCGGGGAAGTAGCCGCTCGCATCATTATGGCGCCGGGTCCACAGGCGGACCCCTCCGTCACGCACCACCGTCTCGACGCGGTAGCCGTCCCATTTGACCTCGAAGACCCAGGCGTCGTCGCTGAACGGCGCGTTGGCGAGCGTCGCCTTCATCGGCTCGATGAAGTCGGGCATCGGCGCCTCACGCGCTGCGGACAGGTCGATCTCGGCCTCGTCGGCAGGTGCCCGGCCGCTCCATAGCGCATCGGCCCCGGCTTTGACCTGGTCGTTGCTGCGTCCGGTCTTGACGCTCTGCGGATGATCCTCGGCGTTCCAGCCATCGACTGCGAACGCATCCCGCTTCTTGATGAGCAGCCACTGCTCCTTGGCCCCGGAGGCCGCCGTTCGACGCCGGCCTCCGGTCCGAACGATGGTGAAGCGGCCGCGCAGCTTCTCGCCGGACAGGCTGAACTTCAGCTCCCCGCCCTGCAGTGCCGTGGTGGGGTCATCGGTCTCCTCGGGAACGAACGTTCCCCAGTCCCAGACGATCACGTCTCCACCGCCGTACTCCCCCGTTGGGATGACGCCCTCGAACTGGTAGTAGTCGAGCGGGTGATCCTCGACGTGGATGGCCATGCGGCGCTCATCCGGATCGAGGGTCGGGCCCTTCGGCACCGCCCAGCTGACCAGAACGCCGCCGACCTGCAGGCGGAAGTCGTAGTGCAGCCGGGTGGCCCGATGCCGCTGCACGACGAAACGATTGCCGGGCTGCGGCGGCGTTTCGCCGGCGGGCTCTGGGGTTTTCGCAAAGTCACGCTTGCGCCGATAGGTCTCGAGCGGCATGACGCTGATCATGCCACGAGGCTTGAGACAGATCGGTCCTCAGTCGGCGACAGGCAGCCGGTCGATGAGCTCGACGAGTGAGCCGAGGACCATGAGGGCACCCGCCTCCATGAGCACCGCGGCACCGACCGCACCGGTCGTCACACCGATCGGCACCATCCCGGCTGCGGCGGCCGCCCGCATGTCCCACGTTGCGTCGCCGACATACCAGGACGCCTCCGGCGCCACATGCAGCGTTCGCGCAGCCTGCAACAGGAGGTCGGGCGCCGGCTTGGCATGCTTCACGTGGCTGCCGTCGACGATCGTCGGCTCGGCGCTCAGCCCGAGGGCGGCGACTGACACGCCCACCTGCGCGCGGCGGCTGGATGTGGCGATCGCCCAGGCGATGTCGCGTGCAACGAGCAGGTGCACCACGGCCACCGCGCCGGGCAATGGTCGCGGATCGGTGTTCAACGTCGCATAGATCTGCCCCGAGCGCCGGTCGAGCGCTTCCGCTTTCGCGTCGTCGAGATCCACACCGCCGGCGGCGGCCACCACGCGAGCGAGCCGCTTTCCGTCGGCACCGATGAGCGTCGCCACATGGGCCGGGTCCGCGGCGATGCCTGCCTCCTCGAAGAGGGCGAGCCAGGCGCGGATGCGTGTCTCGACGGTGTCCACCAGCGTCCCGTCGAGGTCGAAGATCACTGCCGCCGGCCTGGGGAGTCGGCGTACGGTGCTCATGGGGCAACCTGTCGAGGGCCCGCGGTCTCAAGCTCGGCCCCCGGTTCGCCCTCCGGCAGCTCGACGATGACCGCCGCATGGCGTGGCGAGCGGTTGTAGGCTGCCGCCAGCAGGCCGCCGACGAAGCCACCGACCGCGGCGGAGAGCAGGCCGAAGGCAAGCGCCACCGCCGGGACCACCGCGAGCCAGTTGGCGGCAATCCAGCGCAGAGAGGAGATCTGATCGCCGAACGGCAGCAACGCGCGCGTGACGCCCAGCGTGATCGCCAGCTCACGCTGCCAATCCAGCACGGCGCCGGCGAACCATGCGAACAGCGCGCCGAGCAGCGCACCGACGACGATGCCCACGGCGAGGCCCACCCACGCTCCTGCCCGGAACGAGGCCGCCACCGACACGGCGGCAAGCCGTCCACGCACGTTTCTCATGGTGCCGGCGGCCGTCGCAGCGCCCGGCCACCGGAGGCGACCAGCGCGCCAAGCACGAGACTCAGCAGAAGCAGCGCCACCAGCAACGCGTAGCCGAGCTGAATGGCGAGCCGCCAGTCGTCACCGCGCGGCACATCGACACGCGCCGAGCGCACGGTCGATTCGATGCCAAGCTGCGCGCCTTCGCCGGAACGCGCGGCAAATGCCCGAGTGGCGCTGGCAGCCACCGCCCGAGCCGTGCCATCGGCCGCATACAGCCCGAAATGCTCGACCAGAATCCCCGGACGCATGGTCAGGTAGTCCTCCAGGGTCCACCACGCCGCCAGCCCGACGAAGCCATCCTGGCGCACGTCGGCATGCCGCTCGAAGGCAGGGTACGTGGTGGTGAAGATGCGCTGCTGCAGCTCGATGCCATTCGCGTCGTCCGACCAGCGCCCGAATTCGAGCGCCAGGATCGGCTTGCCCGGGTTGGTCGCGTGTGCGACCTGCAGGGCATTCTCGGTGCCGGCCGCTGCCGAGTCTCCGTAGAAGACGCCGTAGTAGAACGTGAAGCCCGCGACATCGAGCGGCTGCTGGGTCGGATCCGCCGGTTCGGAGCCGTACGCCGCCTGACCGGTGAGCCGCGTACCGTCGATCGCGCGGTCGATGCTCACCAGGTCCCGCAGTGCATCAGCCCGTTCGGCCTGCCCGGTCGACTCGTTCGCCAGCCCGTGGAAGAGCACCGAGGGATGGTTCATGTCGCGCAGCGCCATCTCGCGCAGCATCTGCTGTGGAATTCCGCGCCGCATGGTGGCGCCGAAGGTGAGTGGCGTGAAGTGGTAGAGCGGGATCTCCTCCCAGATCGCGAATCCCAAGCGGTCGGCAAGCATCAGCAGCAATGGATTCGCCGGCGTGTGAGCCGTGCGCACCAGGTCCGCGCCCACCTCGCGTGCCCTGCCCAGCTGGTCGAGCAGCACCGAGGTGGAATGCACCCGCCGCCCCGTGACGTCCGATTCCCGCGCGGCCGGGACCAGCACCTCGTCCTGCAGGCCGACGCCATGGAACATCACCGGCTCACCGTTGAGCAGGAGGCGTGGCGCATCCGGATCGACGCTGATGCGCCGGAGCCCGAAGGTCGTCCACAGGTCGTCGATCGCCCCGTCCGGCGCCGTGACGCGAACGTGCAGCACGTAGAGCGCCGGAAAGGCCGGGGTCCAGCGGTCCGCACCACCGAAGCGGAAGCTGGCCTCGACGCACGCTCGGCGCGTCGCGGGCCACCTCGCCGGCGTCGATCTCCGCCCGGGCCAGGGGCGGCGAGATCCCCGGAACCAGGCGTCGTGGATCGGGATCAGTCACGTTCTGTGGCGTGACGCGCGCCGGCAGCACCTCGAGGCTGACCAGGGTGGTCGTTCGGGTGGGCGCTGCCGTCGCTTCGGGCAGGCCCGAGGCCGATGCTGGCACCACCGTCGGCAAGGGAGACGGAGACGGAGATGGCGATGGCGTGGCGCTGACCGAAGCGCGCGCGGCGGCGGTCTCACCGCGACGCAGCACCACCGAGACGTCGGCTCCGTCGAGGTGCGGCACCACGTCGGCACGCACCGCATGGATCGGCGCTGCCGCCTCCAACCAGACCGGCCGGGTGATTCCGCCGTAGTTCCACCAATCGGTCAACCCCCAGGGCACGATGTCGTTGCGCGTGCCCCACGCGGGATTGTCGACCCGAACCGCCAGCAGATTCGGCTCACCGGGCAGCAGGCTCCCGGCAGTGTCGAACGCGAACGGGGTATAGCCGCCTTCGTGATAGCCGAGGTACACGCCGTTCAGCCAGACATCGGCGACGTAGTTCACCGCCCCGAACTTCAGCGTCGTGCTGTCGGTCGCCCAGGCGGCGGGAACGTCGAAGGTGCGCCGATACCAGCCTCCCAGCTGCCGCGTGTCGGGAGGCGGGTTCAGCGAGCCGGGGATCTCGGCATGCGCCCACGTCGAGTCGTCGAATCCCGGACTCTGGCGACCGGCTGCCGTGGCGACGATCTCGTCGAGCGCATCATCACGCGACGTGAGCGACAGCTCGTCGTCCATGGGCTGGGGGTCGACCCGCCACTCGCCGTCGAGCTCGATGCGCTGGCGCGGTTCGAACTCGAAGGTGGGCACCGGCATGCCGTTCTGCATCGCCACACTGCCGCCGCCGACACTCTGCGTGGTGAGCGTTGGTCCAAGGCTCCCGGTGTGCACTGCAGGCGCGCAGGCGCCGAGCGCACCGGCCAGCAGCACCGCCATCATCAGGGCCAGTGGTCGCGTCAGCTGCCGCATGCGTGACGAGACTATCGCAGGGATCCGGGCCGCGCGCGGATGACCTCCATGAGCGAGTCTCCGCACGACCGATGCCAGCCGGGCCTCTGCCATACTCGACCGATGAAGGGACTCGTCATGGTCGTTGGCTCGATCAACGTCGACCTGGTCGTCAGCGCCGACCGGCTGCCGCTTCCCGGCGAAACCGTGGGTGGCGGCCGCTTTGCAGAGTTCCAGGGTGGCAAGGGCGCCAACCAGGCAGTTGCGGCCGCGCGCGCCGGCGCACAGGTCAGCATGGTCGGGGCGGTAGGCGACGATTCGTATGGCCGGGCGGCCCTCGAGGCGCTCCGCGGCGAGGGTGTCGACGTCTCGCGGGTCCGGATCGTCGACGAGCCGACCGGCATCGCTCTCATCGGCGTGGGGGCCCGCGGAGAGAACGCCATCCTGCTGGCTCCCGGAGCCAACGCCATGCTGACCGAGGCGGACGTCGTGTCAGGCACCGACGCAGATTCGGTCCTGCTGACGAGCTTCGAGATCCCCTACCCCGTCGCGGTTGCTGCGGTGCGCGCTGCGCGTGCCGCGGGTGCAACTCCGGTCGTCACCCCGGCCCCGGCTCATGCGCTCTCCGCGGAGCTCCTGGAGCTGGAGCCCATCCTGGTGCCGAACGAGCATGAGCTCACGGTCATGATCGGCAATGATGACCCCGCAGCTGCGCTTGCCGAGGTGACCCATCGGTCCAGGGGCCCGGTGGTGGTGACGCAGGGCGCCGCCGGCGCGCTGCTCGGCCACGGCGAGCGGCGCGAGCGATTTGACAGCCCGCAACCCCTGGCTGACGCGGTCGACAGCACCGGTGCCGGCGACGCCTTCGTCGGGGCGCTGGCGGCCTGGCTGGCCGCCGGACGGCCGCTCGCGGAGGCGATCACGGCCGGGAACGCCGCGGGGGCCCTGTCGGTCACGGCGCGCGGGGCCCGGGGCGCACTGCCGATGCGCCAGGCGATCGAGCGATTGCTACGAGCTTGATCCCCGGTCAGGCGGGGTGCGACTCTCGCTCATGACGGTGCAGTCGCTCGATGAGCGCGTACATGATCGGCACGGCGATGGTCGGATGTTCCTTGAGCAGTGCCGTGAACTCCCAGGCCACGAACAGGACGCAGTCGGTCTCGTCGACTGCCGTGATCGTGGCCGATCGCGGATGGTCCTCGATGAGCGCCAGTTCGCCGAAGAAGTCGCCTGGGGTCAGATACGTCAGTGGCTCGTCGGCCGCGGTGCCCTTGTCGACTCGCACCCGGCCGCGCGTGATCACGTACAGCGCGGAGGCCGGAGCGTCCTCGCGGATGACCACATCGCCGGGCTGGTAGGTCCGCTGCTTGCCCTGCTCGGCGAGGCGCTTGATCGTCTTGCGGTCGAGGCTCGACAGCAGCGGGGTCGAAGCGAGAGTCTGTTCGAGTTCCAACGCGTCTCCTCCGTTGACGGCCGGCGGCCTTAGAGGCGCAATCCTACTCCGACGGCAAGCGCCACGTGCCTACGCGCGGAGGTGGAGCCGGCTGCCTCGGGCGCGAGCTCACGCCGATCCGCCGGCTGCCCCCGGCGCGAGCGCAAGCACGTTGAAGGCGCGTACCCAGTCACCCTTGCCCGCGAGACGCAGACTGCCGAGATCCTGAACGGTCACCAGATCGCGAACCGCGTCGTGCGTAGGCTCGTCCACGAGGATCTGGCCCGGGCCTGCTGCCGCCTGCAGGCGAGCCGCCACGTTGACCGAGCTGCCGATGACCGCGTAGTGCATCCGCCGTTCGGAGCCCACGTTGCCGGCGATGACCTCACCGCTGGTTATCCCGACGCCTGCCTGCAGGCGCACGCTGGGCATCGACGGGATCTCGAGCCGCGCCACCGCTGACTGGACGGCAAGCGCCGCACGCACGGCGCGCTCCGGGTCGTCATGGTGTGCCATGGGCGCGCCGAAAAAGGCGAAGACACCATCACCGAGGAGGTCCGCGACCGTGCCGCCGTGCGCCTCAACGGCGTCCGTCACCGCGGTGAGATAGCGATTCAGGAGATCGAGCGTCTCCTCGGGCGCCTGCTCGGCCGCAAGCGCCATGTAGCCGCGCACGTCAGCGAACAGGGTGGAGACGTACCGCCGGTCGCCGCCGAGCGAGACCGAGAACGGATCGCGCAGGGCCTCGGCTGCGACACTTTCGCTGACGTACTGCCCGAGCAGATCGGCCAGGCGATCCTGCAATGCCTTCGTCCTGAGCAGCGACCGTACGCGGGCGGACAACTCGCTCTCGTCGAAGGGCTTGGCCAGGAAGTCATTGGCGCCTGCCTCCAACCCACGCACCTTGTCCTCCGGGCGATTGAGCGCAGTGAGGAGGAGAATCGGGAGGCCGATGTGCTCGGGTTGACGACGAAGCGTCTGGCATACCTCGATCCCATCGAGGCGGGGCATCATCACGTCCAGGCAGACGAGATCAGGCTGATATTCGGCGATCGCCTCCAGCGCGGATGGGCCGTCATCAGCCTCCATCACATCGTAGCCGTGGTGCTTCAACAGCTTGCTGAGGAGGGCCCGATTGGCCGGCTCGTCATCCACGGCCAGGATCAGCGGGCGCTCTCGTCTCACCGCAGATGGCCCTCGACCGTTTCCACGAACGTTGCGAATTCGATCGGCTTGCTCATGTAGCCGTCGAAGCCTGCCTCGAGCACGCGCTCACGGTCGCCGAGCATCGCATCCGCGGTGAAGGCGACGACGCGCAGGGCCGCCGAGCGAGGATCGGCCCGGATCTCGCGAAGCGCCTGCCACCCATCCATATCGGGAAGCCCGAGGTCCATGAGCACGAGATCGGGCAACCGGCTGCGCGCCGTCGCCACACCGGCAGCGGCCGTCTCGGCCGCCAGCACCTCGTGTCCCGCCGCGCGGAGAAGCTTGGTCGCCAGCGCAAGATTCGCCGGCGTGTCCTCGACGAGGAGAATCGTGGCCACTATGGATGGACCGCGGGCGCGGCACCCACCGCCGCGAGTGCCTGCAGCAGCGCTTGTTCCCGAACCGGCTTGTTGAGGTGCCCATCGGCCTGTTCCGGGACGTCAGCGGGGTCGACGACCGAGAGCACGATCACCGGGATCTCGCTCGTTGCTGGATCGCTCTTGAGGTCGCGGAGGATGTCATGGCCGTCTCGCCCGGGCATGTGCACGTCAAGCAGGATGGCCGCAGGTTGCACGCTTCGGACCTCGGCAGTGATCGTGCCCGGGCTCGTTGACGCGACGACGTGATACCCGTGACCGGTGAGCATCTTCCTGAGCAAGGGCGCAACGGATGGATCGTCATCCACGCTGAACAACACGGTTTGGCCGTCCGCCGGTTGATCGCCGGCATTCACGACCGCGGCTGGAATGCGGCAGTCGAGGGGCAGTCTCAGGTGAAACACGCTTCCCCGACCCGGTTCACTCTGCAGACTGATCTCGCCGCCCATGACCCGCGCCAGGCGACGGCTGATGGCAAGACCCAGGCCGGTTCCCGACAAGGACCCCTGTGCCTGGCGGAATTCTTCGAAGATGGCCTCCTGCTGCTCGGCCGCGATGCCGGGGCCGGTGTCGTGGACCGCGATGCGGAGCTCAGCATCACTCGCACCCCCGGTCTCGACGCGGACCTCGCCTGCAACGGTGAACTTGAGAGCGTTCCCGAGCAGGTTGACGAGGACCTGTCGCACGCGCTGGCGGTCGAGCACCACCTCAGCGGGAGCCCCGGCGTCGTGCGTCGTGAGGCGAATCCCCTTCTGAGCGGCCAGGGACCGATGCTGCGCGACGACGGCCTCGACGAGCTCGCGCGGATCGAACGGCTCGGCCTCGATCGTGAGCTTGCCGGCCTCGATCTTCGACAGATCGAGGATCTCGTTGATCAATCCCAGCAGATCGCGTCCACCGCGCTGGACCCATTCCAGCGAGGCACGCTGCTCGGTGTTGAGAGGACCGTCCACGCCCGCCATCAGTGCGTCGGTGAAGCCGAGGATCGCATTCATCGGCGTCCGCAACTCATGGCTGACGCTCGCGAGGAAGCGCGACTTGGCCTCGCTCGCGCGCTCAAGCGAGGCATTCGTCAGGCTGAGCTGTTCGGTCAGAGCGCGCTGATTGTCGAAGAGCGTGGCCAAACGTTCGGTCGTGGTGTTCAGGCCGTCGGCCAGCGTGCCGAGCTCATCGCCGTTTGGCACATGCACGCGCTGGGTGAAGTCCCCTGCCTTGATGCCTGCGAGCGCGCGCTCCATTTTGCGCACGGGGAGAATGAATCCCCATGACAAGACGAAGCCCAGCACCAGTGCGGTCAGCACGCTGACCGCGGAGAACGCCAGGACGATCCCGGTGAGCAGCATGCGGTCCGAGCCGACGGCGGCCTGCGCCTGGCCCATCTGCTCTTCGCCCTTGGCGATGAATGGACGCAGCAGCTGATCTTCCAAGACGTGCGACTGCGCGTGCTCGGCGGAGATGTGCAGGTCCTGGGCACCCTGATAGTCCTGGGCGCGGTAGAGCGCGAGCACCTGGGCGCTCAAATCCGCGAAGGTTGCGTTCGCGGCTTGCAGAGCCTGGAACGAGGAGGTGTCGGCCGGGTCGTCCCGCGTCATGGTGCCGAGCAGGTCGGTGAACCGGCCCTTGGCAACCGCGATCTTGCCGTTCCACTGCTCGTCACGGGTCAATAGCGCCATGGCACGGTAGTGGCTCTGGGCGGTGACCAGATAGAGCATCTGCTGCGCCGTGCTGACCTTCGCCTGCAGGCGATCGAGCTCCGCCACGCGCTCGCTCATGCGCCCGATGACGCCCAGGCTCAGCAGGGCCATGCCGACCAGCAGCAGCGCGCCGATGAGGAAGCCGAACAGCAGCTTGCGGTGGACGCTGAGATGGATGCGAGCAACGGCATCGACCACCGGGCGCAGCGGGCGCGTGAAGCGCGGCAGGCGGGGTTCGTAGGAGATGCTCGGAGTCCGATTTCGCGACATCGTCGCCCTCTTCCTGCGCACCTTCGAGATCGCGCTCAGCGGTCCGGGTTCGGCGAAGCAGCGTTCCGGTGCCGGATGACCGGCCCAGGGCCGATTCAGAAGATAGCACGGGCCCGACAGCCCTCTTTCGGGTTAGCGCGCCAGGAGCCGAGCCACCATGGTTTCAAGCTCGCCGAGCGCGAAGGGCTTGGCCAACACTTCGACATCCGGCAGCTCGGCAAGCTCCGCGGCCCGCTCGCGCACCTCGTCGGGGGCTCCGGTGCACAGGATCATCGGCACCCGCGCCAGCTCGGGGTCAGCCCGGATCTGTTTGGCGATGTCCCATCCGGTGATCGTGTGCTGCGACAGACGGAGGTCGACCACCACCAGCTGCGGATCCGTGGCCCGGATTGGCTCGATGCCCGAAATTCGCTCGCCATTGATGATGCTGACGTTGTAGCGATCGCCCTCGAGGATGTCCTGCATGAGGGCCAGGAACTCGGGGTTGTCGTTGACCACCGTCACGCGGTGACGCTGCACAGATCGCCCTTCGACGGCCTGATGGCTAGCTGGCATGGATCAGCCTCTCGGAGAGGCCAGTCAATATAGTCCTGATCACTCGGTGGCGTCGATTTCCCGCCGTGCCGTCTCCAACAGCTCGCGCAGCTCGGGATCTCCGGCAGCCTCAATTTCGACCGCGAGTGACTGCAGGATCACTCGTGCTCGGTCGCGTATCCCGTCGTCGAACGCGCTCCGTCGTCCCGCATCGGCGAACGATACGCGCAGCGTGCGGATCTTGAGCCTGAGCCTCGTGTGCGTGGTGGCCACGCGAAGCCTCCCGCATGGAATGTGCCGCAGGCGCGGCCCCTTGACCCCGTTTCGGCTCGTGGCGGGACAGCGCGCGCATGCGAGGGAATGGTGGGCGACACTGGACTCGAACCAGTGACCTCTTGCATGTCAAGCAAGTGCTCTAACCAGCTGAGCTAGCCGCCCATGCCATGTTCGTGCTCAGCCTAGCCTAGCGCCGTGCCGCAGGCGTGGCCATCGAGCAGGCGGCGATGCTACCAGACGTTTCAGCTGAGCGCGAACCTGCGCTCACCGATCGCATCGACTCGGTGGGATCGCGGTCGACGACGTGGCGTCGCGGCCACTCGCAGGACGTCCAGGCGTGTCATCCTCGCCGTGCGTCCGCAACGGTCGGGATACGTCCGAAGCAGGACATTTGATCGAAAGGTGATGGCCATGCTGGTACGAGTCGGGAACGCGAACGATGTTGGCGACGGCGAAATGCGTGTCTTCGATGTGTTGGGCACCCGCGTGAATGTGTCGAACACGGACGGTCAGCTGTATGCCTTCGACGACACCTGCACCCACCAGGGCTGCTCGCTGGCGAACGGTGAGCTGGATGGGACGACGGTGACCTGTGCCTGCCACGGCAGTCAGTTCGACGTGACCTCGGGTGCCGTCCTGCGCGGACCGGCGCAACGCCCTGTCCGATCTCGCGCGGTCCAGATCGACGGCGAGGATCTCCTGGCCGAGTCGTAGGAAGCGACCGGCCGCGCGGAGCTGGCGCCCAACGACGAGGCGAGTGATCGAAGCGGCACGGAGCTCAATACTCGCTGGAGCGCAGGCTGATCCCCAGGGCCCGCGAGATCTCGGCGCGATAGCGGTTGCCCGATGGGTGGCGCGCCAGCCAATGCAGGTAGTCGGGATCGGTCTCGGCCAGCTCGGCGATACTGTGGCCGGCGTAACGGCCGAAGTCGACCACCCTCGGATCAAAGGACGCCCGCTGGGGTGCGCCGGGGCCGACCGGTAGCTGCTCATCCCTGTCTACGCGGAAATTGCCCATCCGCCGTTGCCTCTGCTGTTCCTAAACGCGTGGTCGCCGCTGATCCTAGGCCGCGCGTTGCGCTCGTGCAACGACGAGAAGAGTGACTGAATCCTTCAGGACCGATGCGACTCGCGGCCGGCCACCAGTGTCAGGGTCGAGCGCACCGCGGCGAGCCGTTCGTCACCGGCCAGCAGCGTGGTGAGGTCGGTATCCAGGATGGCGAGGTCGGCCAGCGCGCCCGGGCGCAGATGGCCCTCGTCGCGACGGCCAAGCGCACGCGCCGGACCGAGCGTGTACGCCGACAGCGCCGCGGCGATGTCGACCGCCTCAGTCGGGTGCCACGCCTGCGACTCGTGCGGGTAGCGACGGTGGACCGCCGCGAACATGCCCAGCCACGGGTCAGCTGGCTCGATCGGCGCGTCAGAGCCGAAGGCGAGGCGCGCTCCGGCGGCGGCCAGCGAGCGCCAGGCGTAGGCGTCCTCCGTTCGGCCTGCCCAGCACGCTTCGACCGCAGCCCGATCCGATGGGCAGTGCAGCGGCTGCATGCTGGCGGTGACGTCGAGCGCGGCGAACCGCGACCGGTCCACCGGACGGGTGAGCTGGGCATGCTCGATGCGGTCGGGCGGCAGTGCCGCGGGTCGCGTCCCGGCGCGCTGGTAGGCATCCAGCACCTCGGCCACTGCCCGATCGCCGATGGCGTGAATCGCCAGCCCGATTCCCGCGGCGCGCCCGCCGCCCAGCAGCGCGTCCAGCTCGGTCGGCGTGACGCGCATGATCCCGCGATCGCCGGGCGAGCAGCTGTACGGCTCGAACAGCGCCGCGGTCCGAGATCCGAGCGCGCCGTCGGCATAGACCTTCGCCCAGCCGACCCGGCGCGTGTCGTCGAGCGCAGCGGCGGTGCGCAGTCCCAGCCCGCTCGCCGCCGAGATGGCGTCACCCGGCAGGTCGATGGTCAGCCGCACGCGCCCCTCGAGTGCCGCAGCCGAAAGGTTCGAGAACGAGTCGCCGAGTGCCGCGTATCGACCGAACCCGCCGCGCGCGCTGTAGTCGCCGGCATCCGTCGCGCCGGTGATGCCCATCCCCGCCAGCTCGGCGACCTGCTCGCGCAGGGGTTCAGCCAGCCAAGGGCCGGACAGTTGTGCGGCGATCTCGTCGACGGCGCCCATCGCCTGCTCGCGCAGGACGCCATTCGGCTCGCCATTCGGCGCCCGCTCGATGCGCCCGCCGGCCGGGTCGCTGCTGGCCACCGAAAGATTCGCCAGCCGGCGGGCCGCGGCCGAGGCCCATAGCGAGTGCCCGTCATGGCTGGTGAGCATTGCGGGATGATCACCGGCGGCCGCCTCGAGGAGCCCCAGCGCGCCGCGGTCGAGATGTTCTTCGGTCCAGCCGCGCCCGAAGAGCCACCCATCCGCGGGCAGATCGGCCGCCGCCGAACGAACCCGCCCCACGAGCTCGCTGTATGAGACGACGTCCGCGAGCGCCAGCGACCGACGGGATCGAGCCAGCCCGACCAGGTGGAGGTGGAAGTCGTGGAGCCCCGGCACGACGGCGACGTCGCGCGCATCGACGATCCGCGCTCCCGGTGCGGCGGCATTCGTCACCTCGTCGCGCCCCCCGGCGCTCACCACGTGGCCATCGGCCACACCGATCGCCTCCGCGACCTCGAGACCGTCGGGTCGAGCCTCGACGACGACCTGGCCGAGGACCACCAGCGAGGCGCGCGCCGTCATTGATCCGACCCGTTGCTTCGGACGGTCTTGGCGAACGTGGTCGTGCGCGGCCCAACGGCGATCAGCAACAGCGCCGCGGGGATGACGAGCAGCCAGTGCGACAGGAAGAGCGAGCCGCGCGTCGCCCGACCTGCGAGCGCAACACCGCGGACTCCGTCCGCAGCGAGGCCGGCGAGCGCCAGCAGGAACGTCCCGATGCCGTAGCCGGCGAACAGCGAAACGGGCACCGTCCAGTCGGCGGCGCGCGGCAGAGCGATGGTGACCACCCCGGCGATCACCGAGCTGA
Source organism: uncultured Chloroflexia bacterium (assembly GCA_963716585.1). GTDB lineage: Bacteria > Chloroflexota > Limnocylindria > QHBO01 > QHBO01 > JAICUY01. The sequence goes on from CAVQTN010000004.1 coordinate 239,649, forward strand.
CGAACAACGGCGGGATGACGAACTCGCCGACGAACGCCAGGAAATCGAGCTTGCGACCGATCGGCAGGCCGCTGGCTACCAGGCCTGGCCCATGCTCCATCAGCCTCCGCAGGCTGCCCTCCGCCCAGCGTCGCCGCTGGCTCCACAACGCGCCCAGCGACTCGACCGCAACCTCTCCGACGATCGCCTCCGGCACCAGGCCCACGTGGTCGCCCTGGCCCACGAGGCGCGTCGACAGGTCGAGATCCTCGGTCAGCGCCACCGGATTCCAGCCACCGGCACGCTCCAGGGCGTCGCGGCGCACGAACATGCCGTTGCCCCGCAGCTCGGCCGTGCCATCCGTCGCCCATCGGCCGCACTGGCTGGCGAGGTCCATCAGCTGCTCCTCGCCCTGGGCAGCCGCAAGCCAGCCCGCTCGTTCGTTGGTCTCGCGGCGTTGAACCTGCAGCGCGGCCGCGGTCGGATCGCGCGCCCAGCCTCGCACACTGCGCTCGAGGAAATCGGCACCGACTCGCGCGTCGGCGTCAAGCACAGCGATGACCTCGCCGCGCACGTAGGGCTGAGCGAAAACGAGCGCTGCTCCCTTGGTACGCGGCCCGTTGGTCGCTTCGCGCCGCACGATCCGCACGGTCGGAGCCCCGCTGCACGCCGCGCGCGCCAGCTCGGCGGTCCCGTCGTTCGAGCCATCATCGATGACGACCACGTCGAAGCGCGGTTTCCCGCCCGCGTGGTAGGCCTGGCCGCAGACGTCCGCGACGGCGCTGTGTATGACCGCCGCCTCGTCGCGGGCCGGGATGACGACCGTCACCCACGGAAGCTCGTGCGCTCGCCCGGCCAGGATGCCGGACCCGGCGCGGGATTCCTTCAACGCGCGTCGAATGGTCTGCCAGCCTCGCCACGCCAGGAAGCCGACATACAGCATTGACAACGCGATCCCCGCCTGCAGCAGGCGCGCGACGAGCATGAACGAGATGGCGAGCCAGGCCACTGCAGCGGACGCCACGATCACGCCCCCCGCCAGCAGCCTACTCCCCATCCGCGGCCAATGACGCGTCCCCGCCCGAGGACCGGTGCCGGCGGCGATGGCCGCCGCTCGGCTGCGGCGCATCGTGGCGGTGGAGGCCCGCCGCCGCGTTGTGCCGCCACGAGCGCGCTCCGGCGGCAAGCGTGGCGACACCGAGCATCGCCATCACCACCGGGATGCCCGCACCCGGGAAGACCAGGTTCAGGATGTCCGCCGCGGCCGGCGCAATGATCACCGGCAAGAACGAGGCGACGCTCAGCAGCGTGTTGAGGATGCCGAAGATGCGGCCACGCACGTCGGGCGGCAGCTCTTCCTGCAGCGCCGTCTGGGATGGGATGGCCACGAATGCGTATTCGACGCCGGCCGTCAGGGCGATGACCACCACCACCGCGATGAGCGACACGATGGGGCTCAGCAGCTGCGGCAGGTTGTCCTGGATGGGGTGCACGGCCGGCGCGGCGAAATCGGCGATCGGCTTGACGACGGCAAGCGCGATGAGGGTGAGGCCCATGGCCAGCAGGCCGATGTCGATGATCAACCGCTTTGGCGCCGTACGGGCGTAGGCGTTGAGGAACAGGATGCCGACCACGGCACCCAGTCCGGCCGGTCCCATGATGAAGAAGAAGTCCTTGGGCTGGAGTCGCAGGATCTCGGTCGCGAATCCTGGGCCGATGGCGCCCATCACCCCGATCAACGAGGCCGCGATGCCGAGGTAGGTCAGCGACCATGCGATCTGCCGATTTCGTCGGACGAAGGCCATTCCCTCGGACAGCTGGCTGCCCATGGCACGCACCGCCCGCCCGGCCTCGGCCCCGGCCTCGCCGTGCCGCTCCGGGGGCACACTGGGAAGCGGCACGATGGCCACGGCGGCCAGCCCGAACATGACGGCCACGACCACATACACGGCCGTCGGGCCGGCCAGGTTGAGCAGCAGGGCGCCCAGGAACCCGAAGCCAATGGCGAACGTGGCATTGACGGTCAGCACGAAAATCGAGTTGGCGGCCATGAGGTGCCGGCGTTCGACGATCCTCGGCAATGCAGTGAGCTCCGCGGGCGCGAAGAACGCCGTGACCGTCGCGATGAACAGGTTGATGCCCAGGATCAGTGGCACGTTGCCACCGACCAGGATGAAGAGCACCGTGCCGCCGGCGCGCAGCACGTTCGCGGCGAACATGATCACGCGCGCATCGGCGCGCTCGACGATCACCCCGGCGATAGCCGAGAAGAGGACCGCCGGGATCAGAAACGTGAGGATCAGGATCGCGTTGGCCGTGTTCGAGCCGGTCGAGCCGTAAACCACGGCGATCAGCGCGGCGAGGACCATGTTGCTCGCCAGCTGGCTGAGCACCTGCGCCGACCACAGCGCCACGAAGCCGCGGTTGCCGAACACGCTGCCCGCCCCCTTCAGGTCGGCGCCACCGAGCTCCGGCGCGAGATCGACCTGCGTCATCGGACTAGGAGACCTCTTCCGGCCCGCGTGCCAAATGGCCGGTGAAGCGACGCTCGACAGTCAGCCGATCGAGCAGCACGCGGTGGCCGCAGCCGTCGCACACCAGCCCGATGTCGGCACCCAGCCGCACAACCTCCCAGCCGCGGCTGCCGCAGGGATGGGCCTTTCGCAGGGAGATCCGATCGCCGAGTCGCAGGTCGACGAAGGCCACGCTCAGGCGCCCTCCTCGCGGCCCGTGACCCCGGTGAAGTTGAACCGACCGATGCGCAGCGCGGGGACGCGGGTATTGATGCCGGAGTACTCCGCAGCGATCAGCCGCGTCTGCGACGAGATCGCGTCGATCGTGCCGAACGCCTCGGGGATCGACTGCGTAAAGCGGAAGTTGCGCAGCGGACGCACGATCCTGCCGCGCTCAATGAGGAACGTGCCGTCCTTGGTCATGCCGGTCAGGATCGCCTTCTTGGGATGGACGATATTGACGTAGTGGAAGCGGGTGACCCAGATCCCTCGGTCGGTGTTGGCCAGCATGGCCTCTTTGCTGCTCGATCCCGGCGCCATGAACAGGTTCCATGCGATCGGTCCCCAGGCATTGGGTGACGGCAGCGCGTGGCCGGTCGACGTCGTCCCCGCTCGTCGGGCAGTCGCCGCATCGTGGACCACGCCGGTCGCCACGCCCTCGGTGACCAGCTCCACCCGGCGCTTGGCGACGCCCTCGAAATCGATCGCCGCGGGCAGTCCTGTCAGGTCGTGCCCATCATCCCAGATCGTCACGTTGGCGCCCATCACCCGCTCCCCGAGCTCCATGAACGAGCGACCCTCCTGAAGGGCAAGTCCGGAGAAGCCATCGAACGACAGGTACTCGAGGAGCGTGCCGACCGCGTATTCCTCGAGGATGACCTCGTACTCCCCCGGCTCGAGCTCGCCGGCCCCCGCGGAGCGCAGCGCCTTGTCCGCGGCCTCCTCGCCAACCGCCGCGGCATCGACGCTGCGAACGTCGGTGGACGTCGTCTGCGCATAGCCCGATGCGCCGCGCTCGCCCATCATCACCGTCACCAGCTTCGCCTGGCTGGTCGTGTACGCGCTGCTCACGCCGTTTGAATTGGCGACCCCGACGCTCGACGTCGCCGTCGAGAATGCCCCGCTGACCACCAGCCGCGCTGCCTGGCCGGCGGCGATGACCGACCGGGCGGCGGAAGCGCGCAGCTCCGGATCGGCTCGGGCGGTGGCGGGCACGTATCCCGGGGAGCCGTCGACCGCGCCGTCGCGCTCGGGCAGCGCGGCCTGGTCCGCGTTGGGGGTGGCATGCTGTCGAATGTCGGCGGCGCGCTTGACGACTTCCCGAAGGCCCTGGGCGTCAAGACGGTTCGTGGACGCTACCCCGGTGCGCTCGGCATCGACCAGCCGCACGCGCAGTGATGCGTCGTGGTCGGACACGTTCTGGTGGACGCGCGAGTTGGCGAAGCGCGTCAGCGCCTGGTCATGCGCCGTGTACAGTGCCTCTGCCTGGCCGTCGGGCGCCATCTCGAGCACGCGGCTCAACAAAGCCTCGATCGCCGGGTGGTCGTGCAGATCGACTACCATCGGCCGACTCCCACCTGAACGCCCCGGAAGCGCGCCGACGCGGCACCGTGACCGACATGGCCGGTCTGCATCGGCTCGCCCTTGCCGCAGTTCGGAATGCCCCAGATCGTGTAGTCGTCCGGGCCGCAGATCGCGTCGCAGCTGCCCCAGAATTTCGGGGTGATGCCGGTGTAGGTCGGATTGCGCACCATCTGGGTCAGCCTGCCGTCGCGGATCAGCCAGCCCAGCTGGGTACCGAACTGGAAGTTCAGCCGCCGATCGTCGATGCTCCAGCTCTTGTTGGTGGTGACGTACAGTCCTTCCTTCGTGTCGGCGATGAGGTCATCCAAGCTTCCGGCGTCGCCGGGACGGAGGTTGATGTTCGTCATGCGGATCAGCGGGATGCGGTCCCAGCTCCACGCCCGGCTGCTGCCCATGCTCTGCCGCCCGATGAACGGCGCAGTCTCGCGGCTGGTCAGGTAGCCCACGAAGCGACCGGCCGACACGATCGGCACATTCTGGGCAGGAACGCCCTCGTCGTCATACCCGAAGCTCCCGAGCCCGCCTGGGGCGGTGGCATCGGCATCGATATTGACGATCTCGCTGCCGTACTGCAGCGAATCCAGCTTGTCGAGCGTCAGGAAGCTGGTTCCGGCAAAGCTCGCCTCGTAGCCGAGCACGCGATCGAGCTCGATGGGATGGCCACACGACTCGTGGACCTGCAGTCCGAGCTGGCTGGCACCGACGATGAGGGTCATTTCGCCCGACGGGCACTGCGGCGCGTCCAGCAGCGCCACCGCCTCCTCCGCGATGCGCTGCCCGTTCCCGGCGAGATCCATGTCCCGCACTGCCTCGAAACCGCCGGTCACCACCTGGCCGCCCGACGAGTTGGGATAGCTGCGTGACTGCGACTCGTTGGCGTTGACGGCCACCGCCTCGATGCCGGCCCCGGCCTCGAGGATTTCCTGGTCGAGGCGCGCTCCCTGACTTGACGCAAACGTCTTGCGCTCCCGCCAGGACTCGATGCTGCCCTGCCGCACCGCGACGCCCGATACGCGCGCCATCGCCGCGTCCGCGTCGAACAGCAGCTTCAGCTTCTCCCCGAGCGAGACAGCGAATGGGTCCTCGACGTGCGGGGTCGCATAGCGGCCGACCTGCGGCGCGCTCGTGTCGAGGACGACCGGCTCGCCGCCGGCGAGACCGCTGGCGCGGGCGATGGCGACCGCCTGGCGCGTGATGCGCTCGACTTCGTCGGCGTCGAGCGTGGCGCTGGCCGAGAATCCCCAGGCGCCGTCCACGAGGACACGCACACCGAAGCCTTCCGACCGATCCGAGCCGGCGGCCTCCAGCGCCCCGTTCTTGACCGTCAGCGACTCGGTATCGCGTTGGACGATCCGAAGGTCCGCATACGCGGCGCCGCCGCGCTCCGCGGCGTCCAGCGCGCGGTCGATGAGCTCGTTCACCTGCTCACTCTATCGGCCTTGCGACCTTCGGGGCGAGGTCCAACCGCGTGGCCGGCACCCGCAGCGTCGAGGCGTCAGCAGCGGTGCGCTGCTGGACGTCGATCGAGGCGCTGACGAACTGCTCAAGCTGCGCGACGATCCCGCCGGGACGCTGCATCGCCGCCAGCAGCCCGTCCGGGCTGCCGATGGCGGTCAGCGTGAATCGCCGACCGATCTCGATACCGTCGATCTGCAGCGCCCGCGGGCCCTGGATCACCACCGAGCGCGCGGTGACCCGCACGTCGTCGACGGCGATCGCCTCGGCGGCTGCGTTGCGCAGCTCGTTGATGAGGTCGTTCACCGCGATCGCGTCGAGCGACCCGTCGACGTGGACGACGATGCCCTGGCCCTCGACCGCCACGAGCCCGGCGAAGGCGGTGATGCGCCGCAGATCCTCGCTCTGCAGGGTCAGCGTGCTCTGGCCCTGCGACTCGCCAAGGCGATACGAGCGCAACTGCTCGTTCAGGTCGGCCAGGCCCCCGCTGAGCTGCTGGTTGCGGCTGGTCAGCGTATCGATCAGCGTCGACAGCTCCTCCGGGGAGAGCGTGCTCAGCTCGCGTGGTCGGGTCTGCGAGCGCAGCTGGCCAACGAGCAGCACCCCGATCAGCAGCGCGACGAGAAACAGACTGGCCTGCGCAAGGCGATGGCCCACCTACTTGGCCTCCACCGGCACGCCCCATTTGAAGGCGGTGTTGCCGACGTAGGCGGGCAGCTTCAAGTCGGTCTGGCTCGCGGTCGCGAACTCGAGGCCGAAGCTCGAGATGCGCTGCGAGACACGCGCCAGGTAGGCCGGATTGGCCATGAACCGATCGAGCAGACCGTCAGGGCCGATCGCCTCGACCCGGAAGACCGGCGACAGGAATGCGCTGTTGACCAGGATCGATGAGCCAACGCCGTAGATCGAGGTGGTCGCCGCCAGGCGCTCACCGTTGATGCTGATCGCCTCCGCACCGGACGCCCACAGGGCGGTGACGATGTCCCGCAGGTCGTCGACCAGCACGATGTAGTTCGACGGGTTGTCGCCGGGTGGCACGATGCGCTTCGAGTCGGCGATCTCGATGACCACGCCGGGGCCGCCGACGGCGATCAATGACGAGGCCAGCCGCGCGGCATCCAGCTGCTGCTGCATCTCGTCGCGGGCTGACTGCGACCCGGCCGCACGGGCCTGCAGCTCCTGCACCGTCGTCTGCGCATCGGCGATTCCCGCGCGCAGCTGCTTCTGCTCGTTCTCGAGCGTGGCGACCTGCCGCGACAGGACCTCCTGTGCCGAGGTGGTGAACTCCTGTCGCTCCAACGAGCCGTTCCACTGGGCGGCCGCCACGAATCCAACGACGGTGAGCGCCGCGGCCAGGCTGAGCGCCCATTGCGGGCGGACGGGGATCCGGCTGCGCAGCCGACGGGGGTCGGCGTGTGCGATGCCCATCAGGCGTCCCCTCGCGGCGCGCGGGACATGCGTCGTCGCGCCAGGTAGAACCCGCCCGACACCAGTAGCAGCAACGGGACGATCACCAGCCACCCGCTGACGCCAGCGTCCGGCGCCTGGCCCGGGGTCGTGCCTGCCGGATGCGCGGCCGGCGAGCCAGGCAGCGGTTCTCCTGACGCGAGGTCGCCGTCCGGCTTGCGCACGGTCGAGGCGAGAAGCGGGTCGGGCGCGACGCGCTGCGGGGCGGATGCACCCAAGGATGCGAAGTAGTCGGCATACAGCTGGGAGCTCGGCTCGCCCGTCGCCGCGCGCAGCGCGTCGGCATCGGTGGCGCCGTCACGATAGGCGGCGGCCATGCGCGCGATGCCCTCGTGTCCGTGCTGATCGATGATCATCTGGATCATGGTCGTACCCTCGGCGTACGACAGCAGCGCCGCGTCCCGGCCGATCGGAAACTCCTGGGTGATCGCATCGAAGGCGATCAGGCCACTGCTGGCGCGGCCGTGCACGAGCGACTCCTGTGCGTCGGCATTCTGCTGCTCGGACCACGTCGCGAGGCCTTCGTTGAGCCAGCGCGCCGGTTCGTGATACGGGTTCTCGGTGGCGTCACGGAAGACGACATGGGTCACCTCGTGGGTCACCACGCTGTCGAGATACGACTGCGCGTTGCCCTGCAGATACATGAACACCGTGCGCAGCTGCGGGTAGGCCGCTGCCCCGGTCCACTCTCGTGCGCCCGGTCCCAGCGCACCGAAGAACTGGTCCTGGGTCTGGTAGACGAAGATGTCGAGTGGTCCATCCAGCGCGTGGCCGAGCAGCTGTTCGGCGCGCGACGCCGCGCCCGAGGCGAGGGCGCCGAAGTGGCTGGCCTGACCCTCCGCGCCGCCGACCCAGTGCAGCACCGCGTCGCCGACGGTCGCGTCCTGCCAGTCCAGGCCGGGGCGATCATCGTCGTAGAGCAGCGTTCCGCTGCGGCTGAGCATCACGCCGGCCGCGGTGGTGGCGCGCCAGCGGTAGCCGATGCGCGTGTTCGGCGTCACGTAGTCCTTCGCCGCGTCCCAGCGATACGTCGCCTCGCTCCCCGAGGCGTTGACCGGCGCGACGAACGTTGCGTCGCTGCCGGTGAAGTCGAGCAGCAGCTCCAGCTGCTGAGGGCTCCCGCCCTGCAGCTGGACACTGAACGTCATCTGCCGGCCGTAGGTCGCATCCGCCGTCGAGGCTCCGAATCCAGAGAAAGCGTTCGCCGATGAGGGGCCGGTCAGCAGCAGCCCGCCTACGAGCAGCGTCACCGCCGCCATCCGGCCAATCAACCGTCCCATGACAGTCTCCCGAAGTCGAGCAACCCGATCGTCAGGTTGCCGAGACCGCGCAGGCCGGACGCAGACAGCCACCAGCTCTCGTCGTACGACCACGGGATCAGCGGCGCCTGATCGTCGACGCGCCGCTCGACGGCGGCGTAGTCGCGCGCCTCCCCCGCGGGATCGTCGCTGGCAGCCGCCGCATCAAGCAGCCGCACGAACTGCGGGTCGTTCCAGTGGCCGTAGTTACTGGCCGCGCCGGGGAGCAGCAGCAGGGAGTAGAGGGCGTACGGCGACGGATAGTCGGCGATCCAGTTGATGGTGAAGATCTGCGGCGTCCTGCTTTCCACGTCCGACAGGTAGACGTTGAAATCCATCGTTTCCGCCTCGACCTTGGCACCGAGCTCGGCACGCCAGGTTGCCACGGCCGGGCCGGCGTCCAGGGCGGTGGCGTTCACGGTGATCGTGCCCAGCTTCGACCGATCGGCGTAGCCGGCGCCATCCAACAGGCGACGCGCCTCCGCCACATCGGCCCCCGGATCGGTCGGCATGCCGTCCGGCTGCAGCGCGGGCGGGACGACGCTGGTGGCCGGGATTGCTGCCGTTCCGCCGGCCAGCTCGACCAGCCTGGGCCGATCGAGAACCAGGGCGAACGCGCGTCGGACGGCGGCATTGTCGAACGGCGGACGGGTGGTGTCGAAGCCGAAATACTGGACGTCCAGGGCGGCGGCCTTGTGCAGGTGGCGGCCCAGCTCGCGATCATAGGCGACCCAGCCGGCATCAGCCGCCGAGACCGATGCCAGATCGAGCGTCCCGCCCGCGAAGGCGGTCACCGGGTCGCCGCTGAGATCAGTGATCCAGCGCACCTCGCTTATCGGCGGCGGACCTGCCACGTACGTTGCATTCGCGCGGAGGACGAGGTCGGTGCCGTCCTGGCGGTCGATGACGTACGGACCGGAGCCGACGAAGTGGCCCGTCGTCTGCCAATCCCGGCTGGCATCGGCACCGGACGGCACCACGAAGGCGCTCGGTGTTGCGGCGATCGCCGGAAAGTAGCTGGCCGGGTGCCGCAGCGTGACAACCAGCGTGCGCGCATCGGGCGCGCGCAGCCCTACCCGGTCCTCGGGCCCACCGGCGAGTCGCTCGGGTGCCCCGGCGATCAGGCTCAGCACATCCGGGGCGGTCGCATGGGTCGCCGGATCGAGCAGGCGCAGCCAGGAGCGCCGTACGTCTGCGGCTCCGAGTGGGCTGCCGTCCGAGAACTGGAGGCCGTCCCGCAGGCGAAACGTATAGGTCAGCTCATCGGCGCTGAGGTCCCAGGAGGCCGCCAACGAGGGATATGGTTCTCCCCGCTCGTCCAGTCGCGTCAGCCCCGCGTACAGCTGCAGAAGCAGCTGGACGTCGCCAGCATCGGCGATGAATGCAGGATCGAGGGTGCCGGTCGCTCCGCCAAGGTAGCGCAGCGGCGCGGTTGCCGCTCGCGCGGCGGGCAGCGGATTGGGTGCCGCGATCGCGGTCAGGAGCAGGATGGCGAGCAGCGCGGCCAGGCGCCGAACCCGCGCGGCGGGCATGCTCCTCACGCGAGATCTGCGGGATGGCGGGGCGGCAACGCCGAGCGGCTCGGCAAGGCTCTTCCCCTCGGGTCGCGGTGCACGGCGGCTAGTATACGGGCGTGATGCAGCACGTCCACGAGCACAAGTTTCAGGCCCAGCCGGCCGGATCGCTGACGCTGCGCCAGTTCGTCGAGTCGCTGCGTCGCTGGACGCCGGAGATGCGCCAGGTGGCACAGATCGCCCTGACGCGCAGCGAGTCAGAGCGGAGCGGCTACCTCCAGGGCTTTCACGCGCACCACCACGAGCGCGAGCCGCAGGTCATCGACTCCTTCGTGCGCTGGGCGTATTCCGACCCGCGGCTCGACCACGTGCCGGCCCTGATGGCCGAGATCGGTCGGGGCGACGGCGATTACGACGGCGCGCTGGCGCAGGAGGCCGATGTCCTGGTCCGGATGCGAGCCGAGGGCAAGACCCCCGTGCAGCGCGTGCACGACTACCTGACGCTCCTCCAGATCGAGGGCAGCGAGCCGGTGCGTGCCGCCATCGCCAGGCTGCTGCCGCGGGGCACCCCCGATGCCGCGGTGATCGCCACGATCCGGCAGATGCGCCGTCGTTGGCTGGAGCTCTACGGCGACGATCCCTTCTTCGCCGAGTAGCGGCACCGCAGCGCAGCCGTCGGTCAGTCGGCGCTACGCAGTACGCGACGCATGCGAAGCAGCGAGCCGGCGTAGAGCACCAGCCCGATGGCTCCCAGTGCACCGAGCATCCATGCGTCGCGCACGCTGCCGCGCAGCATGGTTTCCTGCAGCGTCTCGATACCGTGGGTCACCGGCAGCAGGTAGCTCAGGAAGCGGACCGGCTGGATGAACTCCTCGACCGGCAGCACGAACCCGGAGAAGAAGACCGATGCCAGCAGCACGAGCATCGACAGCTGCACCGCCTGGCGCTCCGAGTCCGAGATGAGCGAAATGAGCAGGCCGACTCCCAGCGAGGCGAACGTGAGCAGTAACACGATCCCTGCGAATGGCAGCACGCCACCGAGCATCGGTACGCCGAGAAGCCCCACCAACAGGCCCGCGACGATCGCCGAGACGACGAGGCTGAGCACGGCGTAGGCGACATACTTGCCGATGAGCAGCTCCATCGAGTTGAGCGGCGAGACCCTGAAACGATCCATCTGGCCACCCAGCCGCTCGCGGACCATCGAGAGCGCCGTGAGCGTGACGGCCAGGTGTTGCAGCACCAGTGCAAACACAGCCGGTCCGAAGAAGGCGAGCACATCCGGCCTGGTCGGCGCCACGTTCCGGGTCTCCGCCTTGGTCGGCTCGGCGATGACCTCGGGCGGGATGAACTCGATGTCGGCGCCCTTGGCGGCCGCTGCCTGGAATCCCTGGGCCGCGGCCTGGCGAATGATCTCGGCATTCAGCTCGTGGACGAGCGTCCCGACCGCCACTTCGGCCAGGCCGTCGGCGACTGGATCGACCTCGTTCCAGGCGACGGTGATGACCGACTGCTTACCAGCCTGCAGCTGCCTGGCGGCGTCAGGCGGCGCGGCGATCACGAAGGCGACCTCTCGCTGCCGCAGCCGGTCCATGGCCGCCTGCCGGTCATGACTCACCCGCACGATGCTCAGCCGGCCTCCGGTCAGCTTCTCGTAGTACGCAGGGTCAGTCGGCAGCTGCGCATCCGCGGGGGTGACGACCTCGCTGACGAACGGGTCACGGTAGCCCCGATAGCCGATGCCGAACACCGCCATCACCAGGAACGGGCCGAAGATGAGGCTGCCCAGCGCGCCGGGACGGCGCACCACCTCGCGGAGCTCCTTGCCCACGAACGATCCGACGCGCACCACGCTTTTGAATAGCCCGCTCACGACGTCGCCTCGGGGCCGGTATTCGACCCGCGCCGATCGGTCGGCTCGCTGACCAGCGCGGCGAACGCGTCGTCGTACGTCGGCTGGTACTCCTCCACCGATGCGACGACCACGCCCTGGCGACGCAATGCCTCGACGATGGCGGGCGAGGCGGTTCCCGCATCATCGGTCACCACCGTCAGGCGGCGCGGCGCGTCCTGCCGAACCGATGTGAGGCGCGGAACCCGGGCGAGCATTTCCGGATCGACGGCGCGCTCGGTGTGGACCTGCAGCACCTCGCCACCGAAGGCATGCCGCCGCAGCTCGTCTGGGCTGTCCAGTGCGACCAGGCGTCCCTTGGCGAGCAGCAGCACCTGGTCGCAGTGCTCGGCGTCGCTGACGTACTGGGTGGTCACCAGCAGCGTACGGCCCTCGTCGCGCAGTGCGCGCAGCGAGCTCCAGATCGAGAGCCGCAGGACCGGATCGATACCGGCCGTCGGCTCGTCCAGGAAGAGGACGGTCGGATCGTGCACCAGGGCGCAGGCCAGCTCGAGCCGGCGCTGCATGCCGCCGGAGAGCTCACGCGCCAGGCGGTCCTTCGCCGGCAGGAGGTCGACCGTCTCGAGGGCGCGCCGGACCATCGCACGTCGCCGCCACCAGGGCGCGCCGAACAGCCCGGCAACGAAATTGATGTTCTCGCCGGCCGTCAGGTCGTCGTAGAGCGAGAAGAGCTGCGGCATGTAGGCGATCTGCTCGCGAGCTCGGCGGCTGAAGGAGGCGGGCGTCTCGCCCAGCACCCGGATCTCGCCGAAGGTTGGCTGGAGGGTCCCGGTCGCCATGCGCACGGCCGTCGTTTTGCCGGACCCGGACGGGCCGATGACACCCAGGATCGATCCGGCCGGCACCGCCAGGCTGAGGTCGTCGACGGCCGTCAGCCCGTTGAAGCGGCGGGTGACGTTCCGCAGCTCGACGACGGGTCGATCGCCGGGGGGCAGGCTGCTCGGCTGTGGCGTCATTCGCAACGGCGCAAACGCAAGCGGCATGCCGCGGCACGCGGGTTGCTCAGCTGCCAGGCATGCGACCGATCTGGAAGGGAGCGATCAGCTTCGGGCTGGTGACGATTCCCGTAAAGCTGTACACCGCGACAGAGCAGAAGGACATCCGATTCCACCTCCTGCATAAGAAGGACGGCGGGCGGATCGAGATGAAGCGGATCTGCACCCTCGACGGCGAAGAGGTTGCCTGGGACGATCTGGTGCGCGGCTACGAGGTCGGCAAGGGCGAGTATGTGATCCTCGATCCACAGGAAATCGAGGATGCCAAGCCCGCAAGCGCCACGACCATCGACATCGGTGACTTCGTCAAGCTCGACGAGATCGACCCCATCTACTTCGAGAAGACCTACTTCCTGGAGCCGACCGAGATCGGCGCCAAGCCGTTCACGCTGCTGGTACGCGCGCTCGAGGAGAGCGAACGAGTGGCCGTCGCCCGCGTCGTGATCCGCACCAAGGAGCGGCTCGCCACGCTGCGCGCATACGACGGCACGCTCGTCCTGGAGACGATGTTCTGGCCCGATGAGATTCGGTCGACCGACATGCTCGACCTCCCCGAGGGCCGTGAGGCCGAGGTTCGGGGCAAGGAGCTGCAAATGGCGGAGTCGCTGGTCGACAGCCTGTCGGCCAAGTTCAAGCCCCACGAATTCCGCGACGAGTATCGCGTTGCGCTGGAGCAGCTGATCGGACGCAAGATGAAGGGCGAGCAGCGCGCCGCCCGTCGGCGGAAGCCGGAGCCGAAGGTCATCGACCTGATGGATGCGCTGCGGGCCAGCGTCGAGTCCAGCCGTGGCAGACGCCAGAAAAAGGAGCCAGGCAAACCGAGGAGCGGCGGGGCAAGGCCCCGCAAGCGGGGCTCGAAACCGTCGAAGGCCGCCTAGCCCCGGGTCTCACCGGCCTCGCGGAGGTCCGCGTCGCTCACGTCGTGTCCGCGTCGATGGCCGCGAGGCCAGTCGTCGTCACGACCCTGGACCCGGTCGTCGGCGGCGCCGGCGCCCGAGGATTGGCTGTCCTCGCCAGCCACGCGCTCGTCGTGCGGCTGGATGCCACCGGGAATCGTCTCGGCGGCGAACTCTGGCTCATTCCCGATGTAGGCGCCGGCGTCCGGCTCGCCCGGCGGCGCATGACGCGGCCCGGGCGTTGGTGTGGTGTGGTCGTTCATGCCACGCCATGACCGCACGCCGCGTGCCGCGTTCGCTGCAGGTCGCTACGCCGGCTCGTCAGCGGCCGCACGACTTGATCCGGCCATCGCCCGTGAACCGATCCAGTACACCGCTCCGGCGACCACGAAACCGACGATGTACGCGAAGTCCGCGTAATGCAGAACGTCGTCGCTGATCGCGTTGATCGGCAGCCCCGTCGCCGTGCGCAGCTCCTCGCCGAACGACGACTGCTGGAACGGCAGCGAGGCCAGGAAGCCGACGACCAGCGAGGCGAGCGCCAGCGCTCCCGACGGCAGCGACCCGAAATCGATCAGCCGGGCCAGGTTCAGTGGCTTGTGCCGTTGCAGCCAGTCGACCAGCACCACCGCCGCCCACGGTGCGATCCAGTAGCTGATGAAGAGCAGGTAGCTCTCGAACTTGCCGGCAAAGTCGCCGGTGTTCAGATACAGCGTGAAGCCGAAGCCCAGGATCGCCACCACGACGGCCGAGGCCACGCGCGGGATCTTGACGCCCGCCGCTTGCAGCGAAAGCGATCCGGTGTAGTCGTTGATGGCGTTGACCGCCACCGTGCCCAGGGCAATCGCGATCATCGCCAGCGCACCCAGCAGGCCACCGCCCAGGATGTCGCGGATGGTGTCGACCGAGGTCCCGGTCACCTTGTCGGCGACCAGCAGGCCGAGTGCCTCGATCCACCCGGCCGACAGGGTGAGTGCCGCGACGGTCACCCAGAAGATGCCGAAGCGCGATGTGCTCGCAGGAAGGTATCGGCTGTAGTCGGAGGCGTACAGCGACCAGGCGAGGACGAAGCTGGCGCAGATGGTGCTGAACAGGACGAACGCACCCAGCTGGTCGAGGCCGGTGAAGCCGTCGCTCCGGCCGGTGCTCGCCTGCCCCAGGATCGCGACCGTGAGGATCAGGAACATCGCGCCGAGCGCCACGGCCATGTACTTCTCGAAGGTATGGATGGCCTCGTAGCCGACGACCCCCAGCGCCGCCTGGCAGACCACGATGATCAGCAGCGAGACGACGAACGGCAGGCCGAACAGCAACGTCAGCGCTGCGGCACCGAAGATCGAGTTGATCCCGTCCCAGCCGATGCAGCTCAGCCAGTTGAGCAATCCGGGCAGAACGATGCTCTTGCCGTAGGCCAGCCGCGCCAGGGGCATCTGCGCCATGCCGGTGGCCGGGCCCATCGTGCCGAGCACCCCGACCAGCATCGATCCGATCAGGTTCCCGACCAGGATCGCCAACAACCCGGTGACGAAGCCGATCTGCAGGAAATCGGCGGCCGCCAGCGTGCCGATGAAGAACGCGGCGGGAACCAGGTTCGGCGTGAACCAGACGGTGAAGATGCGCCCGAGTGAGCCGTAACGGGCATCGGCCGGAATCGGCTCCATGCCGCGACCTTCGATCGACATGTCACCGGCGTGCGTCGGCATGCCGTCGCGCGTGAGTGCCTCAACCGCCATTGGATGTGCCTCCTGTGTCGGATGCCCCCTTGACGAAGCTCACCGGAACCTCCGCGTTCCCGACGTGGATGACCGATGCCGCCGGTCGCGTCTCGGCCACGATCCGTCCGTTGCGTACCACCCAGCGTGCCGAGGGCCGGAGCCGGATCGCCTCGGCCTCGTCTGTGCAGTCGAACACGACGAAGCTGGCGACATTCCCCTCGGCGACGTTCCAGTCGGCGACCTCTGCCCCGCGCGCGGCGTTGGTGGTCACCATCTCATAGGCCCGGAACAGCTCGCCGCGCCCGGTCATCTGGCCCACGTGAACCAGCATCGATAGCGCGTCGAGCATCGAACCGCGCCCGAGCGGGTACCACGGGTCCATGATCGAATCGTGCCCGCATGCAACGTTGATGCCCGCGGCGTCGAGCTCCTTGACACGGGTCATCCCGCGCCGCTTCGGGTAGCTGTCGAACCGGCCCTGCAGGGTGATGTTGTCGAGCGGATTGGCGACGATCGTCACGCCCGCCCGCCGCAGGATCTGGAACAGCTTGAACGCATAGGCGTCGTCATACGAGCCCATCGCGGTGGTGTGCCCGGCCACCACGCGGCCCTGCATTCCGTCGCGGATGGCACGCCACGCCACGACCTCCAGGAAACGCGACTGGGGATCGTCCGTCTCGTCACAGTGCAGGTCGATGGGGCGCCCCGTCTCGCGCGCGAGGTCGAAGATGAAATTCACCTCGGCGACGCCATCCTCGCGGGTCAGCTCGTAGTGCGGGATGCCGCCGATGACGTCACACCCCAGATTGATCGCCTCGCGCATGAGCTGTTCGCCGTCGGGAAATGAGAGGATGCCGTCCTGCGGGAAGGCGATGAGCCGCAGATCGACCAGGTCGCGCACCTCGTCCCTGAGCTCCAGCAAGGCACGCAGTGCGGTGAGATTCGGGTCGCAGACGTCGACATGCGAGCGGATCAGGCCGGTTCCCTGGGCCACCTCCCAGTGGATGGCCTCGCGCGCACGCCGCTTGACGTCCTCGACGGTGAGCGAGGGCTTGCGCTCGGCCCAGGTCAGGATGCCCTCGATCAGTGTTCCGGACTCGTTGTGGCGCGGCTCGCCGACCGTGAGCACCGCGTCGAGGTGGACATGCGGATCGACGAGTGGCGGCGAGAGGAGCGACCCCGCCGCGTCGAGCTCCACTGCACCCTCCGCGTCCAGCTCGCCGCGCGGACGGATCGCGACGATGCGATCGCCTCGAACACCGACGTCGACCGGCTCCGTGGACGCACCACGGGTGGGATGGAGACGCGCGCTGCGAACGATCAGGTCCATGTCACCGCCGCGCTGCCGGTCGCCCGCCGCGACCGATTTCGCTGCGGAGTATGCGCGAACCGGCCGCGTTTCGATATCCCGATCTGCTCCGACTGCCATGGCGTCCAAGTCCGCGCTCTCAGGCAGATCGTGCCTGCGAACGTATACTCGAGGCGCCCTGGACGTCGCTCGTGCCCGTTTCGGCGCGATCTGGATGAGGTTGAGCCATCAGCATTCGCCACGGCCGTGCGGCCGTCCCTCCTGCGCTGCTGGCGCTGGCCGTCGTCGTATGGCTGGCCCTTCCCGCGGTCGTCGCCGCACATGCCGAGCTCGTCTCGTCGACGCCAGCCGCCAATGCCAGCCTGACCGAGGCTCCCGCGCAGCTGACCATGACGTTCAGCGAGCCGATCGACCCGGCGACCGCATCGGTCCAGCTCCTGGACCAGGACCAGGCGGCCGTGCAGGGCCTGGGTGGCGTCGCCGCGCCCGGGGACGGCACCGTGGCCAGCATCTCGCTTCCCAAGCTCGGGGCCGGGGTCTACACGGTCAGCTACCGCGTCACATCGGCGACGGATGGGCACGTGACCGCCGGGCTCTTCGCCTTCCTGGTCGACCCCACCGGAACCGTCCCCGCGCCGGCCCAATCGGCGACAAGCTCCTCCCCCTCCTCCGATCCTCCGACGGTGGCCGCACGCTGGGCCGCCCTGGTCGCCGCACTGATGCTCTTCGGCATCGCCCTCTTCTGGCTGGTGTCGGCGCGGCCGGCCATGCGCACCAGCGAGTCGGGCCTCCTGGGCGGCCGCGCCGTGTGGGCGCTGCTCGCCGGCGCCGGCGCGCTGACCCTCGCGGGGTTGGCGATCTACCTGACGCTCGCCGCCCTGCCGTTCGCGCAGCAGGCCGTCGCCGAGGCCGGTGAGCACGCCGGTCACGCGGGCGGCGGAGGCGGCTTTCCGCTCGACTTCGCCGCGCCGTTCGGCGGCACGCGCTTCGCGTGGGCCATGCGGCTGGCCCTGGTGGGAGCTGCCGCCGCGTTTCTCATCGCCACGGGGCGCTACTTCTTCGCCGACCAGGCGGTGCGCCGCGGGGGCCGGGTCGACCGCTGGACGACGCCGCTGCTCGTGGTGGTCGTCGGCCTGGCGGCCGCGTCGCTGGCCGGATCGAGCCTCGCGGGTCACGCTTCCTCCCTGGGCGGCCCGCTGTTCGCCGCCATTGACTGGCTGCATCTCGTGGCGGTCGGCGCGTGGCTCGGGACGCTGCCCGGCCTGCTGCTGCTGGTCGGGCTGGCCCGCCGCGGCGAGCGCGGACAGGTGGCCATGGCCGCGTTGGGGCGCCACTCGCGGATCGCGCTGGTTGCCGCTCCGGTCGTGGCTCTCACCGGCTTGGCGAACTCGCCGGTCGTGCTCGGGGATTCCCGCGACCTCGTGGCGAGCGGCTATGGCAACCTGCTGATCGCCAAGGCGCTCCTGTTCAGCATCGCGATTGCCATCGGCTCCGCCAACTACTTCCTGGTCAAGCGTGGGAATCCTCGACGCACGCTGCAGCTTGTCGGCGGAGAGGTCCTGGTGGGGGCGCTCGCGGTGGTCGTGGCGGCGACCATGGTCACCATCCAGCCCGCAGCCAGCCGGCTGCCGGTGCTGTCAGCCTCGTCGATCGGCACGACGCACCTGTACGGCCAAGCGGGGCCGGTAAGCGTCCACGCCGCCGTCAATCTGCCATCGCCCGGCGAGCAGCAGTACGAGCTGTCCGTCGCAGACGCCGCCAGTGGCGCCTATCTGACCGATGTCCAGAAGGTGTTCATGATCTTCGCTCCGCCCCGCCGGCAGCGATCTGCCGCCGGAACGCATTGAGCTGAAGCCGGAAGCGCCACCCGGGCTGTGGTCGACCGCCGGCGCATACACCCCGGTGGTAGGCGACTGGAAGCTTGGGGTCGTCGTGCGTCGGACGGGCCAGCTCGACGTCTCGGCAACCTTTGACCTGCCTGTTCAGCAACCGCTGCCGCCGCAGCGCGTCCCACCACCCGACGACGGCATCCGGGTCCCGGCGCCGGTCGCCGCGCTGTGGCTGGTCCTGCCGGATGGGACCGCGGGGTGGCTCGTGCTGGTCGCCGTGCTGCTCGTCGTCGTCATCCTGGCGGCGATCGACCGACAGCGGCAAGGCGCCGGCCGTCGGCGCGTCCGGTGGAGCACGCCGCTGCGCCTCGGACTGCTGGCGATCCTGCTGGTCGCCGGCCTGGGGGTCGGCTCACGCGCCATCATTCAGGCCGCGAACCAACCGACAGGGGCCATCGCCAGCCAATCCGATCAAGGCGGACCTTGACTCCGCCGCGCGTGGCAGTGGCCTGTACCTGGCCAACTGCGCGAACTGCCACGGTGCCGACGGCAACGGCAATGGCCCGACCGCTGCCGGCCTGCTCCCGTCTCCCGGCGGATTGAAACCGGTGGTCAGATCGTCGAGTGACGGAGAACTGGCCAACATGATCGGCCATGGCATCTCGGGCACGGCGATGCCCGCCTTCGCGACGATCCTGTCCGAGAATGACCGGTGGGACCTGGTCAACTACCTTCGTGCCCTGTCGAGACGATGATCTCCTCTCGGTGGCGACGTACCTCCCCGGCACCCACATCTCATGGAGGCTCCCTGCTGCTCATGCGTAACCGAACGATTCTGGCCGTGGCCATCGCCACGGCCCTGCTGGCATTGCCGGCTCTGGCCATCGCACACGCCCCGTTGACCGAGAGCTCGCCGAAGGCGGGCGCCATGCTCCACAATGCTCCGACCTCGGTGACGCTCACGTTCGGTGGTGAGCTCGATCCAGCGGGCAGCTCGTTCATCGTCAGCGCCGGCGGCGGGACGAAGGTCGCCACCGGCAGCGTCGATCTGACGATCGCCGATCGCAACGTGATGACCGCCGCGCTGACGATCACCGATCCGGGCATCTACACCGTGAGCTACGTCTCGAAGTCGATCGACGGTGCCGTGCTGAACGGCACGTTCAGCTTCGGCTATCGGACCGGCGCGGCGATTCCCGCGCCGACGGGCGGAGACGACGACGGGCCAGACACCGCAGTCGGCTCACCGGCGGTGCCCTCGCCGGTCGCGCTGGTCGGCATGCTGCTGATCCTGGTTGCCGCGAGCCTTGCCGCCCGGCGCGTGGCGCTTCGCTAAGTCCCCGTCAGGCCGGCATGTCTCCGAGGGTGACCTTGCATCGAATCCTGGTGGCCGTGCTCGTGGCGCTGCTTGGCGTGTGGCTCTGCGGCTGTGTCTCGCAGCCGGAGAAGCCATCGGACTGCGCGCAGGCGAGCGTCACCCGCGACGCCACCCTCACGCTCGGCGGGCTCCAGCCGCGAGATATCGATGTCTGCCGCGGCCAACGGGTCGCGCTGAGTTTCGGCGTGCAGGTCGACGGCGTGCTCCACATCCATGGCTACGACGAGCAGGCCAGGGAGGTGCGCGTCGGACAGAGCGTGACATTCACCTTCACCGCCGTGCGGTCGGGGCAATTCGTCATCGAGCTCCACACCACCACCCAGCCGAACGGCCTGAACATGGGCGTCTTCACCGTTCATGAACCCTAGCCGGCGCACGGCGGTATGGCTTGTTCTGGTCGCGGGTATGACGTTGGCCCTCGCGGCACCACTGCCGGCAGCCGCACATGCGATCGGCGGCAGCTTCCAGCTGCCTGTTCCGCTGAGCCTCTACCTGGCTGCAGCGGCAATCGCGGTGGCGGCCTCCTTCCTGGTCGCCGTCCTGGTGATGCGCCCCGCTGCCGTCGTCCCGGGCTACGCGGTGCTGCCGCTCCCCGATGGGCCGGCGCGGGTCGCATCGCTGCTGCTCGCACTCCTCGGGCTGACGTGGTGGGCCTGGGCCCTTTGGGCAGCATTCGTCGTGGGCGACATCAGCAGTGTCCCCGGTGTGCTGTTCTGGATCGTCGGGTGGGTGGGCGTCCCGATCGTGGCCATCGTGCTTGGAAACCCGTGGCCGTCATTCAGCCCGTTTCGCACGCTGTTCGGCATGCTCGAGCGCGGCGCGCGGCTCGCCGGCATCAGGCGCCTCGATCTCGGCATCCCCTATCCCGCGGGCCTTGCCCGATGGCCGGCGGTCGTCCTCCTGTTCGCCGCCATCTGGGCCGAGCTGGTGCTGCCGGCCTCATCGGCAGCCGGGACCGTGGGTGGCCTGCTGGGCGGATACACGCTGCTGACCTTGGTCGGCATGCTGACCTTCGGGCGTGTCGCTTGGCTGCGCAACGGCGAGCTCTTCGAGGTCCTGCTCGGCTGGCTGGGGCGCATCGGTCCGATTGGCCGGCGGACTCACGATCGCGCCGTGTGCGACGGCTGCGGCGAGGCGTGCGACCCCGGTCGGTGCGTCGACTGCCCGGAATGCGCCGTGGTCGCCGAACCCGCCGAGCGCCGCGCCGAGCTGCGCCCGTGGTTCGTCGGCCTGACCGACGTTCGGGGTGCCGGGTGGTCGGACGTGGCCTTCATCATCCTGGCGCTCGCGGGAGTCACGTTCGACGGGCTGCACGAGACGATCGTGTGGGGCCGCTTCCTGGAGATCGTCTACGCACCGTTGGGCACGGCCATCGGCTACGACCGGGCCGACCTGGTCGCCGGCACGCTGGGCCTGCTGCTGACCTGGCTTGCCTTCGTGGCCGCCTTCAGCCTCGCCGCGTGGGTCACCCGGGCGACGTCGACCGGCACCGGGCACGTGTCCCTCGGCGCGGTGGCCGGCGCCTACGCGGCGACCCTGCTGCCGATCGCCGGCGGCTATTTGATCGCGCACTACCTGACCCTCTTCATCCAGGGCATCGTCTGGGTCCCGGAGCTGATCGTCGACCCGAATTCGCCGGTGGCTCCCAGCCTCGACTGGATCCCGATTGCCTTCGTGTGGTACCTCTCGGTGGGGGCAATCGTCATCGGCCACATCGCCGGCATCCTGCTGTCGCATCGCCTGGCCCTGCGTGACGGCCCTCGGGCGCGCTTGGTGGCGGGCCTGCCATTGGTGCTGCTGATGATCGGCTACACGATGCTCAGCCTGTGGATCATCGCGCAGCCGATCACCATCAACCCCGGGTCGCCGCTGCCCGCCTGATGAGCATTCGGTAGCATCGGCCCCGTGGAATCGGTCAGCCTGGCGCTTGCCTTCGCCGCGGGGCTCGTGAGCTTCGCGTCGCCGTGCGTCCTGGCGCTGGTGCCCGTCTACCTCGCGTTCCTGGGAGAGACCGCCGGGGCCAGTGGCCCGGCCGCGACGAGCGCACTGCGCAGCCCGGTGCTCGGGCAGGCGCTCCTGTTCGTGGCCGGGTTCACCACGGTCTTCGTCCTGTTCGGCACATCGATCGGCCTGCTGGGAAGCGCCGTCTTTCGCGTGGATGCGGTGCGCCAGATAGCCGGTGTCCTGGTCATCGCGCTCGGCGTCCTGACGACAGGCGTGTTCGGCCGAATCTTCGACACGTTCGGGCCGGCCGTTGACGCCGGACCGCTGCCGGCGAGCCGTTCAGCCCGGTCACTCGCGCTCGGCGCGCTGGTGGCGGTCGGCTGGACGCCGTGCATCGGGCCGGTGCTGGGCGCCATCCTGACGATGGGTTTCTCCAGCCAGAGCGCCGGCCTCGCGGCGGTGCTGCTGCTGAGCTACTCGCTGGGCCTGGCGCTGCCGTTTCTGGCGGCCGCCCTGGCTCTCCCCCGCGTGCGGCCCCTGTTCGCAGGGCTGCGCCGCAACCACCGGGCGGTGGAGGTCGCGGCCGGCGTGTTCATGATCGGCATCGGGGTTCTGATCCTGACCAACGCCTTTGCCCGCATGGCCGGCCTGTTCACCTTCATCATCTAGGCCGCCAGCCTCGCAGCAGGCCTTCGGCCAGGTCGCGCACCCGCTGCTGATCGGCGAGCCAGCCTTCCCAGGCCGATGCACCCCAGCGCCGCACCTGCTCGAGGTGGGCAACCGGCCCGTCGGCGGTTGCGACGTCGCGGACCGTGACCGGCCAGTCGTGCATCGGCGGTTCGAAACGTGGCCAGTCGCGCCTGGTACGCGCCAGGAAGCCGTGCGCGTCGCGCACCCGCAGACCATCAAGCCCTCGCTCGAGCGCGAGATACAGGCCGATCAGCGCGAACGCGGGAGCGATCGGCGGCGAGGTCGCGGCGACGTGCTGCGCGTGGTAGGCGTCGACAGTCATCTGGTGCCAATTCCCGAGCCTCGCCGCGTCGCCGATCTCGCGCGCCACCACTTCGTCGAGCACTGCCAGGCACTCGGGTGATGCGTTGCGCGTCCCGACGATCGGCGCGTCGGCGCGCGATGGCATGCTGACTCCGCAGCCGGGACAGACCGATTCGGGGGAGGTGGTCACCGCCATGGAGTGTATGGCGCCCGCGGAGGGATTCGAACCCCCGACGCCCGCCTTAGGACGGCGGCGCTCTTTCCACTGAGCTACGCGGGCGGCGCTCGGGCGATCCTACCGTATCATCGCGCCGATGCCGAGCCGCGTGACCCTCTACGAGCGCCCTGGCTGCCACCTCTGTGAAGACGCGGCCCTGCTTCTCGATGAGATGCTCGGCCGCGATCGCTACGAGCGCATCGACATCCAGCCCGATGACGAGTTGCTCGTCCGCTACGGCCATCGCATCCCCGTGATCACGCTGGATGGCGCGGACCGGCTCGAGCTGGTCATCACGGCGCCGGACGTGCGACGGCTCGCCAACGAGCTGTCTGACGGGGGCTGATCGGCCCCGCCTGCTTCGGCAGGGCCGATGCGGTACCTACTGGGCGACGACCTTGCCGTTCATGTTGGGATGGATGGTGCACTCGAAGTAGTGCTCACCGGCCTGTAGCGCCGGCACGTTGTACGTCGTGGACTTGCCCGGGTCGACCGGATCACCGCGGAAGATCTCGGTGCTCTTGCCCGAGTCGTTGTAGATCGCGACGTCGTGCGGCGCAGTGTCGTTGTTGGTGAACGTGATCGTGAACGCCTTGCCGGCGGGCACCTGGATGCAGCTGGCGTCGAACGCGATGTTTTTCGCGCTGAGCGTGACGGCGCCGCTGGCGTCGGCGGTGGCGCACGTCGCGGCGGCCGAGCTGCTGGGGCTCGACGAGCTGCCGCTGCTGCACGCCGCGAGCAGCAGGGCGCTGGCGGCGAGAGCCAGAAGTGTGCCCCGAACCGGGCGCATCGAAGCAGAAATCGAAGTCAAGGTTGGGATCCTTTCGTGGGTCATGGCGAGGCCGTGGCACTCTTGATGGTACCGGGTTCCTGCCCGAACCGCAGGCGAGTGCACAGGCGCCACATGACACATCGGAGCGCATCGGCCTGAAGCGGCCCGCCTTCGACGACCCGTCATTCCAGGGCGCGGAATCCCTTTTCGGTCGCCTCGATCCGAATCGGCAGCTCGCCGGGGTCATGGGTGAAGTAGCACCACCAGCCATCGGCGGCGGCGCGTCCGACGAGATTGCTGCGGCTCTCGACGGCGGCCACCGGGTAGTCGTCGAAGGCGCTCGTCCAGCGCACCGGGATCTGCCAGCGGGTAGGGATCAGGTCGCCAAAGAAGATCGCGCGGTCGTGCGAGTCACCGGCCCGTGCACCGCCCGCCGCGGCGCCGATGAGCACCGCCTGTGAGCCACGCGTGTGGCCGCCGGTCGGGATCACCGAGATCCCCGGCACGAGCTCCACCTCGCCGCCCACCTCGGCCAGCTGACCGGCCGCGCGGACCGCATCCAGCTGCTCGACCTCCATGATGCCCTGCAGTCGCAGCTCATCCGAGTGGGCCGCCTCGGATTCGTCGCGCTGCACGACGTAGCGCGCGCGCGGAAAGAACGGCCGGCCGCCGGCATCCACCATGCCGCCGGCATGGTCGTAGTGGAGATGGCTGAGCACGACGAAGTCGATCGATGCGGGATCCTCGCCCACGGCGCGCAGCGCCTCCGTCGGGTCGCCGCCCTCGATCCCCTTGATCTCGCGGTCCTTGTCGCTCAGACGGACGCCCGTGCCGGTCTCGACCAGGATCCGCTTGCCACGTGCCTCGATGAGCAGCAGGTTCAGCCGGCACAGCACGCGGCCGCGGTCATCCGTCTGGACATAGCGCGACCAGAGGGGCTTTGGCACCACGCCGAAGAAGCCACCGGCGTCTGGCCGGAACCAGCCGGCGCGCAGCACACGCACCCGCGCGCCGCCGGCGAACAGGCGCGCATCGGCCTCGGCGGTGATCTGGTAGAGCGGTTCGGGCAACTGGGCGGTCTTCCGTATTGATGCCTAGCGGACGACGCGCCCGCGCTCGAAGTCGCGATGGTACAGGCTCGCGGTCGGGTCGCGCTGCCCCCGGTACTTCGAGCCGATGCGCGGGTCGCCGTACGGCACCTCGACCGGCGAGCTGAGCGTCTGGAAGCTGATCTGGCCGATCTTCATGCCCTGGTAGAGGGCAATCGGCAGGTTGGCGACGTTGCTGAGCTCGAGGGTCAGGTTCCCGTCCCAGCCCGGGTCGACGTAACCGGCTGTCGAGTGGATCAGCAGCCCCAGGCGACCGAGCGAGCTCTTCCCTTCGAGACGGGCGACCAGGTCGTCCGGCAGCGCCACACGCTCAAGTGTCGATCCGAGCACGAACTCGCCCGGGTGCAGCACGAACGGCTCGTCGCCGCTGATCTCCAGCAGCTCGGTCAGCTCGGGCTGCTCCTGGCGCACGTCGATGTACGGGTAGCGATTGTTGCGGAACACGCGGAACCGGCTGTCGAGGTGCAGGTCGACGCTCGATGGCTGGACGGCATCAGGTGTGAACGGCTCGATCTCGATGCGACCGGACGCGATCTGCTCCTTGATGTCGCGGTCGGAAAGGATCAATCCTCGGCGGTTCCCTGGCGGTTCTTGATGAGGCGGTCCACCTCGCGCTTGAGCGTCGAGATGTCCTCGTACGAATGGTAGACCGACGCGAAGCGGATGTAGGCCAGCTGGTCGAGCTCGCGCAGCGCATCGGTCGCCAGACGGCCGATCTCCTTGGCGGTGACCTCGGCGTCGCCACGTGCACGTAGCCCCGCTTCGATGTCGTCGACCGCCTGGTCGACATGGTCGAGCGTGACCGGCCGCTTCTCGAGGGCCTTGAGGAGTCCGGTCCGCAACTTTTCGCGGTCGAAGTCCTGGCGGCCGCCGTCGCGCTTGACGACGGTCAGACGCGCGCCCTCGGGCCGCTCGTAGGTGGTGAACCGATACGCGCAGGCCTCGCACTCGCGACGCCGGCGGATGGTGCTGCCCCCCTCCAGATCGCGCGAGTCGATGACCCGCGTTCCCGTCTCGTTGCATCGTGGACAGCGCATGCGGATACCCCGTGCAGGCTACACCAGTAGTGGTACCGCCTCGTAACATACCACAAGATGTGGTGCGCCTAGCCCTCCGTTCGGTGCAGCCGAGTGGCGACGCTGGCCTCCACCGGCTTGCCCGGGCTCCCAATCGACCAGGGCCTCGACCAGCTCCTGCATGCGCAGCCGCGCGTTGAGGATGTTGGCGTGGCCACGCTTCCAGTAGATGAACGGCTCCTCGTCGTCGGGCGGTCGGTGCGGCAGCCGCGTGATGCCGCACCCGCGCTCGGCGGTCACGATCCCGCGCAGCGCGCGCTCGAGGTTGGCCTCGTACTCGACGTGCAGCGGATGCAGCTCCTCGGGTGCCAGCATGTCGCGCAGCTCCTCGGCGTCGGCATCAAGCTCGTCCTCGGCAGCCGCCAGGCGGACGACGGCGTCCTCGGCGTCGAGGTCGCGGCGGCGCAGCGCGTCGATGGCATCGACCAGGTCACCCAGCAGCGCGTCGATGCGCGACGTCCGTTCGTCGAGCTCGGCGCGGTAGCGCTTCAGCTCCTTGCCGTAGGAATGCGGACGGCGACCGCCGCGCCGGAAGAAGAGCGCCATCAGCCGCCCCCCTTGCGTCGCTTGATCTCGTCGGTCAGCTTCGGCACGATGGCGAACAGGTCGCCGACCACGAACAGGTCGGCGAACTCGCCGATGGGCGCATCCGGATCCTTGTTGATGGCCACCACGTGCTCGGCGGTCTGCATCCCGACCCGATGCTGGATGGCGCCCGAGATGCCGCAACCCAGGTACAGCGACGGCTTGACGACCTTGCCGGTCTGGCCGATCTGCAGCTGGTACGGCACCCAGCCGGCGTCGGCCGCCGCCCGGCTGGCGCCTACCGCGCCACCCAGTGCGTCCGCAAGCTCCTGGAGCACGCCGAATCCCTCGGCGCCGCCGACGCCGCGGCCGCCGGCCACGATGACGGTCGCCTCCTCGAGGTTGACGGCTGTCCGCTCAGCGGCCTGCGACTCGACGATCTTCGCCTGCATCAGCGGATCATCCGGGATTGCCGCGACCTTGCTCACCTCCGCGCTGCCGGCTCCGCCCTCCGCAGGGGTGAAGGCATTGGCCAGCACGAGCACGACCGATGGAGTGGCTGCGCCGTCCATCGGCTGCGAAACGGTGACGACCGAGCCCTGCAGCGTCGCCTGTTCCGCCTGGAGCGTGCCGCCGTCGATCGTCACGTCGGTCACCGGTCCGAAGCCGGGGACGTTGAGCCGGCCGACCATCGCCGCGGCGATGTCGCGGCCATTCGGCGTGGCCGGAGCGAGCACCACCAGGCCGTTGCGCACCGCCTCGCTGGCGGCCGGCGCGAAGGTGATCGCCGGTCGATTCTCGTCGCCGAGGACGACGGCGCGATCGGCGCCGTGAGCACCGAGGCCCGCCGCACCGGCGCCCGCTCCAGGGCCGTACGCCAAACCGATGGCCTGCCCGCCGCTCTGGCGGGCGAGCCGTACGGCGCCGGCGGCAAGCTCGAGCGCACTGCGCTGCGGCTTGCCATCGGCGAATTCGGCCAGGAAGTAGACGTCGTTGCTCATCAGATCAACTTCCTCGCTGCCAGCCAATCGGCGATCCTCGTGGCGGCCTCGTCGGGCGGCACGTTCTCCAGGCGCTCGGTGGGCGGCTTGGTCGCCGGTGGCGCAGCGCTGTCGACGCGTGTCAGCGTGGCCCCGTGCAGGTCGTCGGCCGACAGGCCGATGTCCGACAGGCCCCACGTCTCAAGCGGCTTGCGCTTGGCGGCCATGATGCCCTTCAGGCTGGCATAGCGCGGCTCGCCGACCTGGTCGGTGACGCTGGCCACCAGCGGCATGGGCGCCTCGATGACGTCGTGGCCGGTGGCACTCAGGCGTCGGATGCGCGCCACGCCGTCGTCGATAAGAAGCTCGGCGCCATACGACAGCAGGGGCACGCCGCGCATCGCCGCCACGGCGCCGGGCACCAGTGAGCCGCGGGCGTCATCGGAGGCCATGCCCATCAGCGCGACGTCGGGTGCCAGCCTGTCGAGCGCCGATGCCAGCACTCGGGCGGTCGCCCACTCGTCAGCGCCGGTCAGGGCCGCATCGGTCACCAGGTACGCTTCGTCGCCGCCCATTGCCAGGGCGCGGCGCAGAGCTTCGGAGGCCTGCTCGGGACCCATCGACAGGTAGACCACCTGGTCCGCCGTGCCGTCGTCGGCCAGGCGCAGCGCCTGCTCGATGGCGTACTCGTCGAGCGGATTGATGACGTTGTCAACCGCTCCGCGGTCGAGCGTGAAATCCGCCTCGTAGCGCTTGTCGGCGGTGGTCGCGGGGACCTGCTTGATACAGACGACGATCTTCACGTGCTTGTGTTCACTGCTCCGTGCTTCAGGCTCGCGCCGGGACACCGCTCCGCGCGAGGAGCTGGCGCGCCACCAGGAGGCGCTGGATCTGCTGGGTTCCCTCGTAGAGCTGCGTGATCTTGGCGTCGCGCATCATGCGCTCGACCGGATACTCGGTGATATAGCCGTATCCACCCAGCACCTGCACGGCATCGGTCGTGACTTTCATCGCGGTGTCGCCGGCGATCAGCTTGGCGGCGCTGGTCCAGTATGGAAGATCCGGCACGTTGTCATCCGCACGAGCCGCGGCCGCGTAGACCAGCTGGCGCGCTGCCTCGGTCTGGCTGGCCATGTCGGCCAGCATGAACTGGATCGCCTCGAAGTCCACGACGCGCTGGCCGAACTGCTTCCGATCCGCGGCGTAGTGCACCGCGGCGTCGAGCGCACCCTGGGCGATGCCGACCGCCTGCGCGGCGACCCCCAGCCGGCTGTGATCGAGCGTGGCCATCGCGATCTTGAAGCCGTCGCCCTCCTCGCCGAGCCGGTTCGCGGCCGGGACGCGGACGTCGTCGAAGGTCAGCTCGGCGGTCGGTGAGCCGCGGATCCCCATCTTGTGCTCCGTGCGCGGGGCGTTGAAGCCGGGCGTCTCGGTCTCGACAATGAAGGCGCTCATCCCCTTGCGGCCTCCGGCGTCCGGATCGGTCAGGGCGAAGGCGGTGATCACGTTGGCGATGCTGCCGTGGGTGATGAAGCGCTTGCTGCCGTTGAGCAGGTAGTCGTCGCCATCGCGGGTGGCCTTCATGCGGTTCGAGGCGACGTCGCTTCCCGCGGCCGCCTCGGTCAGGGCGAAGGCAGTCAGCCACTCCCCGCTGGCCAGCCGCGGGAAGTAGCGCTGCTTCTGGTCCTCGCTGCCGGCAAGCATGATCGGCAGCGCACCGAGCTTCTGCACAATCGGGATCAGGCTGGTCGTCGCGTCGGCCCGCGCGATCTCCTCGACCAGGATCGCCTGGCTCACCCCGTCGAGGTGCGTGCCGCCGTACTGCTCGTCGAAGCAGGTTCCCAGCAGGTCCTGCTTGGCGAGCAGCTCCTTGAGGTCCCAGGGAAACTCCGAGCTGGCGTCGATCTCCGCCGCGCGTGGCGCAATCCGTTCGTCCGCGAGCTCGCGGACGACCGCCCGCAGCTCGTCGTGCTCGCGCGTCAGGCGATACGTCACGCGGGGTCCTTTCGTACAGGCGTCGTCGGCGGGTTCGCGCGCAGCGCGGGGTGCATTGAGTCTAGAGCATGGCGTCTGCCGCCCGTCGCGCTCCAGTCAGGCCGTGCCGCTAGCCGCGAGGGCCCTGGACTTCGACCTGGCCCTCGTTGATCCGCGCCAGGTAGCTCACCTGTCGCGTCGAGGCGGGCCCGTGCTTCACGGCGCCATCGGCGAGCCGGAAATGCGACGCATGCCAGGGACAGACGATCGCGTCGCCGGCGAGCGTGCCTTCCGAGAGCGGGCCACCCGCGTGCGAGCAGGTGTCCTTCAGCGCGTACACGACGTCGCCGCGCCGCACGAGCACCAACGCGGTCGGTCCCAGCGACGCCCTGGTGGGCGTGTTCTCGGCGAGCTCGGCCGCAGCCAGGATGGGCGTGAACGCCTTGGCGCGACGACCGCCCGCGAAGGCGTTGTGGTTGACCATGTAACCGTACTTGAAGACGACATGGCCGCCGATGAAGGCGCCGGTCGAGATGATGAGATAGCCGATGACCCCAAGGACCTGACCGGTCGCCTGGCCGTCGCCGAGACGGATGAAGAAGGCGACGATGTAGACCACGATGGCCAGCATGTTCGTGTAGCCGTGCAACGTGGTGACGTTGCGCTCGTCACCGCTGGCGGTGTCCTTGAAGTCGGTCAGGCCGCTGATGATGGTGCCCAGACCGGCGAGGATCGACAGCCCCAGGATGACGAGGCTGGCGTCGCGAAAGTCGGCGCCGAAGATGAGCGACCACAGGTCGAAGACGACGAGCATCGTGAAGCCGCCGACGACCACGTCGGTGAGCAGCGGGTGCAGCGGATGGCCGAGCCACGAGCCGTTCAGGAAGTCCTGGAGCCACTTCCCCGGGCTTCCGAGGATGCGATAGAAGGCGTCCATGACGCCGGCCGTCCAGTTGCCGAGACCCTTCAGCGCCTTCGACCACCGCTCGAGCATGCCTCGCCTCTCGCTCCCGCTCGCGGCGCCACGTGGCGCCAACTCTCCGGCTAGTTATACACCTGCTCCATCGGCCGACTGTTCGCCGGAGACTGGCTCGCGCGTCCACGCGCCGGTCGCTTCAGCGAGCAGCTCGGCCACGTCGCGGACGTCGACGTCGGTGCGCTGGAGGTCGGTCGTGCCGTCGCGCAGCATGATCAGACAGAACGGACATGCGGTTGCGATCGCGTCGGGCGCGAGGTCGAGGGCCTGCTCGACGCGCTTGTGATTGATGCGCTTGCCTTCTCGCTCCTCCATCCACATCCGTGCGCCGCCGGCGCCGCAGCACATGCCGCGATCGTGATGGAGCTCCATCTCGGTCACGCGCCCGCCCGTCGACGCCACCACGCGTCGACCCTCGTCGTAGACCTTGTTGTAGCGGCCCAGGTAGCAGGCATCGTGGTAGGCGACCACCGCGTCGTGGTGCTCGGTCGGCACGAGCCGCCCCTCGGCCACCAGCCGGTCGAGCAGCTGCGTGTGGTGGATCACCTCGATGCCGCGCAGCCCGAACTGCGGGTACTCGTTCCTGATGGTGTTGAAGCAGTGCGGGCAGCTCGCCACGATCGTGCGGATGCCATGCTTGCCGTGCGCCGTTGACAGGGTCGCGACGTTCTCCTCGGCGAGCATCTGGAACAGGTACTCGTTACCGGCACGACGCGCGGGATCGCCGCTGCAGGTCTCACCGGTGCCGAGCACGGCAAACGGCACACCGGCCTGGCGCAGCAGCTGGGCCATGGCGCGCACCACCTTGCGGTTGCGATCGTCGAAGGCACCCGCGCAGCCGACCCAGTACAGGATCGTGTCGCTGCCGCCATCGGTCGTTGTGCCATGGATGGTTCGCCAGGGACGATCCGAGCGGGGTCCCGATGGCGCCGCGGCATCGGCCGGCGCCTGGCCAAGGACGGGAACGTCGAGACCCTTCGCCCAGTCGAGGCGGGCGGACTTCGGCTGGCCCCAGGGATTGCCGGCGGTTTCCATGTTGCGGAAGGCCGTGTTCAGCTCCTTGGGGTTGCGGCCCTCCTCCAGCACCAGGTTGCGGCGGATCTCGACGATGCTGTCGACGTGCTCGATGAGCACCGGGCAGCCTTCGACGCACCAGCCGCAGGTGGTGCACTGCCAGACCGCCTCCTCAGGGATGGCGTTGTTCACGATCGGCAGGCTCAGCGCGTCGTCGGCACGCTGTCGGGCCAGCGCCAACGCGGCGTCCGCCGCCTCCACGCCGCCGGCGGCGCCGCCCTTCGCCGCGCGCTGCGCACCCGGCGGCCGCGGCAATCGCCGTCTCGGCCATGGTGATCTGGTCGCGCAGCCCCTCCATGAAGTGCTTGGGGCTGAGCGTCTTGCCGGTCATCGAGGCCGGGCAGAACTCCATGCAGCGCCCGCATTCGGTGCACGTCATCGGGTCGAGCAGGTGCCGCCAGGTGAGGTCCTCGAGCGTCTTTGCGCCGAACGTCAGCTCGGCGCCGTCGACCGGTTCGGCCTCCAGGTCCATCCTGCGCAGCGCGCCGCGTGGCTCCAGGTTGCGGAAGTAGACGTTCGGTTCGCTGGTCAGGATGTGCAGGTGCTTGGAGTGCGGCAGGTAGCTGCCGAAGCCGAGCACGAACACGATGTGCGCCCACGCGAAGGCACCGAAGCCGATGAGCGCCGTATCGGACCCGACCCCGGCCAGCGCCGCACTCAGCGGGCCGGCGAGCAGGGCGACGCCGCGCGTCGGCTCGCCGGGGTGGGCGACGTAGCGGAACGCGTCGCCGAACAGCTCGGTGACCACCACCCCGAAGATCAAGGCCAGGATGACGAAGGCATCGCGGCTGAGCGCCAGCCGGGTTGGCCGCGTCACCAGCCGGCGGAATGCCGCGTATCCCAGCGCGACGATGATCAGGCCGATGAACAGGTTCGCCACGAAGATGGCGATCTGCCACAGGGCGCCAGCCAGCGGCCAGGCCACGATCGTCTCGACCAGCCCGTTGGTCAGGTAGTTGCCGGTCGTGGCCAGCAGCACGATGAAACCCCAGAAGATGACGAAATGCATCAGCCCGGGGCCGGGATCGCGCAGCAGTCGCTTCTGACCGAAGACGAAGACGCCGAGTCCCCGGATCCGCTCCAGCGGCCGATCGGAGCGGACCAGGGGTCGCCCCAGCCGCAGCATCCCGATGTGGCGTCGAGCGCGTGCCCAGAAGAACCAGGCCGCGACCGCCAGCGGCACCACGATCAAGGGATAGAACGGAACGCTCAGCTGCATGCGCGGCCCATGCTAGCGGCGCCCGATGGCGGCAATCGGCCCCTCGCTGCCGGGCGCGGGATCAGTGGTCGCCGCCGCCCAGCTGCTCGAGCGCATGGC
The DNA here is from genome assembly GCA_963716585.1 of uncultured Chloroflexia bacterium. Lineage (GTDB taxonomy): Bacteria > Chloroflexota > Limnocylindria > QHBO01 > QHBO01 > JAICUY01. The sequence continues at coordinate 272,451 of CAVQTN010000004.1, forward strand.
GCAGCACCGGACGGATCGCCTCCAGGGACTCGAGCGCGCCCTGCGGGGAGCCGGGCAGGTTGACGATCAGCGTAGCGCCGCGAGCCCCCACGATCCCGCGCGAGAGCGACGCCATGGGCGTCGAGTCCAGGCCGGCCATCCGCATCTGCTCGGCCATGCCGGGCACGTCGCGATCGATCACGCGGCGCGTGGCGGCAGGCGTTCGGTCCATGGGCGTCAGGCCCGTGCCGCCGGTCGTCAGGATGAGCCGATGGCCAGCGTCGCAGAGCGACCCCAGCAGCGTCGCGATGCGCTCCTCGTCGTCGGGAATGAGCTGCGCGGTCGGTTCGACATCGAAGCCCGCCTCGGCGAGCGCCCGCACGAGCGCAGGACCGCTGGCATCATCCCGCTCCCCCGCCGCGGACCGGTTCGAGACGGTGACCACCACCGCCTCGTGTTCCGCGGGCGGCGGGTGCGGCGTCGCGACCGTAGGTGCCGCTGCGTCCGCCCTCCTTGCTGAGCAGCTCGACGCGCTCGATGACGATGTCGCGTTGCAGCGCCTTGGCCATGTCGTACAGCGTCAGCGCCGCCACGCTGGCGGCGGTCAGCGCCTCCATCTCGACGCCGGTGCGGGCAGTCGCGCTGGCCTGGGCCGTGATCTGTACCGCGCCGCCGACACGATCGGCCTCGATCGACACGTCGACACGGTCGAGCGGAATCGGATGGCACAGCGGGATGAGCTCGCTGGTGCGCTTGGCGGCCCCGATCCCTGCCAGCCGCGCCACGACGAACGCGTCGCCCTTCGGCCCGCCGGCGTCGAGCAGCGTGGCGAGCACGTCCGGACGCATGCGGACGATCGCGGCCGCGACCGCGCGACGGGCAGTGACCGGCTTGGCACCCACGTCCACCATGCGCGGGGCGCCCTGCGGCCCGAGGTGCGAGGGCTTCACGACACCGCTCCCAGCAGGACGGCTTCGTACCTGGACCCCGCCTCGGCGGCGGCAGCGCCCTCCGGCACGACCAGCAGCGCATTGGCCTGCGCCAGGGGTCGCAGCTGCGATGACTGCTGGCCGCCGGCCGGCTCTGCGCGGAACCCGCCGGCGTCATCGAGCGCCAGCAGGATCCGCAGGTAGGCCCGCCGCGCAGGGTCCTTGGGCATGCGTTCCGAAACGCAGGCGCGCACCCGCGGGCGGCCATCGCCCGACAGGCCGAGCATCGCGCGCAGCATCGGTCGCACGAACAGCTCGAACGTGACGAGTGCGCTCACCGGGTTGCCGGGGAGCCCGACCACCGGCCTGCCGCCGATGATGCCGAACGCCAACGGCTTTCCCGGCTGAACCGCGATGCGCCAGAATTCGAGCTCGCCCAGCCGCTCGATCGCCGAGCGGACGTGGTCGTGTCGTCCCACGCTCACGCCACCGGAAACGACGACCAGGTCGGCGCGTTCAGCAGCGCTGCGAAGCCGTCGCTCGATGAGGGCGACGTCATCGCGCGTGGCGCCCAGCGCGATCGGCTCGCCCCCGGCCTCGGCGACCGACGCCGCCAGCGCTGCCGAGTTGGCATCGTAGATCTGGCCGGGCCGCAGCGGATCCCCGGGCTTCACCAGCTCGTCGCCGCTGGACAGGATCGCCACGGTCGGACGGCGTCGCACGTCAACCCGGCCGATGCCCATGGAGGCCAGCAGGGCGATCGTCGCCGGCGACAGCGGAGCCGCCGGGAGCTCGAACCGCTCGCCGGCGCGCGTGTCATGGCCGGCCGCGCGAACGTAGTTCCCCTCGGCGGCCGCGGGCAGCCGCACCGACTGGCCGGACTCGATCGCGTCCTCGAGGGGAATCACCGTATCCGCCCCGGTCGGGATGGGTGCGCCGGTCATGATGCGGAGCGCGGTTCCCGGCTCGACCGCCATGGGCCGTCGAGTCGCCGGCGGCAATCTCGCCGACGATCGGCAGCTCGCCGGGGAGGTCGGCCACGCGGACCGCGAAGCCATCCATCGCGGAGTTGGCGAACGGCGGCACGTCAATCGGGGCCATCACCGAGAAGCTGGCGGGCACGCGGCCCAGGCATCGGTCGATGGAGACCGGCTCGACCGCGGATGGCGACACCGCCGCCAGCATGCGGGTCAGAGCATCCTCGACGCTCAGCATGCCTCAGACACCGAGCTTGAGACGCGTGTCGATCAGCCTCAGAAGGCCTGCGCGCGTCAGCAGCCCGACAACCGAGCGACCGTCGACGACCACCGGCAGCTGGTTCACCTCGCGCTCCTGGAGGAGCTTCATGGCGTCCTCCACCTCGTCCTCCGGCCCAACCATCGCGAGGTCGGCATAGCGGGTCATGATGTCGGTCACCCGTGCGTCCTCCCAGTTTTCGCGCGGCACCCGGCGGACGTCCGAGAGCGACACGATGCCGGCAAGCCCGCCGTCGTCATGGCGCACCAGGTAGGACCGATGCTCGCTGTGCAGCATCCGGTCGTGCACCAGCTCGGCGACCGATTCGTTCGGCGACACCGACGCGGGCTGCGCTTCCATGACGTCCCGGACCAGGACACCGTGCAGCGTGCGCTGCACGCTCATCTGGGCGACGGTCGACTCGGCCGCGTTCGACAGGAACCAGCCGATCAGCGCCAGCCACACGCCGCCGAAGATGCTGCCGCGCTGGAAGGCCAGGAAGACGCCCAGGCCGATCAGCAGGTAGCCGAACAGGCGACCGACCAGCGCCGCATTGCGGGTGGCGCCGAAGCGATCACCGCGGAGCCGCCACAGGACGGCGCGCAGGATGCGGCCGCCGTCCATCGGGAAGCCGGGGATGAGGTTGAACGCGCCGAGCGACAGGTTGATGAACCCCAGCCAGCCGACCAGGGCACCCACCTGCGGCTGCGTCACCACCAGGTCGACACCCAGCAGCACGGCTCCGATGGCGAGGCTCATCAGTGGCCCGGCGGCGGCGATGAGCGCCTCGTCACGCGGCCGCTTGGGCTCGCCCTCCAGCGTCGCCGCGCCGCCGAAGATGAAGAGCGTGATGCTGGTCACCTGCAGGCCAAAGCGCTGCGCCACGAGGGCGTGGCTCAGCTCGTGGCCGAGCACGCTGACGAAGAAGAGGATCGAGGTGGCCGCCGCGACCAGCCAGTACAGTCCGTCGCTCCATCCGCGGTACTGGAGCGGGAACTGCCCGACCGCCAGCGAATAGGTGATCAGGAAGGCAATCACCAGCCACGACGGATGCACGCCGATCTCGACGCCGAAGACCCGGCCGAGACGAATGGACGACCCCATCCAGGGAGTGTAGCCGAGGGCGGCGGAGCGACTCGACACCCTGTCAGCGAGCGATGCGCTGCCTCGGGCGGGGCGGAGGCTGCCGGCGAGCGCCAGACAGACGCCAGCCCGCCAGCGCGACGATCAACGCGGACACGATGATCGCGATGCCCGCGGCGAGCGCGCATGCGAACCAGAACGGCTCCGGGAAGAGGCGCAGCAGCTTCGAGTCCTGGTCGAACAGGAAGTTGCCCTGCGGAAAGAAGATCTCATGGAATGCGAGAAAGGCCTGGTCGAAGGCGACGACGAAGGCGGCCGCCAGCACAACGGCCATCAGGCCCACGGCGCTCGCCGAGATCAGCAGCAGCCGGCCGACGCGACGCCGTTCGTGCCGCAGGGTCAGGACGCTGAAGAGCAGCACGAGCGCGGCGACGCCCGCCAGCGTGCCGAGCACTCGCACCAGGCTCGCGACATCTCGCATGTGGCTCCGTTCGTTCTCGTCCAGCAGCGGGCCGGTGGCGTCCAGGGCAACCTCGAACGCGCCACCGCTCCAGATATCGCCCAGCACCCGCCCGGTCACGCGGTCAACCTCGGCCTGGGAAGTGGCCAGCCGTGCCGGCACATCACTGCGAGCCTGTTCGAAGGAGACGAACCACGGGTTGAAGAGCAGCAGCGGCCCGGCCAGCGCGATGAGCAGCCCCAGCGACAGCGCCAGCAGGAAACCGACGAATCCGGGCGCGCGGCCCATTGGTCAGCCGGCCTCGCGCGTCAGAACGGCTTGCTGGCCAGGCGTCTCGAGCCGATCAGCATGGACAGCAGCAGACCCACGATCGCGACCACGATCGCGCCGAGGAAGGCGGCACCGAACCCGCTGACGCTGAACCCGAGGTTGAGCGCGTCGGAGAACGCGCTGGTCAGCAGCAGCATGAGCGCGTTGATGACCAGCAGGAAGATGCCGAAGGTGATGAGCGTCAGCGGGATCGAGAGGATACGCAGGATCGGCCGCAGGTAGGTGTTCAGCAGGCTGAAGACGACCGCGACCAGCAGCAGCTTCCACCATTCGCCTGCGAAGGTGATGCCATCGATGATCTGAACGGCGACCCACAGGGCGGCCATGTTGACCAGGATCTGGATCAGGCGATCAGTGTTCATGGGCCGATAGCCTAGCCGATCCCCAACTCAGCGGTAGCCGCGCCATGATCCCGCGGCTCGGACATGGCGCGCTTGACGGCCTTCGTCCGGCATGGCTAACTCGCCGGGTGGAGCACGTCGGGCAAGCAGATGATCGCGGCCGGGGAGCTGCGGGCAGGACCGGTTTCGTCAGCGAGACGATGGCCCTGCTGGAACGAACACCGGAGCTGCTGCGTAGGCTGCTCATTGGCCTGCCTGAGACCTGGACCCAGACGCCTGATGTCGCCGATGGCTGGCGTCCCCGCGACGTGGTGGGCCACCTCATCACCGGGGAGCTCACCGATTGGGTCGTGCGCACGCGGCGCATCCTCGACGACGGGACCTCTCTTCCCTTCGAGCGCTTCCAACGCTTCTCGATGCTGGGGCGGGATGCAGCCGTCTCGCTTGACGAGCTGGTGGAGCGCTTCGTCACACTTCGCGCCGTGAACCTGGCCACGCTCAGCGAGCTCGTGACCGATGCTGATCTCGATCGGCATGGCATGCATCCTTCGCTCGGCGAGGTGACGCTTCGTGAGCTGCTCGCGACCTGGGCTGTCCACGACCTCGACCACATCGGGCAGATCTGCGCGGCGCTCGCCGGCTCGCACGACACCGATGTCGGGCCCTGGAAGGCCTACCTCGGGATCCTGCTGCGACGGCAGGACCCGTCGGCGGTCGCCGGCTGAGGGACGCCCGATATGACACCCGTCGTACCATTCGAGCGGCGACCGTACTGGCAGCAGATCGCCACACGAGCAACGCAGTTCGTGCTTGCCGGCGTTCTTCTGAGCGGCTGTGCACCCCACGGTGGCGAAGCAATCACGGACGCCCCACAAACGTTGGAACTGGTCGGGGCGAGAGGATTCGAACCTCCGACCTCTTGAACCCCATTCAAGTGCGCTACCAGACTGCGCTACGCCCCGACCGGGCCGCGAAAGTATAGACGAGCAGTCCGTCCGATCTGCCCTCGCCGTCGAGCTTGAGGGCGGGTATGCTGCCCGATACCCAGCAGAGGTCACTCCGGATGCGCGAGCTGATACGTCGGCCGGCCGCGTGGGTCGGTGCCGCGCTGGTCGTCGTGGCGATCGGCGCCGTGATCGGGATCGTGACTGGGCACTCGCCGGTGGCGTTGGGTTCGCCTTCGCCGTCTTCGTCCGCATCGCAGTCATTCGTCGCGTCGCTGCCGTCGCTGACGACCGGCAGCTCCCCAACGGGGTCGGCGACTCCGACGACGGCACATACACCGACCGTCGGACCAACCTCGACCAGTGGGCTGCCAACCGCGACCTCAAAGCCGACCTCCGCCGCCACGCCGCGAGCCACGGCGCCGACCAAGACGCCGGCCCCGCCGCAGCCGGGCGGTGCAGCGGTTCTCGTCGGCGCCGGCGACATCTGCAACAAGCCGGACGTCGCGGGCATGACCGCGAACCTGCTTGCCACCATCCCCGGCAGCGTCTTCACGGCCGGCGACAATGCCTACTCCGGTGGGACGCCCGCCGAGTTCAGCAGCTGCTTCAACCCGACCTGGGGCCGATTCAAGGCACGCATGTTCCCGGCTCCCGGTAACCACGAGTACGACGTCACGTCCAACGCCGCCGGCTACTTCGGCTACTTCGGTGTGCGGGCGCACGGCCCCGGCGGCTACTACGTCTACTCGCTGGGTGGCTGGCGCATCTACAGCCTCAACAGCGAAATCGTGAGTGCTGCCGAGGTCGCGTGGCTGAAGAGCGACCTGGCCAGCCACCCCACTGCCTGCGTGATGGCCTATTGGCATCACCCGCGCTTCAGCTCGGGCACGCACGGCAACGACGGCTCCGTGCAACCGTTCTGGGATGCGCTGTACGCCGCCAGGGCGGAGCTGATCGTCAACGGCCACGACCATGACTACGAGCGCTTCGCGCCGCAGACGCCAAGCGGCGCGAGCTCCGCCACGGGGATTCGAGAGATCGTCGCGGGCACCGGCGGCGCCGGGCTGCGACCGTTCGCCAACGTCGTCGCCAACAGCCAGGTGCGCAATGCCGTCACGCACGGGGTGCTGAAGCTGACGCTGCGTCCGGGCGGCTACACGTGGCAGTTCGTGCCGGCCGACGGCTCGTTCACCGACTCCGGCTCAGGCAGCTGCCACTGACTGCCCGCCGCGCGGTTCCTACGGCGCGATCTGCTGTGCGAATGCCTGGAGCTGCTCGATCGGGAGCTCGCCGGTCGTCCGGGAAACAACCAGGCCGTCCGCGTTGACGAAGACGAAGGCGGGAAACTCATTCATCCCGAACGCCGCCAGCGCGCTCGAGTTCGCGTCGTCGACCAGGACCGGTGGCGTCCAGTGCTCGCGCTGCAACCAGGCCGACGGCGGATAGTTCGGTCGCGTCTGGCTCGTTCCGGTCGCGATCGTGATGAGCTTCACCCCGGACGGCAGGCCGCCCGCATTCAGCCATGCCTGGATGCGGGGCACCTCGGCCTGGCAGTGTGGGCACCAATGGGCCACGAAGACCACCACCATCGGGCCATCCGTCGGACCGATGCTCACCGGGCTGTTGTCGAAGGTGACACCGTCCAGCGTCGGGATTGGCTGGCCGACCGCCGGATCAGTTGCAGCGGTGGACGCGAAGGCGGCCAACGGCTGACCCCCGACCTTCACCGGCACGCGGGCCGGCTCGCCGGAGGTGCCTCCCCCACCGCCCGCCAGCACCACCGCGAGCACCGCCGCAACCACGAGGATGACCAGGCCGGTGATGACCACGGCCACCAGCGGGAAGCCACGCCCCGCCGGCGATGGCTGGCGCCGTGGTGTCTTCGATGTGCGGCGGCGCTGGCTCACCTGCCGAGCTCCTCGTCGAGCGGCCGAGCGACCATCAGCAGCGTCGCGATGAGCAGGAAGGCGGCGAACGCCATGAACGGGATGGTCACGAAGCCGAGCACCTGGACATCGATGGCGGTGCAGGGCGCATCGGTCGAGCAGGAGCCCGTGCTCAACGCGGGGAAATGCTGGATGACGACGTGGTACGCCGAGATCGCCGCGCCGGCGAGGCTCATGACCACGGCGTACGGTCGAATCCCGAGATCACGTCGCACGGCCGCGATCCCGAGCAGGACGACGAGCGGGTACATCGCGATACGCTGGTACCAGCACAGCTGGCAGGGCACGAAGTGCGCCACTTCCGAGAAGAACAGGCTGCCGGCGGTGGCAATCGTCGCAACCCCGGCCGCGCTCAGCAGCCACGCACGGCTGCCCAGCTGCCCGAGGCCCAGCACACCAGTGGAGGCACGACGCGCGAACCAGGTCGCCACGAGGGCCACCACGAGCGCCAGCGCGACGAGTGAGAGGATGGCAAGCAGGTTGGCGACGACCGCGACGAACGACACGTGATGATGACCTGAGGCACGGCGGGGCCCCGATCGTAGCATCGCCGCGCCGCCGCCGCCCCCGCCTTATCCGCTCAGCGTCGTCAGCTCGTCCTTCGGCTCGCGCGCCATCAGCGCCGCGACGCTCTGCAGCGGGGCGCGACCGCGATGCACCACGGCGTCGACCTGGTCGGCGATCGGCAGCTCGACGCCGTGGCGTGCCGCCAGGGCCAGCGCGCCGGTCACCGTGTACACGCCCTCGGCGACACCGGCCAATCGGGGCGCGACCTTCTCCCAGGCCGCGCCCGAAGCGAGCAGCTCGCCGGCGCGACGGTTGCGCGACAGGGGGCTCATGCAGGTCGCCATCAGATCCCCCACCCCGGCCAACCCCGCGAAGGTGAGCGGATGCGCGCCGGCGGCGACGCCCAGGCGCGTCATCTCGGCGAGCCCGCGGGTGATGATCGCCGCTTTGGCGCTGTCGCCGAAGCCCAGGCCGTCGACCATCCCCGCCGCCAGTGCTACGACATTCTTCAGGGCTCCCGCGAGCTCGACACCGATGACGTCCGGGTTGGTGTACAGCCGGAATCGATCCGATGACAGCATCACGGCGAGCTCCGCGGCGAGCTCGGCATCGGCGGACGCGACGACCGAGCCGGCGGGCTTGCCGGCAGCGATCTCGCGTGCCAGGTTCGGTCCCGAGAGCACGGCGACGCGATGCCCGGGCAGCTCCGCCTGGATGAGCTCGCTCATGCGCAGGTGGGAGCCCTCCTCGATGCCCTTCACCACGCTGAGCAGTGGTGCGTCGCCGCCGAGCCACGGGGCCAGGCGCTGCAGCGTCGAGCGAACGTGCGCCGATGGGACCGCCAGTACCACGTGGGCGTGCGGCTCGTGCAGTCCGTCGTCGCCAACGACGCGGACGTTCGCCGGAAACGCGATGCCCGGCAGATACCGACGGTTCTCCCGCTCCCGCTCCAGCTGGGCCACGACCTCCGGCGTGTGCGCCCACAGCGCGACGTCCCGCCCCGACTCGGCCAGCCGGATGGCGAGGGTGGTGCCCCACGCCCCGGCGCCGATGACCGCTATCTGGTCCGTCACGCGCCCGAGGATAGCAGCGCGGTCAGCGCCGGCGACTCGCCGCCCGCCGCGGTCGAGCTGACGTCCGTGCGGCCTCGACGGACGCTCGTTGGCGGAAGATGAGCCGGATCGGCGTGCCGAGGAAACCGTACTCGTCGCGAATGCGGTTCTCCAGGTAGCGTTTGTAGCTGAAATGAATCAGCGACGGGTCGTTGCAGAAGATCACGAAGGTTGGCGGCGCGACGGCGACCTGGGTCGCGTACAGGATTTTCGGCAACCGGTTGCGCACGTGCGCCGGCGGGTGCGCGCGCACGGCGTCGGTGACCAGCCGGTTCAGCTCGCCGGTCGGCACGCGCCGATAGCGCTCCTCGGCCACGCGCCGCGCCTCGCGCAGCACCCGCTCGACGCGCTGGCCCGTGGCGGCCGATGCGAACACGATGTCCGCCCAGGCAAGGTACGGCGCCTCGCGGCGCAGCACCTTCAGCCACTGGTCGGCGGTGTGGCCCTCCTTCTCGACGGCGTCCCACTTGTTGAGGACCAGGACGATCCCCTTGGCGGCATCCAGCACATGCCCGACGACGTGGGCGTCCTGCGCCGTATAGCCCTCCGTCGCATCGGTCATCACCACCGCCACGTCGCATCGATCGATGGCCTTCATGGCACGGAGCACCGAAAAGCGCTCGATCCCCCGATCGACGTGCCCACGGCGACGGATGCCTGCCGTGTCCACCAGGACCATCGGCTCGCCGTCCAGCTCGACGGCCGTGTCGACCGGATCGCGGGTCGTGCCGGGGATCTCGCTCACGATCATTCGCTCCTCGCCGAGCACCCGGTTGACGAAGGTCGACTTGCCGGTGTTCGGGCGCCCGACAATCGCCACCAGCGGCGGCGGCATCTCCGTCTCGGCCAGTTCGGCAAGGTCCTCCTCGCTGAGATCGTCGGGGAGTGATGGCTCGACCTCTGCCGGGGTCGGCGGCGGTAGCCGGTCGACGATCTCGTCGGCCAGGTCTCCGCTGTTGCGGCCGTGCTGGGCGCTGACGGTGAGCGTCGGGTCGAAGCCGAGAGCGTAGAACTCGGCCGCCTCCTGCTCGCGACGCGGGTTGTCGGCCTTGTTGGCAACCAGGATCGTCGGCTTGGAGGTGCGTCGCAGCCGGTCCGCGACCTCGTAGTCGAGCGGCGCGATGCCGGCGGCAGCGTCGACTACGAACAGGATGACGTCCGCTTCCTCGACCGCGACCCGCGCCTGATCCTGCACCCGCTCCTCGATGTGCGTGCCCGGTTCGAGCTCCAGGCCGCCGGTATCCACCACCGTGAACCGCCGGCCGTTCCATTCGGCGATGCCGTAGACCCGGTCGCGCGTCGTGCCGGGGATGTCCTCCACGATCGCCGTCCGCTCACCGACGAGGCGGTTGAAGAGCGTCGACTTGCCGACGTTCGGGCGGCCGACGATGGCGACCACGGGGAGTGATGGCATGCGGCTGAGTCTAGCGGCGCTCCCGTGTCAGCAGTGGGCGGGGCCCCGCCTGGCTCCTCCGTGGCCAGCTGCGCCGCAAGAGTTCACTGAGTGAACACTTGCGCGGCCCCCGACGCCATCGGTGCCGATACACTCCTTCCGATGTCGCTCCTTCGCATGCGCCAGGCAGCCCGCGCCGTCGTCCTCGCTCCCGCCGACCTCAGCCTGCTCGTACGCTGCGATGGCCCCGACCGGACGGCGTCCCAACTGTCCCGCCGGCGGGAGCTGCTCACCGAGGTGCTCGCTGCTGGTCGGCCCGCGGCGCGGGTCGCCACCGGCGGCTGATGCGCATCGGGATTGCGGCGACGCGGCTGGCGGGAGTCGACGGCGTCACCTTCGAGACGGTCAAGTGGGAGGTGGTGCTCGAGGAGCTGGGCCATGAAGTGCGGCTGGTCGCCGGCGCGGTCGACGCACTGCGCCCGAACACTCGTCTCATCCCGCCGATGCACTTCACCCATCCTCCCGTCATGGAGGTGGCAGCCGCCGCCTTCGACCCGGCAACCGACGCCGGGGAGCTGCGACGCAAGATACGGCGCCTCGCTGACCAGCTTCTGCCGCCCTTGCGCGACTGGGTCGTGCGCAACAGCCTCGAGGCCCTCATCGTCGAGAACGCGTGGGCTATCCCGATGCACCTGCCCCTGGGCGTCGCGTTGCGCGACCTGGCGGCGGAAACGGGGCTGCCGACCATCGGGCATCACCACGACTACTGGTGGGAGCGCGAGCGCTTCGCGAGCTGCGTCGTGCCCGACGTGCTGGACGCCAGCTTCCCGCCGGACCTGCCCAACGTGCGGCACGTCAGCATCAACTCGCTGGCCGCCGGACAGCTGCTGGCGCGACGCGGGCTGGGGTCGACGGTGGTGCCCAACGTCTTCGACTTCGATCAGCCACGACCGCGTGCGGCGCGGCGCGACCGGGTGCGTGCGCAGCTGCGTGACGAGCTGGGCATGGACGACCGAGGTCTGCTGGTCGTGCAGCCGACGCGGGTCGTGCCGCGCAAGGGCATCGAGCTGGCGATCGAGCTGGTTGGCAGGTTGGACGATCCCGATGCCATGCTGCTCATCACCAGCCCTGCCGGCGACGAGGGCACCGACTACCTGGTGACACTCGACCGCCTGGCCGACCGATGGAACGTCCGGCTGCGCTACGCGGCCGATCGGTTCGCGCCCGACCACGTCGGGAAACGCATCGACCCGGCGCACTCGCTCAGCGACGCCTACCTGGCCGCCGACCTGATCACCTACCCCAGCCTGTACGAAGGATTCGGCAACGCGCTGGTCGAGGCCCTCTTCTACGGAACGCCACTGGTCGTGAACCGCTACCCGGTATACGAAGCGGACATCCGTCCGCTCGGCCTGCGCCTCGTCGAGATCGACGGCGCCATCACCGAGGCTGCGCTGACAGAGGTCAACGCACTGCTGGCGGATCCGCAGCGCCGCGCCGGCGACGCGCGCCACAACTTTGGCGTGGGGCGCGAGCACCTCGGCTACGACGTGCTCCGCCGACGACTTCCCCAGCTGCTGCGCTCGATCTGACGCGGCCGCGTCAGGCTAGGCCGCGGTCAGTGCGTAGATCCGCTCGCGGACGTCCTCGAGGTCGACCTCGGGCGTCGACGTGCCGCCGGTGATGCCGATGCGCGGCTTGTCGCGCAGCCAGTCCGCCCATTCCGCGGCGAGCTCGTCAGCATCGGCGACGTGGATCGTCTCCGACAGGATGTCGCGGCACTTCACCGCGAGTTCCTTGGTGTTGCTCGAGTTCTTGCCACCGACCACCACCATGGCGTCCACCTCGCGCGCCAGCTTCACGCTGTCGTCCTGGCGCGTCAGGGTCACCGGGCAGACCGTGTTGACCACCCGCAGGTCGTGGCATCGGCGCAGGCAGAAGGCGGCAAAGTCGTCGAGCTTCTGGGGCAGGATGGTCGACTGCGACAGGACACCCAGCTTCTTGGTGCGTGGCACGCGCTCCCAGGTGGATCGGTCCATGTCATCGACGACGACGTGGTTCTCGCCGGCGTACGAGCGTACGCCCTTGACCTCTGGATGGTCCTCGTGCCCGATGATGCACACGGTGTAGCCGGCAGCCGCCAGCTCGCGCGCCGCTTTCTGCGACTGCAGGACCCAGGTGCAGGTCGCATCGATGAGCTCGAGGCCGGGTGCGCCGCGAACCTTTTCGAATTCCTCGCGTGGCACGCCGTGCGCGCGGATGACGAGCGTACCGCCCTCGACCTCGTCGGCCAGGTCGGCGGTCTTGATCCCGCGCTGGGCGAGGTCAGCCTTGATGCCCTGGTTGTGCACCAGCTGGCCGAGCGTCGTCACGTCACGCCCCTGGTCCCTGGCCTGCCTGGCCTTGTCGATCGCCAGGCGCACGCCGTAGCAGAAACCGGCACGCTCGGCGATCCGCACCTCGGGCCGCGTATATGAGATTGCCATCGGCTCCATTCTAGACCGATGGGCGTTCCGGCCCGATTCCGGCTACCCGTGACGCTCACGTTCTCGCGAGGCGAGGAGGGCCGCAATTTCGCGCATGATCCGCTGCGAGCCTTCGGTCAGCACCGCTCGATCCAGGCGACCCGCCGGCTGATGCGGCAACCGAAAGGGCTGCCCGATGAGCACCGTCACTCGCGTCCGATGCGGTAGCCGCGACCTCCCCGGGAAGATGCGCTCGGTGCCGGAGACGGCGACCGGCAGAAGCGGAGCGCCACTGCGCATGGCCAGCAGCGCGGCCCCAGGCATGGCCTTACCCAGCATCCCGTCGCGGCTGCGCGTGCCCTCGGGGAAGAGCGCGATCGGCTCGCCGCGGGCCAGCATCTCCAGGGCGACGCGCTGCGACGCGCGGTCGCCCTCCCCGCGACGCACGAAGAAGACCCCCGACCGCGCGGCCAGCCAGCCGATGACCGGCCACGAGCGTACTTCCTGCTTGGCCATGAAGTGAATGACGCGACCGCTGAGGTAGCCGGCCGCCCATCCGACGATCGGCGGATCTGCCAGGGATCGGTGGTTGACGACCAGGATGAAGGCCCCGTGGCGCGGCACGTTGTCGAGGCCGATCACCGTCGGTCGGCCCAGGCGTCGCAGCAGAAAGGCACTGATCGCCGCGCCGGGACGGTAGAACCAGTCGCTCATGGAGCCTGCTCTGGAAGCCGCGCGACGATGGCGTCCACGCAGGCCTCCACGTCCAGCTCGCCGGTGTCCAGCACCAGGGCGCCGTCCGCCTTGCGCAGCGGGGCAAGGGCGCGATCGGAGTCCGCAGCGTCGCGCCGCCCGATCTCGGCAAGGTATGCAGCCACCCGCCCCGGATGGCCCATCTCGGCGGCCCGGCGCGCCGCTCGCACCGGCGTCGAGGCGGTGAGATAGACCTTCAGCGTCGCATCGGGCAGCACGACCGTGCCGATATCGCGGCCGACCATGACCGTGTCGCCGCGGCGGGCCACGGCGCGCTGCACGCCGAGCATCGCATCGCGCACGCTGGCGTGGCGGCTGACCGCCGACACGGCTCGGTCGATGCGCGGCGTTCGCACCTCGCCGGTCACGTCGCGCCGGTCGAGCAGCACCGTCTCGAGGCGATCCGGCTGGTTCGCGTGCGGCGTGCGGACCTCGATCCGGCTACGACCGGCAAGCGCTCCCAGCGCGGCGTCGTCCTCGATGTCCACGTGCTGCTCCAGCGCCGCGAGGGTCAGCGCCCGGTACATCAGGCCCGTGTCGACGAACGTCGCGCCGAGGCGTGACGCGAGCGCGTAGCCGACCGTGCTCTTGCCGGATCCTGATGGTCCGTCGATCGCGACGCTTCGTCGCCGATCCGCACGCGCCGTCGACCGCAGCCCGATGGGAGCCTTTCCGGCCAGGGCCTCGGCCTCCTCGGAGCGCAGGACGCGCCACTCACCGGCGCGCAGCCCGCCGAGGTCGAGCGGCCCCAGCCGCGTGCGCACCAGGCGGCGAACCGAGCGCCCGACGGCGAAGAAGAGCCGGCGCACCTCGCGCTTGCGTCCTTCGCCGACCCGCACCCGGACCCAGGTCCCGTGCTGACGCGGATCGCGCTCCACCTCGCGCGGCGGGCCGACCAGCCGGGCAGACAGCAGCCGGGCAGGTCCGTCATCGAGCTCGACGCCGGAGAGCAGCGCATCGATCTCATCGCGGATCGGCACCTCGTCGAGCAGGACGGCATACTCGCGCTCCATGCCGTAGCGCGGATGAAGCATCCGGTTCGCCCACGCGCCGTCATTGGTCAGGAGCATCAGCCCCTCCGAGTCGACGTCCAGCCGCCCGGCCGGCCAGAGGTGCACCGATGGCATGGGCTCGACCAGGCTCACCACCGAGCGGCGACCCCGCTCGTCGCGCGCGGACGACAGGACCCCGCGCGGCTTGTGCACGGCCAGGTGCAGGGCCGCCTCGGCCGTGGGCAACGGCCGCCCGTCGATAGCCACGGCATCGATCGCAGGGTCGGCGCTGATGCCAAGCTGCGCGATGTGTCCGTTGACGGTCACACGCCCGTCGGCGATGAGCGTCTCGGCGGCCCGCCGCGACGCCACGCCGGCGCGTGAGAGGAGCTTCTGCAGGCGTTCAGCCGGCATCGGCGTCGGCGGTGAGCGCCGTCACCGTGGCCGCGGCCGCGGAGAGCGGGGGCAGATCCTCGACCGACGTCAGCCCGAAGCGCTCCAGGAAGGCGAAGGTCGTGCCGAACAGGATCGGCCGGCCGGGCGTGTCACGGCGGCCGATCTCGCTGATCAGGCGCCGATGCAGCAACGATCGGATGACGTAGTCGGAGTCCACGCCGCGGACGCGCTCGACCTCGGCGCGGGTGCAGGGTTGCCGGTAGGCGATCACCGCCAGCGCCTCCAGCGCCGCAGGGGTCAGCCGCGGCTCCTCGCGGCTGGCGTACGCCGCCAACCGCTCCCCGACCTCGGGCGCGGTGACGAGCTGCCATGCATCGTCGTGGTGTTGCAGTCGCAGGCCGCGACGATCATCGACGAGCTCCTCGGCGAGGCCGGCCAGGGTCGCCTCGGCCTGCAGGCGCGGGATGCCGCCCAGCTGCGCCAGCTCGGCGGTCGCGAGCGGGCGCTCGGCAACGAACAGCAGCGCTTCGTAGAAGGCGGTCAGCTCGTCGAGTGCGCTCATGCCGGCGACTCGAGCGGGCTGATCACGATTGGCCCGAAGGTGTCGTCCTGCTCCACGCGCACCTGGCGACGCCGCACCAGCTCAAGTGCGGCCAGGACCGTCACCGCGGCCTCCGTGCGCGAGCGGCAGGTCGCCAGCAGCGCCTGCAGCACCACGTGCCCGCCGCGGCCCATGGCCTTGCGTAGCGCCGCCATCTGCATACCGATGGTGATCTCGCGAACCATGACCTCCGGCGTGGGCGGCGCCGGTTCCGGAACGGATGCCAGCCGCTCCAGCGCGTCGGACAGGAACGCCGCCGGAAGCTGCGGGCTGGGGAGCTCAGGCAGGTCCGCCTCGCGGGGCTCGCGGCGCATGAGCGGCGCCCGCATGTCGCGCTCGCCCAACGCCGCTGCGGCGTCGCGCAGGACGCGATATTCAATCAGGCGGCGGCGGAGCTCCTCTTCGTCGGGTTCTTCCTCACCGTGCATGAGCAGCGGCATCGGCTCCGCCGGGAGGAGGCGGCGCGACTTCAGCAGGATGAGCTGGGCGGCAATCGTCACGAACTCGGACAGGTTCGTCGCGTCGACCGGGTGGCGGGCCAGGTGCTCGACGTAGGCGTCCGCGACGTCGGCGAGCGGCACATTCAGCACGTCCAGCTGCCGCGACTCGATGAGATGCAGCAGCAGCTGCAGGGGGCCCTCGAACACGGGAAGGCGCAGCTCGAACGAGGGGGCCGCGTCCGCCACGACGGGGACGGCGGCTGGCAGATCGGCCTCGACGGAGATCGGGTGCAGGGGCATGGGTGCCTAGGATGCCTCGTCGGCGGCCTGCAGCGCGGCCTGCAACGGCATCTCGGAGGAGATGCCACGGATGAACCGCGCGCAACGGTCGGAGCAGCCTGCCGCACGCGCGGCCTCCGCCGACATCGGCCCGTGATGCAGATACAGATGGAACGGGTAGCGCCAGGAGCGCTGCCGCGGAGACGCCAGGCGAGCGAGCGCCCGGGGTGCGACCGCCTGCAGCAGCACGCCGCAGACCCGATGCCAGAGGCGCATCCGACGACCCTTGGCCGCGTCGTGGAGCAGCGCGGCGGCCAGCAGATCATCATCGCGCTCGCCCGCCATCAGCAGGCGCTCGGCCACGTCCAGCCCATGCCGTCGGTCGGCGACCGGCATCGCATCGAACAGCGCGACGGCGCCCGGTGGCAGCACGCGGCGCACGAACGCCTCCTCATCGGCCGACACGCTGGCACGCACGTGGCTGACGAGCTGCGCCACGCGGTGCATCGGTCGCGGTCGCATGCCTACCCGAACAGGTCCACGCCGGTCAGCAGGTTCGTGCCGGCACGAGCCAGGGCGAACAGCCAGCCGATCGGCCCGCCGCCGGGAGCGCCGTACGACAGCAGGATGAGGGCCAGCAGCACCAGGAAGCCGTACTGCGCGTAGCGCTGCAGCGTGAATGCCTGGCGCGGCGGGAGCACGCCCAGCGCCAGGTTGTAGCCGTCGAGGGGTGGGATCGGCAGCAGGTTGAAGAGCCCGAGCGCCAGGTTGTACATGATCGTGTAGATCACCACGCCGAACACGAACTCGTTGCCGAATCCCACCAAGAGCAGCACGCGGAAGGCGACGGCGAAGACGATTGCCACGATCAGGTTGGCGATCGGTCCCGCCGCAGCCACCATCGACAGGCCGATGCGCCCGGGCCGCAGCGCGTACGAATTGACCATCACCGGCCGCCCCAGCCGAAGCCCGCCAGGATGAAGAAGATCGCGCCCATCGGGTCGATGTGCGCGGCCGGGTTCAGGCTGACGCGCCCCATGGCGCGCGGCTGGTGATCGCCGAGCTGGTCGGCGACGAACGCATGGCTGAACTCGTGGAACGTGATGCCGACCACGAGCGCGATGGCGATGCCGACGATCTCGGGAAGCGTGAAGTTGAAGAACAGCATCTAGCCCAGGTCCGGCAGCAGCGCCTCGAGGAGCCGCACCAGCCGCCCGGCGCCGACGCGACCCATCTCGAGCACCTCGTCATGCGTCGCGCCGGCCTCGACGTCTGCGGTCGCCTTGTTGGTGATCAGGCTGAAGCCGAGCACCCGGCATCCGGCGTGGCGCGCCACCAGCACCTCGGGGACGGTCGACATGCCAACCGCGTCGCCGCCGAGGCCGCGCAGCATCCGCATCTCGGCGCGGGTCTCGTAGTAGGGGCCTGACAGCATGATGTAGACGCCCTCGCGCAGTCGAACCTCGCTGGCCGCCGCAGCCTCGCGGGCGCGGGCCCGAAGCTCGGGGTCGAAGGCGTCGGCCATCGCCGGGAAGCGTGGCCCAAAGCGGTCGAGGTTCGGGCCGAGCAGCGGATTCTCTCCGGACAGGTTGATGGCGTCGCCCATGAGCATCACGTCGCCAGGGTTGAATTCGGGGTTCAATGCACCCGCGGCGTTGGTGACGATCACCGTTCGCACCCCCAGTGACAGGCAGGCGCGCAGCAGGATCGTCACCTCGCGCTGCGAGTAGCCCTCGTAGGGATGCGCGCGGCCCGAGAGCACGAGCGCCGGCGTGCCGTGGCTCAGCCCCGCCACCAGCTGGCCGGCGTGGCCGGCCACCGCCGCACCCGGCACGAAGGGAATGTCTGCGTAGCGAAGCGTGATTCGCGGAGCGGGATCCAGCAGCTGGACGACGTCGCCGAGCCCGGAGCCCAGGACGAGCGCCAGCTTCGGCTGGCTCAGTCGCGCGTCGGAGGCGATCGCGTCGCGGACGGCGGCCGCTGCCGCATCGATCCGTCGCTCGAGCTCCTCCCCGTAGATCCCGTCTGCCAGTGCGCCCAGGCGCTGGGCCACCTACATGCGCTCCAGGATGTCGCGCTTCTTGGTCTCGTACTCGTCGTCGGTAATGAGCCCCTTGTCGCGCAGCCCACCGAGACGCTCGAGCGTTGTCGCCAGGTCGGCCCCCGGCTGGCTGGCGGAGGCGGCCTGCGGCGTCGGCGGCGAGGTGGGGACAGGCTCGTCCGCCGCTGCTGCCGGGGCGGAGCGCACTTCCGACACTCGGTCGGATCCGGCGCGCGGCGGCATCGGATCCGCGCGACGCATCTCAGGCTGGGCGTCGCGCTGCTGGTAACGCCGCGGCGGCGCGAGGTCGGGCCGCTCCAGGAGCTCCTTCTGGTTGAGCATGGCGATCTTGAACTTCACCGGATCGGCCAGCATGGGGAAGTCCTCGATCCCGCCCGACTCGTCCGCTGCGGTCAGGATGTCGAGCGTCCCATAGTCGAAGATGCGACCCACCCAGCTCTGGCTGAGGTGCGCGTCGTTGACCTTCTCCAGGCTGGAGTCACCCATGTTCTTGTTGAAAATGCCCTCCGCCTTGATGATCCGGCGGGTGGTGACCAGGTACTCCTGATTGCGCCAGGCCCACACGACCAGCCCGATGCGCCCCAGCGAGGCGAGCAGTACCACGAGCAGCGCGAGGGCCACGATCTGGTCGAGCGTGGCGTTGCCGAAGATCGGAGCGTTGGTGTTCAGGAAGATCAGCAGCGCCAGGGACACGATGGCGATGGCGACCCACATCCAGGTCCGGGCCAGCACCGCGAACCAGTGCTGGCGGCTCTCGAAGGCGATCTCCTCGCCTCGCGACAGGAGGTTCGTGGCATAGCTCATGGTGGTCGCTCCGCTCTCGGCTCAGGCTCTCGGGTGGGCGCTGGCGTACACCTCGCGCAGGCGTCGTCCGGTCAGGTGGGTGTAGAGCTGGGTGGTGCTGATGCTAGCATGGCCGAGCAGCGTCTGGACCACCCTCAGGTCCGCGCCTCCCTCCAGCAGATGCGTCGCAAAGCTGTGCCGAAAGGTGTGCGGCGTGACATGCTCCCGTAGCCCCGCCGCCTGTGCCCAACCGCGCACCAGCCGGTAGACCGATTCGCGCGCCAGGCGCTTCCCCCGCTGGCTGACGAAGACCGCCGGCGTCGGGCGCCTCGAGGTCCACTCGCTGCGCGGGCCGGCGATGTATCGATGCAGGCGCTCGCGCGCCTCCTCGGTCATCGGCACCCTGCGCTCCTTGTTGCCCTTGCCGATCACCCGCACCTGGAGCTTCGGCAGGTCGAGCCGATCCGTGTCGAGCCCGGTCAGCTCGCTGACGCGCAGGCCGCAGTCGTACAGCAGCTCGAGGATGGCCCGGTCGCGGATCCCGCTGGCCCGGTTGGCCGACGGCGCATCGAGGACCGCGACGACCTGCTCGGGCGCCAGCACATCGGGCAGGTAGCTGCCCGACTTTGGCGTGTCGAGCAGCGTGGCCACGTCCCGCTGCGCGATGCCCTCGCGCAGGGCGAAGCCGTAGAAGCTGCGCAGCGCGGCGACCTTGCGTGCCTGGGTCGTCGGCTTGCGTCCCGCTTCGCGCAGCCGCGCGATGAAGTCACGGGCGGCCTGAGGATCCCCGGGCCAGCTCGCATCCGCAGACTCCGCGAACTGGCCGAGATCGCGCCGATATGCCGCGATCGTCAGCGGCGACAGGCCGCGTTCCACCCGCAGCTCCAGCAGAAAGGCATCGATCGCCGCTTCGATCGTCACCGCGCCCCACGCAGCAACGCGGCGGCGGCGGCCTGCGCCTCGTCGCCGGGCGACTCACCGGCGAGCATGGTGGCAAGCTCGCCGGCGCGCTCGCCGGCATCCAGCACCCGAAGCTCGGTGTGGGTCCGACCTGCTTCGACCCGCTTCCCAACGTGCAGGTGCGTGTCGGCATAGGCGGCGATCTGCGGAAGGTGGGTAACGCACAGCACCTGGTGGTGCGCCGCCAGCGCCCTGAGCCGCTCCCCGAGTGCCCCGGCGTTGCGTCCACCAATCCCGGCATCGACCTCGTCGAAGACGAGCACCGGAGTGTCGTCCGCAGCGGCGAGCACGACCTTGAGCGCCAGGCTCAGGCGGCTTGCCTCGCCGCCTGACGCGATGCGCGCCAGCGGCCGTGGTGGCTCGCCCGGGTTCGGGGCGAAGGTGAACGTGACGCGGTCGCCACCGCTCGGCCCGATCTCGACCGGTGTCAGCTCAACCCCGAAGGCGCCGGCCGACAGGCCGAGCGGCGGCAGCTCGAGGTTGACGCGCTTCGCGAGCAGATCTGCCGCGCTGGTCCGGGCGGCGGTCAGCGCGCGCGCCGTCTCTTCGAGCGCTGCGCGCGTTCGCTGCTCCTGGTTGCGCAGCCGCTCTCGCTCAGCCTCCTGGTTGTCGAGCGCCGCGAGCTCGGCGGTCGCCGCATCGGCGAATTTCGTCACGTCGTCGAGCGACGGGCCGTACTTGCGCCTCAGCTCGTAGATCAGCGCCAGGCGCTGGTCCATGGCCTCGCGGCTGCCCGGGTCAAGGTCAACCTGCTCGCCGAGCGCAGCGGCGTCACGCGCCAGCTCCTGGGCATCGGCCACCACCGAGTGCGCACGGTCCACCAACGGCGCGAAGCGTTCGTCGTGCTGGGCCGCCGCCTGCAGCGAGGCCGCGCCGACGTTCAGCGCGTCGAGTGCCCCCCCGTCGTCGCGCAGCGCCTGGATCGCTTCCGCCGCGGCGCGGGCGATCTCCTCCGCGTGATGGGCGGCACGCACGGACGCCTCGAGCGTGACATCCTCGTTCGGCTGCGGCTTCGCGGACGCGATCTCTTCGACCTGGTGGCCTAGCAGCTCCACGCGCCGCGCCAGCTCATGCTCGTCGGTGAGCAGCTCGGCCGCAGCCGCGACGATCCCTCGCCACGCACGGAAACGGTCCTCCAGCTCGCCGCGAAGGTCGTCGAGAACCCCGGCACGGTCGAGCAGGGCAAGCTGGCGCGCGGGGTCGAAGAGGCGCTGCTGCTCGTGCTGGCCGTGGATCTCCGCCAACCGCGCGCCGAGGGTGGCCAGCCCACCAACCGTGACGGCGCGGTCGTTGACGCGCACCATCGACCGGCCGTCGGCCGACACCTCGCGGCGCACGATGAGCATGCCGTCCCCCGCCGCCACCAGCTCGTCGAGTGGGTCGTCCGGATCGCGCGGCACGTCGTCGAAGACGGCCTCGATCCGTGCCGCATCGGTCCCGGAGCGCACCGCGTCGGCCGATGCGCGGGCGCCAAGCGCCAGCGACAGCGCGTCGACGACCAGCGACTTGCCCGCGCCGGTTTCGCCGGTCACCACCGTGAAGCCGCTCGAGAGGGGGAGCCGCACCGACGACAGGACTGCCAGGTTCTCGACGTTGAGCTCGCGCAGTGGCATCTGTCTATGAGCTCAATACGGCAGCAGCGCGGCCTTGGTGCGCAGCAGATCGTAGAACGGCGTGCTGCCGGTCGGCTCGATGATGCGCAGTGGCTCGTCGAGCGCCGAGACCTCCACCGAGTCGCCCTCGACAATCGGCACGTCGGCCTGGCCGTCGAGCGAGATGAGCGCGTTGCCCGCCGAGCGCAGGGTGAGTCGCACGACATGCGTCCCGCCGGCGACCACGCTGTGCAGCGGCGAGAGGTAGGCGGCGACCGGGGTGATGATCATGTTGCGCAGCCGCGGGTCGAGGATCGAGCCGCCGGCGCTGAAGCTGTATGCGGTCGAGCCGGTCGGCGTCGCGACGACCACGCCGTCGGCCACGTACGTCGCCAGGTGGCTGCCCGAGACCTCGACCTCGAGTTGGATCATGCGCACGCGGTTGCCGCGCGCGACGACGACCTCGTTGACGCAGGCGTGCTCCTCCTCCTGCTCGCCGCTCGCCCGCCGGATACGTGCCTGGATGCGGAAGCGCTCCTCCACGGCGTAGTCGCCGTCGCGCACCTGGTCGAGGGCGTGCTCGAGGTCACTCGTCTCGACCTTGGCCAGGAAGCCCACGCGCCCCAGGTTGACGCCCAGCGCCGGCACGCGCGACCGGCCGATGGCCCGCGCCGCCCGCAGGAACGTGCCGTCGCCACCCAGGATCGCCACGACATCCGTCCTCGCCAGCTGCTGACCGATGCGCTCGGCGTCCTCGGCGTGCGACTCCCAGGTCTCGACGTTCTCGTTCCGACACCACGTCTTGGCGCGCTGCAGCACGCCGGCGACCTCCGGGTTGGTCGGGTTGGAGACGAGCCCGATGCGGCTCAGCTGCGTCACACCCGCTCCTCGAGACGCTGGGCGATCTGCTCGACCTGGCGTCGCAGCGCGCCGAGCTCGCTCGACAGGTCCGATTCGGTCACGGCCGCGTAGCTGCGATCCAGCCCCGCGGCGATCATCGCCCGCATGAGGCTCGACGGTGAGATGCCGCGCTGGCGCGCCACGGTTTCCACGCGCTCCAGCAGCGCGTCGGGCATCCGCAGACTGACGATCTGGCGCATCGTGTCGACGCCGTGCTCGGGTGCCTGCGCGATCGGCTCAAGCCCCTCGAAGGCGCTCAGCTGCTCGGAGGCGGGCGTCCTGCGCTTGCTCACGCTCGGCATCGTAATACGCGCGTGCTACACCCGTCGTCGTTTGACGAGCCACGAGTCCGGCGCGAACGCCGCAAGCATGGCGAGCACGAGGCCGCCGTAGACCCCGAGCAGGTGGTACACCGTGGCCGTCAGGCCGAGATACATGGCCTCGGGCGCTGGTGGTGGACCGTCGCCGCCCATCGCCTGGTACATCAGCAGCAGCACCCCGATCCAGGTCGCCGCCGCGAGCCACGCCAGGCGATGCCCTTGGCCAGCCGCCGATCCGCGAATGGCGGATGCACGGCCCAGGCAAGCCCGCCCGACGCGAATGTCAGCCCGATGAAGAAAGGGACGATGACCGTGTCGCCGTCCTGGTTCGCCAGCACGCCGGCAAGGCCGGCGAGCCCCGACGCACTGAAGGCAAGACCGCTGCGCACGGCATGACCCTCCTTGTTCATGAGTACTCCGCGACCTCAGGCGAGGTTCAGCGCGTCGACCATTGCGCCCCACGCCTTCGCCTCCCCGCCCTGTGCCAGAAGCGCGAGGAATTCGACGTTGCCCTCTGTCCCAACGACGGGTGACTGAATGAGACGCGTGGGTATGAAGCCGGCTCGTACCGCGTCCTCGCCGAAGCGTTCGAGCACCGCGCGATGCAACGCAGGATCGCGCACCACGCCGCCGCGCGGCACCGACCCGCGGCCAACCTCGAACTGGGGCTTGACCAGGCAAATGGCACGGCCCGCATCGGTCAGCAACCGGTGCATGGCGGCGAGCACCAGGCGCAGCGAGATGAAGGAGAGATCCAGCGTCGCGAGGTCGATGGGCTCGGGCAGCGCGTGGAGCTCGCGCAGGTTGGTGCGCTCCATGCTGACGACGCGCGGGTCGCGGCCAAGGCGGTCGATGAGCTGCCCGCGGCCGACGTCGACGGCGTAGATGACACGAGCGCCGCGTTCGAGCAGGACGTCGGTGAAACCGCCGGTCGAAGCACCGGCGTCCAGGCAGGCGAGGTCGCGTGGGTCGACGGCGAAGGCGTCGAGTGCGGACTCGAGCTTGCCGCCGGCGCGGCTCGCCCATCTCGGCCGTTCGACAAGCGAGACCGATGCGTCGGCCGCCACCTGCTGCCCCGGCTTAAGCATGCGGCTGCCGGCCGCCGCAAGCTCGACCTCGCCTGCCAGGATCAGTGCCTGTGCCTGGCTGCGTGAGGATGCGAGTCCGCGCTCGACGAGGAGCTGGTCGAGGCGTACGCGCGTCATCGGTTGATGTTAGAGGTGGTCTCGCGCATTCGCGACTGGTCAGATGTCGGTGTGGTCAGCGCTAATCCAGTCGGCAAGGCAGCCGACAACGGTGCGACGGTCTTCCTGAGCGTGGAAGGGTTCCCCTCAGGACCATGGCGCAGTGTTGGAGGTGACGAACGCGAATCAGACCGACATCTGACCGGTCGACGCCAGGTCACCGAACCGGGCGACGCGCCGGCGCCACTCACGCCATAGATCGCGCAGTGCGCCCCGCGCGCGAGCGCTCCGGAGGTTTCGCCTTTCCTGGAGCCGCGGTCAGCGAGTCGGGACGACTACGCAGCGCTCACCTTCCGCGACTTCGGGTGCCGCTGGAAGGAGACGCCGAGCTCGCTGAGCTTCTCACGTACCTGCTCCTCGATCCCCGGCACGTCGATGCGCTGCTGCCGGCGCAGGTCGTCGATTGGGCCGTGATGCACGAACCCCTCGCTCAGTGCGATCTTCAGCAGCGGAACGTGGATCTCGGCCCGGTTCAGCGCATCGAGCATGCCGTCGCCGAAACCTCCCATCGCCGCCGACTCCTCGGCCGTGACGACCAGCCGTTTGCCGGCCGCATGCTCGGCGATGAGCGCCTCGTCGAGTGGCTTGGCCCAGCGGGCATTGATCACCGTGGAGCTCAATCCGAACGAGGACTCCAGCTCGGCGGCGACGTGCCGCAGCCGTTGGACGATCGGCCCGAAGCCGGCGAACAGCAGGTCGGCCCCTTCGCTCAGTACTTCGCCACGTCCGACCTCGAGCACAGAGCCGATGCGATCCGGGAGGTCCTCGCCGGTGTCGCGCGGAAAGTGCAGCGACATCGGTCCGTTCCAGGCGAACGCCGTCGCGACCATGTCGCGCATCTCCTGCTCGTCCTTGGGCGATCCGATCACCAGGTTGGGCAGCGACCGCTGCGCCGGAAGGGTGAACATGCCCTGGTGCGAGGTGCCGTCCTCGCCGACCAGGCCGGCGCGATCGATGGCCAGCAGCACCGGCAGGTCGTTCTGGCAGACGTCGTGGACCAGCTGATCGTAGGCGCGCTGGCTGAAGGTCGAGTACAGCGACACGACCGGCCGGCGACCAGCCAGCGCCAGGCCCGCGGCCAGGGTCACGGCATGCTGCTCGGCAATCCCCACGTCGAAGAAGCGCCGCGGGAAGCGCTCCTCGAAATGGGCGAGCCCCGTGCCGGTCGGCATGCCGGCGGTGATGGCGCAGATGCGCTCGTCATCAGCCGCCAGCCGAATGAGCTCCTCCACGAAGGTCTGGGTATAGGTCTTCGGCTTGCGCTTGCCCGCGCCGGCACCGACCGGCAGCGGCTCCTCGGTCGGATCGATGAGGCCGAGATCGATGGGCGGCAGCGACGCGCCGTGGAAGGAGACCGAGTCGGCCTCGGCCGGCGCGTAGCCGCGGCCCTTCACCGTCTTGACGTGGACGAGCACCGGGCCGCGCAGCTGGAACGCCCGCTCGAAGGCGCTCTCCAGCTCGCGTCGGTTGTGGCCGTCGAGCACCCCGATGTAGGTCAGCCCCATGTCCTCGAAGAAGCCGACGTTGGCCCATGAGCGCTTGAAGCCCTCCTTGGTGAACGCCAGCGCGTCGAACATCGGCTTGCCGACGAGGGGGATGCGCTCGAGAAGCCCCTTCGTTGCGGACTTGGTGCCCTGGTAGGCACGCGTCAGCCGTAGCTTGTTGAGCCGGGTGGAGAGACCGCCCACCGACGGGCTGATGCTCATCTCGTTGTCGTTCAGCACGATCAACAGCCGGTGCTTGGTGTGACCGAGGTGGTTAAGCGCCTCCATGGTCAGGCCGCTCTGCAGCGCCGCATCACCGACGCACACCGCGATCCGCTGACGCCGTCCCGGGTCGCCGGCCGGCAGCAGGTCACGGGCCGCTGCCAGCCCCACCCCGATGCTCACCCCGGTGCCGGCATGACCGCCGTCGAAGACGTCGTGCTCGCTCTCGCTGCGACGCGGAAAGCCGCCCACGCCGTCGATCTGGCGCAGCGTCTCGAACCGGTCGCCGCGGCCGGTCAACAGCTTGTGGGCGTAGGCCTGGTGCCCGGTGTCCCACACGATCCGGTCGCGCGGCGAGTCCATCACGCGGTGCAGCGCCAGCGCGATCTCGACCGCACCCAGCGACGAGGCGAGGTGCCCGCCGGTCTGCTTCACGGTGCGGACCATGGTTCCCCGCATCGCGGCGGCCAGCCGGTCGAGGTCTGCATCGGTCATGGCACGCAGCTGGGCGGGATCGGTCAGGTGGTCGAGCGAACGCAACGGCGACTCCAGATCTGGATGGACGAGCGTGAAAAGTATAGACCGGCGTCTCGTGGCGCCCGCTACCCGAGGTCCTTCTCGAAGTAGTACGAGTGTTTCACGATTCGGTATCCCTCGCGCTCGTAGAAGCGATGCGCGCGCTGCCGTGTCTGCCGCGAATAGACGGTCAGGCGCGCGATGCCACGCTCGAGGGCCCAGGCCTCCCCGGCTACCAACAGCCGGCGGCCGACGCCCTGCGAGCGATGCTGCTCGTCCACCACGAGCCCGCCGATGCGGACGCTCGGCAGGCTCTCGAGGCTGCGATGCACGGTCACATGGAGCCATCCGACGGGCCGATCCGTGTCGTCCGTGGCAACCAGGATCCGCGAAGCATCGTCATCGAGCAGGGCGGTGAGGCGCGGACCCAGCTCGTCTTCCGTGACCGGGTAGCCCAGCTGCGTCGTCAGCTCCGCGAGCTGGACGACATCGTCAGCGTTCGCACGACGCACCCGAATTGTCATCCGAAGTCGCCACGGCCCCTCCCAGCCGGCGAGCTGTCGGCCCAGGACAGGGCTGGCGGCCAGGCGCTCAGGCGCCGCCGAGCAGTCAGCTTGTTTCCTCCCCTTGAGGCTGTCGCACGCCGCGGCCGAGCTCGGTGATCTTCAGCTCGGCGTCGCGCAGGCGTGCCTCGCAGGCTGCATGCAGGCGCAGTCCTTCGCGGTAGAGCACGATGCTCTCCTCGAGACCGACGCTCCCGGCCTCGAGCTGCTGCACGATGCGCTGCAGCTCCACGACAAGCTCGTCGAACGGCCGCGCGGCCAGCTCCTCGTCGCTCGGTACCTGCGTCACGGTCTGGTCGCTCACAGCAGCTCCTCGTCGCCGTCGAGTGTCAGCCCCTCGACGCGTGCCGCAAGGCTACCCCGCGCGACGACGACCTCGAGCGCCTCACCGACGTGCGCTTCCTCCGCCGACCGCACGATCTGGCCGCTCGCCAGCCGCGCCACGGCGTAGCCGCGTTCCAGGGTGGCCCGCGGCCCCAGCGCCCGCAGCGCGTCCCGCATGCCGGCCAGAGTGGCGGAGTCGCGAGCGAGGCCGCTGACCAGCGACCGGTGCCCGCGATCGACGAGCTCCGCGGCCTGCTGCCGCGCCGCTTCGAGGTTCGGGGCGCGGGCGATCAGCGCCCGCTCTTCCGCTCCGAGCAGCCGACGACGATCCGCAGCGCGTCCCAGGAGGGCGGTGGACGCACGCTCACGCAGGCGGCCGAGCACGGCGAGCATCTGCGACGCGTCGGGCACGGCCAGCTCCGCGGCCGCGGAAGGTGTGGGCGCCCGGAGATCAGCGGCGAAGTCGGCGAGGGTCACATCACTCTCGTGGCCCACGCCCACGACGACCGGCATCGGCGAGGCCACCACGCAGCGCACGACGCGCTCGTCATTGAACGGCCACAGGTCCTCCAGCGAACCGCCGCCCCTGGCCAGGATGACCAGGTCGAGTGACGAATCGGCGTACAGGCGCTGCAGTGCACGGACGATGGCGGGGGCGGCGGTGCTCCCCTGGACGAGTGACGGCGACAGGACCAGCTCGACCATCGGATAGCGGCGGCGCATCACGTTGCCGATGTCGCGCCACACCGCGCCCACCGGCGAGGTGACAACCCCGATCCGCCGGGGCCAGCGCGGCAGCTCGCGCTTGCGGCCGGCCTCGAACAGGCCTTCGGCGGCCAGCTTGACGCGCAGCGCCTCGTACTGGGCATGCAGGTCGCCGGCGCCGGCCGGCGTGATCTCGTACGCGTACAGCTGGTAGATGCCCTGCGGCTCGTAGGCGCGCACGCGACCGTGGATCACCACCTGCATGCCGTGCGTGGGGCGAACCAGCGAACGAGCCAGCTCCTCGCGGAACATCACCGCGCGAACCTGCGAAGCGCCGTCCTTCAGCGTGAAGAAACAGTGCCCCGACGGTGGGAATGACGGCTGGCTGACCTCGCCTTCGACCCACACGTCGGCGAGCGCGGGGTCGCCGTCGAGCAGCGCCCGCACGCGGCGGTTCAGGTCGGTGACGCGCAGGATGCGTGGCGCAGACGGAGCCGTCTCCCAGAGCGTCGGCTGCTCAGGCATCGCCATCAGGCCCGGCACGTAGCGGATTCGGTCACTGCACCCGGGTGACGTAGTCGCCGGTGCGGGTGTCGATGCGCAGCAGGTCACCCTCGCCGACGAAGAGCGGCACCTGCACGATCAGGCCCGTTTCGACCGTGGCGGCCTTCTTGGCACCGGCGGCCGTGTCTCCGGCGAATCCGGGCTCCGTGGTGACCACCCGCAGGTCGACCGTGACCGGCAGGTCGACGCCCAGGATCTCGTTCTCGTAGTTGCTGACGAAGAGGTCGGTGTTCTCGACCAGGTACTTCGCGTCATCACCGAGCAGCGTTGCTGGCACGGAAAACTGGTCGTAGGTCTCGCTGTCCATGAAATGGTAGGCGTCGTCGTCGCTGTACAGGTACTGCACCTTGCGCTGCTCCACGCGAGCTCGTGGCCAGCGTGTGCCGGCCTGGAACGTGCGCTCGACGATGTCGCCCTTGCGCACGTTCTGCAGCTTCATGCGGACCTGCGCCGAACCTCGCGCCATCTTGATATGGCTCCAGTCGAGCACCTTCATCAGCTGGCCGTCCAGCTCGATGATGATTCCCTTCTTGACATCGCCGGTGCTGATCACGTGCTAACCGATGCCTCCCATGGAGCGCCGCCAAGTCGGGCGGCCGCAAGATTCAGATGACGATGAGCTCCCGCGACGCGCTGGTCAGCCGGCGCGGGCCGTCCTCGTCGAGCAGTACGTCGTCCTCGATTCATTGCCCGGCACACTCCTCGTTGGCCTTGGCGATGTTGGCTTCGTGCTGCGCCAGCGTCCTGGCGAAGTAGTGCGACCCATCGCGCTTTCCGCCCGGGCAGGCGGCCACGAAGTACAGGTTGGCGCCCTTGGGTGCAGCCACGGCGCCCAGCGACGAAGCGCGCGGCGCGGCAATCGGGGTGGGCGGCAGGCCGGGGTTGAGGTAGGTCTGGTAGCCGGCCAGCTCCTTCGGCCAGTCGGCGCCGACATCCTTGCCCGCGACCTGCAGCGGCGCCCACCAGTCGATCTTGCCCCACTGGTCGATCGGCGCCTTGCCGTGCTCGGCGGTCGCCAGCCCGTACTGCAGAGTCGGATCGGCGTTCAGGATGCCGTTCGTCTGGCCGTTGTCGGGGTTCTGCAGGCGGTTGATGTACACGCCCCCGATGAGCGGCCGCTCGGCGTCAAGGACGGCTTCTCGCTCCACAATCGATGCGATCTTCACGGCGTCGTCCACGGAAATGCCCTGCTGCGCCAGACCGTCCATGATGGCGGGCGTCAGGTGGGCCTTGAACGTGTCGAGCAGCTTCTCGAGCACCGTGCGGGCACTCGAGTTCGCGTCGAGCTTGTAGGTGTCCGGATACAGGTACCCCTCCAGCGACCGGCCCACCGGCAGGTTGGCGAAGAAGTCGTACTTGGCCAGCAGATCGGCCGGAGGGTCCTTCACCAGCCTGGCGAACTCGTCGATGTTCATCGTGCTGCGGGTCGTCGCCAGGTAGGCCACGACCTGCTCGAGCCGCCAGCCTTCGCCGATGCGGACGGCAATCTCCGGCCCGGCCTTCTGACGTAGGGCGGCGACGATCTCGCTCGGTTTCAGGCTGGGCGTCAGGTCGTAGGTGCCCGCCTGCAACGTGCCGGAGCGCCCGGCCTGCATGACCGCATATTGGAATGCCAGCTCGGAGCTGATGAGGCCCTTCGTAAACAGCAAGTGCCCGATCTGCGCGTCATTCGCCCCAGGCGCAACGGTCACCGTGACTCGCGCGGCCACGCCATCCTTCGCGGCGTCCGACAGCTCGCCTGGCCGGTACCACTGCACGAAATTGCGGACGATGCCGTGCTCGATCGAGCCCGGATTCTCCTCGACCCAGGCCAGCAGCCGCGGCGCGAACGCCAGGAATCCGACGAAGATGACGACCCCCGCGATGGCCGCGACGGCCGCGAACCATGCCAGCAGGACAACCGGCTGCATCCGGCGTCGTCGGCGCAGCGGGCCTTCGCGGTGATCGCGTAGCTGCCGAATCCGCGCGTTGCGGCGCTCGTCCAGGTCCCGCTGGCCCGGGCGACGGGTCATTCGCTGTCCTCGATCATGTCCAGGTATTGTTGCAGGATGATGCCGGCCGCCGCGGAGTCCAGCTCCCCGCTGGCGCGGCTCGGCCGCCGGCGCGCCACGGCCAGCCGCTCACCCGCCTCCCAGCTGCTGAGGCGCTCGTCCACGTAGATCACCTCGAGCCCGGCGGCGCGAAGGAGCTGGCCGAAGTCCCGCGCCAGCGCTGCCTGTGAGCCCTCGCTGCCGTCCATGTTCAGGGGCAGGCCCACGATGACGCGCGTCGCCTGCTCGACTCCGGCCAGCCGCGCCAGCTCGCCCGCGTCCTGCTCGGCGCCGTGTGCCCGCAACGCGGGCCGAGTGAACGCCATGCCCGTCTCCGTGTCGCCGATGGCGAGGCCGATACGCCGCGTTCCATGGTCCACGCCGATGACCCGCATCACGGCGACTCCGACGCGGCGCGCGACGGCACGGGCGCCCCAACGATCTGGATGCTCACCCGCCAGTCCGTGCTCGGGATGCGGCTGACCCAGGCCGGCCACAGGCCGACGGCCACGTTGCCGACGTCGCCGAGAGCCGCCTGGGCCTCGGCGGGTGTCAAGCCGGCGAGGCGGTGGCGAATCGTCGCCTCGTCGAGATTCGGTGCGGCCTGGCCGCTCACGACCGTCGCGACGCTCACGGCGTCACCGTTCAACCGCGCCGCCCCGACCGTGACCCTGATGCTGCCGGGAATGATGCTCGTTCCCGCCGGAAACTGGCCGCGGTCCGCTGTAAGCCGCTCGCGCGCGGCGGCCTCGACATCGGCGCGCTTCACCGCCGATCGGTCGTAGGCAAGACGGCCGCTCAGCTCGAACGTCTCGTCGCCGCGCTTTCCGACGAGGTCCTTCGGTATGTCGACGGTCGGCGTCTCCGCGGGGTCAGGCGTCACGACCACCAGGTCGTCGTGCTCGGCCAACGCGGTCGCGAGCTGGGCCACGAGCGCGTCGGAGATCTGCTTGGCGAGGGCCTCGACATCGGCCTGGAGAACCTCGGGCGCGTGATTTTCAGCTCCCCCGCCGGTCGCCTCCGGGTTGTCGACCAGTCGATGGGACGTGTTCGGAAACCCGCGCAGGCAGAACGTCAGCCCGGCATCCTGGATGGTGTCGATGGCGCCGGCCGGCACGTTGCCCGCCGCTCCAGGCTCGACCGCGGCCACGCCGACACTCTTTGTCCCCGGCTTGATGCCCTGCCCGGTGAACTTGCCTTCCGGCACGACCACGGTTTCGGCCGTCTCGAAGACGACATCACCCGCGGCGAGCCGTGTGCCCTGCGGCACTCGGCAGCGCCCCGGGTTGCCGCTCTGGAAGACGACCGTCCCGGCCGCCGCCACGCGGTCAACGTGGTCACCGGTTGCCTTGCCACTCATCGTCAGCGGGATCGCGCCGCTGACGCGCTCGTGGACGGGCGATGCGATGTCGTAGCTCACCGGCCCGACCGGCCGTGCCTGCGGCGTGATGCGCACCGTGGCACCTGGCAGCACCGTCGCCGCGCCCCAGCCGAGCATGGCCAGGCCGGCGACCATCAGGATCGCCAGCGGCCACAACGGACGGGACCGCCGCCCCGGAACGCGACGCGAAACTCGGGGAGAGGGCCGCGGCGCGCGCCGCGACGGCGCAGCGACCGGGACCGCGCGCGTCTCATCACCCGGCGCGGCGCGGCGCGTCGAGCGCTCCGCATCCGGCGGACGCACGACATGGATGGCGGCGCGCGGTGCCGGCGTCGCTTCGACCGCGGGGGTCCCGCCGGCCGTCGCGTCGGCCACCGAAGCGAAGGCCGCGATGCCGGCCTCACCGGCCAGTGTCCGGCCCAGCGGATCGGCGACGAGAGCCAGCTCGCGCCCCTCGTCCGCAGCGACGGCGGCCAGCAGGCGGAGCGCCACCGCCGACGAGGTCGCCTTGGTGCGACCGGGCGCGACCAGCACAAGCCGGGCCGCGTCCGCTTCGCGCAGCCGACGCACGACCGACGTGATCTCGTCGTCGGGCTCCAGGTAGATGATCTGCGGCTCGGACGCCATCGCCTACAGCTCCATGGCACGCACCGCCTGGCGCATGGCGCGCTCGACCGCGGTCGCCTGGGCATCCAGGATCAGGGCCTGATGGGCGAGCGCCATCGGGGTCACATCCTGCCGCGTCATGAGCTGGCCGGTGCCGTCGCGGAGCCCGGTCACATCGCCGGGTCCCAGGGCCACGACCTCGGGGCGGCGCGAGAACGGCAGGCTGCGCCACCATTCGCTGCCGGACAGGGCCTCGCCGATCTGGCGCAGCTCGGCTCCGCCTCCGCACAGGTAGATCCGGCCGGGTAGCAGCTCGCCCTCGGCAAGGTCGCCGATCATCAGTCCGACTCCGCGCAACCAGATGGCCGCATCCGCCGACAGACGCTCGTCGAGCTCGGCGGAGGACACGGGCTCGGGCAGGGCGCTGTCCGCGATCTTCAACGCCTCGGCGCGAGAAAACGGCAGGTTGAAGCGCTCCGCCACACCCTTGGTGAAGGCACGACCTCCGAGGCTCAGCATCTTCGTGCCGGCGATGCCGCCATGGCGCACCAGGGCCACGTCGGTCGTGCCGCCGCCCACATCGATGAAGACTGCGCCGGCGTCGCCAACCTCGCCAGGGTCGAGACAGGTCGCCACGGCGTACGGCTCGGCGATGACACCCATCAGGTTGAGCCCCAGCGCGCTGGCAACCGACTGCAGAGCCCCGAGGTGGACCATGGGTGCGAAGGCATTGAACACCGACAGCTCGAGATGCGAGCCGGTGAAGCCGATGGGGTTGCTGACGGCGTAGCCGTCGATCTTGATCTCGACGATGGCGGCGTGCACCAGTCGCACATCGAGTCGCTCGATCCCGCTCTCCCATCCGATGCGTCGCTCCGCGTCGCGCAACGCCTGGTCCTGCACGCGCCGCACGATGTGCTGCAGCTCCTCCTCGGTGAGCGGCACGCGGGGATCGTGGCGCTGGTGGGTGATGGTCGAGGTCGTGCCCTTGACCAGCTCGCCGGCGATGCCGATGACCGTGGCCGTCGGCCGCATCCCGGCCATCGCCTCAGCCTCGGCGAGCGCCGCGGCGCAGTTGGTGACGACGGCGTCGATGTCGCTCACCGTGCCGCTCTGCATGTGGGTCAGGCCCTGCCGCTGGCGGCCGACTCCGCGCACCATGCCGTGGACGCCGCCCTGCGAGCCCGGCTCGAGTCCCACGATCAGGGCCTTGGCGAACTCGGTACCCACGTCCAGGGCCGTGATGGCCGGGGCGTGTCGCCGCCCGCCGCGCGAGCGCCCCATCGCCCCGAGCCGTCCGGCGACCCGCCCGAGGAGCTGCGTCATCAACCGGTCTCGATCCGCTGCAATGCCTGGAGTGCCAGGCGAGCCGCTTCGCGGAGCGCCTCGTCGAGACGGGTGGCATCCTTGCCACCGGCCTGCGCCAGCTCGGCGCGGCCACCCCCGCCACCACCGATCATGGGCGCCACGGCCCGCACGATCGGCACCGCGTCGAAGCCCTCCGCCACCAGGTCTCGGCTGGCCGCGACCATCAGCGCCGGACCCTTGCCGCTTCCCGACGCCACGGCCACGAAGCGACCGGTTGCGCCGCGCAGGTCGTCTGCGAGCGCGCGCAGCGCGTTCGCATCGGCCTCCGGGTAGGACCCGACGATGACGCGAGCCTCCCCAGCCTTCTCGGCGGCCTGGAGGGCCTCCCCCGCGTCGAGGCGATCCGCGGCGGCGTCAGACGGCTCGCGCGCCGCCTTCTCAGCTTCGCGAGCTCGTGCCATGAGCGCCTCCACGCGCAGCGGCACGTTCTCCTCGCGGTCGCCCAACAGCTGCGCCGCGTCGTGCAGCGCCTCGAGGCGCCGCTCCACCAGCTCCTCGGCGGCGACACCGGTGACCGCCTCGATCCGGCGCAGCCCGGCACCGATGCTCGACTCGGAGATGATGCGCAGGGACCCGATCTGGCCGGTCGCCTGGACGTGCGTCCCGCCGCACAGCTCCCTGCTGTAGCCATCCACGCGCACGACGCGGACGGCGGCCGGCGCGTACTTCTCGCCGAAGAACATGTCCGCGCCGAGCGATTGGGCCTCCGTAAGAGACATGACCGCGGGAATGACCGGCGCATCGCGCCGGATCTGGGCGTTGACCAACCGCTCGATCGCGCGCATGGCCTCGCGCGGGGTGGGGCTGCTCGCCGGGAAATCGAACCGCAGCGCATCCGGACCTACCCAGCTGCCCGCCTGCTTGGCCTGCTCGCCGAGGACGTCCCTGAGCGCGCGATGCAGCAGGTGCGTGCCGGTGTGGTTTCGCGCCGCCCCCCAGCGCCGCTCCTCGTCGACGCGCGCGCTGACGACGTCACCGATCACCAGCGAGCCCTCCAGCCGCCCGATGTGGACGATCGCCTCTCCAGCTTGCTGCGTATCGTCCACCAGCAGCCGCCCACCTTCGCCGGCCAGGTCCCCACGGTCGCCGATCTGGCCGCCGCCCTCGGCATAGAACGGGGACCGGTCGAGCACGACTTGCACGACTCCTTCGGCCTCCGCGACCTCCAGCACGCGCAGCCCGTCGGCGCGGGTCTCGTTGGGATAACCGATGAACCGGGTGGCCAGCCGGTCCAGGCCGGTGGCCGCGCTGAAGCGACCACCGCGCGGCCCGCGCGACCGGTCGCGCTGCCGTTGCATCGCGGCCTCGAAACCGGCGCGGTCGACCGTGGCCCCCTGCTCGGCCGCCATCTCGACGGTCAGGTCGATGGGAAAGCCGAACGTGTCGTGCAGCCGAAATGCCTCCTCGCCGGCGATGGCCCCGGCCGGGCCTGCCTGCTCGACGAGCGCCAGCAGCCGCTCCGAGCCGGCCGACAGGGTCCGCGCGAACTTCGCCTCCTCGCCGCCAACTTCGGTCAGCACGCGCGCACGGCTCTCCGCCAGGAAGGGATAGGCGGGCGCCATGATGTCGATCACGGCATCGCAGGTCTGCGCCAGGAACGGCTGCCGGATGCCCATCAGGCGTCCGTGTCGTACGGCACGTCGCATGATCCGGCGCAGGACATAGCCGGGACCTTCGTTGGACGGCGCCACGCCCTGCGCCAGCAGGAAGGTCATCGCCCGGCTGTGGTCGGCCACGACCTGGTAGCTGAAGCGCTCGCTCTCGACGGTCTCCGGATCGTGGCCGATGAAGGCCGCCAGCCGCGCGATGATCGGCACGAACAGGTCGGTACGATAGTTGGAGTCGACGCCCTGCACCACGGAGCTGATGCGCTCGAGGCCCATTCCGGTGTCGACGCTCTTGAACGGCAGCGGGCTGAGGGTGCCATCCGCCGCGCGGTCGAACTCCATGAAGACCAGGTTCCAGACCTCCAGCCAGCGTGGGCAGGTCTCGGAGTGGTCCGGAAGACAGTCAGGCCCCTCGCTGAGCTCCGGTCCGCGGTCATAGTGGATCTCGCTGCACGGACCGCACGGACCGGTGTCGCCCATCGCCCAGAAGTTGTGCTCGTCGCCGGCCTCAATGTTGCCCCAGCGCACCACGCGATCGGCTGGCAGGCCGATCTCAGAGGTCCAGATCGCGTGGGCCTCGTCGTCGTCGGTGTAGACCGTGGCCGCCAGGCGCCCGGCCGGTACGCCGAGATCCTCGGTGAGGTAGGCCCAGGCCCAGCCGATGGCTTCGCGCTTGAAGTAGTCGCCGAAGCTCCAGTTGCCGAGCATCTCGAACAGCGTGTGATGTCGCGCTGTTCGGCCGACCTCCTCAAAGTCGTTGTGCTTGCCGGCCACGCGCAGGCAGGGCTGCGCGTCCACCGCGCGGACGTAGTCGCGCGTCTCCTCGCCGGTCAGCACGCGCTTGAAGGGGGCCATGCCCGAATTCACGAAGAGCAGCGTCGGGTCATCGCTGGCGAGCAGCTGCGCGGGAGGTACGCGCGTGTGCCCGCGCTCCTCGAAGAAGCGCTGGAATCCCTCGCGGATCTCGGCTGCGCTGCGTGGCTGCATGGCTTCG
Organism: uncultured Chloroflexia bacterium; assembly: GCA_963716585.1. Classification (GTDB taxonomy): domain Bacteria; phylum Chloroflexota; class Limnocylindria; order QHBO01; family QHBO01; genus JAICUY01. The sequence goes on from CAVQTN010000004.1 coordinate 308,865, forward strand.
AGTGCCCCGTTCACGATGAGAGCCGGCGACCACCGGCTCTCGTCTGCTGCGTCGGCGTCACAGGTCGGATCGTTACGAGGTGGCGCCCTCGGTCGCGGCGCCACCCTCGGCGGCAGCGCCACCTTCGACGGCAGCGCCACCCTCCGCCTCGGCCTCGTACTCGGCGAGCATCTCGGCGCGGGCCTTCTCGGCAGCGGCGCGACCTTCGTTGATCGCCTCGCCGAAGGCCGCGCGTCGCGTGTCGACGAAGTCACCCACCTGGTCGCGAAGGCGCTCGCCGGTCTGCGGCGCGAGGAGCATGCCCAGCGCCGCTCCCACCAGGCCGCCGATCACCGCGCCAGCGAGGAAGCTGCCGAACCCCGAATCTTTCATGAGAATCGATCGTCCTCCCGTGCGTCCGGTGATTCTACCGGCCCGATCCCCGTCCGTCGCGGGACGGCGGTCACCTGCACCGACTCGAGGGTCTGCTGCAGCGAGTTCATCAGGTCGTTGAGCCGATCGAGCTTCACCGCCACGTCCTCACTGAGCACCTCGGCGTTGGCCGCCAGCTCGCGCGAGTGGGCGAGGATCGGCTGCAGCTCACGCTCGGTCAGGGCGACCACCCTGCGCGCGTCGCGGGTGAGGCTGCGCGTCTCGGTCAGCAGTGGAAGGGTGCTGACCACGAGGAGCAGCAGTGCGGCACCGGCCAGCAGCGCGCCGAGCCCGACCCCGACGTTGAAGATGATCGTCACCAGCTCCACGCTGTCCTCCGCTGCTGCGGCCCCACGCTGATGGTAGACGCTCGGCCTAGCCGTCCAGCTCGATTCGTCGCGGACCCAGCCTGGTCAGCAGGACGACGGCCAGCATGGTCAGCTGCGCCGCGACCGAGGCCGCCAGCAACCGAAAGTCGCCGATGCGCAGCAGGTCGATGCCGAGGCGTTCGCCAATGGCATTGCCCATCAGCGTGCCGCCCAGGCTGGCGAGGACCAGGAAGGGCACCCCCCTGCCCCATCGGCCGCGAACCCAGATGAAGGCGAGCAGGTTGAGCGCCGCGCTCAGCGCGGTCAGCACCAGCCAGGGGGTCATGCCCGGGCGATGCGGCCGCCGCCCAGGCATTCGTCGCCGTCATACAGCACCGCGGCCTGCCCCGGGGCAGGCGCCCAGAGCGGCTCGACCGCTTCGACCGCGAAGCGGTCGCCCCCGATCAGCGTCACCTCGCAATGGACATCCGCGGCGCGATGCCGGATTCGGACCGATGCCTCGAACCGTTCGGCCGGCGGTTCGCCGGCGATGAAGCTGCGAGCGTCGGCCATGAACGAGCGGGACGCCACCTCGCTGCGCCTGCCGACCACCACCTCGTTGCGCTCCGGACGGACCTCTCGCACGTAGACGGCCTCGCCCAGCGCCAGGCCCAGCCCGTGGCGCTGGCCGACGGTGTAGTGGGCATAGCCCGTGTGCGTGCCGAGGACGACCCCATGCGCGTCGACGATGGGTCCCGGGTCTCCGGCATAGCCGCGCCGCTCCTCGAGCAGCGTCCGATAGTCGCCAAGCGGCACGAAGCAGATCTCCTGGGACTCCGGCTTGTCAGCCGTCGGCAGGGTCAGCGCCGCAGCGCGGGCTCGAACTTCGGGCTTCGTCATCTCGCCCAGCGGGAACCGGGTACGGGCCAGCTGCTCCTGGTTGAGGACCCACAGGAAGTAGGTCTGGTCCTTGTTCGCATCGGCGGCGCGCAGGAGCCGCCAACGACCGCCCTCGGACGAGACCCTGGCGTAGTGACCGGTGGCGACGGCATCCGCTCCGTAAGCGGCCAGGCCGCGGCGCAGCAGCTCGTCGAACTTGATGTACTGGTTGCAGGCCTGGCATGGGTTGGGTGTCGCCCCGGCCAGGTAGGCATCCGCGAACGCATCGATCACGTGCAGGCCGAACTCGCGCTCGAGGTTGAGGACGAAGAACGGGATCGCCAGCATCTGCGCCACGCGGCGCGCATCGTCCAACGCGTCCGGCGAGCAGCACGAGCGCTTCTGCTCGAAGCCCTCCCCCATGTCGGGGTGGGTTCGCATCCAGACGCCGATGACCTCGACGTCGGTGCGGCGCGCTTCCTCGGCCAGGATCGCCGCGGCGACGCTCGAGTCGACCCCGCCGCTCATGGCGGCCACGATCCTGGTCATGACGCCGACACAACGACCGGGCGCGGCGACAGCAGATTGCGCAACCGGGCGATGGCGATCGTGGTCACCTCGATCGTGCGCTCGACCTGCTCGACCGAGGTGTCGTGGCCGACCGTCAACCGCAGCGAGCCATGCGCCAGCAGCGGGTCGATTCCCATCGCCAGCAGGACGTGCGAGGGCTCGGTGCTCCCCGACGTGCAGGCGCTGCCGGTCGATGCCTCGATCCCCTCGAGGTCGAGCGCGGCGACGAGATCACCACCCTCGACGGCGTCGATCACGAAGCTGGCGCTGTTGGGCAGGCGCTCCACCGGGTGGCCCGTCAGCTGGACGCCGGGCAGGGCAACAAGACCGGCGATGAGACGGTCGCGCAGCTTGGCCTGCCGCCCACTCGCATCCGCGTCTCTGATGAGCTCGAGCGCGCGGCCGAAGCCGACGATGCCGGCCACGTTCTCGGTCCCCGCCCGGCGCTGGCGCTCCTGCGAACCGCCCTGCATCTGCGGGAGCAGCGAGGTGCCACGCCTTACGAACAGGGCGCCGACGCCCTTGGGGCCGTAGATCTTGTGCGCCGCCAGGCTCAGCAGGTCGACCCCCAGCGCGTCAACCTCGAGCGGCAGGTGCCCGGCCGCCTGGATCGCATCGCTATGGAACAGGACACGGTGAGTTCGACAGATGGCGCCGATCTCGGCGATCGGCTGGAGGGTGCCCACCTCGTTGTTGGCGGTCATCACACTGACCAGGATGGTGTGATCGGTGATCGCGTCCGCGACATCGGCCGCGTCGACGCGCCCGTGGCGATCGACCGGCAGATAGGTCACCTCGAACCCGGAGCGCTCGAGGACCTGGCAGGCATGCAGCACGGCCTTGTGCTCGACGCTGCTGGTGACGATGTGGCGTCCGCCGGCACTCGCCGCCCAGGCCACGCCCTTGATCGCCAGGTTGTCGGCCTCGCTCCCGCCGGAGGTGAATACGATCTCCCGTGGCGCGGCGCCGATGAATGCCGCGACCGTCTCGCGTGCCTCGTCGAGCGCCTGCCGTCCGCGCCTGCCGCTGGCATAGATGCTCGACGGGTTGCCCCAGTGCTCGGTGAGGAACGGGAGCATGGCCTCCAGCGCCTCGCGCCGCAGCGGAGTCGTCGCGGCATGGTCGAGGTAGATTCGATCCAGCATGACCGACCGATTATGCCGCAGGCGACGCCCTGGGTCAGATGTCAGCAGGTCGAGGCTGGCTGGCTGGGGGTCGGCGTCGGCGATGCCGCATTGCCGGCCTTGAACGCGTCGGCGACCATCTTCTGGACCTTGGTCACCGCCGCGGCGTCGAGGTACTCGGGAATCTGCGGCGGGTTGAAGGCCGCGCGCTTGATCTCGCCGGTGTCGACGCGCTGGGCGAGCGCCAGGAGGTCCGGCAGCTGGTCGATGGGCAGGTCGGTCCACAGCGAGTCCTTGCCGATGTCGAGCAGCTCCGGCAGCCGCGGGATGAGCGAGCATGGGTTGATCTGGCGTCGCAGGGCGAGCAGTGTCAGCTGCTGGCGCTCCATGCGGTGGTAGTCGTCGTCCTGGTGGCGCGTGCGGGCGTACTGCAGCGCCTGGTGGCCGTCGAAGTGGTGCTGTCCCGCCGGGATGAAGAGCTCGACGTAGCCGCTGCCGTCCTCGAGCGGGTACTTGGGATCATAGACCGATGCCGGCGTGGTCATGTCCAGGCCGCCGAGCGCATCGATGAGGCGCACGAAGCCGTTGAGGTCGACCACCAGCATGCCGTCGATCGGCACACCGACGAGTTCGCTGAGCGCCGACTGGACGGCCTGGTAGCCGCGCTGCCCGTCGGCGCCGGGGAAGAGCTTGGGATGCGTCTCGGCGTACTCGAACAGGGCGTTGAAGAGATCGGGGAAGCAACCGCAGGTGAACGCCCCCGCCGTCTCCGGCGGCAGCGGCACGTTGAACAGGTTGCGCGGGATGCCAAACATCTTGGCCTTGCCCGTCGCGATCTCGACGCTGACCAGCGTCATCGAATCGGTGCGCAGGCTGCGCCGTCCTGGGCCGGCATCCCCGCCGATGAGCACCACATCGAGCCGGCCGTTCTGCGCCCAGGCGGGCACCGGCTCGGGCGTGGGCGTGGGGCTGAACGTCGGACCATGGCTGGGCGTCGGGCTTGGTCGCGGCGTGGGTTGCGGCGTGAACGGCGGGACGAAAACGTTGGCCACCAGGTCGTAGCTCTTATAGGTCACCAGGCCGACCCAGCCGTGCATCCCGAGCGTGGCCGCCAGCAGGAGCACCAGGACGCCGATGGAGGTCGCGCGACGCCCGCGCGACGTCTCGGTTGGTGCCTGCCGGCCCCCGAGGCGATAGGCATCCACGATGGCAACGAGCCGGTAGATGAGCACGAGGGTGTCGAGCGCCAGAATGGTGAGCAGCACCCCCGGCTGCAGCGCAACACCCAGGAAGCGTGCGCTTCCCAGACCGGTCACGAATCCGGCAAGCCCGACGACGAGGATCACGATCGGGACGATCAGCAGGACGCCGCGCGCCACCGCGCCGACCCATATCTGGCCGAGGCCCGGGATGACGAACGACAGGAAGGCAGCGAGCGCCGCCGAGCGGCGTGGTGGCTGGCGGGTGGGTGTCACGGCCGCGAAGTGTACGAGGTGCGGAGCATCCTCATCCAGACGCCGAGGCCGGTGGGTGTGTTGCTCATCCGCGGTGATGTCGCCACAGCGCAGCGAACGAGTCGCCGGGGAACTCAAATGAGGGGGAGCGCCGCCCTCTCATGCAGTTGAGTCGTCAGACGCCTGAAAACGACGGCTATCGACGCAGGCACCGTCGAATGGGGTCGATCTGAGTCGCCAGACTCATAAACGGCAGGTGAGCCGCGGGTTCACGTGCAAATGAGTCGCCACAGGACTCAACCGGCAACCGCGCGCTTACTCCGGCTCGATGACGCGCAGGTGCAGCTCGTCGAGCTGCGCGGCGCTGAGCGCGGCCGGGGCTTCCATCATCGGATCGCTGCCCGATTGCGTCTTGGGGAAGGCCATCACCTCGCGGATGTTGTCCTGGTCGGCCAGCAGAGCGGCCCAGCGGTCCAGGCCGATGGCGATTCCGCCATGCGGCGGTGCGCCGAATTCCAGCGCGTCCAGGAGCGCGCCGAACTCGTCGCGCATGCCCTCCACGCTGTGGCCCATCAACGCGAAGGCACGCTCCAGCAGGTCGCGCCGGTGGATGCGCACCGAGCCACCGCCCAGCTCCCAACCATTGAGTGCCAGGTCGTACTGCTGCGCATGAACGCCACCCGGATCGCTTTCCATCCGGGACTCCTCCTCCCAGACCGGCGCGCTGAACGGGTTGTGGGTCGCATCCCAGCGATGGCCCTCTTCATCCCAGGTGAACATCGGGAAGCCGTGGACCCAGACGTACCCGAGCACGTCGGGCGAGCGCAGCTCGAGGCGCTCCCCCATCTCAAGCCGCACGCGACCGAGCGCCTCGGCGCCCTTGATCCGGTCGGCGTCGGCGACGATGAGCAGCAGGTCGCCGGCGGACGCCCCGCTGACCTCGAGCAGTCGAATCTGAACGTCCGTCACCAGGAACTTTGCGGCAGGCCCGCGCAGGGTGCCATCCGGCTCGACTGCCAGCCATGCCAAGCCGGCGGCGCCGTGCCGGCGGGCGAGATCGGTCAGCTCGTCGAGCTGCTTGCGTGAATAGTCGCCGCAGCCCGGCGCCACGATGGCGCGCACCGCGCCACCGGCAATAATTGGCTCACTGAAGACGCGGAAGTCGGCCGCACCCAGCGCATCGGTCAGGTCGATGAGCTCCATGCCGAAGCGGATGTCGGGCTTGTCCGAGCCGTATCGGTCGATCGCCTGCTGGAAGGTCAGGCGCGGGAAGGGCGTCACCAGCATCGGCCGATCCGGGACGACCTCGCGAGTCACGGCGATGACCATCTGCTCGATGGTGTCCATGACGTCCTTGTCGCGCACGAAGCTCATCTCGACGTCGATCTGGGTGTGCTCCGGCTGGCGGTCGCCACGCAGGTCCTCGTCGCGGTAGGCGTGCGCCAGCTGGAAGTAGCGGTCGTAGCCGGCGACCATCAGCAGCTGCTTGAGCTGCTGCGGACTCTGCGGCAGGGCGTAGAAGCGGCCCGGCTGCATACGGCTGGGCACGACAAAATCACGGGCGCCCTCGGGGGTGCTGCGCACCAGGGTCGGGGTCTCGATCTCGACGAAGCTCATCGCCTCGAAGGCACGGCGCACCGCGCTGGCGAGCCGCGCTCGCAGCACGATGCGCTGCTGCATCTCCGGACGGCGCAGGTCGAGATAGCGGTACTTCAGGCGCAGCTGCTCGTCGAGGCCGGGCTGCGCCTCGTTGATGTAGAACGGCGGCACCTTGCTCGGGTTGAGGACCGTCAGCTCATCCACGGCGACCTCGATGGCGCCGGTGGCCAGCTGTTCGTTGGTCGTGCCCGCGGGCCGATGCCGGACGTCGCCACTCACCTGGACGACCCACTCGTTGCGCGCGGCCTCACCCGCCTGGTGGGCCACGGGTGCGTCGTCCGCACTGGTGACCACCTGGGTGATGCCGTAGCGGTCACGCAGGTCGAAGAAGGTCAGATGTCCGTGGTCGCGGCGCCGATGCACCCACCCCGCGAGCGTCACCCGCTGGCCGACGTTGGCCTCGCGGAGCTCGCCGCAGGTATGGGTGCGGAAGGAGACAGCCATGGGCGGCCCATGGTAGCCGACAGGAACATGCGCGTCGGGCTGACGCGGGTGGGCTAGCGGACGATGGCTGTCGGCGGCTCGGGAACGCCGCCGTCCTGCGTGGGACTGACGAGCTGGCCCAGCTGGGCCAGCGACGCCTCGTACATGCCGGTGATCATGTCGCGCATCGACCCGAAGACCTCCCGATCACGCGCGCCGCGCGGCTTCGCCACGCGCACGATGGCGTGGGTCACCCCTTCGCGTTCGACGAGCTCCTCCATGGTGACGGCGTTGAGGCCGTTGGGAAGGGTCGTGCGGACCGTGAAATAGTCGAACGGACGCCAATCGAGGATCTCCTCCAGGGTGACTCCCTCGCCATGCATGCAATGGTTGGTGGTGCCGACGCCGCGGCGGCCGTCGCTCACCGTCTCGTCGACGCGCAGCACGCCTGGCACGAATTGCGGCCGGCGCTTCGGGTCCGTCACCCACCCCCAGACGACAGCAGGCGGCGCCGAAATGTCGCGTTCGATGAGGAGCGCGGTCTGTCCCTCGCTGACCCGGACGCGACGCAGCTCCCGCTCGCGTCGCCACGCGGCCTCGAGATCCTGGATCCAGCCGACGAGCTCTCCGACCCCCTCGAACTCGTCGCGGTATTCGATCCAGCCCAGCGCCATCGGATCCAGGTTTGCTGCCGTCAGGCAGGCATCGGTCAGGAGCAGGTAGCCGCCCTTGCCGAAGCGCTCGACGACGCGGTTCTTGAGCAGCCGATGCGCGACGATGACGTCCAGTCCGGTGAGCTCCTCGACACCGTACATCCGCTCGCGAACGAATGCGCCGTAATGGGCGATGAGCTTGAGGTTCAGCGCCGGGATGCGCACGCAGGCGTTGCAGTCGCAGGTCGTCGCCCGACTGATGCTCTCCAGGCGTCGCCGAAACGCGAAGTACGCGGCTTCCAGCGTGTCGAGCAGCTGCGATCCATCGACGCGGTCGCCGATCGAGTAGGCGAATGCGGCATCACCCTCCAGCTTGGCGAGGCGCAGCTGCGGCCGCAGCTTGCCGACGACGGTCTGCATCAGGTCCCGCAGGGCATCCTGGGCATGCTCCAGCTCGGTGTCGACCAGCAGGCCGGTGTACCCGGAGATGTCGGCGAGGACCAGGCAGCCGCGTTCCGCACCCTTCAGCATGGCGCTGCATTAGACCACGGTCTCCCGCTCGCGGGCGAGATGGCGCCGGCCGTGTGGCTCTTGCTCCGGACGACGCGGATCACGCGGGGAGAATGGCCGGTGCGACCTGATCGAGTGGCAGCTCGCGCTGCTCGCCGGCGGCAAGGTCGCGCAGGACGACTCCTCCGCTGGCACCCTCATCGCCCACGATCACTGCCCAGCCCGCGCCGGCCTTGGCCGCCGACTCGAGCTGCTTGCCGAGCTTGCGTCGGCTGCCATCCGGCCGGACACGCAGGCCCGCATCGCGCAGGCTGACCGCGGCGGCCAGGCGTGCCGCCAGGTCGTCGGTCGCGCCGACCACTGCGACCAGTGGCGGCGGAACACGCAGCGGCACGTCCTGCTCCTGCATGGCCATGACCGTCCGATCCAGTCCCAGCCCGAAGCCGATCCCCGGCGTGGCCCGGCCGCCGAGCGCCTCGACCAGGCCATCGTAGCGGCCGCCCCCACCAAGCGCCTGCTGCTGGCCCTCGCGTCCCGCGACGTAGAACTCGAACGTGGTGCGCGTGTAGTAGTCGAGGCCACGGACCAGGCCGTGATCGATCCGATAGGTGACGCCCAGCTGGTCGAGCAACGCACGGACCGCGTCGAAGTGCTCGCGGCACGCATGGCACAGGTGGTCGATCGCCTTTGGAGCGCCGGCCGCCAGGTCGGGTTCCAGGTGCTTGTCGTCAAGCACACGCAGCGGGTTGAGGTGCAGCCGGCGACGTGAGTCATCGGTCAGGCGGTCTTCGTGGGCGCTGAAATAGTCGATCAGCGCCAGGCGGAAGCCCGGCCGGCAGACGCCGTCGCCGATCGAGTTGAGGTGCACGGTCACACCAGAGATGCCGCACTCGCGGTAGAAGCGCGTCGCAAGGTCCAGCAGCTCGGCGTCGACCATGGGTCCTGGATCGCCGAGCACCTCGCAGTCCCACTGGGCGAACTGCCGGTAGCGGCCGGCCTGCGGACGGTCGTAGCGGAACATGGCGCCCATCAGCCAGAAGCGCAGCGGGCCGGGACGCACGTGCAGGCCGTGCTCGATGAAGGCGCGCACGATGCCCGCGGTCGGCTCGGGGCGCAGCGCCCACTCGGCGCGCTCCTCGTCGCTGCCCGTCGCGCCGGAGACACGGAACATCTCCTTCTCGACCAGGTCGCTCGACTCGCCGGCGCTGCGCGCGAAGAGCTCGATGCGCTCGAAGAGCGGGGTGTCGACGCGCTCGAAGGCGTACCGCTCGGCGAGATTGCGGGCCACCGCCTCGACGCGCAGCCAGCGGGCAGCCTGATCGGGCAGGACGTCGCGAGTGCCGCGTGGTGCGGCGATGCTGCGGGGCATGGGCCAGAGTGTAGCCGCGGGTCGACCGACAGCGATCCGTCGCCGGCAGCCGCGGGGGCATTCATGCCTGTGGTGACTCACGCGAGCGGGACGCCGGTGCTCACCTGCGATTCATGCGCCAGGTGACTGAATCCGACAGCGTTGACGGGCTCCGATCCTCAGACCGGGCGATTTCAGGCACTACGCGACTCAAACGCAGGTGAGCAGGCGCTTCACCGTCGTTTCAGTCGCCAGGCAACTCATCGGCCGCGCCGCCCGGGCGGCGACCCCTTCAGCGCACCTCGCGGGTGACGCTGGTCACGTCGCGCAGCCGCTCGATCCGCGACAGCACGCGTGACAGCTGCTGCAGCGAGGTGACCTTCAGCGTGGCGGTGATCGTGGCGCTGCCGTCGACATGCGTGCCGATCGAGGCCGCCACGATGTTGACCTTGTGCTCGGCCACGACGTTGGTGATCTCGTTGAGCAGCCCCGGTCGGTCGAGTGCGGCGATGCGCACGGTGATCGGGTAGGTCTGCTGCCCGGCCAGCTCCCACTCGACGTCGATCAGCCGCTCGATATCGCGCTCGGAGAGGACCGACGGGCAGTTGGCCCGGTGGACGGTGACCCCCTTGCCACGCGTCACGTAGCCGGTGATCTCGTCACCGGGGATCGGCGAGCAGCATTTCGCGAAGCGCACCAGCAGGTCACCGACGCCCTTGACCCGCACGCCGGTTGTCGCCGGCGCGGACGGCGGGGCGATCTCCGGCAATGTGATCTCCACGTCGTCGTGGATCTCCAGCTTGCTGACCACGCTGGCCGGCGAAACGGCGCCATATCCGATGGCCGCGTAGAAGTCGTCGAGCTCGCGGTAGCGCAGCTGCTGGGCGATCTCGTGCAGCTTTTCGGCATCGACCGACAGCAGCGTCTCGTGCGCCAGTCGCCGCAGCTCTCGGTCGAGCAGCTCCTTGCCCTGGGTGATGTTCTCGTCGCGCTGCTGGCGCTTGAACCAGGCGCGAATCTTCTCGCGGGCATGGCTGGTGCGCACGATGTTGAGCCAGTCGCGCGAGGGGCCGTGCGCCGCCTTGGTGGTCACGATCTCGACGATGTCGCCGTTGTGCAGCCGGTAGTCGAGCGGCACCAGCCGGTTGTTGACCTTGGCGCCAATGGTTCGGTGGCCGACATCGGTATGGATGCGGTACGCAAAGTCGAGCGGGCCGGCGCCGGCCGGCAGGTCCTTGACGTCGCCCTTCGGCGTGAAGACGAAGACCTGGTCCTGGAAGACATCCAGCTTGAGGCCCTCGACGAACTCGGTCGCATCCGCGACCTCGCGCTGCCAGTCGATGAGCTGGCGCACCCAGGCCAGCTTCTCGTCGTAGCGGCGATCGCCGCGCGATCCCTCCTTGTAGCGCCAGTGCGCGGCGATCCCAGCCTCTGCCACGTCATGCATCTGTCGGGTCCGGATCTGGACCTCGAGCGGCTTCGCGTCGGGCCCGATGACGGCGGTGTGCAGGCTCTGGTACATGTTCGCCTTGGGCATGGCGATGTAATCGTCGAACTGCCCGGGAATCGGTCGCCAGATGGAATGGACCACGCCGAGGGCCGCGTACGTGTCCTTGACCTCGTCGACCAGCACGCGAACCGCGTGGATGTCGTAGATCTCGCTGAACTCAGCTCCCTTGCGCTCCATCTTCCTGGCGATCGAGTACAGGTGCTTGGGCCGCCCGCTGATCTCGGCGTCCAACCCGACCTTGGCGAGCTCCTTGCGCAGGATGCCGATGCTCTTGTTGACGAATCCCTCGCGCGCCTTGCGCCGGTCGGCGAGCATCTCGACGAGCTTGCGGTACGTATCCGGCTCGAGATACTTGAATGACAGGTCCTCGAGCTCCCACTTGATCTGCCACATCCCCAGCCGATGCGCCAGCGGCGCATAGATCTCCATCGACTGCCGCGCGATGCGCAGCTGCTTGTCGGGCTGCATGAACTGCAGGGTGCGCATGTTATGCAGCCGGTCGGCGAGCTTGATGATCACAACCCGCACGTCCTCGGCCATGGCCATGAACATCTTGCGAATGTTTTCGGCCTGCTGCTCCTCCATGGATCGTGCCGAGCCGAACTTGGAGAGCTTGGTGACGCCGTCGACCAGCCGCGCCACCTCGCGGCCGAACCGCTTCTCGATGTCGGCGAGCGTGAAGTCGGTGTCCTCGGGGACGTCGTGCAGCAGCGCCGCCGCGATCGTCTCGGCGTCCATCTCAAGCTCGGCGAGGTAGAACGCCACGTCGACCGGGTGGGTGATGTAGGGCTCGCCCGATTGGCGCAGCTGGCCCTCGTGGGCGGTGGCAGCCACAGCATGGGCTCGCTCGATCAGGCCGACGTTGATGCTCGGCCGATGACGCTGCGCCTCGGCGACAACGTCCGCGATGCTGGAGTGGGCCCCCGGAGCCTCGTCCGCGGAGCGCGTGATGCGGTGGACGACGGCAGCCGGCGCGGCCCGGAGGCGTGCCAGGTCCATGATGCCCGATGGTAGCACGGCCGCCACGCTGGGCTCAGGCTCGCCTTTCGGCTGCGTCAGCCGCCCAGGCGCGAGATCAGGCCCCGCCTCAGCTCGCGCAACCGGTACCACAGCGGATCGGTCACGAGGTCGAAGAGGCCCGGGTGCCGCAGCGGCACACCGCCGAACGTGCGCTTGAACGCCGAGAAGCCCTCCCAGGCTGGATCGGCACGTGGGTCGTCAGGCTCGGCGACCCCCCACATGTCGAGGGTCTTGACGCCGTCGCCGGCCAACACCTGCTGCAGCTTGGCCATCACCGCGTACGGTCCGTACTTATGCTTGTACGCGGCGTCGCGCAGCGAAGCGCCGTACAGGTAGTACGCCCGGTCCCCGACGCGTGGCATGGCCATCCCGGCGAACGGCGTTCCCTGAAAGCGGGCGATGCCCAGGTACCAGCCGTCGCGCGCGGCGAACTCCGTCGCGAGCAGCTGCAGAAACTCGCGGCTGCGGGCTCGGAAGTCGGAGCGAGCGGCGGTCACGCGAAGCAGCTCGTGGAACGTGGCGACCGCCAGCGCGTCGCCGCTGCGGTCGACCTCGACCGTGACGCCCTCGCGCGCGGCGCGCCGTGACAGCCGACGCGCGTCCGCGTGCCACGAGGCCATGAGCGCGTCCCCGCCGTCGAGCAGATCGACGACCCGGGTGGTGGGCGCCTGCAGATCCTCTCCCGGCCGCAGACCATAGGCCCGCAGCATCGCGGCGATGTCGGTGACGTCGGTGACGTCGGGCAGTGTCCGCGGATCGAGCTTGACGACCATGCTGTGCATCGCCCGGGCCTCGTCGCGCAGGGCGGCCAGCATCGCGCCGAGCAGGGCGTCGCCGTCAGCGGCGTCACGGTGCCAGATTGGACCGTGAGCGACGTAGGCCACGCTGCGTCCGAGTCCCGCCGGCCTGACCAGCGCCTGCGCGACGCTGCGCAGCGTCCCGTCGGGCCCTTCGGCCACCATGCGCCGCGGCGGCTCGCCGGCCAGCGCCGAACACTCGCCCCATGCCCACGACTGCAGGAGGTCGGCTTCGGCGCGCGACGCTACGAAAGCGTCCCATGCCGGGCGATCCGCGGCGGTTGCCGGCCGGACGCGCGCCCCGGTCATCAGTCGTCGCTCCCGGCCAGGCGTCTGCCCTGCAGCCGAAGCCGGGCGCGTTGCGCCAAGCCGTACGCCGGCAGCGCCGCACGCAGCAAGGTCGCGACCGCCGGCTCCAGCGGCCAATCCCGCGCGCCGACGTAGTCCACCTGGCGACCTCCGAACCCCTCCTTGAAGCGCGCGATGCCGCCGGTCGCCAGCCCCCATAGGTCGTAGGTCGCCGCGCCACGCTCGCGGGACCCACGGATCGCCTCCCACTTGAGCAGGTAGTTGGCGCGCGATTCCGCTCCAGCGTCGGTCATGCCGCCGAATGCCTCCGCCACCCGGTCACCACATACGAAGCAGAACAGCGCGGCGACGCGCTGACCGTCGAGCGTGGCGAACACCAGCCGTGCTCGATCTGACGGCGCGAACAGCTCCCATGCTCGCTCGTAGTACTGCGCCGAGCGGGCGGCGAAACCGGCCCGCTCGGCGGTGAGGGTGTAGATCCTGTAGAAATCGGCCAGCGCTTGGCCGATTCCGTCGCTGGCGTGCTCCAGCCACTCGATCAGGACACCGGCACGCTGCGCCTTGTTGACGTATTGCCGGTGCTTGCGGCCCATGCCGGCGCGCAGCTCGTCCTCGGACGGCGAAAGGTCGACCATGCGCGTCCTTGGCGGCTGCACCTTCGCCGATTCGCGCCACGGGCGGGCCAGCAGCGCTCGTCCGTACGCGGAACCGGGCGTTGCCTCCGGATCGGCCTTCAACGTCGCGACGTGCTCGCCGCGGGCCAGGGTCCGCAGTGCGGCGAACAACGGCTCGCGCACGGCGGCATCGTCCAGCTGGCCGATCGGGCCGCGCGGCACGTAGCCCAGTCGACGGCCAAGCAGCGGCACCTCGCGCAGCAGCACCTGCGCGCCCGCCAGGGGCGCATCCTGCCGCTCCCCGACCGCGATCCGCTCGGGACGCCAGCCGAAGGGCCGCCGCAGTTCGCCCCACTCCCAGAGTTGCGGGAAGGAGCGGTACTCCGCGCGGGTCGCGAATTCGTTCCATGCATCGGCGTCGGTGACGCGCCAGGCGCGCAGCTCAGGCATGGGCCGCCCGGCTGAAGCCGGCCGCCTTGAGCGCCCGGCGGGCGACGACTCGCTCATCCCACGGGCGTCGCTGGGTGCCGTAGATGATTGATTGCTCATGACCCTTGCCGGCAAGCAGGATCACGTCACCGACGCGGGCCTGGCCGACGGCGCGCTCGATCGCCTCGCGGCGATCATCGATGACGAACAGCGTCTCGCCGTCGCGCGCTCCGGCCGCCCGGGCGCCCTCGGCGATCTCCTGGTTGATGGCGTGGCCGTCCTCCAGCCGCGGGTCTTCGTCGGTCACGAAGCTGAGGTCCGCCAGCCGGGCGGCGACGGCGCCCATCGCCGGACGCTTGGTGCGGTCACGCTCCCCGGCCGAGCCGAACACGACCATCAGGCGACCTGCGGTCAGCGGCCGCAGCACAACGAGCACCTTCTCGAGCGAGTCGGCGGTATGCGCGTAGTCGACCACCACCGCGAACGGCTGGCCCTCGTCGATGCGCTCCATGCGGCCCGGCACGCCGGGAACCGCGCTGAGCGCGCGCGCTGCCCCGGCCGCGTCGAGGCCGAGGCCTTCGGCCAGGCCGAGCACCGCCAGCGCGTTGTACACGTTGAAGCGCCCCGGCAGCTGCAGCGACACGCTGCCGTCCCAGCGCGGCCCGTGGACCACGAAGCGCGTGCCATGCGGGCCGGCTTCCACATCGGTCGCTCGAACGTCTGCGGCGGCCTCGACCGCATACGTCACGACCCGATTCGGGGCCCGGTCTCGGAAGTAACCGAATGCGCCGTCGTCGGCATTGAGCACGGCGATCGGCGCCTCCTCGACGAGCTTCGCCTTGGCGGCGCGGTAGGCCTCGACCGTCCCATGCAGCTCAAGGTGCTCGCTGGTCACGGTGGTCACGATGGCGGCGTCGAAGCGGCAGTTGCGCACTCGATCCAGGGCAAGCCCATGGGACGTGGCCTCGATCACCACGCTGCGATTGCCGGCCGCCACCATCTCGGCCAGGAGCCCCTGCAGCTCGAGCGACTCCGGCGTCGTGTTGCGGTCCTTGTTCGGATGCTCGACGTCGCCGACTCGGAGCGCCACGGTCCCGACCAGACCCGGCCGCCGACCGGCGGCCAGTAACACGGCCGTGGCCAGGAAGCCGGTGGTCGTCTTGCCATCGGTGCCGGTGATGCCAATCACTTCGAGCCGTTCGGATGGCCGTCCGAACCACGCGTCCGCCGCATCGGCCAGCGCGCGGCGCGTGCTGTCGGTGATCAGCTGGGGCACGGCCAGGTCGGACAGCTCGCGCTCGACGACCAGCGCCAGCGCGCCGCGCTGCACCGCGGCCGCGGCGAAGTCATGCCCATCGACGTGCACGCCCGGCACGGCAAAGAAGAGCGAGCCGGCCTGCGTCCTGCGCGAGTCGTAGACCAGTGCGCGCACTTCGCCGACCGGCAGGCCGACCACCCGCTCGGGGCCGATGACGTCGGTCAGCTCGCCCAGCCGCATGCGCCTGTCGGGAGTGTCGCTCATCGGCGCATGCCCGCGACGCCGGCGCGGAGCATCTCGGTCGCGGTGCGCAGCCGGTACAGGGTCGGATCGACGACGACGTCCCAGCTCCCGGCCCACACGACCTCGCGACCGCCGAAGCCCTTCTTGAACAGGCCGACGCCGTACCAGGGATGATCGCTTCCTGCGCCCGGCGGGGCGACGCCCCAGAGGTCGTGGACGCGCGCCCCCAGGTCCCGTGCGGTGCGCATCATGCTCCCACTGCAGCGCGTAGGACGCGAAGTGCTTGGGTTCACCGCGCCCCTCGCGACGTGATCCGGCGAACAGGTAGAACGACCGATCGCCCTCGAGCACCAGCATTCCGGAGGCGAGCAGCCGATCGCCGATGCGCGCCTCGAGGATCCGCGCCCGACCGGCGCCGGCCAGAGCGCGCCAGAGCGAGGCGGTATCGATCGCCGCTGGGCATCGGAAAGCCCGCCCGCTGCTGTGTTTCGACGACCAGCGCGTGCAGCCGATCAACCGCAGCCTGGTCCGCCGCATCGGAGACAGTCCGGACGCTCACGCCCTCGCGATCCGAGCGGCGGACCGCATACCGCGTGTCCTTGTCGAATGCGCCCAACATCGTGTCGTCGTCGGCGAGCGGCACGAGCCGTGTCTGCCCGACCTGCAGCGTGCGGTCATCAGGCCGCAGACGATGGCGCCCGAAGAGCGGCGCCGACGCCGATCCGCGTTCGACGCGGGGCTCGAGGCGGACGGCGAGCGACCCGTGCATGGCGCCCAGCCTCGCGCAAGCCGATGACCACCGCGCGCAGCCGATCGCCGGCTCGCGGGTCGTCGTAGTCGAGAACCGGTCCGTGCGGGACGTACCAGAAGCTCCGGCCAAACGGCAGCGACCGCACCTGCGGCGCGGCGAGCGCCACGATGCGTTCGTCCTCCATCGCCACGAAGCGTCGCTGCGGGTGGCCGTCGAATGCGGCCACATGCGCCCACCCCCAGTCGTGCAGGAAGTCCCCGGATTGGGTGTCGCCCAGGAAATGCTGCCAGGCATCGGCATCGTCATCGGTGGCCGGGCGAACGCGAATCATGTCGACTGCTTTCGCAGGCGCCGCGACAGCTGCGAACGCACCTGGGCCAGCTCCGGCGATCGCAGCGCCCCCGCCACGAGCACGAAGATCGTCACGCCGGCCGCCGACAGGCCCGCCAGCACGAAGAGCCGGCCGACGCCGTTGTCCATCAGTGGCACCAGCCACTCCTCGACCAGGCGCAAGCCGCCGAGCATCAGCAACGCCGCGGCCCCGGCTGCCACCGCCGAGCGGCCGACCGAACGCAGGACGGCAGCCTCGTCGACCGAGTCGATACGCCGCCGCAGCGCCCAGACAAGTCCGATCACCTCCAGCACAGCGCTGATCGAGAGCGCGAGCGCCAGGCCCGCGACCCCCATCGGTCCCACCAGGAGCATCATCAGCGGCACGTTGATGGCGACCGCGATGATGGCCCACAGCACCGGGGTGCGCGTGTCCTGCATCGCGTAGAAGGCGCGGGTCAGGACGTGCACCACGATGTGCCCGCCCAGGCCGATGCTGAAGAAGACCAGCGCGCTGGCCGTTCGCTCGGTGGATCGGGCGCCGAAGAGCCCGTACTGGAAGAAGACCGCGGAAAGCGGCTGCGCCAGGACGATCATGATCGCGGTCAACGGCGCGGCAAGGAAGATCAGGACGCGCAGGCTGGCCGCAACCTGCCGCCGAATCTCGTTGATGCGACCCAGCGCCGCATCACGCGAGAGCGCCGGAAAGAGCGCCACCGCAACGCTGACGCCCAGCACGCCGACGGGGATCTGGCTGAGCTGGAACGCGTAGTTGTAGGCCGTGATGCTGCCCTCGGGCAGTCCGCTGGCAAGCACGGTGCTGACGATGAAGTTGATCTGCCCGGCGGCCAGGCCGAGCATGCGCGGTCCCATGAGCCAGGCGACCTTGCGCACCCCCGGGTGCCTGAGGCCGATGGTCAGATCGTAGCGCTGGCCCACCCTGCCGAGGTTGGGCAGCTGCACCACCAGGTGGGCCAACGATCCGACGGCGACCCCCACGGCCAGTCCCTCGACGCCCATCAGCGGTGCCAGGAAGATCGCCGCCGCGATGATCGCCAGGTTGTAGATGAGCGGCGCAACAGCCGGCACGGCAAAGCGCTCGTACGAGTTGAGGATGCCGCTGACCACCGCGCCCATGCCAATGAAGACCGGGCTCAGCAGCATGACCCGCGTCATGCGCACGGTCAGCTCGGTGGTCGGTGCGTCGAAGCCGGGGGCCACGATCGGGACCAACAGGGGCGCGAAGACGGCCATCAGCAGGCTCAGCCCGGCGAGGGCGATGACCACCAGATTGATGACGCTGCTGGCCAGGCGCCAGGCCTCGCTCTCCTGGTCGCGGGCCCGGTATCCGGAGAAGACCGGGATGAGCGCGGCGGACAGCGCGCCGGCGACGACCAGCTGGAAGATGGCGTCGGGGATGCGGAACGCGGCAAAGTACGCGTCGAGCTCGCGGCTGGCGCCGAATTGCGAGCCGATGACCAGCAGGCGCACCCAGCCGAGCAGCCGGCTGGCAAGCGCCGCCACGGTCAGGATCAGGCTGGCGTTGACAAGCACCCGAGCCGTACTCGGTCCAGCCGAGAGCGGCGGCCCGCCGCCTGGTGACGCCGGGACGAGGTCGTCCGCCGCGGTCATGCCCGTGCCATGTTCACGAGCGCCGAGATCCGGCCTCCGGCTGGCCGGACCTCGGATGCGCAGCTCGATACACCTCGCGCACCCGCGCATCCGACAGGTGTGTGTAGATCTGCGTCGTGGCGAGATCAGCATGACCGAGCAGCTCCTGCACGCTGCGCAGATCCGCGCCGCCCTCGAGCAGATGCGTGGCGAACGAGTGCCGCAGGGTGTGTGGCGAAGCGCTCATCTCGATCCCGGCACGCTGCACCCAGCGGTCGACGACCAGGCGCGCACCACGCGCGCCGAGCGGCGTCCCGGCGACGTTGACGAAGACGGCATCGGCCGCGTTGGTGGCCAGCATCGGGCGAGCGTCGCGCAGATAGCGGGCCAACGCCTGCATTGCTGGCCGACCGAACAGCAGCTCACGCTCGCGATTGCCCTTGCCCACGACGCGCAGCCGCCGTCGCGCGACGTCGACGCGTGACAGCCTCAGGCCTGCGAGTTCGCTGATGCGCATCCCCGTCGCGTACAGCAGCTCCAGCAGCGCGGCGTCACGCTGCTGGAGGGCCGCAGAACGCGCCCCGCCGGGGATCCGCTGGGCTGGCGCCTCGACCAGACGCGCCGCCTGCTCGGCCGACAGCACCCTGGGCAGCCGCCCAGGTCGCTTCGGGCTGCGCACGCCGTTCAGCGGATCGGCGATGATCCAGCCTTCGCGAGTGGCATGCCGGTAGAGGGCGCGGATCGCAGCCAGCCGGCCGGCGACGGCTGATGGGGAGAGGCCACGCTCAGCAAGGGTGACGAGGTAGGCTCGCACCGTGGCGCGGTCCGGCGCCTGCCATGCCGTCCGGCGATCAGTCAGGAAGCGCAGGAACTCGCCGGCATTGCGGCGATATTCGACGATGGTCCCCTGCGAGGCGTTGCGGGCGGCGAGATGGCGGAGGAAGCGTTCCAGGGCGCTCGCCGCCTCAAGCACGCCTGGCGCCCCGGGCGCTTGCCACCGCTCGGCGCCCGCGCCGTCTGGCGGCGCCGCCACCGGCCTGGGCGGGCGTCTCGGCAGCCTCGGATTGAGCGACCGGCGCCGCGGCCGGCTCAGCGCCCGGCCTGGTCCAGGTCGAGTAGTCGCAGTCCGGGTAGCGATCGCAGCCCCAGAACGTTCGACCGCGTCGGCTGCGTTTGGCCACGACCGTACCCTGGCCGCACTGCGGACAGACGCCGAAGCGCTCACTGGCCGGCTGCGCGTTCTTCTTGATGTAGCGGCACTCCGGATAACGATCGCAGCCGACGAACGGGCCGAAGCGCCCCCGCCGCGCGGTCAGGTGCCCCTGTGAGCACTCCGGGCAGATCTCGCCGACCCCCGGCATGTCGAGGGCCTCCGGCTCCTCCCCGGGCAGCGGCTGGGTGTACTTGCACTCCGGGTAGCCACTGCAGCCGAGGAACCAGCCGTTCCTGCCGAAACGCTTCACCAGCCGGTCGCCCCGCTCGCCGGTGAGCGGACAGGGGAGATCGGTGAGCTCGACCTGCTTGGCGATCTTCTCCTTGCCCTCGCTCACCTTCTCGGCGAACGGCGTATAGAAGTCGCGGACCATCGGCACCCAGTCGTGCTCGCCCGCCGCGACCTGGTCCAGCTGGTCCTCCATGTGGGCCGTGAACTCCGGATCGACAATCTCCGGAAAGTGCTCGACCAGCAGATCGGTCACCCGCGTTGCCGACTCGGTCGGGTGCAAACGACGATCCTCGACGGTCACGTAGCCGCGCTCGCGGATCGTTTCCATGGTCGGCGCATAGGTGGAGGGCCGGCCAATGCCGTACTCCTCGAGCGTCTTGATCAGGCTGGCCTCGGTGAAGCGCGGAGGCGGCTGGGTGAAGTGCTGCTCGCTGAAGAGGTCGGACAGGGTCAGCGGCTCCCCCTCGCGCAGGTCCGGCAGGACGGCGAGACGCTCGTCGTCCTCGTCGTCGCGGCCCTCGACATACACGGCCTGGTACCCATCGAACACGCGCTTGCTGGCGCCGGCGTGCAGCGTGTAGCGGGCAGCACTCACGTCGACACCGACCTGCTCGAACCGCGCCGGCATCATCTGGCTGGCAAGCGCCCGCTTCCAGATCAGCTCGTAGAGGCGGTATTCGTCGGGCCGCAGGTGGCCACGCACCGATTCGGGCGTTCGTCCGAAGCTCGACGGGCGGATTGCCTCATGTGCCTCCTGGGCGCCGCGGCTGCGCGTCCGATAGGCGTTCGGGCGCTTGGGGACGAACTCCGCGCCATACCGCTGGCCGATCAACTCACGCGCCTCGGTGACCGCGCCGGAGGCCATCGCCAGCGAGTCGGTGCGCATATAGGTGATGAGGCCAACCTGGCCTTCCTCGAGGGCAATCCCTTCGTACAGCCGCTGCGCCGCGCTCATCGTCCGCCGCGCGCCGAAGCCGAGCTTGCGCGAGGCTTCCTGCTGCAGGGTGCTGGTCGTGAAGGGCGGCGCCGCACTTCGCTTGCGCTCGCTGCGTGTCACCTTCTCGACCCGGTAGTCGGCCTCGCGCAGCGCGGCCTCGTGGGCCCGCGCCTCGGCCTCGGAGCCGACCCGCGCCTTTTCGCCGTCGACCCTGGTCAGCTCGGCCGCAAACGTACCGTCCGCAGCCTGGCGGCGCAGCTGCGCGGTCAGGCTCCAGTATTCCTCCGCGCTGAATGCCTCGATCTCACGCTCGCGCTCGACCACGAGACGGACGGCCACGCTCTGCACCCTGCCCGCCGACAGGCCACGGCGGATCTTGCTGGCAACCAGCGGGCTGAGCTTGTAGCCCACCAGCCGATCGATCACGCGGCGGGCCTGCTGCGCGTTCACGAGGTCGAGGTTGATCGTCCGTGGGTGAGCGAACGCTTCCTGGATGGCGCTCTCCGTGATCTCGCTGAAGGTCACGCGCCGGAATCGCTCCTCGGGCAGGTTGACGTACTCCGCGATGTGCCAGGCGATCGCCTCGCCCTCGCGGTCGAGGTCGGTCGCCAGCCAGATCTGGTCCGCGCGCTTGGCCGCGCCGGCGAGCTTCTCCAGCTCGCGACGTTTCTCCTTGAGCGGTTCGTAACGCGGCGCAAAGTCGTGCTCGACGTCGACCCCCAGGCCGCGCTGGGGCAGGTCGCGGACATGCCCGACCGAGGCCATCACGTCATAGCCGGCGCCAAGGTAGCGTTCGATCGTTTTCGCCTTGGCGGGTGACTCGACGATGACCAGGTCATTGCCGAAGGTGTTCTTGCGTGGCATGCGAGGCCGGAGTGTAGCACCCACCTCTCCGTGCTCCGTTACCGGTCGCTTTGGATGCGGGACGCAGTCATCCGCGGCGGATCGGCCGGCCGCCGAAGGCGGCCGGATCGCTCAGCCGGCGAAGTCCCACACGACGTACACCTTGCCGCCACTTGCCGCGATGCCGACGCCAACCCTGCCGTAATGCGGGTCGAGGATGTTGGCAATGTGGTTGTAGAGGCCCGGATACGGCTCGGCCATGAACTGTGCGTGGCACCAGTTGAGCGTCGCCTGGACGCTGATGCCCGCGCGGTAGCAGATGTTCTCGCCGGAGTAGCTGAACGACACACCGGCGCGCGCAAGCCGCGTCCGAACGGTCGAGCCATCGCGACCGGTATGGCTGAAGTAGCCGTAGCGCAGCATGTCCCAAGCGTGCGCATTGGCCACCGCCGAGACGGCTCCGTCCAGCGAAAGCCCACCGAAGCCGTAGGCCGAGCGGGCGGCGTTGACCTGGTTCCGCGCGTAGCCGCTCATGCTCGCCGACGGAGCGGGTGGTGGCGCCGGGCGCGGGACGCTGCGCACCGAGGCGGCCGGCGCGGGTGCGGCCCTGGTCCGGAAGGTCGAGCTCAGGCTCGCGCTGTTGCCGTCGCCGTCGACCGCTCCCCTGCCCAGCGTCACGCGGAAGGTATGGCCCCTGGGGAGCGCGCTCTTCGGCTTGAAGCGGAGCTGTGTGCGCGCCGTGTTCCAGCTGCTGGCGCCTGCGATCGCTTGGCTGCTCGTCAGGTCGGTCAGGCTGAAGGCCGCAGTCGTACGCGACACATCCATCGGCTGCGAGAACCAGAGCTCTACGTCCGCGGAGGTGATGTTCGTTTCGCCCGAATTCGGCCGCACCTTGACCGGTTGACCGGCCGTCACGGTTGTAAAGGAGAAGCTCGAGTCTCCGCCGAGTGGATTGCCGTTGGCGTCATGCGCGCCCGCCAGCGTGATCGCGTAGCGAGCGCCGGGCTCGAGCGGCTCCGACGGCGTGAACAGCAGCCGGTGGCCCACCCAGCTGAGGTGGCCATCGACGTGCGGGTGGACGGCGAAATGCCCGGCGACATCCGCGGGGTCCATCGGTGAGCTGAACTGGATCGATACGGCGGTGTGCGCGCTCACGCGATCGGCCGTGTCCCGCGGCACGGATCGCGCCGTCATGGCTCGCAGATGCTGGTCGATGGTGTCCGCCAGCACGCCGTGCTCACGCGGCCCGTACTCACTGAGGCCATCGGTCGTGGTCGCCAGCAGGCGTGCGGGATCCTGTGGCACGTACTGCAGCTGGAAGTCGGTGACCCGTGGGGCCGTCTCCGTGGTGAAGCTCAGCCGCCTGGCCGAGGCCACGGCGCTGCCATCTCGGTAGCGCACAGCCGACGGTAGGACAAGCAGATAGCGCGCGTCATTCGTCCAGCGACGCTGCGGCGAGACGCGCACGCTCCGACCGTCCGCGCTCCAGCTGAAGATGACGGGGGCATCCGGAATAAGGGTCAGCCCCGCCTCGACCGACGCGCGATCGACGGCACGCGGGAACGGGATGGTGACCGCTGCGTTGGTGGCCAGCCCCACGCCGATATTCGACGGCAGGATCGATTGCGGAGGGATGGCGAGCGGCCCTGGGCCGGCGCGGCTGACTCCCTGTTGGGAGACGACGAAGACGAGCGAGAGAGCGATGGCAGCCACCGAGATCCGCGTGGCGGCTCGGTTCTTGCTCAGCAGAAAGCCAAGCGATTCGAACGGGGCGCGGCAAGCCGCGCGGACGTTGCGGATCGAATGCAATAGACAGGACTCCTTGCGGGGCTCGGCTCCCGGGCACCGGGAAGGCCGCAATGGCAGCCGGCAGTATAACGGCATCATGCCTGCTCGTGTCAGCCGTCGAGGCCGATGCGCCGTGCAGCGGCCGATGCGTGGAACGTCGCGCCACCGTAGGACGTGGTCAGCCCGCGAGCCTCCAGCAGTGTCAGGGCGCTCGCCAGCGCGCCGGTGGCGAGGTGCGTCCGATCTATCAGCTCCTCGATGGAACCGCTCCGCGAAAGCAGCGCATTCAGGACGCGTCCCTCCGCTTCCGAGAGGCTGCTGACCGCGATGGGCCGATCCCCGCGCCGAGCACCGATGCGCTGCAGCAGCGCCGCGGCCGAGGTCACGAGGCAGGCCTGCTGATCCGCGATAAGCCGGTTGCAGCCGCGGGACGTCACCGCGTCGATCGGCCCGGGAACGGCGTAGAGCTCTCGGTCATAGGCGATCGCCGCGTTCGCGGTCAGGAGTGCGCCTGAGTGATCGGGCGCCTCGACGATGACGACAGCCATGGCCAGCCCGGCGATGATGCGATTTCGCCGAGCAAAATCCGGCCGTCCTGTCGATTGACCCGGCGCCAGTTCGGAAAGCAGCGCCCCGCCCGCCTTCACGAGCCGGTCCGCGAGCCCGCGATGCCGGGGCGGATAGATGCGGTCGAGCGGCGACGGCAGCACCGCGACGCTGCGTCCCCCGGCTTCGACCGCGGCGGCGTGCGCTTCACCGTCGATGCCCAGGGCCAGGCCGGAAACGACCGTCACCCCGGCGCGGGCCAGCTCATCGGCGATCTCGGCGGCGGCGGCGCGGCCGTAGCCGCTGGCCTGGCGCGTGCCGACCAGCGCGACGCACGGCGCGTCCAGAGCGCTCAGGTCACCGCGCGCGTGGAGCACCGGCGGACGGGCAGGCAGCAGGCCCAGGGCCGCGGGATACTGCGCGTCGATTGCCGTCAGAACTTCGCCCCCGGCGCGTCGCGTCGCATCCTCCAGCCGAGCCGCCACGAGCGCGGCCCCCTCGCGTTGCAGACGCCTGAGGCCGAGGACAGCGCCCTCGACCGTGCGGGGCAGCTCGTGCAGCAAGTCGGGCCCCGCGGCCCACGCCGCGCCAGCACTGCCGTAGCGTAGGAGCAGGCGAGCAAAGCCGACGGGACCGATGCCGGGCACCTGTGACAGGGCAAGCCAGAAAGGGCGATCGACCAGGGGGTCGATGCTCGCCAGGTCGACGTCGCGCCAGGCGCCTGGCCGACGACCATCGATCGTCTGCCAATCCGGCGCGGCGGCTTCGTCGCCTGGTTGTCGGCCGCTCACGCCGATCACCCTGTCGCCTGCGGTCGATACGCCAGCGCCTCGCCGAGGTCCTCGGCGCGCACATGCTCTGCTCCTGCGAGATCCGCGATCGTCCGCGCGATTCCGGCGGTGCGCTGCGCTCGGCGCGGCGAGAGGCCGAAGCGGCGGGCGGCGCGCTCGAGCTGGGTCACCAGCCTGGCCGACAGGTCGGCGCGCTCGCCGACTTGTGCGCCGTTCGCGTCACTCCGCTGACCCCGGCGTTCCCACGCGGCGGCGATGCGCCGCGCAACCACCACGCTCGGCTCGCTGCCGTCCACGGCCGAATATCGCCGCGCCGGATGTGCCATGTGCACCCAGAGGTCGATCCGATCGCGCAGCGGTCCGGATAGCCTGCCGGCGTAGCGGCGCGCCACGCCGTCGTCGCAGCTGCACAGGCGGCTGCCCGATCCGCGCCAGCCGCAGGGACATGGATTGAATGCCATCAGCAAACTGAAACGCGCCGGAAGCTGCAGGGCGCCATCCACCCTGGCGATGGCGACGCTGCCCGCCTCGAGCGGCTGCCGCAGGGCATCGAGCCCGTCAGCCCGGAATTGGAGCGCCTCGTCAAGAAGCAGGATCCCGCGATGTGCGAGCGATGCCTCTCCGGGCCGAATGCGCGGACCACCGCCCACGAGTGCCTGGGTGGAGATGGTGTGGTGCGGGGCGCGAAACGGGCGCTCTCGCATCAATGGGCGCCGCCGATCGACCAGCCCCGCCACCGAGTAGATTCGGCTGACTTCGATCGCCTCGGCGTCGTCGAGGGGTGGCAGCAGGCCGGCGGCGCAGCGCATCAGGAGCGTCTTGCCCACTCCCGGTGGACCAACGAGAGCCAGGTTGTGCCGACCGGCGAGGGCGATCTCGAGGGCGCGACGGGCGAACGGCTGCCCGATGACGTCGGCCAGGTCCGGCTCGCCGAGCCGCGGCTGCCATTCCGGCATCGGCGTCGGAGAGGCCGCCGGCAGCGGACGAATGCCGGCAAGGTGTCCGACCGCCTCGCCGAGCGTCGCCGCAGGGTGCACGACGAGACCGCGGACCGCCCCCGCTTCCGCCTCATTCCCCGACGCGACGATCACGCCCGCGATCCCGGCATCCCGGATGGCGGCCACCAGCGCCATCACGCCGGGCACCGGCTGCAGCGCTCCGTCAAGCGCCAGCTCGCCGATCAGTGCGGTACTTGTGATCGACGGATCGCGGAGCTGTCCGGAGGCGGCCAAGATGCCAACCGCGATGGCGAGGTCGTAGCCGGTGCCCTCCTTCGGCAGATCCGCCGGGGCCAGGTTGACGGTGATGCGGCGCGCCGGCACCTCGTAACCGCTGTTACGAATGGCACTCCGCACCCGCTCACGTGCCTCCTGGATGGCGCTGCCGGCGAGCCCGACGACGGTCAGGCCCGGGAGGCCGAACGCCACGTCGACCTCGACCCGCACCGGTACCCCGTCAACCCCGAGGACTGACGCGCAGAGCGTCTGAGCCAGCACGCAGCACCTCGCCGGGAGGCGAATCGAGGAGAGAAGCGCCGGCCGCGCGCCTGCTCGCCTCCCAAACTCCAGCGCCGACCGGCAGACGCCAGCCTACGCAGGTGCCCTTATCGGGCCATTACCAGCCGCTTAGTCGCCCCACGCCGAAGCGCAATCAGCTCTAGCCGGTGGCCAGCGCCTCCGCGGCCAGCTCTGCGTCGAGCGCGCGAGCGAACTCGGTAACGCTCTTGCCAAGGGGTCCGTCCGGGCGCGACGACATGAATGGCTCGCCCGAGTTCAATGCGCTGATCGCGCCGCGGTACTCGTTGATCACCTGGTAGTCGATCTTGCGTCCCAGGGCCGATTCGGCGTTGTTGACGTTGATCCCCGTGTAGGCGTTGGACCGATTGAGGACGAGCTGCACCTTGCTCCGCTCGAACCCCAGGCTGTCCATGGTCTCCAGCACCAGTCGTACATTCTTCAGACACGACAGGTCGGCGGTCATGACCACGAAGATGACGTCGGCCTCGTCGAACAGCTGCAAGCCGAAGTCGTCGATCGTCTTGACCATGTCGACGAGCGAGTAGTCGTACAGCCGGCGTGAGAGGTTCAGCAGGTTCGAGAGGGCCTCCGGGTGCTGACGCTGGCGCTCCACGACGATGTCCGCGGACTCGGGCGTCGGCGGGGCGAGCAGAAGCTCGATGCCGGTGTGGTGCTTCACCATGAGCTTGTGCAGCAGGTCGCTGTCCAGGTCCGGCTCGCCGATCGCGTTGACGATCGAGGCCGTGTCAAGGCCGATGTCCATGAAGACACGCAGGTCGCCGAACTGCAGGTTGGCGTCGATGAGGCCCGTGCGCCGCTTCAGGTCGCGCGCCAGCGCGATCGCCGTGTTGATGGCGATGGTGGTTGTGCCCACGCCGCCCTTGGCGCCGTAGAACACGCACAGGCGACCGAGCGTCGCCGGCTCCTGGCCCCTGGCCGCCCCTGAGTCGCCCTGAGGCATCAGCGCCTTGATGCGCGCCAGGAGCTCGGTCCCGTGGAACGGCTTGACGATGGTGTCGTCCGCGCCGGCACGCAGCGCCTTGATCCGGGCCGCCAAGTCCGGCTCGGAGGTGAGCATGATGATTGGCACGCGGCGGCCCTGCTCCGCAACGCGGATCTGCTGGGTCGCAGCGTAGCCGTTGAGCTTCGGCATGGCGTCGTCCATCAGGATCAGGTCCGGCTCGGCGTTCCTGGCCATCTCGACGCCGGGCGCGCCATCAGAGGCGACGAGCACCTCGTAGCCTTCCTGCTTGAGTGTGAACACCAGGACACGCTGGATGTTCAGGTCATCGTCAACGACCAGGACCTTCGTGGCGGCCATGCAAGCCCTCTAACCGATGCGAACTGCCGACGCGCGGCGGTGACCGCGGACACCACCGAGGACGGCGCCGCGATTATAGATGCTGCTCGAGGAAGGAAAGAACCCTCCGTTCGTACTCTGGACCGGCGACCCAGCGTGCCGTCGCGTGCTCGGCGCCTTCCACCACGAAAAGCTCCTTCGGCTCGCGGGCCGCGTCGTACAGGCGCAGCGACTGGGTGTAATCGATGAGTTGATCCTCCTTCGGGGCGATCAGCAGCAGGCCGCGCGGTGCGATCCGGGCCACCCGATCGATCGGCGAGAGCAGGCGCGCCCGTGCCCGCAGGCTGGCCGCGCCGATGACCATCCACGCGCCGAGCCGCGCCAACGGGTAGCCCTCGGCGCGCATGCGGTTGGCGATCGGATTCCGCAGGTCCGCGAACGGCGCATCCGCGACGACCGCGGCCACCGGCAGGTCCGGCGCAGCCAGGATGGCCACCGAGGCACCCATCGACAGGCCCATGAGTGCCATCGGTCCCAGGCCTCGGCCCTGGAGGAACCGGACCCCTGCGGCCACATCCAGCCGCTCGCGTGATCCGAGGGTGATGGGCGCCGACGCGCTGGTGCCGTGCCCGCGGAAGTCGAACTGCAGCACGTTGTACAGCGGCTGCAGCCACGGGACGAAGGCAGCCAGCTCTCCGAGTCGATGTCCGCTGAAGCCGTGAAGGACCACCACGGAGCTGCGAGTGGGCCGGCCGGCCGGGATGAACCAGCCGGACAGGGTCACGCCGTCATCCGTCGTGAAGCGCACGTCCTCGTACTCGAGGCCCAGCTCGGCCGGTGACGCCGGCAGGCCCTCGGCGGGCTCGAACGCGCGCCGATCGGGGTGCACCAGTCGGCGCGAGCCGGCGAGCGAGACGTACCCCAGGTAGCCGGCCGCCACCGCGCCGACGATGCGCCCCAGCCAGGAGACCACTCCCCGCGGACGCCGTCCCCCGCCCATCGACGCTACCCGGACTTCGAGCCGCCGCCCGGGAGGTCACCAGCGGTGCGTGCCACGCGCATCGCGTCGGTCATCGGCCTGGTCAGCTCGGAGAGCTCCATCGGCAGGATCCACTTCGTCGAGCTTCCGGCACCCAGCACCTTCAGCGCCTCGAGGTACTGCAGCGCCATCGTCTTCTCGTCGATCCCTTCAGCCGCGGCGAAGATGGTGCGCAGCGCGTTGCTGAATCCCTCAGCCCGCAGGATCTGCGACTGGCGCTCGCCCTCGGCACGCAGGATGTTCGACTGCTTGTCACCCTCGGCCACATTGATCGTCGACTGGCGCGCGCCCTCGGACTCGGTGATCACCGCGCGACGGTTGCGCTCGGCGCTCATCTGGCGGTTCATCGCCTCCTGGATGTCGCGCGGCGGCACGATCTCGCGGATCTCGACGCTGGTGATCTTGACGCCCCAGCGGTGCGTCACCTCGTCGAGCTTGGTGCGCAGGACGTTGTTGATCTCCTCGCGCTTGGCCAGCACGTCGTCAAGCGGGATGTCTCCGATGACGGCACGGAGCGTGGTCGCCGCCAGCGCCTGTGATGCGCCGGTGAAGTCGGTTACCGCCAGGACCGTCTCCTGGGGATCGAAGACCTTGGAGTACACCAGGAAATCGATCGAGATCGGCGCGTTGTCCTTGGTGATGCAGGTCTGCTGCGGAACCTCCAGGAAGCGTTCGCGCAGGTCGACCTTGACTGCCTGCTGCACGAACGGGATGAGGATGATGATGCCCGGACCGCGCGCGCCCTGGATCCGGCCGAAGAAGAAGACGACCAGGCGCTCGTACTCGCGCACGATGTGGACGATGCTACTGATCAGCACCAGCAGGATCGCCAGGCCGACCAGCAGAATGATCAGGCCAACGGCATTGTCAGGCATGGCTCGGGTTCTCCTCTGTGGTGGCTGCCTCGCCGGCACCAGCCGGCTCGACGATCAGCTCGAGTCCCTTCACGCCGACCACGCGGACGGGGGTCCCCGGATGAATGTCGCCAGATCGCGCTCGCGCGGACCAAGCCTCGCCGGCAGCATAGGCGATCCCGGTCGGAGCGATGAGCGTCTGGGCGGTCCCGATGGCGCCCATGACTCGGGCCATCGGCGACACGGAGGTCCGGTTCGCGCGCATCTGCAGCAGGGCGCGCACCAGCACGAAGAAGTAGACGAGGGTGACGATCACCGCGCCCACGATGAGGATCGGGCTGACCTGGACCTGGATCGACTCGGTGACGTCGACGGCGGTGTACAGCGCGAAGGCGCCCAACACGAACGACACGATGCCCGCGACGGTCAGCAGGCCGTAGCTGGTGACGTTCAGCTCGAGGACGAACAGGCCGATGCCGAGCAGGATCAACAGCAGCCCGCCGACGTTGAGCGGCAGGCTGCTCGACCCGATCCAGCCAAGCAGAATCGCGATCGCGCCAAGGGTGCCGGAGAAGAAGTTCGGATGGAAGAGCTCGGCCAGGATGCCGTAGAAGCCGATGGTGAACAGGATGAAGGCAATATTCGGATCGGACAGGATGTGGAGGAACGACTGCCCGATATTCATGTTGGCATCCACGATCGGCAGGCCGCTCAGCCTGGGCAGTGGCTGGCCCGCGAACGTGTACGCATGCCCGTCGGCGCGGCGGCCACCATCGACGGCGGCGAACAGCGCCCGCTCATCGGCCGCGACGAGGTCCACCACCGGTGGACGCATCGCCACCGCCTGGCTGGCGCCGATGCTCGCCGCCTGCCGCACGGCGCTCTCCGCCCAGTCCGCGTTGCGCGCCTGGCGGTCGGCCAGCTCGCGAATGCCGGACACGGCGTCGTTGGTGACCTTCGCCGCCTCGGTGGTGGGCAGGTCCTCGCCGGTCGAGCTCACGACCGATGCGGCGCCGATGTTGGTGCTTGGAGCCATGGCCGCCACGTCGCCGGCGAGGGTGATGAACGTTGCTGCGGAGCCGGCGCGCGCGCCTTCGGGGGCGACCCAGGTGATCACCGGGATGCGACTGGCCAGGATCGCCTTGTCGATGCGGTCCTTGCTGAACAGCTCGCCGCCGGGCGAGTCGATCACGATGAGTACCGCGGCTGCGCCGCCATCCGCAGCCGCCTTGATCCCCTCTTCCATGTACGCGGCATTGATCTGGTCGATCACGCCGGTCAGGTGCAGCCGGATCACATGATCGCCGGCCGCGCCGGCAGGTGCCGCCAGGGCGATCAGCCCGAGCACCAGTGCCGCGCCTGACACCAGAAGCCGAACGGGCCGGATCATGGGTCGAGTATACGCAGGCGCTCGCTCGGTGCTGTGGAGCGCCCTGGTCAGCGAGCCAGCAGGTGCTCGGCGACCAACTGCGACCACGTTTCCAGGCGGTCCCATGCGGCGCGTACATCCGCCATGCTCGCCCAGCTACCGACGAGCTTGTCCTGCTCGAGCACGGCAACCTCGCGCCCTTCGGCGTCGACGCTGAAGACGACGCCCAGGTGCACCGCACCAACCGGGTTGGAATCGTCGTTCAGCAGCCCGATCAGGCGGAAATCGGGGTCCCAGCCCGTCGACAGCTCCTCCTGCCATTCCCGACGCAGGCCATCGGTCAGCGGATCCCGGCCGTCATCGACCGGGTTGAGATGGCCGCCCACTCCTATGCTCGCCTTGCCATGCAGCCGCGCGTCGCCGCCGGCCGTCGTTCGCTCCATGAGGAAGACGCGATCGCGATCGCGCACGACCACGTAGGGGATGAGCTGCTTGTGCGCCGGGTCGTCCTCGGCAGCCGGCCGGTCCATGAAGTGACCGTGCGCGGCGATCGCCGCGCGCAGCTGCTCCAGCGCGTCGGGGCCGACCGTCCGCACGCCACCGAAGTCGCAGCCGCCCGGCACCCGGTCGCGAGCCAGGACGAGGACTCGCTCAACCATGGGCACAGCGTAGCGCCGCTGCCGCTGCGCCTGCGAGGCGCACAGCAAGATGGGGCCCCGCATCACCGCACCGCACAAGACCGCTCGAAGTGTGCTGAATCGGTGCCGGCGGTCACCGAAAGCGGTCGACAACGATAGTCATGGCCGCGCGCTGGTACTACGGTACCGATCGGTTCATCCATCCATACGCTTGAACAGGGGGTACGGTCGACGGCACGGCAGGGCTGCCCGCCCGATGTCGCCGGCGATCGACATGGTTCTCGCACGCTTACGGTCGCGGCGCATTGCCGGACCTCGCCTCCCATCAGTTCGGCCGTCGCAGCTGCGCTCATCGCGTCAGGGGCAATCGCTCGTTGAGTTCGCCCTCGTGCTGCCGATGCTGTTGATCCTTTTGCTGGGCATCGCCGACTTCGGACGAGTCTTCACTGCCGGGATCACGATCGAGGCAGCGGCGCGCGATGGCGCCGAGGCCGGTGCCCTCGAACGGCTTCGCAATCATCCACCGCCGGCCGGCAGCGCGTTCGAGCTGGACTATTACGACTCGCTGCATGCCGTCGCAGCACGAGCCGCCTGCAGCGAAGCCCGGCTGTTGGAGAACACGACCTTCACCCAGAGCGACGGCACCTGCCCCGGCATGCCGATCCTGCGGGTCTGCGTCCACGATGGACAGGACCCGCAGTGCGGCCTGCCCGTGCCTGGCTTCGCGTCGACAATTCCGACCGATCCAGCCACCGGGGCCTCGCAATGCCCGTTGGTGTCCGCAATGGCGAGCGGTCCGGACAACGCATCACCCGGAGAGACTGCCAGCCACGCGGTCGAGGTCCGCCTGTGCTACCGGTTCACGACACTCCTGAATCTCCACATGGGGTTGCCGTTCAACTGGAGCCTGTCGCTCGGGGACGTCTGGCTGGAGCGCTCGCGAAACTTCGTGGTCGACTGCCCGCTCGCACCGGTCGCATCGTGCTGAGTTCACGGCGCTCGAAGTCGACTCGTCGAGGACAGGCCATGGTCGAGCTCGCCCTCGTCGTGCCGATCTTTGTCATGGTCCTCGTCGGGATCGTCGTCCTGGGCATCGGTGTGTTCTACCAGCACCAGATCAGCAACGGGGCGCGCGAAGCGGCCCGCTATGCCGCGCTGCACAGCGCCACGTCCCAATGCCCGACAGTCTCGAACCTGCCTCCTGACCCGTCGCTCCTTCCCGCTCCGAACAGCTACTTCGCATGCGACGCAGCTGCCAATGGCTGGCCGCTGATGCGGGCCTACATGAAGTCGAAAACCTTTGCCATGAACCAGGACGCCATCCGAATGACAGCGTGTTGGTCGGGATACTGGACTCGGGATACAGCCGGAGACTGGGCGGGGTACGACCAGATCGCCGTCGACCCGGTCACCCAGCTCCGGAATCCATTCCGCCAATGCACCGTGCCGGTCTACGGCTGGTGCCCGGGACAGGCTGGCGCGTCAACGCTGCACACCATCGATCCACGTACGGCGCTCGACCCGAGCTGCCCGGTCACGCCGCCGGCGGCCGCGACCGTCCGGGTCGACTGTGCCAAGGACTTCCCACCAACCCGCATCAGCGACGACATGGCGAGCAGCTTCGCGGCATCGGCCGCCGACAACGCCAACCAGGTAACCGTCCTGGCGTGCTACGCGTGGTCGCCGCCGCTCGCCGGATTCCTGCTGATCCCCAACAAGGTGAGCCTCGAGGCGGTGCTCAGTGTCCCCATGGAGTATCAGCAATGAATCGGTGTCGCTCCACCGGCGAGCGCGGCCAGGTGCTGCTCGTGGTCGCCTTTGCGATGGTCGTGCTGCTCGGAATATCCGCCCTGGTGGTCGATCTCGGCTTCTCATGGATGCTGAGACGGCAGGAGCAGGATGCGGCCGACCCCGCAGCCCTGGCCGCCGCGCGCTTCATCAGCGAAGCCGATCCGGTGACGCTGTTACAGACCTACGACACAGCCAGCGGCTGGACAGCGGCGTGCCACTACGCGCTGGCCAACGGCTTCTTCAGCTCGAGCAACACCGACTGCACCGCGCAACCGGACGGCACCGCCATGACGGTCAACTATCCGCCCGATGCATCGGCGGGGCCATTCGCCGGCAACCCCGGCTATGTCCAGGTCGTCATCACAGCACGTCACGACTCGTTCTTCGCCCTGATCTGGGGCAAGGGGCCCGCCACGGTGACAACGCAGGCGATCGCCGCGCGCCAGCGAGGCAATACGAACAGCAACAGCCTGATCGCGCTTAAGCCTGATGGCTGCGACACGGCACGGGTGCGCGGCAACTCGACCATTCAGATCTACCCGGTGCCGGGCTACTCAGGCCCCGGGGGCTACGTGCAGGTCAACTCCGACTGCGGCAACTCGACGGCGGACGAACTGTGCACGACGTCGTCCACCGGCGCGCTGAATATCAACGGCACGGCTCTCTTGTCGGCGCCCAAGGTCAACGTCCACGGTGGTTGCACTGGAAAGTCGACCCAACCCACCGGGGCGCTCGACGAGGCAGCACGGCAGGTCGGCGACCCGCTGGCGGGGCTCGCCTTTCCTGCATGGGACACCTCGGTCAACGGGGCGACCTGCGGCGTCGGAGCGCAGCCGACGACCGCTTCCGCTTCGCAGGGGTGTGGTTCCGGCGGCGGTCGCATCGCCTGGAAGAAGTCGGCCGATTCGGCGTGCCCAGGCCTGGCCGCAGGCTACGACTGCGTCGAACTCGCCCCCGGAATCTACTACGGCGGATGGAGCATCGGCTCGAAGGTGCGGGTCACGCTCAAACCGGGCATCTATGTCATCGCTGGTGGTGGCATAACCATCGGATCGACCGGATCGCTTGACTCGTTGGCAGGAGGCTCGGCGCCCGCTCCAATCCTGATCTACAACACTGATAACCCGGCCTACCTGGCATCCTGCCCGGCTGGCAGCGCCACGAAATGCCAGGGCGACATCGACCTGACCGCCCAGGCCAATTTGAAGCTCGCCGGTCTTCTGTCCGATCAGCCGTGTTTTCCCGTGACGACCACCGGCGGCTGCCCGTACGGCGGCATGCTCATCTGGTACGACGGCCACGGGAGCCAGCAATACGGCGGGCAGGTGGATGTTGAAGGCGGGAGCATCCTCGACATCTCGGGGACCATCTATGCGCCGACGGCCCATGTCGACATCACCGGCAACGTCGACACAAACTGCTCATCCAGCCCGACCCAGATCGCGGCGGTGCAGATCATCGCCTGGACCTGGGACATCGGCGGTACGGGCGACCTGTGCATGCCGTACGACCCGACAAGGCTCTACAAGCTCGTTCAACAAGGCCTCGTCCACTAGATTCCCAACGGCCCTCGGGATTGGTCGTTGCGTGGCCGGCGCTCACGGCGCGATCAGCGGCAGCGAAGCGAGCACTTCGTAGCTCGCCGGCCCCTTGCTGAGGTGGCTGCGGTAGACGTCCAGCTGCTCCACGTGCAGCACGCCGCGCGGGCCATCGCCCGCTTCCTCGGCCAGGGTGATGAGCCCCACCGAACCGCGCCGCTGTTCCTTCGAGCGCGCCAGCGTCAGGTGCGCGCGGAACGCGCCGGCATCCATCTGCAGCGCCGCTCCGACTTCCATCGCCAGCGTGCGCAGCTGACCGGCCGCGTCGTCGATGCCGTACCACAGCACGCGCATGTCGCGCGGCGAGGGGAACGCCCCCAGGCCTCCCGTCGCAAGCGCAAAGGGGTGATGCCTGGCCGCGACCTGGGCCACCGCGCCCCGGATCGACGGGATGGCGTCCGGCGAGACCGAACCGAGGAAGGCGAGCGTCACATGCCATCCAGCCGCGTCGGTCCACCGCAACGAGCGCGCCTCCGGTCGTTCGCCCATGCGCGCGACAAACGCCGTCAGCTCGCCGCACAGCTCCATGCCGATGGGAACCCCCACGAAGCAGCGCCAGCGCTCGCCGGGCTCCGCGGTCATCCGGCCATCAGATCTACAGCGGCGAGGCGTCGATCGACGATCGGCAGCAGGTCCGCGAGCGAGCGGATCATGGTGACGTCGCCCGGCACATCTTCGGCGAGGTAGCGGCCGGCACGGTCGATGAGGATGCCGGTGATGCCCACCGCCTCGGCCCCCCGAACATCCGCTTCCAGGTGGTCGCCGACGTGAATCACTGATGAGGCGGACACGTCGGCCTCCTCCAGCGCCCACTCGAAGATGCGCGGATGCGGCTTCTCGAAGCCGACGCGCGAGCTCACCGCCAGGAAATCGAACCGGCCCACCAGCTCGAGCGAGTGGAGCAGCTCCGGGAGATTCCAGACCCAGTTGCTGACGGCTCCGACCACCAGGCCGCGCGCATGCAGCGCGGCAAGCACGTCCAACGAATCGGGAAAGACGTGCCAGTTGCTGGTCACCGTGAACAGCTCGGAGAGCCGGAGGAAGAAGGCGTCCGGCATCTCACCCAGGCCCAGCTCGGCAATCGCCGCTCGGTCGATCTCGACGGTC
Organism: uncultured Chloroflexia bacterium; assembly: GCA_963716585.1. GTDB lineage: Bacteria > Chloroflexota > Limnocylindria > QHBO01 > QHBO01 > JAICUY01. The sequence continues at coordinate 344,638 of CAVQTN010000004.1, forward strand.
CGCCGGAAGCTGGTCTCTGCTGTCGGCTCGAAGCCGCCCTCGAAGCCCCAGCCGCCATGGTGGTATGCCTTGCGCAGCGCCGGTCGCAGCTGCTCGGGCGTGACCTCGATGCCGTATTCGGCGAATGCCATCGAGTAGACGTGCTCCCATGACGGGTTGGGGCGCATCACCGTGTCGCCGATATCCAGGAAGACCGCACGCAGCTGCTCGGGCATCGGCTAAGCCTAGCGCAGACCGAATCAGCCGCTGAATGGGCCATTCGGGTACTGCACCCTACTGCACGTGGGCGGAAAGGTTCGGTCGGCCGACGACGCAGCTCGTCCGGCATGACGAAATGGCGATGGTAGAGGGCGCCCGGATGCCCGATGCTTCAGCCGATGTTGACGACGGACGCCCACAAGGTCCTGCAGGTCCAGTCGACCGCCGAGGCGGAGGTCATTCGGGCCGCGTACCGCGCGCTGGCCACCAAGTACCATCCCGACCGTGACGGCTCCTCGTATGCGGCACGGCGGATGCGCCAGATCAACGAGGCGTACGCTCAGCTCCGCGCCCCGGCGCAACGCCGCGAGTCGCTGTCCGAGCGGGTCTCGCGGTCGACTGAGACGAGCCGGCTGACGTTCGGCCGTTATGCGGGCTGGAGCCTGGCCGACCTGGCGGCAAAAGATCCGGACTACCTGCGCTGGCTGAGCCGTACGGCGTCGGGCATCGGCTACCGGACCGAGATCTACCAGATCCTGGGACGCGGCGCGGCGGCCTGACCGCCGGCTTTAGTCGTTGTAGAGACGCTCTTCGATGAGCTTCTCCGAGGTCTGCCGACCGGTCGGATCGAAGCAGCTGTACTCGAACAGCTTCTCGTATTCCAGATCGATGTTGTCCTGACCGCCGCGGTTCTTCTCGATGGTGGCAACCACCCAGTCGCGGAAGCGCTGCGCTTGGTAGGGATTGAACTCGATGTTCACCTTGGCGACGATGTTGTACTTGTCGTTGAGGATCAGGATGATGTCGCTCTCGTAGTTGATCGCGCTGCTGCCGCGCAGGTGATGGTTGCGAAGGCGCTGCGCCTTGAGCCCCTCACGATCGGCGGCCACGATCGCAACGACCGGGATCCCCGAGCTGAGCGCGATGTCCTTCAGGCCGCTGACGATGCGGGTCACCTTCTCGGCTTCGTCGGCAGGCTCCGGAATGACGGGGACCTTTTGCAGGTAGTCGACGAACAGGATCAACCGTCGCGCGTCATTGGCGCGGTGCTCCTGCACGAGCGACCGGAGGTTCTCGACCGTGCTCCCGGTGGCGGTGCCGCGGAGGAGGAAGAGGCTGCTGCCGTAGCGGGCGATGCGCTCCAGGCTGGGCCGCAGGCGCGGGTTGCTGCCGAGCTTGGCGGTCGTGCCGGACTCGGCGGCCGCGGTGTAGCTGCTGAGCACCTCTTTCTTCACGTCCTGGATCTTCACCGCGCCGCTCTTCTTGGGCAGGTGCGCGAGAGCCGACTCCATGGCGATCAGCCGCTGGATCAGGTACTCCTCTTCGTGCTCGAAGCAGACGTACAGCGCGGTGGCCTGGCCGGATGCGGCCGCGTTGCGCGCCATCTGCAGTGCCATCGTCGTCTTGCCCTGGCCCTGCGCGCCACCGATGAGCATGAGCTCGCCTGGTCGCAGGCCGCCGCCGATCGTCTTGTCGAGCGGCACGAAACCGGTGGCGATGGGCTGGAACTCGTCGATGTCGCCGGACGCGATCCGCTCGTTGAGATTGGTCAGCACGTCGAGCGCCGAGCGCGGGCTCAGCGTTCCTTCGCCGACCTCGAGCTGCCAGGTGTCGCGGGCGGGTGTGGACTGGGCGATCGGCTCGTCGATCATCGGTGGTTCAGACTCCTCGGCAACGGTGCTATGTGCGTGGGCGCAACGCGGTGCGGAGTATACGACCAGCATCGGAGCCGTCGGAATAGATCGATAGGACTATCGATCCGCCTGTGGAGTCAGTCATGGAGGTCATCCGCCAGACATGTCACGAGGCCGATGCGGTCGTGCATCGGCCTCGTGCGCGGGTGGATCGGACCGCCGCCCGGCTCAGGCCGGCTGTGGGGCCGGGCCGCGACGCCGGCGCGGCGCCTGCTCACCCGTCTCCTGTGGCTGGGGCTCCCCTCCGGCCTCGCCCTCGGCAGCGGCCGGCTTCGAGGCGCCGCGCGGGGGCAGGATGCCCTCGAACAGCGCCTCGAACTCGTCTGACTCGATCGTCTCCTTCTCGATGAGGACGTCGGCCAGCTTGTCGAGCACGGCCCGGTGCTTGGTGAGCGCCTCCTTGGCACGGTCGTACGCACGATCCATGATCTCGCGTACCTCGGCATCGATCTTTGCGGCGACCTCGTCGCTGTAGTTGCGCTGCTCGCTGATCTCACGACCCAGGAAGATCATCTCCTCCTTCTTGCCGAATGTCAGCGGCCCGAGGTTCTCGCTCATGCCGTACTGGGTGACCATCGCGCGGGCCAGGTTGGTGGCCTTCTCGAGGTCGTTCGACGAGCCGGTGGTCGTGTCGCCGAAGACAAGCTGTTCGGAGACGTTGCCGCCGAGCATGCCGGCGATCTTGTCCTCGAACTCGGACTTGCTGTGGAGGTATCGGTCTTCCTGCGGAAGGCTCATCGTGTATCCGAGCGCCATGCCGCGCGAGACGATGGTGACCTTGGTCACCGGGTCGCACTTGGGGAGCACCCGCTGGACGACCGCGTGGCCGCCCTCGTGGTAGGCGATGATCTCCTTCTCTTCGTCCGTGATCAGCCGGCTGCGCCGCTCGGGTCCGGCGATGACCCGATCGATCGCCTCGTTGAACTCGGACATGCCGACCGACTTCTTGTTGCGACGGGCAGCCAAAATGGCAGCCTCGTTCACGAGGTTGGCGAGGTCCGCGCCGGAGAAGCCCGGCGAGCGGCGGGCGAGCGCCTCGAGGTCGACCGTCTTGTCGAGCGGCTTGCCCTTGATGTGCACGCTCAGGATCTCGCGGCGGCCCCGGATGTCGGGCCGATCGAGGACCACCTGGCGATCGAATCGGCCTGGCCGCAGCAGCGCCGGGTCGAGCACGTCCGGCCGGTTGGTGGCAGCCACCACGATCACGTTGGTGTTCGTGTCGAAGCCATCCATCTCGACGAGGATCTGGTTCAGCGTCTGCTCCCGCTCGTCGTGCGAGCCGCCGAGGCCCGCGCCACGCTGGCGCCCGACCGCGTCGATCTCGTCGACGAAGACGATGCACGGCGAGTTGCGCTTGGCCTGCTCGAACAGGTCACGAACGCGGGAGGCGCCGACGCCCACGAACATCTCGACGAACTCCGATCCGGAGATCGAGAAGAAGGGAACTCCCGCCTCCCCGGCGACCGCCCGGGCGAGGAGCGTCTTGCCGGTGCCCGGAGGGCCAACCAGCAGCACCCCACGCGGAATGCGTGCTCCGAGCGAATTGAACTTCTCGGGATACTTCAGGAACTCGACCACCTCGGTGAGCTCCTGCTTCGCCTCGTCGACGCCCGCGACGTCGTTGAACGTGACGACCGTCTTGTTGCCCAGGAACATGCGCGCCCGGCTCTTGCCGAAGCTCATGGCCTGGTTATTGGTGCCCTGCGCCTGGCGCATCATGAAGAAGATGAACCCACCGATGAGGAGCACCGGCAGCAGCGCTGTGATGAGCAGGCCGACCCACTGGCCGGCGGCGCTGGGCTCGATCGGGTTGAAGCTGATCTGCTGGCTGCACGCCGCGATGTCGGTGACGCCCGCCGCGGCACACACCTGAGCGATGAGCACGCTGCCGTCCGCGTTCGGCGGAGCGGTGGCGGTCTTTGGTTCCTTGGAATCCTTGACCTTGACCGTCAGCTTTTCGCCATCCATGGTGATCTGCTCGACATTGCCGGCCTTGGCATCGGTCAGGAGCTGGCTGTAGGTGTACGGGGCCTGCTGCCCCGAATCGACGACGTAGGTCCAGAGCAGTGCGAGCCCGAAGACGGCGAGGACGACGAGCACGACGCTATTGCGAACGAGTCGGCTGCTCAAAATAAGTCTCTTTAGCCTCCGTGTGGAAGGGCACCGGTGGCGTCCATCGGTGTCCGTCTGCAGATTGCAGGTCGCGCCAGTATAGGTGGGCGCCATCGGTCGAACAAACAGCCCAATTGGTGGTTGGACCGATGCGTCTCAGTACTAGTACGCGCGCCCGGCACACTCGGATCATCGCAGCCGAATGATCCGTCCCTTGACCGATGCGCGTCGGCCACCGTCAAGCTCGACGGTCAACCCTCCGCGCGCGCCCCGCGCGGCGTCCAGCAGCGCCTCGATGCGCTCCGCGCTCGGCGACGGATCGCCGATGGCGAGCCGCAGCACGCGGCGTCCGATCGCGACGCTCGGTGGGTCGCGCCAGTCGAGCCCGCCATCGGCCGCACGCCGCCGCGCGAGCTCATCCGAGGCGATCGCATCGAGCTCGGCGTCGTCAGCCGCGGCGAGCCGGCCGAAGCGCAGCAGCGCCTCGATCGCCGCCGGATTGATCCGCTCGATGGCAGGCAGGACCTCAAGGCGCAGGCGATTGCGCGCGAAGCTGGGGTCGGCATTCGTCGGGTCGGTCCGGAAGGGAATGCCGGCGGCCACGAGCTCGCCGCGGAGGTCGGCGCGGCGCGCATCCAGCAGGGGACGCACGATGCGCCCGCGTCGAGCCGGGATGCCGCGCACGCCGGCCAGGCCGCTGCCGCGCAGCAGGTTCAACAGGATCGTCTCCGCCGAGTCGTCCGCCGTGTGCCCCGTGGCGATCAGGGCGCGACCCGGCGCAACATCCTCCAGGAAGCGATAGCGCGCGACCCGACCGGCATCCTCCAGGGTGCGGCGCTCGACGGCGGCCAGGGCACGAACGTCGACACGGCGCGTCTCGCAGGCAACACCGAGCGCCTCGGCCGCAGTGACCACGAACGCGGCGTCGTCGCGGGATTCGTCGCGCAGGGCGTGATCGAGATGGGCAACCGTCACCTGCCAGCGGCGCTCGGCCGCGAGCCGCGCCGTGCCGTGCAGGAGCGCCATCGAGTCGGCCCCGCCCGAGACGGCCAGGACCAGCGAGGCACCGTGGGGCAGGGCCAGCGCATCGGCGCCCGAGGCGACCGCGCGGGCAAGGAGCTCGCGGGGATCGGGGTTGGTAGCGGAGGGCGGATTCGAACCACCGACCAAGGGCTTATGAGTCCCCTGCTCTGCCACTGAGCTACTCCGCCACGGGACAGGATTCTATAGCCCATCGGAGGATCCTGGCCAACCGCCGAGATCGTGGCGGCATCCGGCCCAGCACCGGACCGCGCTCCACGCGAGCTCGCCTCGTCACCGGCAAAACCCCGGGGCATCGGCGGAACGACCGGTCGCCAGCGTCACGAACCGTCCGGAGAGGGGTGACCATGGCGGCATTGTGCGCGATGCGACCACCCGATCGGCAATGCACTCGGGCGTCGTGGCGAGCGCGCCGCGGGCGATCGCAGTGCGGCCGACGCGGATCTCCGCCGCCTATACTCCGGCCCATGTCGGAAGACTTCAGCGCCGCCATCAACGCCGGCTACGGGTTCGACGGCGGCTCGCTGACCTTCGGCGCGGCCGTGCGCGGCGACGAGGCCTTCCCCGCCGCACAGGTGCGCGTCCCGCTCGGCATGATGAATCACCACGGCCTGGTGGCGGGGGCCACCGGCACCGGGAAGACCAAGACGCTGCAGGTGCTCAGCGAGCAACTGTCGGATGCCGGGGTGCCGGTCTTCATCAGCGACATCAAGGGCGACATCTCGGGCCTTGGCGCCCCCGCGGCGCTGAACGACAAGCTCACCGCGCGGGCTCAGAAGATCGGCTTCGCCGACTACGCGCCGAAGGGCTTTCCGGTGGAGTTCCTGACCCTCGATCGCGGCGGGCGGGGTGTGCGGCTGCGCGCATCGGTCCATTCCTTCGGACCGATCCTGCTGGCCAAGGTGCTGGAGCTGAACGAGACCCAGCAGAGCGTCCTGGCGCTCGCCTTCAAGTACGCCGATGACAAGAGGCTGCCGCTCATCGACCTGCCCGACCTGCGCGCCCTGCTCAACCACCTCGACTCCGATGCCGGCAAGAGCGAGATGGATGAGTACGGCGGGGTGGCGACCGCCACGGTAGGCGTCATCATTCGAAAGATCGTCGAGCTCGAGCAGCAGAAGGCGGACGCATTCTTCGGCGCGCCGGAGTTCGACGTGGCTGACCTGATGCGCCTGGCGAGCAACGGTCGCGGGATCATCAGCATCCTCGAGCTGGCCGACATGCAGGACCGCCCGGCGCTGTTCAGCACCTTCATGATGTGGATGCTGGCCCGCCTCTACCAGTCGCTGCCCGAGATCGGCGACCCGGACCAGCCGAAGCTCGTCTTCTTCTTCGACGAGGCGCACCTGCTCTTCCGCGACGCCAACAAGACCCTGCTCGAGCAGGTCGAGCTGGTGGCCCGCCTGATCCGATCCAAGGGTGTCGGCGTGTTCTTCGTCACCCATACGCCGTCCGACGTTCCCGCATCAGTGCTGAGCCAGCTGGGCAACCGCGTGCAGCATGCGCTGCGCGCCTTCACGCCCGATGACCTGCACGCCGTGCGCGCTACGGCGCAGACGTTCCCGACGACGACCTTCTACGACGTCGAGAAGGAGCTGACCTCGCTGGGCACCGGCGAGGCGTTGATCACCGCGCTCAGTCCGAAGGGAACGCCGATGCCCACCGTGCACACCATGATGCGGCCGCCGATGTCGCTGATGGCTCAGCTCGATCCCGCGACGTTCGCGTCGCTGGCGGCCGCCTCCCCGCTCGTGACCGAATACGCGACCGACCAGGACCCGCAGTCGGCCAAGGAGATGCTGGCCGCGCAGCTGACAGCCAGCACGGCGGCGGCGGAAGCCGCGGCCCTCCCCGCCCAGCCGGCCGGCGGGCGGATGCGCTCGACGAAACCACCCGAGCAAGGCGTCGACTGGGGGGATGTCGCCAAGGAGGGCGCGCGCATCGCGCGCTCCGGAGCGTTCAACACCATCCTGCGCGGCGTCCTGGGCGTCCTGTCCGGCAGCTCGCGGCGCCGCTAGATCACGCTCCGCGATCGCGACACTCAAGCTGTCGCGAGGAGGTTGCGTCCTGTGCGCATGCAGCGCATCAGGCGGTCATCCGCCGAAGAACAGCTCCAGCCACTGATCCAGCATCGGCTTCGGCGCGGCGTGCGAGGGCTGCAGCCTCGTCGGCAGTGGCGCCTCGGCACCCGGGGGGATGATCAGCACCCGCTCGTCGGACCTGCCCAGGTTCTGCAGCCGACGAGCCTCGGCGCTGATGTAGGCGTCGCTCTGCAGGTAGTCCAGCTCGCGTCGCAGCGTGCCGTTCTGTGCTTGGATCGCGGCTATCTGGTCGCGCATCTGCTCGGCCTGCTGCGTGATGGCCCAGTTCGCGTAGACCTGCCGGCCGACCTGCACCGCCAGGAAGAGGCCGATGATCACGAGCACTGCCAGCCAGGCGAGCCCGCTGCGCGAGGCTTGTCGGCGCCGTTGCGCGCGTCCCGACAGCGGAGCGGGGAGCTCGAGTCCGGTCATCGCCGCCGAGTCTAGCGGTCCCCTTTTCCACAGCGCAAGGCAATCACGCGCGGCGTTGTCCACACCCGACCCTCGCAATCGAACAGGCGTGCTATCGTGGGCGAACGCCTGTTCGGTTTCGCACGTTGGACCCGATGGAGGAGAGATGCTCGTCAACCGTTCGGCATCCGCCGAAGACGCGATCGCCAGCCTGCTCGCCGATCCAGCCGTCACCGCCCTGGTCGCCGCCCACCGCGTGCTGGAAGCACAGCCCCCGCGGCATGCGCCGTGGCCGTCGGGGATGGACGAACGGCTCGTTCGCGCCCTCCGCGCACGATCGGTCGAGGCGCTCTACACGCATCAGGCGGCCGCATTCGAGGAGACGCGCGCCGGGCGGAGCATCGTCGTCGTCACCCCGACGGCGTCGGGCAAGACCCTGTGTTACAACCTGCCGGTCCTCGACGCGGTGAGCCGCGACCCGACGGCTCGCGCCCTCTACCTCTTCCCGACCAAGGCCCTGGCGGCGGACCAGCTCGCGGAGCTCCGCTCCCTGGCCGGCGCGGCGGAGATCGACCTCAAGACGAGCACCTACGACGGTGACACCCCTGCCAACGTGCGCAGCGTGGTGCGAGCGGCAGGCCAGGTAGTGATCACCAACCCGGACATGCTTCACGCCGCGATCCTCCCCCACCACACCAAGTGGTTCAAGCTGTTCGAGAACCTGCAGTACGTCGTCATCGACGAGCTGCACAGCTATCGCGGCCTGTTCGGCAGCCACGTGGCGAACGTCATCCGCCGCCTGCGGCGCATCTGCCGCCACTACGGCGCGGACCCCATCTTCATCTGCGCCTCGGCCACCATCGCCAACCCCAGGGAGCTCGCCGAGGGTCTCATCGAAGCGCCGGTGAGCCTCATCGATGACAACGGCGCACCACGCGGTCGCAAGCACGTGCTGATCGTCAATCCGCCGGTCCTCAATCCGCAGCTCGGCCTGCGCGGCTCTTCACTGCTCACCGCCCAGCGGCTGGCGCAGCGCCTCATCGGCGACGGCGTGCAGACCATCGTCTTCGCCCGCTCGCGAACCTCGGTCGAGGTGCTGACCACCTACCTGCGCGAGGCGCTTCCATCGCCGCCCGGTCACCCGTCGCCCATCCGCGGGTACCGCGGCGGCTACCTGCCCGGCGAGCGACGCGACATCGAGCGCGGCCTGCGCGACGGGCGCGTTCGCGGCGTGGTGGCGACGAATGCGCTGGAGCTCGGCATCGACATCGGCGGGCTCGATGCGGCGATCAGCGTCGGCTACCCGGGCACCATCGCCAGCACCTGGCAGCAGATGGGCCGATCCGGCCGCCGCAACGGCACCAGCCTGTCGGTGATGGTCGCGTCATCGTCTCCCATCGACCAGTTCCTGGCCAGCCATCCCGACTACTTCTTCGACCGCTCGCCGGAGCACGGCCTCATCAACCCGGACAACCTGCACCTGCTGCTCGACCATCTCAAGGCATCGGCCTTCGAGCTTCCCGTGCCGGCCGATGAGCGCTTCGGCCTCGACGAGACCGCGACCCTGCTCGACGTGCTCGCCGAGGACGGCTTCCTGCGTCCCGCCGAGGGCCGCTTCTACTGGAGCCACGAGAACTTCCCGGCCAGCAGCTTCAGCCTGCGCAGCGCCGCGCAGGAGAACGTGGTCATCATCGACACGACCGGTGACCGCCATCGCGTCATCGGCGAGGTCGACCTGTTCGCGGCGCCCCTGCTCGTCCACGACCAGGCGATCTACATCCACGAGGGCGTCCAGTTCCACGTCGACCGCCTCGACTGGGACGAGCGCAAGGCGTACGTCACGCGCGTCGATGTCGACTACTACACGGACGCCGATCTCGGCGTGACCCTCAAGGTCCTCGACGTCTTCGACGAGACCGCCGCGGGCGCACGCGCCCGAGGCGAGGTCATGGTCGCTTGGCACGCAACGCTCTTCAAGAAGATCAAGTTCCACACGCATGAGAACGTCGGCTGGGGCCCGATCAACCTGCCCGAGCAGCAGATGCACACCGCCGCCTGTTGGCTGGTCCTGCCCGATGCGGTCGCCGCCCGCTTCGACCGGGACACGCTCGACGGCGCATTGATCGGCCTCGCCCGCGTGGCCCGTAACACGGCCCCGCTGCTCCTGATGTGCGACGTTCGCGACCTCGGCGTCGTGTCGCAGGCTCAGGCGCCGTTCACCGGCAAGCCGACCCTCTTCCTGTACGACGCCGTGCCGGGCGGCGTCGGTCTCGCCGAGCGACTGTTCGGGCTCGCCGGCGACCTCGTTGCGACCTGCCGAGCGGCCGTCCGTGACTGTCCGTGTGCCGACGGTTGCCCTTCGTGCGTCGGACCCATGCTCGAGGTCGGCGAACGCGGCAAGGCCGCCTGCCTCGAACTGCTCGTCGCGCTGGCCTGATGCGCAGCCTGGCTGAGCGCCTGGCCACGGTGCGCCCAGCTCCGGCCGCACCGGCACGCCCCATCGACGACCGCGCCGAGCGGCTGGCGCGCTGGTTCGGTGCGCGTGTCATCGACCGGCAGGCGCATGGCGCAGTCGTGGTGGAGCGCAGCCTGTCGCTATCGCCGGCCGACGCGTCTGCACTCGCCGAGCTGCAATCGGCCTGCTATTTCGACACTGAGACGACCGGGCTGTCGACGGGTGCCGGCACGGTGATCTTCCTGGCCGGGCTGGGCTGGGCGCAGGACGACGTCTTCGTCGCGCGCCAGTACCTGCTGCCCGACTACCCGCACGAGGCGGGACTGCTGCGGCAGGTGGTTTCCGAGCTCTCCGCGGCACCTCGGATGGTCACCTACAACGGCCGCACGTTCGACCTGCCGTTGCTGGCGACGCGGCTGACGATGAACGGCCTGTTCGCCGAGATGGCCTGCCTGCCGCAGCAGCACGACGACCTCCTGCCCGTCGCGCGGCGGCTCTGGCGCCGACCGCTGGGCGGCGCCCGTCTGGCAGACGTCGAAGCCGGGGTGCTCGGGGTTCGACGCACATCCGACTGCCCCGGGAGCGAGGTCCCCGAGCGCTACTTCAGCTACCTGCGCACCGGATCTCCGGACGCGCTCGCCGACGTGCTCGACCACAACCTGCAGGACATCGCCTCGCTGGCGATGATCGAGGCCCAACTCGTCCGGCTGCGGTCCGGCGCCTGGCGCGGCGCCGGCGTCCTGGACCGGCGCGGCATGGCGATCGACCTGCTGCGGATCGGCGCCGCGGACGACGCCCTCGAGCTGCTCGAGGACGCGGTGTCGGTCGGCAGCGAGCCCGGTGAGGCGGTGGCGCTCCGGCGTCTCGCGACGCGCGTCATGCTCGGCTCCGGACTGGTCGACCGTGCCGAGGCGCTGTGGCGCAGCGGGACGCAGCGGGCGTCGCTTGATGCGGCCACCGCCTGGATCGAGATCGCGCGGATCCGGGAACGGCATCGCGGCGACCTGACTGGGGCGCTCGAGGCGACCCGGGCGGCATCGCGCGTCCTGGACCTGGCATTCGCCCTGGGCCGGGGCGGCGGCATGCTGGCCATCGGCAAGCTCCGACTGCAGGTCGACGCTCGGATGCGACGCCTTGCACGCTGGGTCGGGGCTGCGCAACGACGCGAGGCACGCAGGCTGCGCGCGGCCTAGGCGCCACCAAGCATCCGTGCCACAGCGCCGCACGCCTTCTCCGCCGCCGTCGCCGGCGGCGTTCCACGCGTCAGCTCCGCGGCGAGGACGGCCGCGAAGGCATCGCCAGCGCCGGTCGTCCGTCGCGCCTCCAGATGGACCGGGGGTCGCTGGAGCCGGCGGCCGCCAGGATCATCGAGCCACGCGCCGGCGGCTCCGTCGGTGAGAACGATCAGCGGGCCGGCGCCCATGCGCCGCCGCAGCGCGTCGAGCTGTGCTGCTGGGCCCGTCGCAACTGCAAGCAGATCCTCGACGCTTGCGATCAGGGCGTCGAAGCCTGCCAGCAGCTCGATGAGACCGTCGGCGAGCGCCGTCAGGGGCAACGGCTGGACGCGACGCCCGGGTTCGAGGGTCCGCAGCCAGCCCTGCAGGATCGCCGCGCGCCACGCGCCGTCGTGTCGCTGGCCGCCGAGAGCGGTGCCGAACTCGTTCGCCACCGGTGCGTAGAGCACCGCGGCTGGCACAAATGCACGCTTTGGGCACGCGAGCGTCGGCGGCGCCTGCTCGACGACCAGCTCACGGCCGTGCGGCGTGTCGCGGTGGCCGAACCTGACCGTGTTCTCCGCCCGCTCTGCGTGCACATGAGCAAGCCGGCCGAGCTCCTCCAGGCCAGCAGCTGCCTCCGGCTCGGATCCTGCCACGGTCACCGCGCCGATGGCGTAGCCGGACGCCGACGCGGCGCGCGCTCCATGCAGCACCGAGCCGCCCGGAGCTGTTGTGCCATCCGCGAATCGGTCGATCGTCAGTGCACCTACGATCAGCAGGTCGACGGGAACCGGATCCGCGGCCGCTGGCTCGGGCGATCTGGAAGGCATCGGTCTATCATCCACCGCGATGGCCCTCCATTTCTACGAGCTCCACGAAGGCGCCACCGATCTGATGACCGATGCGCTGCTCATCAGCGAGCGCCGCTTCAGCGGTGACGAGTTCGAAGCGCTCGTTCGTGCCGCGCGCGAGCGTGTGCTCGACAGCTTCGAGGAGGACACCCTCGTCGAGGCGATCGCCCGCGAGCTCGAGCGATCGGGCGGATTCACCTACATCGCGGACGAGAAGATCCGCGCGTCGATGAGTATCGGCGTTCAGGACGCGGACACCTTCGCGGTCGAGCCCAGCGACGAGTTCCGCAGCATCGTGGTCGAGCTCGACAAGGGCTCGTAGCGCTCCTCGACCTCAGCGGGCGACGTTGAACAGGACCTGGATGACGTCACCGTCGCGGACCGCGTAGGTCTTCCCCTCGGATCGCAGCACGCCGCGCTTGCGCGCCTCGGCCATGGAGCCGCAGTCCACCAGGTCCTCGTAGCTGACGACCTCGGCGCGGATGAAGCCGCGCGCCAGGTCGGAGTGGATGACGCCCGCGGCGTCGACTGCGGTATCGCCACGATGAATGGTCCACGCGCGGCACTCGTCCTCGCCGGCGGTGAAGAAGCTCAGCAGCCCGAGCAGGCGGTAGGTCAGGCGCACGACCCGGCCGCGCGACGGCTCGGCGATACCGAGATCGTCCATGAAGACCCCGGCGTCCTCGTCGTTCAGCTCGGCGAGCTCGGACTCGATCTTGCCGGCCAGTGCCACGACATCCGTTTCGCGATGAGCGTCGCGCCGCCTGCCGTCGGCCTCGAGCGTCGCGGCATCCGGCAGGCGGCGCTCGTCGATGTTGAGCACCACCAGCACCGGCTTCTCGCTCAGGAATCGATAGCCGCGCAGCCGGCGCAGGTCGTCCTCGTCGAGCGCGAGATCACGAATGGGGCGGCCCTCGGCCAGCTGCGGCTCGACGCGTGCCAGGACCTCCTCCTCGAGCGCGTTCTGCTCGCGCTCGGTCGGGGATCCATGGCGGCCGGAGGTGCGAAGCTTCTCGAGGCGCTTCTGGACGACCGTCAGGTCGGCCACCACGAACTCGAGATCGAGCTCCTCGACCTCGCCCCATGGGTTGGTGGCCGCCACGGCGGTTGGATCGTCGAACGCCCGAGCCACCTGGAGCAGGGCATCGGCGTTGCGAATCATCGACAGCACATCGGGCGCGACCGTCCCCTCGCGGGTGGCGCCGGCCGGCAGCGCGACGTCCACGTAGGTCACGTCCGCCGGCGTCGACTTGCGCGGCGAGAAGAGCTCGGTCAGCCTGGCCAAGCGCTCGTCCGGAACCTTCACGACCCCCACGTTCGGCGCGGCGCGGCCGGCTGAATAGCCGCCGGTCTCGGCGTGGCCACCGGTGAGCGCATTGAAGACGGTCGTCTTGCCGCTACCGGGCAGACCGACGATGGTCACCTGCATCCCGCTAGTAGCCGAGCTCCAGGTCGACCACGTTGGCTAGCGGTTCGCCGGCGACAAATCGTCGCAGGTTGTCCACGAACAGCTGGACGCTGCGATCAGCGACTCCGCCGCTCCACCACGAGGTGTGGGGCGTGATGACCAGGTTCGGGATGCCATACAGCGGCGAATCGGGCGGCAATGGCTCCTCGGTGAAGACGTCGAGCACGGCGCCGCCGATCCAACCGGACTGCAGCGCGCGGCGCAGCGCCATCTCGTCGACCAGCCGCCCGCGCGCGACATTGATCAGCCAGGCGTGCTCGCGCATCTCCTGAAGCTGGCTCACCCCGATCATGCCGGCCGTCTCGTCGGTGAGGGGCGCCGCGACGAGCACCATGTCGGACGCGCCCAGCAGCTCGTCGAGGCGGTCTTCGCCGAGCAGCTCGAGGTTCGCGACTTCGCCGGGGCCGCGCTCCGGATGGCGGCGCGTGGCGATGATGCGCGAGCCGAAGGGCGCCAGCAGGGTGGCGACCTCGGCGCCGATGCTGCCGAAGCCGACGATCCCCAGCGTCACCTCGGACAGCTCGCGGCCGCGCAGTGGCTGCCACGTCCGCTCCCGCTGCAGCTCGAGCAGCTGCGGCAGATGCCGGGCGACCGCCAGCATCATCATCACCACGTACTCGGCGATGGGACGGCTGAAGACTCCTCGCGCATTGGTCACCGTCACGCCACGAGCCCGCACGGCAGGTGTCGCCACGCGATCGACGCCGGCAGACACCGAATGCACCCAGCGCAGGTTCGGGGCATGGGCCAGGACGTGGTCCAGCGTGGACGCCGGAACGCTGCCGCGCAGCAGCACCTGGGCCGCGCCGAGCGTCGCCGCTGCGTCATCATGGACGCGCCCTTCGGCGGAGATCGGCACCACGTGCACGCCGTCAACCGCCTCGATGCGTTCGATCAGCTCGGCCGTGAGCGGCGCACCGAATGCCGGTGTGGCGAGGACGATCGTCTCGCGATCCGGGCTCAGGGCTGGCCCTCCGCTGTGGTGGCGTCGATACGCGCGATCCAGCGCGCCGGCTCGGCGATCTCATCGAGCGTTGGCAGCTGCTCGGGCCCGGTCCACACCCGGTTCAGGAACGCGCGATCGCGGTCGGCGATGACCTGCGCAGTAAAGCGCTCACCTGCCGCGTACTGCTCCATCTTGAGATCGAGGCCAGTGAGCCGCATGATCGCCCGCTCCAGCGTTCCTCGCCGTTCGTTGCGCCGCTCGAACCGCTCGTGCATCTGCGTGAAGCCGGGCAGCAGCCGCTCGCCCGCCGCGTTCATGACATGGTTCGAGTAGCCCTCCAGCAGCGACATGAGCGCCTGCGTGCGCTGGAAGGTGGCGAGCTGCTGTGCCGTCATGATGCGCTCCAGCCAATGGCCCCTCCCCCCGGCCATCGCGCTGCGCAGCCTGCGGCCCAGGCCGTCCGAGTCGCCGGCGAGCTGCTCAACTGCCTCGGCGACACTGCCGGCGAAGTAGTCGCGCAGCCAGGGATAGGCCTCGAACTCGAACGCGTGGGTCGCTTCGTGGAGCGCGATGAAGGTGCGGAACTCGTCGAGTGGCAGACGGAGGTGCTCGGCAGTGGCCACGATGTTCTGCTCCACGAAATTGAGGCGACCGCGTGGTGAAGGAGCCACGGCCAGCAGGCTGACGTCGTACTGCCCCAGGACCTTGCGTGCCAGGAAGGCGAGCAGGAAGCCGAGCTGCTGGTTGCCGATCGTGCGGTTGACGATGCGGGCCAGCGCACGGCCGGCGGTCTCGTCGCCCCGTTGCGCCTGGTTGATGATGGCCTCCACGCGCCCGAATAGCTGCTGGAAGGTCGCCAGATTGAGGTCGACCCATTCGACGCGGTCGACGACCGCCGGAATCTCGAGCGCACGGGGAAGCTCCGCGCCGATCTCCTCGGCGACGAGCGGCTCGATCCGTAACAGCGCCTCGCGGTAGAACGCCTCTGCCGCAGCGCGTTGCGAGGCCGGGATCGCCTGCGCGTGCTGGCCGAGCCGGCGGCGGGCGATCTGGCGCACCGCCTCCCAGTCGATCAGCCGGGTCCCGGCGCGGCGCAGCAACTCGCGCTGGGCGACGGTGGCGCCCATGGCCAACAGCCCACCGACCACCACGCCCATCCCCAGGCGGCTCATGCTGCGTGACATGCCGCTGAGTCTAGCCGGGCTGGACCGATGCCGGCTCGACCGAGGGCAGCGCCGCGCCAAAGACGCGCTGCGCCACGTTCGCGAACGCGTCGACGTTCCCGGTGGTGACGACCCGTTGCCATGGCGCGGCACCCAGCGACCGCGCGGCAAGCGCGTCGAGCAGATCCTCGACGGCCAGCGCCGTGGTGAACGCCGAATCGACCACGGCCACGGCCGATCGGGCTGCACGCTCAATGACCGGTCGCAGCAGCGGGTAGTGGGTGCAGCCCAGCAGCAGGGTGTCGATGTCCCGGTCCGCCGCGAACAGGCTGTCGAGATAGCCACGCACGGCAGCCTCGGCGATCGGCCCGTCGAGCGTGCCTGCCTCGACCAGCGGCACCAGGTCGGGGCACGCCTGCTGCGTCACGCGAAGCCCCGCATCGGCCTCCAGGATGGCCGCCGGGTAGGCGCCGGAGGCCACCGTTCCGAAGGTGGCCAGCACCCCGATGTGGCCGCTGCGGGTAGCCGCTGCCGCCGCGACCGCGCCGGGGCGCACGACGCCGACGACCGGCACGGCCGCCAGCTCGCGGACCTGCGGCAGCGCCTGCGCCGTCGCCGTGTTGCAGGCCACCACCAGCAGCTTGACGTCGGCATCGAGGAGCCAGCGTGTGCAGGCGAGGGTGAATCGCCGCACCTCGTCGGCGGGTCGCGGTCCGTATGGCGTCCTGGCATTGTCACCGAGATAGATGGTGGCCTCGTCCGGCAGGCGGCGCCGCAACTCCGAGAGGACGGTCAGCCCGCCGACACCCGAATCGAAGACACCGATCGGCCGAGGATCGCCGGGTTGCGCCCGCACGCTCAGCGCCGGGCCAGCGCCGGGCTGCGCTCACTGAGGTGAGCGGCGAGTGACTCGGCGATACGCCGCACGCCAGCGGCGATCGGCGCATCGGGCGAGCTGGTGACGAACGGCACGCCCTCGTTGTTCGAGGCGAGCACGAGATGCCCGTCGGAAACCACCTCGAAGTCGATGGCATGCCCGATGGCGGCCTCGACGTCGCTTCGGTTGAAGCCTCCGGCCGCATCGGCTCGGTTGAGGACCGTGGCGATCTTGCTCGGCGGGTAGCCGATGGCCGCGAATGTCTCCCTGGCCATGGCAATCCCGCGGATGGCCATGGAGTCGTAGGTCAGCACTTCGAGAATCACGTCGGCGGCGTCGAGGAAGACGAGCACGTCGTCGGACAGAGCGGCCCGCGTGTCGACGATCACGAACTCGTAGAGCTGGCGCAGGATGGAGAGCGCCTTCTCGATGTCACGCACGGTGACCATCTCGGCCATCTCGACCCGCGGCGGAGCCAGCAGGATGTCGATGCCCGACGGGTCGCGCCAGGTGACGTCGGCGAGATCCTGCTCCCGGATCCGATCGGTCGGCAGGTCCACGATCGAGGGCGCCTCGGCTGGCACCCTGAGCAGCCCGCGCAGGTCGGAGAACTGCATCGAGCCATCGATCAGGCACACCCGATGCTCGACGCCGAGCGCCACGGCGAGGTTGTAGGCCAGCGTCGTGCGGCCCACCCCGCCCTTGGGAGAGAAGAGGCTGATCAGCAACGACCCGCTGCGCGATGCCTCGACCGCGCGCTCCTCGTGAGCCTTGCGTACCAGCGTGGTCAGGTCGAATCCGGAGAATGGCATCTTCAGGACGGCGTCGATGCCCTTGTCGGGGTTTTCGTCGATCGGGTTCTGCGGCACCGTCAGCATGATCACGGCGATCTGCGGCTCCGCGGCGCGCAACGCCGCAGCGACCTGGGTGCCGCCGACGCGGCCCTGGAGCAGCGCATCGACGATGACCACGTCTGGTTTGAATTCGGCGGCCGCGGCCACCGCCAAGTCGCCGGCGGTCACCACGTCGAGGATCTTGATCTGCGACTGTGCCTGCAGCAGGCCACGCATGTGCGACGCGACCTGTGGCACGTCCTCGATCACGAGGAGCCGGATCTGCTCGGCTGACAATCCCTCACCTAAGCCTGCGGGGCGATCGAGCGGGTCCTTCCCGATCGTTCGCCCGGGTCCTCGTCCTTCGCCGTGCGACGAGGATGAACCGTTCACTTTCCCGATTCAGCGGCTCGAGATCGTGCGACCCGAACATGAGCTCGACGGTCATTCCCGCCTGGCGTACCAGCCGCTCGAGCTCGCCAGGCGATGAATACCACAGCCGAAAGCTTGCCGGAAGCCGCGCTATCGTACCATCGGGCAATGTCCGCTCGACCAGCGTCGAGAAGGCCACGCGCAGGCCGTCGGCAGTTTCCTCGCGTGCGAGCTGGCTGTACCGAACCAGGTCGCGACCCCGCAGGTGCCGCCGCCAATCGAGGCTCAACGGCAGGTTCGCATCCGGCAGCAGGCCGGGCCCGATGTCGTCCAGCACCAGGCGTCCGGCTCGCGTCAGGTGCCGTCGCGCCACGCCGAGCAGGCGCAGCGCCGCTGCCGGACCATCGAGATGCGGGAGCACGCCGACGGCAATGGCCAGACTGAACCGGTCGCCCCGCTTCAGCAGCGTGACGTCCTCCTCCACGAGCTCCAGACGTCGGCCGGCGGCGGCCTCATGGAGTGCCGGGCTGCGACGGATGCGCAGCCGCGCGCGTCGCAGCAGCGCCGCGCTGCCGTCGACGCCGACGATGCGCCGCGCTCCCCCGGCCAGCAAAGGCTCGAACAGCCGCCCCGATCCACAGCCGAGGTCCAGGACCGCGCCGCGCGCGCGCCGAGCCAGCTCACGGTAGAAGACCAGGTCCTCGACGATTTCGTCGTGCTCGATGTCGTAGATCTCGGCCAACAGATCCGGATCGCTCGGCTGTGCGGCAAAGATGTCCGAACTCTCAGTCATGGCGCGTCGAAGCGGTGCACCGCGAACCACTCCACGATGGCTGCCATGGTCAGCACGAACAGGGTGACTGGCACACTGAGGGCCCCACCCAGTCGCAGGGCGCCCAGCGCGGCCACGACGGCGGCCGCGAGCAGGCCGCGCCGCGCTGCGCGCGCCCACGCTCCGCGATAGACGATGCGGCGCCGCAGGCCGAACTCGGTCAGGAATGCGACCGGCGCGATGAGCAGCCCGCTCGCCAACGCGGCCAGGACCAGCACCCCGGCGCGGTTGAGCGTGGCGGTGGGACACGCCTGTCCGGGCACCTGCGCCGGACAGCTGACCGACGCAAAGACGACCAACAGCACGATGCACAGCAGCGCGCCCGCCACCAACACGGCCACATTCAGTCGTTGCCGGCCGTTCACCGCGCCGCGTCTGGGCAGATCTCACGGAAGGGGCAAAACCCGCAGCGCATGGGCTGTGGCGTCGCTTCGAATCGCTGCGCCCGAATTCCCTCGGCTGCGATGGCGATCTTCTGCTGTGCTTTTGCCAGGCGCTTCTCCGTCGGCTCGCTGCGGCCCACCAGCCCGGACTCCAGGAAATGGAGCGACAGCTCGTCAGGAAGCTTGCCGTGCTGCGCCTCGTAGGCGAGCGCGTAGATGGACAGTTGCAGTGACTCCCGCGCCCGGCGCGCCGCCGTGCCGGGGTCTCGAACGTCGCTCGACTTGTAATCGGTGATCACCACCCGGCCGTCGGACTCGATATCGACCCGGTCGTAGCGGCCGCGCACCCGATCCTGTCCCAGCTGGAAGGCGAAGTCCGCCTCGACGGACGTCGGCCGGGCCGGATCCGCCTGCTGCTCGTTCCAGAAGCGACCGAGCGCCTCGCGCGCGGCTGCGCGGCGCGCCTCCTCGTGCTCGCGGGTCAGGAACCCCACCGACTCCCAGCTGGCATCCAGCGCGGCGTGCAGCTCTTCGAGGCTCGTCGCCCGCCCCGCCATCTGGCGCCGATGGAATGCCTGCACCGCCGCGTGCAGGGCGCGGCCGTAGACCATGGCGTGTGACGGTGGCGTCGGGATGCGGATGACGTGGCCGTAGCGATACTTCGCCGGGCAATCGAGGTAGTCGTTGACCTGGTAGAAGCTGAGCGACAGCGGCCGCTCGCCGAGGATGGGGCGCAGCGGTGCCGTGGGTCGCTGTGCCGGCAACGCATGGCGCGAGAGCTGCTCGGCGGCGCTGGGCCGGATGGCCTCCAGCGGCGTCGCCGGCGGCAGGTCGAGCGCCTCGAGTACGAACTGGCTCATGCGCCGCGATCGGCGGCCCCCGTAATCCCGCGCCCAGCTGAGCACCAGCTCCTCTCTGGCCCGCGTCATGCCCACGTAACAGAGACGCCGCTCCTCAGCAAGGTGCGTGGCGGCCGTGGGAGCCTCAGGCACGAGGTCGTCCGGCAGCTGCAGCCGGTCGCCGCGGCCGCGGCTCGGGAAGCGATCCTCGACGAGACCGACCATGCACACCACCGGGAACTCGAGGCCCTTGGCCTTGTGATAGGTGAGGACCTGCACGGCGTCACCGTCATCCGGACCGCTGTCGGCCGTGGACGGGTCGTCTCCTGTCTCGATGAGAGTGTCGAGCTGCGCGACGAGGAACGGCAGCCGATCGTCTCGCAGCAGGCCGCCCTGGTGCCGCACGATCTCGAAGAAGCGCGCAACGTTCGCCAGCCGCGCGTCGCCCGTTTCGCGCGCGTCTGCCGAGAGTCGTGCCAGCCAGCCCGATGCGCTGATGAAGTGATACAGCAGCTCGCCGCTGCTGCGCTCGGTGCTCAGCGACCGATGCTGGTCGAGGCTCGCCAGCAGGCGCTGCACAACTTCGAGGGCCCGACGGCCGAAGGGTGACTCCTCGGGCCGGTCCGCCGCTTCGCGGAGCGCGGCGGCGAGGCTCATTCGGCGGCGGCTGGCCCGGTTCAGGGCGAGCGTGACATCGCCGGCACCGAGGCCGAACAGCTCCGACGTCGCGAGGTCATACAGGCTGATCGAGTCGTCAGGATCGTTCACGGCGCGCAGGAAGCTGATCAGCAGCCGGACCTCGGGCTGCTGGTAGAGCCCCGCGGTTCCGCTGAAGCGCCAGGGAATGCGCAGCATGTTCAGCGAGCGCAGGAACGGGTCGGCGTCCCGATTCCCACGGACCAGAATGGCATGCTCCCCCGCCCGCCGGCCGGCCTGCAACGAGCCGGCGATACGCTGCGCCACACCGTCAGCCTCGTCCGACCCGGTGGCGAAGGTCAGCAGCTCCGTGGGGCCGTCCGCGCGAACGCCACGGGCGAAGCCTGCGCGGGCCTTCAGCCGCTTGTCGATGCCCTCGCGTGCCTCGAGGCGATCAGGATCGTTGTGCCGGATCAGCCTGTGCGCGGCATCCAGGATCGGCTGGCGGCTGCGAAAGTTGTCCACCAGGACAACGCTGGCAGCGCGCGGATACGCGGCGCGGAAGCCAAGGATGTTGCTCAGCGCGGCACCACGGAAGCGATAGATGCTCTGGTCGTCGTCACCGACCACGGTCAGGTTCCGATGCGCCGCCAGCAGCTTGACGAGCTCGAACTGGCCATGGTTCGTGTCCTGGAACTCGTCGACCAGGATGTAGCGATACTTCGACCGCTCCTCTTCCAGCACGGAGGGGTGCTCGCGCAGCAACCGCAGCGCCATGCTCACCTGGTCACCGAAGTCGAGCCTGTCGCTGGCGCGCATGAGCCGCTCGTACGCTTCGTAGAGGCCCGCGAGCTCAACCTGCAGAGCCGCCTCCTCGACGAGCGCCGCGTCGTTCGGCCGCTCCGCGGCGCGCAGCGCCAGGCGGTCCGCCGCGGCGCGGTAGTCGGCGGGCGCGACATCCTCGTCGCGTGCCCGGCTGATGAGCGTCACCAGCGCGCCGAGGAAGCGGGTCGGATCGCCGAGCGGTCGCAGCCGCTCGAGCGGCAGCTCGAAGAGGTGTTCGCGCAGGAAGATGATCTGCTCGGGGCGTGACAGCACCGTCGAGCGGTCCGACAGGCCGACCTCGAGCGCGTGGTCGCGGAGCAGGCGGTCTCCGAACGCGTGGAACGTGCTGATCACGCTGTCGGTGAAGCCGTACGGCACGAGCCGGTCGACCCGCTCCGTCATCTCCAGCGCAGCACGGTCGGTAAAGGTCAGCGCCAGGATCTCGGACGGCCGGGCGCGCTTTTGGGCGATGAGCCAGGCGATGCGGCGGGTGACCACCGTCGTCTTGCCGGTCCCGGCGCCAGCGACGATCAACAGCGGCCCGTCCCCGTGGGTCACCGCCCTGCGCTGCCTGGTGGTCAGGTCGGCGAGGAGTGGTGGCTGGATGCGCAGGTGCGGGCGGCCGCGGCGGACCGGGACCATCTCCTCGAAGATGGGGAGCTGGTCCGGCGACGGCACGACTGCAGGCACGTCCGGCATGGTAGTCGACAGGGTAGTCATGCACCCGTTATCCGCCGCTTACCGGACAGCTTGGCTGTCGCGATCCGGTCTCACCGACGTGGCGCGACCTGGCGCAGGGCCTCGAGCAGGGCGGTCGCGTAGCGACGGCTGGTCTCCAGCTCGTCACGCACCTGCGCGACGCTCAGCTCACGACCCGCCGAGGCGCTCGAGCAGGGCGTCGAGAACGGCGCGCGGATATTCCACGCCGGGCGCCAGAACCACCAGCTCTCCGGACTGCCGCAGCGCGTCCAGCACGGCGTCGGGCAGCCCCAGCCGTCGCGCGACGGGCTCGGCACGGGGCGGGCTTGCCCCGCCTGCAGCCAGCTCGTCGAGCAGGGCGTCGGCGCGACGGCGCATGTCAGGGCCGAGCGTCGGCTCCTGGCCGCGGAGGCGGATGCGGTGCCCGTCCCGCTGCACCTCGCCGCGCTGTGCGAGGTCGTCGATCATCTCCAGGAGCTGCGCATCGGTCATCTCGAGCCGGACTGCCCCCCGATGTGAAGGCGGCCGCTGCGAGTCGCCGCGCACCAGCCCGAGCAGCGCATCGATGCGCAGGTCCGCGGCCATCGGCTCACGCCGATGGAACCGCGACAGGCTTGCGAGCAGGCGGCGCTCGGCGAGCCGGCGCTGGCCGGGATCCATCGGTCTCGGAAACTAATCCGTGGTCGGAACCGGACGCGTGCCCTCGACGGCGATGCGGATCGCCTGCTCCTCTTCGGTCGACAGCGCGTGCTTCGACTCGCCGTTTTCGACCGGCTTGGCGAAGAGCCGCGTGTTGGCTCGACCGTGGAGGCTCGACAGGACCATGCCGTCGCGCCGGTCATCCAGCAGGGCGATGGCGAAGCTCTGGTCGGAACCGGTGTCCTCGAACGGGTTGAAGCGGACCATGCCGATGTGTTGCAGGCTGCCGCGCGAGCGCTCCTCCAGGAAGGCGTGCAGCCGGTCCAGGTCCCCGAGCCTGGCGCTCACCTCGTCGACCCGGCCGACGTGGGCATCCAGCACGTCCTTCAGCGAGCCGCCGGCCCCGGAACGGCCCGGCGAGGTGCCGCCGAGCAACTGACGGTAGGCGTTCGTCGCCCGACTCAGCCGCATGCTCTGCAGGACGACGAGCACGGCGAGGATCAGAACCAGGAGGGCCAGCACGCCGATGGTGACGGCCAGGTTGTCCACCAGGATCCGGTTCAGCTCGGCCACATCGTGCTCCGTTGGGGTGGCTGGTATCATAGCCATCCCACCCGCGCCAGCCGCGGGTGGTTGTGTGCGACGGTTCGCGAGTCAGACGAGGAACATATGGCCCGACGAGGCGGCAAGGCGGCGAATCGCAGGGCGAAACAACGCAAGACGCAGCGACCCAGCGGTCCACCGCGTCCGGCGGCTCCCATGGAGGCCGTGACCTCGGTGTCACCGGCGCCGGTGCGCGAGACCGAGCCGCTAGCCGCCTCGCCGGCCGCCCGCGAGCCACGCGAAACGCCCCGCCGCGCGACCCGCGACCCGCGACAGATGGTCGCGGGTCCGTCGCGCCTTGGCGAGCGAGCCCAGCAGGAGTACCACTATGTCATCCGCGACCTGCGCAACATCGGGGTGCTCGTGGCGGTGATGGCGGCGATCCTGGCGGTCGCATTCGTGGTCTTCAACGTGATGGGGCTCATGCGCGCCGCCTGACCTTCCACGTGGCCGGCCACGCAACGCTCGGCTCGACCGGAATCTGTCAGGAATCTGCCTCTGCCGGCCCGCGCCGCCGCTCCAGCCGGGCGCGCCGCAGTCGTTGCAGCCGCTCCCCGATCTGGATCTCCAGGCCCTGGTCCGACGGCTCGTAGAACAGGTGCCCCACGAGCGCATCCGGTAGGTACTGCTGCTCGACATCCGCGGCGTCGAAGTCGTGCGGGTAGAGGTAGCCGCGACCGTAGCCCTGCTCTCTCGCCAGGCGCCGATGTGCCGAGGGCCGCAGGTGCAACGGCACCGGCAGGCGACCGCGCTCCTCCACGTCGGCCAGCGCCGCGAAGTACCCCGCGCCGGCCCGGTTCGACTTCGGCGCGCTGGCTACGTACGCGGCGGCCTGGGCAAGCGCGTACTGCGCCTCGGGCAGGCCGATCATCTCGACCGCCTGCATGGCGGCCACCGCCACCTGCAGCGCCCGGGGATCGGCGTTGCCGACATCCTCCGAGGCCGCGATCACGATCCGCCGCGCGATGAAGGTCGGGTCCTCGCCGGCAGCGACCATTGATGCGCACCAGTACAGGGCGGCGTCCGGATCATTGCCGCGCATCGACTTGATGAGGGCCGACGCGGCCTCGTAGTGCTGGTCCCCCAGCCGGTCGTAGGCCAGCAGCCGCTGCTGCGCGGCCTCCGCGATCGCCTCGACCGACGGCGACGACGACACCGCACCGGCGGCCTCGAGGATGTTCAGCGCCTGGCGGGCGTCGCCGCCGGACAGGTCGACCAACGACGCCATGGCATCGGGCAGGAGCGAGACGCGGCCGTCCAGGCCGCGCGCATCGGTCAGTGCATGCTCGACAATCTGCTGCAGCGCCTCCGCGGACAACGGCTCCAGCCGATAGACCCGCAGTCGGGACAGCAGCGGCGAGTTGATCTCGTAGTACGGGTTCTCGGTGGTCGCACCGATGAGCGTGATGGTGCCGTCCTCGACGTGCGGCAGGAGCGCATCCTGCTGGCTCTTGTTGAACCGATGCAGCTCGTCGATGAACGCCACGGTCCGACCGCCGGCCTCACGCAGCGCCTTTGCCTCCGCGACGAGGGCGCGCACGTCGGCCACGCCGCTGGTCACCGCCGAGAGCTGTCGCCAGGTCCCGCCGGCGCGATCGGCCAGCAGCCGCGCCAGGGTGGTCTTCCCGGACCCTGGCGGACCCCACAGCACCATCGAGGGGAGGTAGCCGGGGCGCACGACCTTGGTGAGCGCCCCGCCCGGACCAACGAGATGCTCCTGGCCGACGAACTCGTCGAGTGCGCGCGGGCGCATCCGCGCGGCGAGCGGCGCATCGGCCGCCGGCTCGGTCTCGAACAGCGGCTGGCTGAGCTCAGGCGTGCGCGGTCGTCGCGGCATCGGTCAGGTCCACCGGCCGATTATGATGCCTGCCATGGACCAGAACCTCCGCGTCCCGGGGCCGACGCCGCTGCCCGATGATGTGCGCCAGGCACAGGCGGCGCAGATGATCGACCACCGCGGCGCCGAGTTCGGCGAGATGCTGCCGGAGATCAGCGCCGGCATCGCCACGCTGATCGGAACGCGGGATGAGGTGCTGCTGCTGACATCGTCGGGCACCGGAGGCCTGGAGGCCGCCGTGGTCAACACGCTGTCGCCGGGCGACCGCGTGCTCGCCGTATCGATCGGCTCGTTCGGGGATCGCTTCGCTGGCATCGCCGAGGCGTACGGCGCCGCCGTCGAGCGAATCGAGGTGGCCTGGGGCCAGGCGGCCGATCCCCAGGCGCTCCGTGCCCGCCTCGCCGGTCAGCCGCCCTACGCGGCCGTCCTGCTGACCCACAACGAAACCTCGACCGGCGTCGTCAACCCGCTCCGCGAGCTGGCCGCGGCGGTCCGCGGCGGGCCGGGGGAGCCGCTCTGCCTGGTCGACGGCATCAGCGGCCTGGGCGCCATCCCGTTCGAGATGGACGCCTGGGGCGCGGACGTTGTGGTCAGCGCCAGCCAGAAGGCGTGGATCGCCTCGCCTGGAATCGCCATCCTGGCGATGAGCCAGCGCGCCAGGGCTGCCGAGGACCAGGCCCGGATGCCACGCTTCTATTTCGATCTCGGCCAGGCTCGCCGATGGGCGGCCAGGGCGCAGACGCCCTGGACCCCGGCGGTCAGCGTGCTCTTCGGCCTGCGGCTGGGCGTGCGGCGACTGCTGGCCGAGGGCGCGCACGCGACATGGCAGCGGCACGCCGCGCTGGCCGCGGCGGTGCAGGCGGGCATCGAGGCGCTCGGCCTCAGCCTCGTCGCGGACGAGGAGCATCGGTCGCTGACGGTGACCGCGGCCTGGCTGCCCGACGGCCTCGAATGGCAGCCATTCAACGCCGAGCTCCGCGCCCGGGGCCTGGTGATCGCGGGCGGCCAGGGCAAGTGGGCGGGCAGGATCCTGCGCTTCGGTCACATGGGCGCCGTGCGCCTGGAGGAGCTGACGGAGGCGATCAGGGTCCTGGGTGAGACGCTTCCAGACTTCGGGGTGGCGGTCGATGCCGCGGCAGCGGTCGCTGCCGCGCGCGACCGCTACGAGCAGCTCCAGCCGGCGGTCGGCGCGACGGCCGGGTGAGCGGCCGGCGGCTGCTGCTCGTCCGCCACGGCCTCACCGCCTGGAACCGCGAGGGGCGCTTCCAGGGGCACCTCGACCCTCCCCTCGCCGATGAAGGGCGCGACGAAGCGCGGCTTCTGGGGCTGCGCCTCGCTCACCTCGACGCGCGACCGGGCCGCCTCATCACGTCCCCATTGGGCCGGGCGTTCGAGACCGCGACGATCATCGCCTCCGCGCTGCCGGGTCTTGCGGTCGAGCCCGAGCCGCGCCTGATCGAGATCGGCCAGGGCGAGTGGGAGGGCCGCACCCACGCCGAGCTCGAGGTGCTCGACGCCGCGCGCTACGCCGCGTGGCGGCGGCACAGTGATGACCAGCCGCCCGGTGCCGAGCCGCTGGCCGACGCCCTCGCGCGAGTCGCGATGCTGCTGGAGGAGGTCATGCACGGCGACGCCTGGCCGGTCTGCCTGGTCTCGCATGGCGGGACGTTGCGCCTGCTGGCTCGACACCTGCTCCAGCTGGCCCCGCGCCAGACCTGGACGCTCGACCTCGACAACGGATCGCTCTCCAGCCTGCTCGCCACCGATCAGGACGGCTGGCGGCTGGAGTCCTGGAACGATGCGCATCATCTGCTCGGTCGTGGGCCGACCCACATCGACGAGTCAGAGGGCGAGCCGCTTGCCCTCTGACCGGCTCGCCTCGACCCCGTTCAGCGGTCGCGAGCCGGCTTGCCCGGATGCAGGAAGCTGCGGACCCGGCGCCGCGCGCCAAGCCACAGCAGCGGCAGGCGCATGCGCGCCCAGGCACGCTCGATACGTTCGATCATCGTCTCCCCCATCGAGCGGCCGGAGTAGCTCTGCCAGACCTTGGCGTCGGCGATGGTCTTGATCTCGGGACCCCGCTGCGGGATCTGGTCCTCGAGCCAGGTGGCGTACTCGTAGATCGTCTCCGATGCCTGCTGGCCGACGCCTGCTCTGCTGGCCGCCAGCGTCAACCGGTGCCACTGCCGATCGCCCGGTGCCATGAATCGCCAGCGACGTCGCGTGCGCAGGACCTGCCAGGCGAGCAGTGCCAGGCCGAGCAGGATCATGAGGATGATCACCACCGCGTTGCCCTCGCGCGCGGCGGACGGCGATGCGGTCTTGGTCCCCGGATCCACGGCGCCGGGCGCAGCGTGAAACGACGGGAGCGCCGAGATGACGCCCGGATCGTTCTCGAACAGGCCGATGTCGCCGGCGTTGCCCCGCGGACCAACCTGCTCGTTCGTGTTCGGCGGCCGTGCCAGCCTCGCGAGCCGGCGGGCTGATCGACTTGGTCGCCTCGAAGGTCTGCCAGCCGTAGCCGGGGAAGTAGATCTCGGTCCAGGCGTGGGCGTTGCGTTCGCGGTACTGGTAGATGCCCTGCGCCACGCGCTGCCCTGGCGCGAACCCGACCGCGATGCGCGATGGAAGTCCGACGCTGCGCGCCATGACGGCCATCGCCGACGCGAAGAACTCGCAGTAGCCCTGCCGGCCGTTCGGATCGAACAGGAACTGGTCCACGAGGTCGCGGTTCGGGTCCGGCGCGTCGACGCTCGTCGCGTAGCTGAAGTCGGGGCTGGTGCGGAGGTAGTCGGCCAGCGCATCGGCCATGTGGTACGGATCCGTCCGACCGGCGACGATCTGCAGCGCGAGCGCGCGGGTGCGGTCGGTGACGCCGTCGGTCCCGAGATAGAACTGCCTGATCGCGGCCGGGTAGTCGGTGCCCGCCGCCGACAGCTGCGCCTCGGTGGCATTCGAGATCGCGGCGGTCACCTGGTAGCCGTCGCCCTCGGCGATCGTGCTCGCCGACTCGAGACCGCCCAGCAACGGCGCCCCGCCCGACTCGTAGACCGAGACCGGCAACAGTGCGGTGGTCGGGAAGCCGGGCGTGAACAGGTTGCGGCCGATCTGGCCCTGGACCTGGACGCTGACCGTCTCGACGTCGAACGCCTCCTCGACGGCCGGCCGCTCGGGAGTGGCCGCGGGGAAGATCGGGTCACCGGCCGACACCGGCCGGCTCGACCCCTCGGTCCGGTCCCAACCGTGGCCGGTATAGCGGTCGTAGGTGATCGTCTCCATGTAGTAGCCGTGCTGCGAGCCGACGGTCATCACCGGGGAGTCGTTGCTGACCCAGGTTCCGGAGACACGGAACTTGGAGCCGAAGGTGGTGCCGCTGAAGCGCGACTCCGGATTGGTCAGGTTGCCGAAGACGCCGTCGAGGTTGTCCTGAAGGCCGCTCCATACGCCGTCGAGGCTGCGCCATGCCCCGGTCAGCGGCGCGGCGACCGCCACGGTGGTCAGCACCCAGGCGAGCGCAATGCTGCCAGCGATGAAGCCGATGCCGCTGCGCATGATCGAGATCGGCACCTCGGTGTTCTCGTTGACCCGCCGCAGCTGCCAGCCGTCCTCACGGCTGAGCAGCGCCCCGCGCAGCCATAGCAGGAGCGCCGCGAGCACGAACAGGACGAGGTAGAAGAAGAGGTCGGTGAACGTCGCACTCATGTTCACGATCAGCGCCGCCCCGACAAGGAGGATGGCGTCGAGGACCCGATGGTGGCGATACATCGTGTAGGCGGCCATGAAGGCGATCGACCACATCAGCACGGCAAGGCCGGCGGCATACGGCGACAGCTGGTTCGGGTAGGCCTGGTTGAGCAGGCTCCGCACGAAGCCGATGCTGTCGCGGTTGAGCCCCATCAACCGGCCGAGCTGGCCGAGCTCGGTGAAGTACTCGCCGCCGACCGTCCACAACACGACGCCCGCGCCCAGCAGCGCCCCGACCGGCAGCGTGACGGCGACACTCAACGGCAGCAGCGCAAGGACGGCACCGGCCAGCGCCGCGTAGAACGCGACCGGCATGAGGAACTCGAGCCGCTCCAGCCAGCCAGCCGCCTGCACCGACCAGGTGAGCGCCAGCAGCATGACCAGCAGGAGCGCCAGGCTCAGCCAGCCCTCGCGTGGATGCAGGAAGCGGCGCACCGACTCAGGCACGCACGCGGCTCCTTGCGCCAAGGGCCTTGGCCAGGCCGTCGCCGGCACGGACCAGGTGATGCTCGATGTCGTACTCGTTCAGCGCGTGGCGCACCGCGGCCAGCTCCGCGCGGCTCTCATCGTCATCGTCGCGATTGACGAACGAGGCGCGGTCGAGAAGGACCACCACCGTCCCCACCCCGCGCCGTCGCAGGCCGGCCAGGGCGCGGACCCAGTCACGCTGGGTCGAGCCGGTGACGATGCACAGCGTCATCCCACGGCGCAGCTGCGGAAGCACGCCCAGGATGACCTCCGCGAGTGGCTGCGAGCCGTCCGGCTGGACGTTGGCCAGCAGATGCAGGATCTTCTGCTCGACGCGCGTGCCGCGGTCCGGCTGGAGCAGATGCAGCCGGCGCGCCGAGGCGGTCAGCCCCACGGCGCGGTTCTCGCTGAGCGTCTGCAACGCGATCGAGGCGGCCGCGGTGACCGCCGTCTCCACCGACGCGGCGTCGCCGACACCGGCGTGGCTGGCGCGGTCGAGGTCAAGCACCATCCACAGGTCGGCTGCCTGTTCCAGGTCGAACTCCTTCACCTGCAGCTCGCTGTGCCGCACGCTGGACAGCCAATGGATGCGGTTGATGGCGTCGCCCTGGACATACGGCCGGATGCTGCTGACCAGTGGGGAAGCAGTCTCGAAGCGCCGACGGGCCGGCCGGCTGCCGTCGACCGGCGACGGGGGCAGGCGCCAGTGCGGGAGTGCCTCGGTCTTGGGAAAGACGACGATCCCGGTCGGCTGGCCCACGATCATCTCGGAGGTGAACAGCCCGAACGGATCGCCGGTGCGGACTCGCAGCGGTCCCAGGCGGTAGCTGCCGCGGCGCATGAGGGTGACCTTGGCCAGCCACTGCCGGCTGCCGCGGCCGCGCACCCCGATGACCCGGCCCGGAAGCGTCGCAGGCAGGCTCGACTCGTTCCACAGCTCGACCCACGGCTTGCTCCAGCCGCTGCCGTTGTCGACGCGGTAGACAGCCTGCAGCACCTCGCCCACATGGGCGCGCGGGTTCATGACGTGGTAGCCGGCGCGCACCCCGCGCAGTCCGTTGCGCGCGAAGATCCATGATCCGAGCACCAGCGCGCCGAGCAGGTAGACCAGGAAGAACAGGAAGCTGATGCCGGTGCTGAAGGCGGCGACCACCAGCACCGTGCCGATGAAGATGAAGCGCAGCTGCCGCGCCAGGGCACCCATGGTGCGACTCCCGTGCTAGCTGGCCGCGCTGACGTCCATGGTCTGGCCGATCGGTACCTCGGCCAGGATCTCGCGCACGATCGCATCCGGGTCGATCTCGCGCAGCGAGGCCTGGCTCTTGACGATGAGCCGATGCGCCAGGACGGCCACCGCCAGCTGCTTGACGTCGTCGGGAATGACGTAGTCCCGGCCGTCGAGGGCTGCGAAGGCTTGCGAGGAGTGGTACAGGTTGATCGAGCCGCGCGGCGAGGCGCCGAGATAGACGTCGGGGTGTTCGCGCGTGGCGGTGACCAGCCGGACGATGTACTCGGCCACGGCCTGGTCGACGTACACCTCCTTGACGGCTGACTGCATCTGGCGCAGCTCATCGACGCCCAGCACCTGGCTGATCTCCTCCAGCGGATGGACCCGCTTCTGCTCGTCGAGGATGACGAGCTCCTCCATGGCCTTCGGATAGCCGAGCCGCAGGCGGAGCATGAAGCGGTCGAGCTGCGCCTCCGGCAGCGCGAAGGTGCCTTCGTACTCGATCGGGTTCTGGGTGGCGATCACCAGGAACGGCGACGGCATCTTGTAGGTCACCCCGTCGATCGTCGCCTGGCGCTCCTCCATGCACTCCAGCAGCGCGCTCTGCGTCTTGGGCGTGGCGCGGTTGATCTCGTCGGCCAGGACGACCTGGGCCATGATCGGGCCTGGGCGGAATTCGAACTCCTGCGTCTTCTGGTTGAAGATCGACAGGCCGGTCACGTCGGACGGCAGCAGGTCGGGGGTGAACTGGATGCGCCGGAAGCTGCAGCCGAGGCTCTTGGCCAGCGCCTTGGCCAGCATCGTCTTGCCGACCCCCGGCACGTCCTCGATGAGGATGTGGCCCTCGCAGAGGAGGGAGACCAGCGCCATCCGCACCTCGGCGTGCTTGCCGACGATCACGCGCTCGACGTTGGCCGCCACGCGCTCCACCGGCTCCTGGACGTTCTTCACCATGCGTCATCCTTCGTTTCGGGAGGTCGAGGAGCTCGGTCCCCTCGCTCAAACAATACCCCAGCAAGTTACGAACTGGTTCAGTCGCCCTCGAGCTTGAGCCACTGAGCCATGACCCGGCCGCCGATCGGCGCGGCCAGCCCCGCCCCGCTACCGCCTCCCTCGACGAGCACGGCGACCGCGATTTGGGGCGTGGCCTCCGAACCGCCCGGAGCGAAGCCGATGAACCACGAGTGCGGCGCCTGTCCGGCGCCGCGCTGCGCGGTTCCGGTCTTGCCCGCGGTCATCACCCCACCGGCGCCGTACAGGCTCACGTCGCCCTGGCCGGCGTACAGCCTGCCGAGCTTGCCCTCGACCGCGTCGACCATCGCCGCACGCACCTCGCCGGCGGTCTGCGAGGAGACCACGCGCGAGCCGCCGCTGCTGCTGTAGCGCTCCAGGATGGTGCCACTCGGGCCGCTCTGCGGCTCCGCCGCGTGGGCTCGCGCATCACGCACGACGTACGGCTGCGGCATCACGCCATCGTTGCCGATCGCCGCCGCGATGAGCGCCATCTGGACCGGCGTGGCCAGCACCTGCGCCTGCCCGAAGGCCGCGGATGCGAGCTCGACGCGATCGCTGAACGCGGCGCAGTCGCCGTCCTGCGCGTGGGTGACGTACGAAGGATCGACCGGCAGACCATGGCTGCCGCTGCCGATGCGTTGCGGGTCGCAGAAGCCGAAGCGCCGGGCGTACTCCAGGAACGACTCGGCCCCCAGCTCGAGGCCCACGTGCGCAAAGAAGATGTTGCTCGATACCTGCAGGGCCTCCGAGAGCGGCCACAACGCCGGCTTGACGGGCGACAGGTCGTGCTCGGTGATCTTGAAGCCGTCGACCACGAACCCATCGGTCTCCTGCCCGGGTTGGTCGGGGAAGGTGGTGTGAACGGTGATCGCCCCCGCGTCCAGCGCTGCGGCGGCGGTGAAGACCTTGAGTGTCGAGCCCGGCGGATACTTGCCCTGGCGCGCCCGATCGACCAGCGGGTTGTTCTTGCGCGCGACGATCTTCTCCATGGCTGCCGCCGCGCTCGCGGGGTCGCCTGAAATCGGCGTCGCGTCGAACGTTGGGGTGGAGGCCATGGCCAGGATCGCGCCGCTGCGCGGGTCGATGGCCACCACCGCACCCACATGGTCCCCGAGCTGCTCCGCGGCGAAGTCCTGCAGCCGCTGGTCGATGGTGAGCGTCAGGTCCTTCGGCTGTGGCTTGCGGGCCAGGATGTCGTTGACCAGGTCACGCAGCGGGTTCGGATCGGAGCGACCGGAGAGGATGTCATCCCACGCGCGTTCCAGCGCCGTCGTCCCGAATCGCAGGCTGGCATAACCGATGACATGGCTGAAAGCCGGATCCGCGTAGCTGCGCCGCGCCAGGCCGCCGATCAGCTCGGTCGATGCCAGCACCCGCCCCTGTGCGTCGAAGATCGTGCCGCGTAACGCGCTGCGCCGCGCCTCGACGACCTGCGGGTTGTCGGGACGGGCGGCGAGCGCCTGGGCGTCGACCACCTGCCAGTACGACAGGCCCCCGCTCACGATCGCGAAGCTGACCAGCAGGTAGACGCCCAGCCGCCGCACATTGGCGACGATCATGGCGGCTCGCTCCCGCCCGCTCGCGCCGAGCGATGGCTGATCGACAGCAGCAGTCCGATCACCAGGAAGCTCGCCAGCAGGCTGGATCCGCCATAGCTGACAAACGGGAACGTCACGCCGGTCAGGGGAATCAGCTTGGCGTTGCCTGCGACGATGATCAGGGTCTGCAGCCCCAGGCTGGTGGTCAGGCCCACCGCCAACATGGCGCTGAAGTCGTCGTGGGCCAGCATCGCGATGCGCAGGCCGCGGAACACGACCAGCAGCG
The DNA here is from genome assembly GCA_963716585.1 of uncultured Chloroflexia bacterium. Classification (GTDB taxonomy): domain Bacteria; phylum Chloroflexota; class Limnocylindria; order QHBO01; family QHBO01; genus JAICUY01. The sequence goes on from CAVQTN010000004.1 coordinate 377,928, forward strand.
CGAGCAGCAGCAGCGCAAAGGCGCCGACCAGGCCCAGCTCCTCCGCCGCCGCCGCAAAGATGAAGTCGGTCTGGATCGCGGGGAAGGACCCACCGACGGCGGGAAGCAGCCCCTGTCCGAGGCCCTCACCGAAGAGGCCTCCGCGGCCGAAGGCGTAGATCGCATGGACCGTCTGGTAACCGGCGCCCGAGGGGTCGGCGAAAGGGTTGAGCCAGACGTCGACGCGCAACCGGACGTGGCCGAACAGCTCGTAGGCAACAAACGAGCCCGCCACGAACATGACCAGGCCCATGAGCACGTAGCTGCGCCGTCCGGTCGCCACGAAGAGCATGGTCAGGAAGATGCCGAAGAAGAGCAGTGCCGTGCCGAGATCTTTGCTGATGACGACGATCAGCATGACGATGACGAAGATGGCGAGCATCGGCAGCAGGTAGGGCAGAGGCGGGATCGAGATCGGACCGATGCGGATGCTTGCGCCGATCAGCAGGGCGCGGTTCTCCGCCAGGTAGCCGGCGATGAACACGACGAGCACGATCTTGATGAACTCGCCGGGCTGGAACTGCACCGGGCCGAGGTCGATCCACAGCCGCGCTCCGTAGACCTCCTTTCCAAAGACGAAGGTGATCGCCAGCAGCGCTGCACCCGCCGCGGCCCAGGTGTACTTGTAATGGCGCAGCAGGCCGTCGTCACGAAAGCCGATGGCGACCAGCAGCATGGCCGCCACGCCGACGCCGAACCACAGCAGCTGGGTGGCTGCCATTCCCAGGTCGATGCCGAGGGCGCTCGTGCCGGCCAGGTCCTGCGGCAGCCGATTGAGCATGATCATGCCGATGCCGCCGATCGTGCCCACCAGCGGCAGCAGCAGCTGGTCGCCGCCATGGCGGGAAAGAGTCAGCACCAGGTGCGCGGTGAGCATGATCGCGACGTAGCCGGCGGCCAGGCCGAGGGGGCCTGGATCGAGCTTCTGCACCTCCGCCGCGTGGGTCAGCGCGAAGCCAAGGGGCACGAGGAGCAGCAGCGGCAGCAGCATCCGCAGCTCTGCCGTCCGCCAGGTGAGGCGCCTTGGTCCGGCCAGGCCTCAGCGCTCCAGGCGCATGCGCACGCGCCCGATCGTCAGCTCATCGCCATAGGAGAGGGCGACGGGACGCTCGATCCGATGCCCGTTGACGTACGTGCCGTTGGTGCTGCCCTGGTCCTCGATGAACCACGATCGGCCGCGGAAGGTCAGCATGGCGTGGTTCGCGCTGGCGAAGTCGTCTTCGACGTAGATCGTGTTGTTCACGTTGCGGCCGATGGAGTTGATCGGCCCTAGCGAGATGGGCCGCCCGGCGGGCGGCTCGTCGTCCGGCGACTCGAGCACGGCCAGCCGCCCGATCCCGGTCCGGGATGCGCGCTGCGCCTGCTCGGCGCTGCGCAGGTCACGCAGGAGCGAGCGGCCGAAGCCCCACAGGACGAGGTAGAGCAGGCCCAGGAATCCGAGCTGCAGGACCAGCAGCACGATGCGAAGGAGGTCTCCGGTCACCCGCGCACCTGGAACTCGATCTCGGTGTCGCCGATCTGGATCCGATCTCCGGGGCCCAGCGCGACCTCGCTGACGGGCTGCCCGTTCACATACGAGCCGTTGCGGCTCCCCAGGTCGGCGAAGCTGTACGCGCCGTGCTGCAGCTTGAGCTGGCAGTGGTGGCGGCTGACCAGCGGATCATCGACGATCACGTCGTTGTCGCTCGCGCGGCCCACGCTGATCAGCGCCCCGCCCAGGTCGAACTGGACCGGCGGGCTGCTGTCGGTGCGCACCAGGAGGTAGGCGCGGGTCGCCGACTCGGGCGTCTCCGGCGCGCGCCCCGGCCGGCTGAAGACCATGGTGTCGGACCCGGATGCCATCGGTCGATCCGGCTGCGGACGGCCGCCCTCTTCGTCGACAACGTTGGCGGCAACGCGAACGTCGCCCCGTGGAATCGACGGGTCGGCGGTGATGCGCACGCGAGGGCGAGCCACGAGGGAGTAGCGCTCACGTCGGGCACGAGCCAGCAGGTCGTGCGCCAGGTCGTCCTCCAGGGAGCTGCGATACGAGGCGAAGGTGGCGAAGTCGGTGGGGTTGAGATGGAGGTCGTAGTGGTTCGGCACCACGATCCCGTCGTTGCGGAACGACTTGTTGGTGTCCATGGCACGCTCGATGCGCTTCCCGAGACTGACCGGCTGCAGCCGTGCGCCGAGGCGCCCCGCAGGAGCCTCGAAGAGCCGTTCGAGGAAGGCCTCGACTCTCGAGAGGATGCCCATGTTGCCGATCCTAGCATGGGCGCTCAGCCGGCCCCGACGCGGCCGGCTGATGCACCAACGGGGTACGAACGCCGCCGCGCGAGGTACCAATGCGCCGATAGGGTCGCGGGGCCGCGCGTCGGTATACTTTGCGACCCTGAACCGTGTCCTCAAGCGAGGGATCTGCAGCCACGTCAATGCCCGAATCGCTGACCGAGTCTTTCTGCGAGCGCTGCGGGACGCGCTACGAGTTCGGCGCGCCCGGGACGCTCAATCCGCTGCGCAAGACGCGCGGGCTGGTCACCGGGCTGCGCAATTACATCATGGGCGAGGACGCCCTCTCCGATGCGCTCGGCGACGCCATGCGTTCCGAGCAGGATTCCCTCGGCGCTCGGCAGCTCGACGCCTTCCACGCCTCGTTCAACTTCTGCATCGAATGCCGCCAGTACACCTGCCTCAACTGCTGGAATGACGCCGTGGGGCGGTGTCGCACATGCGCGCCCATCGCGGGCACCGACGACCTGATCGAGCGGATAGCGGCGTCGTTCCAGTCGGGCAATCCCGACGCGGCGGGCGGCGGAGCCGCAACCCTCCAGGCATCGGCCACGCCGCAGGATCTCGCCGCGTGGCCGACCAGCGACCTCGAGGTCGCGACCAACGGAACACCCGACCTCGACTGGCCAGTCGCGGAGATGGCATCGTTCGGCGAGCCGATCGTCGAGCCACCGTCGGAGCCAGAGCCGTTCGCGCCCGCCGACGACGAGCCTCCGTTCGTGGACGAGCCCTCGGCGGCGTCGCCACACACCACCGAGCCGGAGCCGGTGTTCGCATGGGACGCCCCTGCTGCGTCGGAGCCACCGCCGGCCTTCACGCCGGCGCCCGCGGTGGACCCGGAGCCGATGCTTTCGTGGGAGACCGCACCGGTGGCGGGATCATCGCTGGGGTGGCAGGACGACATTCGCCTCGAGCTCCTGCCCGAGCCGGTCGCCGAGGTCGAATACGAGCTCGAGCCGGAACCGGAGCTCGAGCCGGAACCGGAGCTCGAGCCGCAAACGGAGCTCGAGCCGGAAACGGTCGGCGCGGCTCCCGTTCCTCCATTTGCCGCCCTCCCGGCGTCGGAGCCGGTCGTCGCGTCGGTTGCCGAGCCCGAGCCGGTGGCTCAGGTCGAGCCGGTGGTCGAGCCGGAGCCGGCCCTCGAGCCCGAACCGGTGGCGGCGGTCGAGCTCGTGATCGAGCCGGCCGTTGAGCCCGAACCGGTGGCTGCGGTCGAGCGCGTGATCGAGCCGGAGCCGGCCAGTCCCCAGCCACCGGTGGCCCCGCGCTCGATCACCTCGATCGGCGACACGATCCTGCAGCTGCCCCGGCGCCAGCCCATCGATGAGAACCGTGTGGCGGCCACGTCGACCGACGCCGCCGTCGCGGCGCGTCGCGCACAGCTCGACGGCCTCGGCCTGGGCGACCCCGGCGAGGGCCCGCTGCCGGCGTCTCGTCCCAACGTTGTGCCATATCGGTCCAGTGGAGCGAGCGGCCGCAGCAGTGCGGCAAAGGCGTCGCAGGTCGCGGGCTCCTTCTGGGACGCATCGGCCAGGGAAGTCGCAGGTGGCCTCGGACAGGTCGCGGTGCAGAGCTGCGGCCACTGCGGCCTGTCACTCTCCGCAAGCGCCAGGTTCTGCCGCCGCTGCGGGACCCGGCAGGCCCGGTCGGCCTAGCCCTCCTTCGCGCCGCTCGACTTCGCGGTGCTGGGCCTCGAGCCTGGATCCTTCGAACCGGTCGTCGCCGAACCGCTCGCGTCGGAGCCCTTCTGCGTGGTCGTCGGCGCGGCTCCGGCATCGGCTGTGCCCGATCCAGCCTTCCCTGCGCCCTCGGGCACAGTTGTGCTCGATGCGCCGGGGATACCGTCGGGCGCTGCGCCGGACTTGCCATCGCTTCGGTTGGCCGATGAGCCGCTGCGCGAATCGGTCTTGTAGAAGCCCGATCCCTTGAAGATGATCCCAGCCGGAAAGAGGACCCGGCGAAGCGGGCCGCCGCACCGCTCGCAGGCGGTTGGGCCGTTCTCGGACATGGGGTGAATAACTTCGACGGTGTGGCCGCACAGTCGGCATTGGTAGTCGTAGGTCGGCATGGGGCTCGTGATCAGCAGAACGGGCCGCAGAGCAGGCCCGGTCTCGCATGATGCCAGTCGCGGCCCTCCCGCGCAACGCGAAGGCGCAGGTCCCCCGCGGTCATTCGAGCGCAGGTGGTCGGATCAGGCGTTCGACGCGCGGGAAGCGAAGGGCAGCCGCCATCGGCGTGCCGGGGCCGGGGATTCCATCGCCGCCTGGCGCGTCACCAGCCGAGCGATGTTGTGCAGGTCCGTGCTGATCCGATCCTTCGGGAACTTGGTGATCAGCGGGCGTCCCTCGTTGGCCGCGATCACGGCCTTGGGGCCGTTCGACACGACCGTCGCCGAGATGGGAAGGCCCAGCGACTGCGACATGTCATGCAGGGACACGCCATGGTTCGCGCGGTTCACGATCACGCGCACGACGTCGCCGAGACCGACCTGCCGAGCCAGCTCGAGGAACTGTGACGAGTTTCGGATTGGGCCGACCTCCGGTGTGACCACCAGAAAGATCTCGTTCGCCACGGTCAGCATGGCCATCGTCCGATCGTCGTAGCCGGGGTGGTTGTCGATGATGACGTAGGCGTGGTGCGAACGTCCCCATTTCAACGCGGCGAGCAGCAGATCAACCCCGACCTTCTCCGAGTCTCCCGGCTCGTTGCCCCACGTCAGCACCCGCAGACCGCTGCCCTGATGGGTCGCGGTGAGGTGCTCGAAGGCCGCATCGTTCCACTCCGACCGGTCACTGTCGGCAAGATCGACGAGGCCCATGCTGCTCGGAACCTGGAGCACTGAGGTCACGTTGCCGACCCCGACGTCGGCATCGAGCAGCAGGACGCGCTCCCGCGTCTGCTCACGCAGCGCGACCGCCAGGTTGACCGCGATCGTCGTCTTCCCGACGCCGCCCTTTGGAGCGAAGACGCTGATGGCCCGACCCTCGCCGATCGGCCCGGCCGCGTCGTCCACCGGCGTGGCGGACGGATCCGCGGGCATCTCGTGTCCCGCACGAATCAGCAGAGCCTGCAGCCGATACACAAGAGCGTCGGCCTGCAGTGGCTTGAGGGCGAGTTCGTCGGTGGCGCCCCATTGCTCGGTGAAGTCGGGCGACTCGTCGCCGAAGAGCAGTAGCGTGGGGGTCGCGCGCTCGCTGTGGAGAAGATCGTGGAGCTGGCGGACGGTCCCCGGATCGGCGTCGCAGTCGAGGACCGCGAGATCAAACGTCGCGCCCTCCGACAGCGCCTCGCCGATCTTCTCGTGTACGACGGCGAAGCCGGCTCGATCGAGCGCGCTGACGTACTCGTCGGCATCTCCGGCGAGCGCCAGGAGGACGGTGGGTCGCTCCATTCGAATCCTTCCCGGTGGGGGTACGGTGACTGACCGCACCAGTGTCGGACCGACCGAACCGGACGACAATGGGACCGGGGGCCAATGGCCGCCGCAGAAGGTACTAGCGCTACGCCCCGCGCAGCATGCGCATGCCGCACTTCGGACAGTAGAACGCGGCGGCACTCCCCGCCTCGAACCCGCAATGGGCACAGGTCAGCCCTGACCGGGCGCCGAGGGTCGGCAGCCGTGCCTGATCGGCGGCGCCGAGGCTGTAGCCGGAGGCCACCACCTGCTGGTAGAGGCTGGAGAGCAGCTTCTGGCCGACGCGTTCGGTGTCGCCGCGCAGCCCCTTGCCGCCCCAGCCGACGACGGCGCGCACGATCAGCTCGCCCGAGAGCTCGTCCCAGTGGCTCGCCAGACCGCCGACCACGGCGTTGTAGCTCGGGTAGCCGCTGGTATCGGTCTCCCCGTAGAGGAGCCCGCAGACGAACGTGTCGACCGTCATGTCGAGGGCGTCGGTCAGCTCGAGCACATACAGCCCGTGGCGCCCGATCGGTCCGAGCTCGCGCCGCGCCAGGACCCATTGTTGCATCTCGTTGAAACGCTCCAGCGTGGGGGCCGCGTCGCTGTACTCCAATGGCAGCGGCTCGATCACCTCGGGCGGGGTCTGGCTCAGCGGCTCGACGATGCCAGGCAGCATCGCGACCACGCCCGCGTCGGCCTGCATCCGCAGCCCGTCGCTGCTGCGCGCCACGAAATTGAGCTTGAGCGCGTACTGCTGCGCAGACACATCCTCCTGCACCGGCGTCGGCGGCCCAGGCTGGTCCTCGTCCTTCTTCCTGTGTCTCAGAAACGACATGCGCGCGAGCTCCTCGTTGTCCGATGGGCGCGGCCGATTCTAACAGGCGTTCCAGGCCGACCGGCTATAGCCCGATGGGCGGGTCGCCAGGCCGACGGGCGGCCTACCCAAGCTGGCGGAGCTGGGCCTCCAGCTCCACGAGCCGCGCCCGCTCCCTGCCGACAACCTCGGCCGGCGCGCGCTCGACGAAGGACCGGTTGCCGAGCAGCCCGCGCAGCCGATCGATAGCTGCCTGCAGCTCGGCCACCTGGCGGGTGCGGCGCTCTGCGGCGGCGTGCTCTTCGCCGGAATCCGTCGTGAGCCACGCCGCGCCGAGAGGCGTCGCGGCCACCGCGGCCGGCCGTTCGGCGCCGGTCACCACGACGAGCGGCCGAGCCCGGGTCATCGGCCCCAGGTAGGCCATACCGCGCTCGATCGCCCCCCGCTGCGCGTCCCCCGGCGGCGCGATGCTGAGCGGCATCCATGCGCCCGCCGCGACGCCGGCGGCCGTTCGCAGGTTGCGCACCTCGCGAATCGTGGCGGTCAGCTGGTCCATCTCGCCCTCGATCCCGACCTCGCGCGCGCCCGCCACCGGCCACGCCGCGACCATGAGCAGCGCGGCGCCACCGGTGACCTCCGGCGCGGCGATGTTCAGCGCCGACCAGATCTCCTCGGTCACGAACGGCATCAGCGGATGCAATACGCGCAGCAGGTCGGCGAGGCCTGCTGCCAGGCTGTGCCAGACCCGCGCGCGGTCGCCCGGACCGGCGTCCTCGCGGCGCAGCTCCAGCTTCGTCATCTCCACGAACCAGTCCGCGTAGTCGCTCCAGGCGAGCTCGTGCGCCGTGGCTGCGTAGCCGGCGAGGTCGAGGGCGTCCAGCTGGGCCGTGGCGCGCTCGACGCCGCCCGCGATCCGCGACCGCATCCAGGTCTCGGCCAGCGACGGTTCGCCCTCGGCCTCGGCCGCCTCGGCGGGGCGCGCGCCGAGGACAAACCGGGCGACGTTCCAGAGTTTGTTCGTGAAGTTGCGCGCGCCCTCGATCTTGGCGTCGGTCAGCACCTGGTCATGGCCCGGTGACGTGCCGGCGACCAGGGCGAAGCGCAGGGCATCGGCCCCCACCTCGTCGACCAGCTGCAGCGGATCGATCACGTTGCCCTTGGTCTTGCTCATCTTCACGCCGCCGGCGGCGCGCACCAGGCCATGCAGGTAGACGGTGCGGAACGGCTCGGTATCGGTGCAGAACAGCCCGAGCATCATCATCCGGGCGACCCAGAAGAAGAGGATGTCGTAGCCGGTCTCCATGACGGTGGTCGGATAGAAGCGGGCCAGGTCCGTCGTCGCTTCCGGCCAGCCGAGCGTCGAGAAGGGCCACAGGCCCGAGCTGAACCAGGTGTCGAAGATGTCGGTCTCCTGCGTCAGTTCGGCGACCGGCCGGCCGCACTCGGCGCAGGCATCCGGCCCGGCCTCGGCGTCGGACACCGTGACGTGGCCGTCCGGGCAGAACCAGGCCGGAATGCGATGGCCCCACCACAGCTGCCGGCCCACCGCCCAGTCGTGGATGTTCTCCATCCAGTGCACGTAGACCTTCGTGAGGTGCGTCGGCGTGATCTCGGTCCGTCCTTCTCTGACCGATGCCAGCGCGCGTTCGGCGAGCGGCTGCACGCGGATGAACCACTGCACGGAGAGGCGCGGCTCGACGACGGTGCCACACCGCTCGCAGTGGCCCACCGCCATCTCATGTGGCACCTCCGCCTCGAGGTCACCGGCGGCCCGCAGCCGCTCGACGATCTCCTGGCGCGCCGCATACCGATCGAGGCCCGCGAACTCGCCTCCCTGCTCGTTGACCCGAGCCTGTTCGTCGAAGATGCTGATCGCCGGCAGGCCGTGCCGCTTGCCGAGCTCGTAGTCGTTGGCATCGTGTGCCGGAGTGATCTTCACCGCGCCCGTGCCGAACTCGCGGTCGACCGCCTCGTCGGCGACGATGGGCAGCCGGCGACCCACGAACGGAAGGACTGCGTTGCGGCCAACCAGCGGCCGGTAGCGCTCATCGTCGGGATGGACCGCCACCGCCGTGTCGCCGAGCATCGTCTCGGGGCGAGTGGTGGCCACGCTGATCCACGCGTCGGGATCCGGCGTGCCGTCGTCGCGCTCGAGGTGGTAGCGAATCGTCCACAACCCGCCGGTCTCGTCGCGGTGGACAGTCTCGAGGTCGCTGATGGTCGTCAGGCAACGCGGGCACCAGGTCACCAGGGCCTCGCCACGGTATGCCAGCCCGGCGTCCCACAGCCGCTTGAAGGCGGTGCGCACTGCCCTCGCGCTGACCTCGTCCATCGTGAACCGCTCGCGACTCCAGTCGAGGCTGCAGCCCATCCGGGCCAGCTGCTCGCGGATAACCGGTCGCGTCGCGTTGATGAACCGCCACATGCGCTCGAGGTAGCGTTCCCGGCCGAGCGACACCCTGCTCTCCCCCTCGCCAGCGAGGATCCGGTCGAGCACCAGCTGTGCGGCGATGCTGGCATGGTCAAGGCCGGGCACCCACAGCGTGTCGTCGCCGCGCATGCGGTGGTAGCGGATCATCATGTCCTCGACGCTGAACGTCAGCGCGTGACCGATATGCAGCGCCCCCGTGACGTTCGGCGGAGGTTGGGTGATGACGAAGCGCTCGGCCCCGGGTCGCGGCTCGTCGCTGGGGCGGAACGCGCCGCTCGCCTGCCAGCGGTCGTAGATCGCGCGCTCGACGGCCGCCGGCTCGTAGCGCGGCGCCAACTCGGCGGTTGTCTGCGTTGTCATTTCATGGCCTCAATTGCGCCGCATGCAGAAACCCGCTCGTCGAAGGACGAGCGGGTCGTCGTGGTACCACCTTCGTTCGCACCGGTCCAGGAGGGCCCGGCGCCTCGATCCCGCGCTAACGGGCGGACCCCGGCCGGCTCGCGTGCGACGTTCGCTCTCTCGTGCCGGGGCGGGCTTGCAGCCGGTGGCCCGCCGTCTCTAGCGGCCGTCGAAGAGGTACTCCTCACGGTCAATGCCGTGCGGCGAGTCTAGCACTCCGTGTCGAGAGGTCAGCGCGAGCGGTTGACCGTGACCCGCAGGGTCCCGTCCGACTGGCGTTCCATCTCGGCGTTGCCGTTCTCCATCCCGCTGATCACCGCCGCGACGTCGAAGTCGGCGTCATGCGTGGCGCGGTACACGAACTCTCCGGTCGGTCCCAGGCTCAGGCTGACCGAGCGAATGCCCACGACCTTCTCGAGCGACTGCTTGAACGAGGTGATCGCGCCGAAGCTGCCGAGGCCCTTGACCACGATCCCGGTCGCGACCTCACCGTTCGCGTCCTGCGCTGGCACTGCCGCCGCACCGCCCTCAGCGGCCGGCTGAAGCTGGCGGTCGAGCTCGGCCAGGCGCTCCTCGAGGCTCGGCTCGGGCGAAGGCGCCTCGACAGGCGCGGCGGTCCCGTTCGCCGAGACCGCGGGCGCGCCCTGCTCCTTATCGATACCAAGCATCGTCAGGCGCGAAGCGAGCGACTCGTCCGCTCGGGGCGCAGGAGGGGGACTCTGCGTCACGGCGGCAGCCTCCAGCGACGGCGCGGCGGGCATCCGCTTTGCCGCGGTGACGAATGCCGCGGGATCCTTGATCTCGGCGAGCTGCGTGAAGAATGCACCCAGCTGGCGCTCGTGGTCGGCCAGGCGAGCGCGCATCGCAGCAACGTCCCGCTCGGTACTCTCGGAATGCCCGTGAAGCTGCTCTTCGAGCTGCTGGCGTCGCGCTGCGACCTTGCCCTCCGCTTCGGCGCGGATGCGCTCCTGCTCATCGCGCTCCCAGTCGCCAAACCCCTTGATGTCCAGCTCGGATCGGCGACGCAGATCCTCTGCGCGCTCCGCGCCACGCTCGCCGACCTGCTCGACGCGCTTCTCGACCAGGGCCCGAAGCTCGGACAGGCTCCTGTCACGCGCCTCCTCGGCCACCTTGCGCATGGCGTCGACCAGGTCCTGCAGGAACGGATCGGCCGGCCCACTCGTTGCCGCCGGAGCATCCGGCGCCTCGATTGCCCCCGGAGCCGCGTCCGCGGCCGCTGGCGAGGAAGCCGCCGACGCGGGCATCTCGGCTGCGCTCGGCTGCAGCGGAGACGTCGCGCCCGGCGCGCCGGCGACGGGGGCGTGGTCGGTTGCGGCCATCGCCGGTGTCGGCTCCGCGCCGGACGGCTCGCCTGCCGTCGCGGGCGCGCCGGGCTGCGCATCCGGCGCAGCGTCGGTCGGCTGCTCGGCATCCGCGCTCCAGGGGAGGCGGAAGCCCGGACGCCGTGGGGTTGAATTCATCGAGTGTCACCTGTGCGTTGAGATGCCCATCGGTGGGCTGCGGTCATCCTAGCCCGTTGACGTGGTGCACCCCGAGCGTTCGAAAGTACCGGCCGGATGACCCGGTCGTACGGCCCCGCATGATTGCTACCATCGCCGCGATGACGATCTTCGGTTCCGAGGTTCATCTCGCGTCGTGGGCCGCCCAGCTGCTGGCGCTGGCCGCCATCGGCCTGGTGGCCCTGATTGCCTACGTCGGGCTGCGCACCACGACCCGCCTGGCCGTCCGCCACCTGCTGGAGCGACGCGCCACGCAGGACGCGGGTGACGCGTTCCCGGCCGTCGAACTGGAGCGCCGGGTTCGCACCCTCGAGCGCCTGGCGCTGCGCGTCGCCGCACTGCTGATCCTGGTGATCGCGACGCTCATGGGGCTCTCGACGTTCAGCGTCGACATCGGTCCGGCGGTGGCAGGGCTGGGCGTGGTGGGGATTGCCGTTGGGCTTGGCGCGCAAACGCTCATCAAGGATTGGCTGGCAGGCGTATTCGTGGTGCTCGAGAACCAGTACAGCCAGGGAGACGTCGTCCACATTGCCGGCGTCGAGGGCGTGGTCGAGGACTTCAGCCTGCGACGCACCGTGCTGCGCGATCTGAACGGCACGGTCCACTCGGTCCCCAACGGCCAGATCATGGTCGCGTCGAACCTCACGCGCGTCTGGGCGCGGGTCAACCTGGACGTCAGTGTGGGCTACGGGACCGATATGCAGACGGCAACCGACCTGATCGACGGCATCGGCCGGGAGCTGCAGGCCGATCCCGAGTGGGGGACGCGCATGCTCGAGGCGCCGGCGGTCGTGCGGGTCCAAGCACTCGGCGAGAACGGCGTGACGCTGAAGGTGCTCGGGCAGGTCCGTGCCGCCGAGCAGTGGGCCGTCGCCGGGGAGCTGCGGAAGCGGATCCTGGCGGCGTTCGCCGAGCATGGCATCGAGATCCCATTCCCGCACCGGGTGATGGTCTCGCCACCGACCGGCCCGGCCGACGGAGCCGCCGCCGACGCGCCGGACTAGGCCGACTCCTCCTCGCGCTCGACGCCGCGATCCTTGCCACGCCGTCGCGGCTCGACCTCATCATTCTCGGTGACGAGCATCGGGGGCTGGCCGTGCTCGATCGTCTCGCCGGTGATGACCACCTTCTTGACGTCGGTGCGCTCGGGAATCTCGTACATCACCTCGAGGAGCGCCTCCTCGACGATGGTCCGCAGCGCGCGCGCCCCGGTCTTGCGCTCGAGCGCGAGGCGCGCGGTGCCGACCAGCGCCTCGGGCGTAAAGACAAGCTCCACCTTGTCGAGCGACAGGAACTTGGTGAACTGGCGGGTGACCGCGTTCTTCGGCTCGGTGAGCACGCGCTGCAGGTCATCCTGAGTCAGCGCGGCGAGCGACACGACCACCGGCAGGCGGCCCACGAACTCGGGGATGAGCCCGTACTTGAGCAGGTCCTCCGGCATGAGCCGGCCGAGCAGTGCCTGGCGACGCTCGTCCTTCGATTGCTGCGCCTGCGAGCCGAAGCCGATCGAGCGTTTCCCGACGCGGTCCTCGACGATCTTCTCGAGGCCTTCGAACGCGCCGCCGCACACGAACAGGATGTTCGTCGTGTCGATCTGGATGAAGTCCTGGTGCGGATGCTTCCGCCCACCTTGCGGCGGGACATTGGCGACGGTGCCCTCCAGGATCTTCAGGAGCGCCTGCTGGACGCCCTCGCCGGAGACGTCGCGGGTGATGCTCGGGTTATCGGTCTTGCGCGCGATCTTGTCGATCTCGTCGATGTAGATGATCCCGCGCTGGGCGCGCTGCACGTCGAAGTCAGCCGCCTGGATGAGGCGCAGCAGGATGTTCTCGACGTCCTCGCCGACGTAGCCGGCCTCGGTCAGCGACGTCGCATCGGCGATGCAGAACGGCACGTCGAGCACCTTGGCCAGGGTCTGCGCCAGGAGGGTCTTGCCGCTGCCCGTGGGGCCGACCAGCAGCACGTTCGACTTGCCGAGCTCGACGTCGTCGACGCTGTGCCCGGCGTTGACGCGCTTGTAGTGGTTGTAGACCGCCACGGAGAGGACCTTCTTGGCCTGCTCCTGGCTGATGACGTACTGGTCGAGCTGGTCCTTGATCCGATGCGGGCTGGGCAGCGGCGCCGATGAGCTCTTGGCGCGCGGCGCCTCGAGCATCTCCTCCTCGATGATCTCCTGGCAGAGGTTGATGCACTCGTCGCAGATGTACACGCCCTGCCCGGCGATCAGCTTGCGGACCTGCTCCTGGCTCTTGCCGCAGAAGGAGCAGCGGTACGGGACCTTGCTCTTGGTGGTCATTTGACCGGCAGGATAGCACGGCACCTTGAGTACTCCCCTGCCGGCCGATGGTCGTGGGATGCTTGCGCGGTGCCTGACCGCATCACTATTTCATCGGTCGAGACCAAACTGGGACCGATGCTGCTGGCGACCTCTGCGCGCGGCATCCTGGCCGTCGGTCACGGGACCGATGCGACCGGGCTGCTGAGCGCGCTGAAGCGGCGGCTCCCCCACGCGGAGGTCGTGTCGGGGTCGAGCAACCGCGCCGCCTGGCTGGAGCTGTGGGCCGCCGGCGAGCGAATTGCGGCGCCGCCGGTCGACCTGCGCGGCCTGTCGACATTTGATGTCGACGTCTACCGGGCCGTCCGCCGCGTGGGCTGGGGGCAGACTGCCAGCTACGGCGAGGTCGCGGCCGCCATCGGGCGCCCCGGCGCCGCGCGGGCCGTCGGCGGCGCCATGAGCCGCTGCCCGCTCTTCCCGGCGGTGCCGTGCCATCGCGTCGTGCGTGCCGCAGACGGCTGGAGTGGGTGGGGACGCGACGACGGCCTGAAGCGCGGGCTGCTCGCCCGGGAGCAGGCGACCACCTGACGCGGCATGTCCGCCCAGGCAGGCGCCTGGCGACCTACTTCTTGGGCTTCGGCTCCGGTGACGCCGCCGCATCCGCCGCGGCCGCAGCCTTGGCATCGGGGACCTGTCCGCGCGCCGCCTGCGTCATGCTGATCAGCGACTCGGTGTTGCCGACAAAGACCTCGTCGATGAGGCCGTAGGCCTTGGCCTCCTCGGCGCTCATGAAGTAGTCGCGCTCGGAGTCCTTCTTCACCTTGTCGAACTCCTGGCCGGTGTGCTTCGCCAGGATGTGCATCAGCCGGTCGGTCAGATGCATCATCTCGCGCATCTGGATCTCGACGTCGGGGGTATTGCCGCGGAAGCCGCCGGACCCCTGGTGGATCATGATCCTGCTGTTCGGCAGCGCGAAGCGCTTGGCGGTGGCGCCGGCCGCCAACAGGACCGCGCCCATCGAGGCAGCCTGGCCGATGCAGATCGTGCTCACCGGTGCCTTGAGGTATTGCATCGTGTCGTAGATCGCCAGCCCGCTGGTCACCACGCCGCCGGGCGAGTTGACGTACAGCATGATGTCCTTCTCGGAGTCCTCGCTCTCGAGGAAGAGCATCTGGGCGATGATCAGGTTGGCAATGTGGTCCTCGATCGCGTCGCCGAGGAAGATGATCCGCTCCTTGAGGAGCCGTGAGTAGATGTCGAAGGCACGCTCGCCGCGAGCGCTGCTCTCGATGACCATCGGGACGAGCATGAATCACTCCGTTCCGGGGGAGGCGGGCTGAAGTTCGGGCGTTTCGCCGCCCGGACCGACCGCGCGGTCGATCAGGGCATCCACGAGTTTACGGTTGCGCATCGTCATGCGCAGGTACGAACGACCGCGGCGCGAGGCCCAGTATTCGGCGAGCTTGGGATCCGGTGTCGGGCCGAGCTGTTCGGCGAGCTCGGCGTCGATCTCGGTGTCCACGACGTCGATGCCCTCCTTCTCGGCGATCGCCGAGAGTACGAGCAGCGTCTTGACCCGGCGCTGAGCGGGCTCGCGGAGATCGCGTGCCAGCTCCTCGGGCGACTGCTTGGCCAGCTCCAGGTACTGCTCCATGCCGATGCGCTGCTGGGCCAGGCGGGAGCCAAGCTCGTCGCGCATGATCTCGATCTCATTGGCGACCATCACCTCCGGCAGCTCGACCGTCGCGTTGGTCGCCGCGAAGTCGATGATCCGATCGGCGTAGGCGTGCCGTCCCTCTGCCTCGGCTCGCGTGCCGAGCGCATCGCGGATCTCGGTGCGCAGCTGGTCCATGGTCTGCGCCTCGCCCACCGACTTCGCGAACTCGTCGTCGGGCTCGGGAAGAACGCGCTCGCGCAGGTCGAGCAGCGTCGCCTCGAAGCGCGCCGGCTTGCCCCGCAGCTGCTCCACGCGGTAGTCCTCGGGGAAGGTGATGTCGAAGCCCTTCGTCTCGTCGATGCGCATGCCGACCAGGTTGTCCTCCCAGCCGGTGATCATGCGGTCTTCGCCGACGATCAGCGGCATGCGATCGGCACTGCCGCCCTCGAACGGCTCACCATCGATGGTGCCGACGAACTTGACCGCGACCACGTCGCCCTTCTCCGTCCCGCGATCGTCGACCGGGCGCAGTGAGCCCTGCTGCTCGCGCAGCTCGGTGATCACCTGCTCGACCTGCTCATCGGTCACTTCCGGGATCTCCAGCCCAAAGGGGTAGTCGACGTACGCCCCGAGCTGGACCTCGGGCCGGACCGAGACGGTCGCCGTGAAGCTCACCGGGCTGCCCTCGCTCAGCGTCGCAGGATCCAGGTCGACCTTGGGCTGGTCGATCGGCACGATGTCGATCTGGTCGAGCGCCGCGTCGTAGCTGGCAGTCACGAGGTGTTCCATGGCCTCGGCAAGCACCGATGCGCGACCGACGAAACGATCGATGACATGCCGCGGCGCCTTGCCCGGGCGGAAACCGGGAACGCGCGTCCGCTCCGCCACGTGGCGATAGGCCGTCGCGAAATGGCGATCGACCTCCGTCGGCGGGACGTCGATCTCGAGGACCATCCGCGAGCCGGTCTCGGGACGGGTGGAAACGGTGACCAAGGTTGCTCCTGTCATGGTGGTGGGCGAGGCGAGACTCGAACTCGCACGTCTTGCGACACCAGCTCCTAAAGCTGGCGCGTCTGCCGTTCCGCCACTCGCCCCGCTGCTCCGGGCGAGTCTAGCAAACCTCTCTAGCCTCGCTCGCCGCACGCTCAGGGCCGGCTTGGGCCTTCCCGGCTCTTGGAGGACATCGAGGAGTAGTCGTCCAGCTGCCTGCGCGTGCGCGCGATCTCGACTGGCGCATCGGCCCCGACGGCGGCGTTCGGGCGTCGGTCATCCGGGGTCTTGCCACCGATTCCCGTGGATCCCGGCGCGGCCTCGCCGGACAGGAAGCGCTCGACCGCTCGGCGTGCCAGCGCCGCCGAAACGATCGCCGCGGCCGCCTCGAACGCCTTCCAGCCGGCGCGTCCGGGCCCCGGCGGACCTTCAACCATCTGCTTGGCGAGGGCCTGGCGGGCCTTCTTGTTCTTGAGGGGCTCCTGGCGCCACCTCACCAGCTCGCCGGCGAGTGCCTCGCGAGCCTGCTCGGCCTTCGGCCCGACGCTGCCGGCCAGGGTGTCGACCCAGGACTGCATTGGCCGCGGCAGGCCGTCATACGCCTTCTCGGGCGCGCTGCGCATCAGCCGTCGCCGCGCGAAGCGGGCGGCGCGCATCGGTCCGCCGGCAAGCAGGAAGACGGCACCCGCACCGATCCCGATGAACAGCGCCGGGTTTTCCTTGAATTTGGCCTTGACATCCACGGTGCGCTTGACGCGCGCCTTCAGGCGGTCCGCAGTTCGCTGCAGCTGCACGCGCCGCGCTTCAAGCTCTACTCGCGTCTGATCAAGCGTTTCGCCCACGCGATGTCCTCCTTGACCGATGCGATCGTCTCATCCGGCTTGGCCTTGACCTGGCGGATCTTGGCGTAGCCCCGCCAGCCGAAGAGGCCGGCCAGCAGGCCGAGCACGACGAACACGATGAGGGCCCACAGCCACCCTGGCCAGCCGGTCAGCGCGCCGAGCCCGAGGATGATGAAGATCAGCAGCGTGATGAGCGCCAGAATCGCAAGGCCTGCCGCGACACCGAAGTTGATGGCGCTGCCCTTGACATGACCCAGCGACTGGCCCATCTCCTGGCGTCCGTGCTGCAGCTCCAGCCGGGCCAGCCCGACCATGCCGCCGACGAGCTCGCGGGCGAGTCCCAGGATGCTCTCCGTGCGCGGCTCGTCGCGATTCGTCATTCCACCTCCGCATGCGTCGCCGGCGGCAGCGCCACGGCTCGCCGATTCTAGCAAGGTGCACATCGAGTGCCACCTTCGGTATGCTTCGGCATCCATGACCAAACGCAGAACCTCCGGCGTGCAGCGCCGGTCCCGGGCCAGCGAGGCGGCGATGAATCGCCGCCTCGGCACGTCAGGCGCCTCTGTTGACCTGCGGATCGTGGGGATCATCGGATTCCTGGTGGTCGGCGCGCTGGTGGTCGGCTTCGCGCTGCTCTCGATCGGGCCGAAGTGCAGCCAGTACTGCGGCGTTCGGCAGGCGGAGGAGGGCCGCGGGCACGTCGCCGACGGCACGCCCAACATGACCTACAACTCGGTGCCGGCCACCTCCGGACCGCACTGGGTGACGCCGGCCGGCTGGGGAATCTACGGCGCGGACCAGGGTGGCCAATACGCCGCTCCACTACCGGAGGCGCAGTCGGTTCACAACCTCGAGCACGGCGGCACGATCATCTGGTACCAACCCAGCAAGATCGATCCCGCGGACCTGCAGAAGCTGACCGACTTCGTTCGCGGTCAGCTCGGGGGCCCGCGTTTCAAGATCATCCTGGCGCCGTGGACGGGGACGGACTTCGGCCATCCCATCGCGGTGGTCGCCTGGGATTGGCGCCTCTACCTCGACCAGGCGAACACCGATGCCCTCAAGGAGTTCATCGCCGGGCACTACCAGCAGTCGCCCGAGCCGAACGGAGGGCCGGACCGTCCGGCGGTGCAATAGTCGTCGGTTGACGCCCTTCGTCGGGCTGCGTCATGATCTGTCCACGGGCGGCTAGCTCAACGGCAGAGCAAGTGACTCTTAATCACTAGGTTCAGGGTTCGAATCCCTGGCCGCTCACCACCTAGTTCTCGCGCGCCAACGTCGACGATCCGCGGCGCGGACCCCCCTCGGCCCTGATCGAAGGAGCGGCGGTTGCCCCACGTAGCCATCGAGCGCCATCGCCTCGCCAATGGGCTGCGCGTCGTGCTGGCGCGCGACGAGACGACGCCCATCGTGGCGGTCAACCTGTGGTACGACGTCGGCAGCAAGCACGAGGAGCAGGGCAAGACGGGCTTTGCGCATCTCTTCGAGCACATGATGTTCCAGGGCTCGGCCAACGTCGCCAAGGGCGAGCATTTCGCGCAGGTGCAGGCCGCCGGCGGCACGCTGAACGCCACCACCTGGCTGGACCGCACCAACTACTTCGAGACGCTGCCCTCGCACGAGCTCGAGCTCGCCCTGTGGCTGGAGGCCGATCGGATGGGCCAGCTGCTGCCGGCGATGACCCAAGAGAAGCTTGACAACCAGCGTGACGTGGTCAAGAACGAGCGCCGCTGGTCGGTCGACAACCAGCCATACGGCACCTGGGACGAGAAGCTGCAGGCACTGGCCTACCCGGACGAGCACCCGTATCACCATCCGACGATCGGCTCGATGGAAGATCTGTCGGCAGCATCGCTCGACGACGTGCGTCGTTTCTTCGCCACCTGGTATGCCCCCAACAACGCGGTCCTGACCGTGGCCGGCGACTTCGAACCTGAGGCCGCGCTGGCGGCAATCGAACGGCAGTTCGGCCCGATTCCGCCCAATGCCGGCCTCCCGCCGGGGCCGGTCATGGACGTGCCGCCGCGCATCGGCGCGGAGGTTCGCGAGATCGTGCATGACCGCGTTCCGCTGCCCCGGGTGTACGTCGTCTACCGCATGCCCACCTTCGGGACCGATGCCTGGGACGCGCTGGAGGTCGCCGCCGACCTGCTCGCGTCCGGCCGTGCCTCGCGTCTGTACCGGACCCTCGTCCGCGAGCGGCAGCTGGCCCAGGACGTCACCGTCTTCGCCTTTCCGATGGTTGGCGGCGCATCGATGTTCGCGCTGTGGGCGACGGCGCGGCCCGGTGTCGCGCAGGACGACCTCGAGGCTGCCCTGTTCGGCGAGATCGAGCGATTGAAGACCGATGGACCGAGCGCCGACGAGCTCGAGCGCGTTCGCAACCTGCACGCGGCGGGCGTCGAGTCCGGCCTCGAGCGGCTCGCCGAGCGTGCCGACCGGCTGAGCATGTACACCGTGCTGTTCGACGCCCCCCAGATGCTCAACTCCGAGGTAAGCCGCTACGTCGCGGTCGACGCCGAGCGCGTGCGAGCCGCGATGACCGAGACGCTGCGCGTGGACAACCGGGTGGTGCTCACCTATCTGCCGGCCGAGCTCGCGGAGCCGCAGGCCGAGGCGGAGGCCGCCGAGGCCGTCGAAGTCGAGGCGGCAGGTGCGGCCGCCTCCGGGGAGAAGGCGTGACCGTCGCCAACCCGCACCGTCCGGTCGCCACCGCCCCACGCCCGTATCACTTCCCAGGCTTCGAGCGGCAGCGCCTGCCAAATGGCCTGACCATCTGGCTGGTGGCGCTCCCCGACAGCGGCATGACCAACGTGCACCTGCTCTTCGATGCGGGAGCGGCCGCCGAGGACGATACGCACGGCGGTGTCGCGGCGCTGGCGGCCCAGCTGCTCGTCACCGGCACCGCTCGGCTGGACGCGTCCGCGTTCGCCGAGGCCACCGAACGGTTGGGCATCGAGGTCAGCAGCGAATCCAGCTGGGACAGCGCGCGAGCCGCCTTCCAGTCACTGCCCGAGCACGTTGACGAGGGGCTCGGCCTGCTCTCCGAGATGGTCCGCGGTCCGCGCTTCGACGCCGCCGAGTTTGAGCGGCTGAAGGCCGAGCGCCTGGCCGACATCCTCCAGGCGCGTGCGGATCCAGGGCGTCTCGCCGACGAGATGTTCCTCCGGCATCTGTACCCCGCGGAAGTTCCCTACCGACGTGCCTCCGCAGGGACGCCGGAGACGGTCGGCGACCTGGCACGCGACGACGTGGCAGGCTTCCACGCCACGCACTACGGTCCGGACCGCGCACACCTCATCGTCGCCGGCAAGTTCGACCGGGTGTCGGTGCTCGACGGCGCCGAACGGCATCTCGGCGACTGGAGCGGCGTGACCCCGGGACATCGGTCCATCACGCCACGCGCCGCGGGTGCGCGGCGCGTGGTCCTCGTCGATCGACCGGGATCGGTGCAGAGCGAGCTGCGCGTCGGTCAGGTAGGCATCGACCGATACGACCCGCGCTACTTCCAGGCGTCGGTGATGGCCGCCCTGCTGGGCGGCGTCTTCGGGTCGCGGCTCAACCTGCGGCTCCGCGAGGAGCTTGGCTACACCTACGGCGCTCACGCCGGCTTCGACCCGCGACGCGCCGCCGGTCCCTTCGTGGCCCGGGCCGCGGTGCAGACCGAGGTCACCGTGCCGGCCATTCGCGAGCTCCTCGACCAGCTCGACCGCATCCGCGCCGACGCGCCGGCGAGCAGCGAGCTGCGCGAGGTCAAGGACTACCTCATCGGGGTGTTTCCGCTGCGCTTCGAGACGACCGGCGGCGTGGCTGCCGCCATCGAGCCGCTTGCCGTCTACGGGCTCGACGACGACTACTGGCAGACGTACCGCGGCAGGATCGAGGCGGTGACCCCGGCGGAGACCCACGCCGTGGCGAGGGAGCTCATCGACCCTGATGCGCTGCTGATCCTGTTGTCCGGCGACGCGAGCACGCTGCAGGCGGAGCTGGATGAGGCGGCCTTCGGACCGATGCAGGTCGTTCCCGCCGAATAGGGTCGGTCAGGCGCCGTCCGCGGAGGCTCGCACCGCGGCGCGGCGCCAGCGGAGCGTGAAGATGGCGCCCGGGCGGCGCTGCTCAAGCTCGACGGTCCCGCCCTGGGCCTGCATCAGGGCGTGCACCAGGTAGAGGCCCAGCCCGAGCCCGCGCCCCGCGCTGAGCCGATCGCGGAACAGATGCTGCGCCACCTCGTCCGAGATGCCCGGCCCACCGTCGACGATCCGCACTGCCACCGGGTCGCCCGCGGCGACCTCGACGCGGATGGGGGTGCCAGGATTCGAGTAGCGATCCGCATTGATCAGCAGGTTGGTGATCGCCTGCTCGGCGAAGTGACGATCACCAATGACGGTCGGGTGTCCACGCATCTGGAAGGTGACCTGCCGCTCGCTGCCGCGCGCCCGTAGCCGCTCAAGCGCCGATTCGAGTGCCGCCGCCAGCTCGAAGGGCTCGCGGCGCGCCTGGACCTGCCCCGCGTCGGCGCGAGAGAAAAGCTCCAGGCGCTCCAGGATGCCGATCGCCGCGTCGACTGACTCGAGCGCGCGGCGGGAGTGAGTCCCGCTGCTCGGCAAGCTCGGATCGCGCTGCGACAGCTCGATGCGTGCCTTGGCCACGGCCAGCGGGTTGCGCAGCTCGTGTGCCACGAAGCTGGCGAAACGTGACAGGCGGCGGCGCTCGTCCTCCTCCTTGCCCACGTCGCGCAGCAGAAGGACGCAGCCGCCCCCGGGGATGGGGGTGCCCTCCACGTCGACGATCAGGTCGCGACCCGACATTGGCAGCCGGACCGTGATCCGTCGTCGCAGCGGCTCGGCCTGGGCACGCAGCTGCGGCAGCTCGTCGCGGGCGAGACGGTTGCCGCCCTCGTCACGAGGTTCCGCCGCCGCGGCCCAGTCGTCGAGGGAGCGTTCGAAGAAGCTGCGCCCGAAGGTGCGCAGCGCCGCCCTGTTGCCGTAGGTGCCGCGGCCCTCCGAGTCGTAGACCATCAGGGGCTCGGGGATCGCCTCGGCGACCTCCTGGAGGCGGGCTCGCTCACGTTCGGCGGCGCGAAGCGCCACGTCCAGGTCACGCCGCGCATGCTCAGCAGCCGCACGCTCGCCATGGGCGCGTTGCTCGGCCGCGGCGCTCGCGTCGCGCGCCCGGGCGGTGGCGCCGATCTCGCGGTCCGCACGAAGCGCCATGAGGACCACCAGGGGCGAGCCGAGGATGAACGAGAGCAGCCGGATGGCGTCGCCGACGCCGATCGACGCGCGGTCATGTGGCAACAGGGTCAGCACGATGACGATCAGCCCCGCGGCGCCGTAGGCGTACGCCGCCGCGGCAGCGCCCAGCCCGAGGCCGACGAGCGCGACCATCAGGATCAGCAGCCCGGTGAACGGTGCGAGCTCGGTGAGGAATCCGGCCAATAGCACCGCCACGAGGGCGCTGCCCGCACCGACCAGGGCGCCCAGGATGGCATTCCGCCCGGGGCGCAGGAGACTCATTCAGTCATCGCTCCGCTGCAGAGGCGCCGAGCCTAGCATCCGGTTGCGACGGCGGTCGCCCGCGGTCCCCCGCGCTCGCGCGCGCCCGAGGCGCTGGCGCGCGGCCGCGATGCGGCGCACCGGATCTCCGCCGATGCGACGCCGATCGAGCGCCTCGGGGTGCTCACCGCGCGCGATTGCCGCCAGCAGCTGCGAGGCGCGATCCAGCTGGCCTGCCTCGGTGAGCAGCTGGACGAGGCTGAACCAGCGGCCGGCCAGGGTCGGTGGCTCGCTCGCCACCCGCTCGAGCAGCTCCGCCGCGCGCGCGTCGTGCCCGGCCCGACGGTGCGCGGCAATCGCGGCGCGCACATCCGAGAAGGCGGGTGGCATGTCGAGCGCCTCCAGGTAGTTCAGCAGCAGCTCGGCGTTCTCCGCGCGATCGGCCACCGGACCGCGACGCACGTGGGCATCCCGAAAATCGGCGAGCAGGCCGCGCAGCTCGCGCTCCAGCCAGCGACGCGCCCCGGAGCCGCGCTCGTAGCGATCCACCAGGGAGCGCATGAACGCAGCACCGCGCAGCCGCTGGCCTGTGACCGCATACGCCTCGCGCAACGACGCATGGACCAACGTGTCGTGGCTGGCATCCAGCAGCACCAGGCGCTCCAGTGCTCCGAGCCAATCGTCGAGCCGCCCATGCTCGCGGTAGTAGGCCGTTGCGTAGCGCAGCCAGTAGCGCTCACTGTGCTCCCGCCAATCCTCACCGGTGATGTGATGCTCAACGATCCAGCGCTCCTGCGCCGCCGGGCCGGCCAGGAACACCTCCGCCGGCACCCGAAATCCGGCGACACTGCGCCACTGCGGCTGGTGCCAGCGGCTGGTGCGCTCCGCGGCCGGGCGGCGCAAGCGCGGCGCTGCCGGTTGCTCGTGCTCCTCGAGCGGCCAGTCGAGAGTGATCGCCGTGCCGTTCTCGAGGCCGTGGTCGTAGTGCAGTCGGCGCAGCGGATCGCGTAGTTCCGCCCAGGCGCGGTTGAGGAGCGACGTCCGTCGAGTGGAGAGCTCTGATGACGCGCTGCGGTCGGGGTGATGGCGCAGGACCGCCTCGCGGAAGGCGGCGCGCAGCTCGGCGGTGGTCGCGGACGGATCGGCGCCGAGGACCTCGTAGAAGTCCCGGCTCTCGACGCGCAGTCCATCGGCAACCGTTTCGAACACCATCCGGCTGAGTCTAGCGTCGGTCCTGAACGCCCGGAAAAGTCGGTATGCTGCGCGGCATGGTCGCCACCCCCAGCCACGCCGGGCATCTGCTCATGATCGGCGGCGCCGAGGACAAGCTTCGTCAGCGGCAGATCCTGTCCCGCTTCGTCTCGCTGGCCGGCGCCAGCGACGGGCAGATCGTCATCGTTTCGACGGCTTCGTCCCTCGGCGACGAGGCCACCGAACTGTACGTCGCCCTGTTCCGCGCGATGGGCGTCCCGGAAGTTCGCGGGCTGCGCCCGCTGAGCCGTGACGAGGCCGATGACGCGGCCGTGGTCGCGACGCTCGACGAGGCGACTGGCATCTTCATGACCGGCGGCAACCAGCTCCGCCTGTCGAGCGTCATCGCCGGCACGCGGCTGGGTCACGCCATCACCGCGCGGCATCGGGCCGGGGCCATTGTGGCCGGGACGAGCGCCGGTGCCTCCGCCCTGGGCAGCCACATGGTCGCCTTCGGGACGAGCGGCACGACGCCAAAGCAGCGCATGACACAGATGAGTGCCGGGCTGGGGATGCTCCCCGGTGTATTGATCGACCAGCATTTCGAGCAGCGAAACCGCATCGGTCGACTGCTGGCGCTGGTCGCGCAGTCGCCCGCCTTGCTCGGCATCGGGCTGGACGAGGACACCGCCGGGCTGGTCAGCCCGGGCGGCATCATGGAGGTGCTGGGCAAGGGATCGGTCACCATCCTTGACCCCGCACGGCTCCAGACTGACGCATACGAGGTGAAGCGCCATCGGCCGATCATGGTCAGCGGCGTCATCCTGCATTCGCTTCCGTCGGGCTACCGATTCGACCTGCGGCGCCGCAGCCTGCTTGCGCCGCTGCGCCCGGTCAGCGCGAGCGAGCGCGACCTGCGGCTGGTGCGCACGGCGGGCGACCGAACGCGACGGCTGATCCGGCGCATCGCCGCGGAGGGCGCCGACGACGCGGCGCCCGAGCGATCGCGCCGCCGCGCGCTGCGCGCGCGCCGCGATCGCGATGAGGATGCGAGCGAGTGACCCGCGAGACGAAGCGAGCCGTGCCGGCCGCGAAGACGGCCGCCGTGGCCAAGCCGGTCACGCGGAACAGGGTCGCATCCCGCAATGGTCCCGCGCTCCTCCCCGCCCCGAGCCTGCGCATCGTCGAGACGCGCGTCTACCGCGGACCGAGCTACTGGAGCTACGAGCCCGCGATCAAGTTGATCGTCGACCTCGGCGTGCTCGAGGAGTTCCCGTCGAACACGATCCGCGGGTTCGTCGAGGGCCTGCTGGACCTGCTCCCGGCAGTCGGCCGGCACAGCTGCTCAACCGGCAAGGCCGGGGGCTTCGAGAAGCGGCTGCGAGACGGCACGTGGGCCGGTCACGTCGCCGAGCACATCGCGCTGCAGCTGCAGCGCGAAGCCGGCACCGAGGTCGGACGCGGCAAGACACGCGGCACCGGCGAACCGGGCCGCTACCACGTGGTGTACGCCTACGCCGAGGAGAGCGTCGGGGTCGCCGCCGGTCGGCTGGCGGTGCGCCTGGTCAACCACCTGGTCGAGGCCGATCCCGCCTTCGACTTCGGCGCCGAGCTCGAGAAGCTGATCCTTCTCGCCGAGAAGGCCGCCTTCGGACCGTCCACTCAGGCGATCCTCGACGAGGCCGCCATGCGCGACATCCCGGCCATCCGGCTCAACGAGCAGTCGCTGGTGCAGCTGGGCCACGGCGTCCACCAGAAGCGGATCCGCGCCACCATGACCTCGCTGACGTCCTCGCTGGGGGTGGACATCGCCAGCGACAAGAAGCTCACCAATCGGCTGCTGGCCGGGACCGGCGTCCCGGTGCCGCGCTCGGAGGTGGTCCGCGACGAGGAGGAGGCGGTCAAGGCCGCAGCGGTCATTGGTCACCCGGTGGCGGTCAAGCCACTCGACGGCAACCATGGCCGCGGCGTGATGTTGAACCTGGCCGACGAGACGGCGGTGCGCGGCGGCTACGCCGTCGCGCGCTCGCAGTCACGCCACGGCTCCGTGGTGGTCGAGAGCTACCTGGCCGGCAACGACTACCGCTGCCTGGTGATCGGCGGCGTGCTGCGCGCCGTCGCACAGCGTCTCCCGGCGCATGTCGAGGGTGACGGCAGGCACCCCCTGGCCGAGCTGGTCGAAGCGACCAACGCCGACCCGCGGCGCGGGATCGGTCACGAAAAGGTGCTCACCCGCATCAAGATCGATGACGAGTCGGTGCTCTACGCCCGCGAGCAGGGCTTCGAGCTGAGCGACGTACCCCCGCGCGGCACGCGCGTCTACCTCAAGCGCACCGGCAACATGAGCACCGGCGGCATCAGCATCGACCGGACCGACGAGATCCATCCCGACAACGCCGAGATCGTCGAGCTCGCCGCGCGCGTGGTCGGGCTCGACATCGCCGGCATCGACCTCGTCTGCCCGGACGTGTCGCTGCCCATTCGCGAGACGGGGGGTGGGATCGTGGAGGTCAACGCCGCGCCCGGCTTCCGGATGCACACCCATCCGACCGAGGGCGAGGCGCAATACGTCGCCAAGCCGGTCATTGACCTGCTCTTCCCGCCGGGCAGCGACTCGCGCATCCCGATCGTGGCGGTCACCGGCACGAACGGCAAGACCACCACAGCCCGCATGATCACCCACATCATGAAGGGCCTCGGCCACAAGGTCGGCATGACCTCCACCGACGGGATCTTCGTCGACGGTCGCGTGGTCCGTCGCGGCGACATGAGCGGCCCACGCTCGGCATCCACCGTGCTGCAGAACCCCACGGTCGATTTCGCCGTGTTCGAGGTGGCCCGCGGAGGCATCCTGCGCGAGGGGCTCGGCTACCAACGTAACGACGTGGCCGTCGTCCTGAACGTCAGCGGCGACCACCTCGGGCTGGGCGGCATCACCTCGCTCAAGCAGCTCGCCGGCGTCAAGCAGGTCGTCGTGGAGGCGGTGCCACGCGACGGTGTGGCAGTGCTCAACGCCGAGGACCCGCTGGTTGCCGCCATGGCCCGCCACTGCTCCGGATCGGTCATCTACTTCTCGATGGACCCCAGCAACGAGCTGATCCGCCGCCAGTCGTCGCGCGGCCGGCGCGCCGTCACCCTGGAGCCCGGCACGAACGGCGAGATGATCGTCCTGCGCCAGGGACGCAAGTCGATGCCGATGGCCTGGACGCATCTGCTGCCTGCCACATTCGAGGGTCGAGCCCGCATGAACGTGCAGAACGCCCTGGCCGCGACGGCCGCGGCGTGGGCCGCCGGCGCGCACCTGCACGACATCCGCCAGGGACTGCGAACCTTCACGACCTCGTACTTCATGGCACCTGGCCGGCTGAACATGTTCGAGCTGGACGGCTACCGCGTCATCGTCGACTACGCGCACAACCCGGCTGCCGTGCAGGCCCTCGGCGAGTTCGTGGATGCGCTCGCGGAGCCGACCCCAGGCGGACGCCTGCCGCTGGTCAGTGGCAGGCGCATCGCTGTCGCCGCCACCGCCGGCGACCGGCGCGACGAGGACATTCGCGAGATCGGTGCAGTTGCCGCCCGATATTTCGACGCGATCATCGTTCGCGAGGACGTGAACCCGCGCGGCCGCCAGCCTGGCCAGACGGCGGCGCTCATCGAGGAGGGCGTCCGCGACGCGATGGCGGCCGGTGCGCGTTGCCGGTCCGTCGAGATCGAGCTCGATGAGATCGAGGCGACCCGCCGCGCACTCGACATGGGGGCCGCGGGCGATGTGGTGGTCGTCTGCGTCGATCGCGCGAACGACGTGTGGAAGGAGCTGCAGCGCCGCCAGCATGGCGCGTCGAGCGCCATCGCCGGCCCGATACTGGGAGTCGGCGACGACGATGCGACCCTCGTCGGCTAGGCGATCCTGAACGGGACATAGCCGGCGCCGGTCAGCCAGTCGAATACCTCGCCTCGCTCGGCGTGCGTCATGACGGCGACCACGTCGCCAGCGTCCGCGCGCGATGCCAGCTCGGCCAGGGCAGCCACTTCCGACGGATAGCTGTCCACCTCGCGGTCGAAGCCACCCTCGCGCAGGCCGGAACGCAGCAGCTCGTTCATGGCTGGCAGGTCGCGCCCACGCAGGTAGTGCCGCTTCTCGGCGATCACGACCTCATCAGCCCCGCCGCCCGCGATGGCGCCGAGCGAGCGAAGCACCTCGTCGCTGCGATCGCCGGCCGTGCCCAGGGCGAGCAACACTCGGCCGGCGGCCACGCCGCGGGCGACCTCCAGCAGGCCCCTCAGGCCGGCCTCGTTGTGCGCGAAGTCGACCAGCACACGAACGCCGTCGCGCTCGAACAGGTTGAGCCGGCCGGGATTGGCCGACGCATCAGGCGTGAAGCTGCGCAGCGCGTCGCCGATCGCGCCGGCGGCGAACCCGAGCGCATCGCACGCGGCGGTGGCAGCCAGTGCATTGGCGAGGTTATGCCGCGACAGGCCGGCGAGCGTGATCGGGATCTCTTCGGCGCGCACCACGCGCGAAGACGGGCCGTCGGCGCGACGGATCACCACCCATCCGCGATCGAGGACGCAGGCGCGTCCACCGGCCTCCAGGGCAACGTCGACCGCCGGCGCGCCCGGATCGAGGCTGAAGACGTACCAGCGCGCGCGCGTCTCGCGGCGCATCGCCCACACCAGCGGATCTTCGCCGTTGAGCACGGCCCAGCCATCGCGCCGCGTGATGCGCACCACGGTGGCTTTGACCTCGGCCAGCTCGTCGAGCGTGTCAATTCCCTGCAGCCCGAGATGGTCCGGGCTGACGTTGGTGACCACGCCGACGTCGTTGGCGGCATAGCCGATGCCGCGCAGCAGGATGCCGCCGCGCGCCGTCTCGAGCACCGCGAGGTCGAGCCCTGGCTCGCCAAGAACCCGGCCGGCGCCGCCGAACCCGGTCCAGTCTCCTGCCTCGACCTGCCGGCCGCGCAGCTCGATTCCGTCGGAGTTGGTCATGCCCACCGCCAGGCCGACGGCGCTGGCCACGTGGGCGATCAGCCGCGTGGTGGTGCTCTTACCGTTCGTGCCCGTGACGGCCACGATCGGCATGCGCTGACGGGCCAGCCGCGGGCAGCGAGCCGAGTGCCGTGGCCTGCAATGCTCGCAGCTCGCGCGTTTCGTCCGTGCGACCGAGCGCCAGGCGCGCCGCCGCGCTGCCGATCACCTGCGAGACGGTGCGGCGACGCCACGGGTAGGCGACCAGCGCGCGCAGGCCGTCGACGGATCGACGAGAGGTGATGCGCGGCGCCGGCATGCCAAGGGCCACGTGCAGCCGTCGGACCGCCAGCGCTGCCGATGCGGCGACCTCGGCAGCGGCTCCCGCCTCGTCGCCGACGAACTCGAGCTTCACCGCGGGACGGGTGAAAAAGCGGTTCGGCCCATCGAGCACCCGCAGCTCCAGCAGCTCGACGCCGTTGCCCGGAGCCTGCGCGTCGTGCGGCATGACGGTGAGTATACTTTCGCCTCCCGTGACTTCCGCGCCGTCGCCAACCGAGCTCCAGCGCCTCGCCGCCGCGCGTCAGGATGCCTTCCTCGACGAGCTGCGCGGGCTGGTCGGCATCGACTGCGGCTCGTACACGCGCGACCGGCGTCGAACCAGGTCGCCGACTTCTGCGCCGATGCGCTGCGCGGGCTCGGCGCGACGGTCGAGCGCATCCCGCACCGGCGCGACGAGGCGCCGCTGGGCGACCTGGTGATCGGCCGCCTCGACGGCGACGGGCCGCACTGCTGCTGATCGGCCACATGGACACCGTCTTCGAGCCAGGGACGGCGGCTGCGCGCCCGTTCCGGATTGGCGGGTCACCGGGCGTTCGGGCCGGGCGTCACCGACATGAAGGGCGGCCTGCTGGCCGGCTTCCACGCCCTGGCGGCCTCCAGGCTGCCGGGGCACGACCGACGGTGACCTACGTCTGCAACCCGGACGAGGAGATCGGCTCGCCGTTCAGCACGCTGCACATCCGCGAGCTCGGTCGCCAGCAGCACGACGCTGGCGTTCGTTCTCGAGTGCGCCCGCGCCAACGGCGACATCGTCAGCGCGCGCAAGGGCGATCGCCGACTTCCAGATCGACGGTCACCGGCCGCGCGGCGCACGCCGGCGTCGAGCCGGAGAAGGGACGCAGCGCGATCCTCGAGGCGGCGCACAAGGTGGTGGCGCTGCACGAGCTCAACGGCCGCTGGCCGAGCGTCACGCGTCAATGCCGGCGTGATCGAGGGCGGGACACGCCCCAACGTGGTGGCGGAGCGCTGCGATCGTGAAGGTCGACCTGCGCGCGGCCACCGTCGCCGAGTTCGACACCGCGGTCGAGACCCTCCAGCGGGTCGTCGCACAGGCAAGCGTCCCGGGACGACCGGCGAAGCGCTGCGCGTCTCGGGCCACGCGCCAATGGAGAAGTCGCCGGCCACCGCGCGCCTCGTGGCGCTGGCGCAGGACGTCGCCGCACGAGCATGGGCTTCGACCTTTCCGACGCTGCGACCGGAGGGGCAAGCGACGCCAACACCACCTCCGGCATGCGGGCTGCCGACCCTCGACGGGCTGGGACCGATCGGCGGCGACGATCACTCCGCCGACGAGTGGCTCGACGCTCCAGCGTCGTGCCGCGTGTGGCGCTGCTCGCCGGGCTCATCGCCCGCGCGTCGGAGGGGGTCGCACCGTCGGCGAGCGACCTTGCCGGTGAGCGCCGGGAGGTGCTCCGAGTCCGACCCTGTAGAATCGGGATTCCGTGACCGACGAGTTTCGCCACCGCACGCGGCTCGAAGTGCGCTTCCGGGATGTCGACGCCTTCGGCCACGTCAACAACGCGGTCTTTCTGTCCTACATCGAGCAGGGGCGCATCAGCTACCTGGCGCAAGCGCTGCAGCTGCCCGATCGACCCTGACCGAGTGGAGGAGCTGCCCTTGATCCTGGCGCGAATCGAGGTCGACTACCGGGCGCCGATCTTCTTCGGCCAGCCGCTGGAGGTCGGGACCCGCATCGACTGGATCGGTCGCAGCAGCTTCAGCATGTCGCACCGGATGACGGCCGGTGACGACGGCCATATTGTTGCCGAGGCATCGAGCGTGCTCGTCAGCTATGACTACGCCGCCGCGAGACCCATGCCCGTGCCGGACCCGTGGCGCGCCCGCTTCGAGACGGCCGAAGGTCGCTCGCTACGCCGCACAGCACAGGGAGTCGCATGACCGATCCGCAGCGCTTCGACCTGCTCATCCTCGGCGGCGGGATGAGCTATGTCGGCGCCATCCGCGCCGCGCAGCTCGGCCTGAAGGTCGCCATCGTCGAGCGCGACCGGCTCGGCGGCACGTGCCTGAACCGCGGTTGCATCCCGTCGAAGGCCTTGCTCGAGACCGCAGACCTGCTGCATCGGGTCACCGCCCAGGGTGCCGAGTTCGGCCTGACCCAGGGAGAGCAGGTGGGCCTCGACTACCCGATGCTCGGCAAACGACGCGATGCGGTTGTCGACAAGCACGTCAAGGGCGTCGAGTTCCTCATGAAGAAGAACGGCATCAGCGTGCTGCGCGGCAACGGCACGCTGACCGCGCCGACCAGCGTGCACGTCAACGGCGGCGAGGCCGGCGAGCTGGATGCCGGCGCCACCGACCTGATACTGGCCACCGGATCGGCGCCGCGCAGCCTGCCGGGGCTCGAGATCGACGGCGAGCGGATCATCACCTCGGACGAGGCGCTACGCGCAACGACGTGCCCAGGCGGGTGACGATCGTGGGCAGCGGTGCCATCGGGGTCGAGTGGGCCAGCATGTACCGAGACTTCGGCAGCGAGGTCCACCTCGTCGAATTCCTGGACCGCGTCGTCCCGCTCGAGGAGCCGGACGTCAGCAAGGAGCTCAATCGCGTCTTCAAGCGGCGCGGGATCACCATCTACACCGCCTCGACCATCGCCACCGACAGCATCGAGCGCACCGAGGGCGGACTGAAGTTCGCGGTCACGCCCAATGAAGGTGACGGGCGCACCGAGGTCGAGACGGACGTGATCCTGGTGGCGGTCGGCCGACGGCCGCTGACCGACGGCATCGGCCTGGAGAACATCCCGGGCGTGGAGCTGGAGCGCGGCTACGTCAAGGTCGACGAGTACATGCGCACCGGCGTCGAGCACCTGTACGCCATCGGCGACATCGTCCCCGGCTTTCAGCTGGCGCACGTCGCCAGCCACGAGGCCGTCGTGGCCGTCGAGAAGATCGCCGGCCACGATCCCGAGCCGGTGCGCATGGATCTCGATGCCGCGCGTCACGTTCTGCCGGCCGCAGATCGCCAGCGTCGGAATCGGCGAGCAGCAGGCACGGGAGCAGGGCCGCGAAGTCAAGGTCGGTTCGTTCCCGTTCCGCGCCCTGGGCAAGGCGACGATCGTCGGCGAGAGTCGACGGCTTCGCCAAGATGATCGCCGATGCGCGAGACCGGCGTGCTGCTCGGCGCGCATATCATCGGTCCGCACGCCGGCGACCTCCTCGCCGAGCCGACCCTGGCGCTGCTGGTGGAGGGGACCGTCGGGCGAGATCGCCATGTCGGTGCACGCACACCCGACCCTGACCGAAGTGCTCGCCGAGGCCGCCCTGGCGGTCGACGGCGCAGCGATCCACGTCTGAGAGGATGAAGCACGATGAGCAGCTCGAAGACGGCGACCAGGCCGCGGCACGCGGAACTCGGCCTCAGCGACGACGAGGTGCTGGCGATGTACCGCGAGATGCTGCTGGCACGTGCCGTCGACGAGCGCATGTGGCTGATGCAGCGAGCCGGCAAGATCGCCTTCATCATCTCCGGCCAGGGCCACGAGGGTGCGCAGGTGGGCATCACCTGGCCGATGCGCAAGGGCGTGGACTGGATGGCGCCGTTACTACCGCTCCATCGCGGCCAGCCTGACGTTCGGCATGAGCGCCGCAGGACATCGTCACGGCGCACCTTGCCAAGGGCGATGACGTGTCGTCCGGCGGACGCCAGATGCCCGGGCACTACGGGGGCGCGCCGTACAACATCGTCAGCGTCAGCTCGCCGGTCGGCACCCAGGTGCTCCACGCGGTGGGGCATGGCGATGGGTGCCTGGGTCAAGGGCGAGGACAGTGGTGGCGATCACCTATTTCGGCGAGGGGACCGGCCAACCAGGGCGAGGTGCACGAAGCGATGAACTTCGCCGGTGTGCACAAACTGCCGGTCATCTTCGTCTGCGAGAACAACGGCTATGCCATCAGCGTGCCGCTCGCCCAGCAGGTCGCCGGCCTGTAGCGTCGCCGCCCGCGGCGCAGGGCTACGGCATGCCGGGGATCACCGTCGACGGCGGCGACGTGCTGGGCTGCTACGCCGCGGGGCGGGATGCCCACGAGCGGGCGCGGCGCGGCGACGGGCCGACCCTGATCGAGGCCAAGGTCGTGCGCATGACCTAGCCACTCCTCGGACGACGACCAGCGGCGCTACCGAGACCCGGCCGAGGTGGACGCGCTCAAGGAGCAGGATCCGATCCTCATCTTCGCCCGCAGCTGCGCGAGGGTGGCGTCCTGACCGACGAGATCGACGAGCGCCTGCGCAGCCGAGGTCAAGGCCGAGGTCAACGAGGCCTCCAAGCGCGCCGAGGCGCGGCCCGGGCCCGACGTGACCACCGCCGAGCGCTTCGTGTATGCGGACCCTGATCACAGCGCGCCGGGAGCGTCCGACCCGCCGACCTGGAGGCGCGCTGAGATGGCGGAGCTGAACATCCTCGAGGCGATCCGCCAGGGATGGACGAGGAGATGGAGCGCGACTCGAACGTGATGGTCCTCGGCGAGGATGTCGGCAAGAAGGGCGGCGTCTTCGGCGCCACCGACGGGCTGTGGGCCAAGTACGGCGGCAAGCGCGTGCTCGACACGCCGCTCAGCGAAGGGATGATCGCGGGCGCCGCTGCCGGCGCTGCCACTCTACGGCCTGCGGCCGATCGCGGAGATGCAGTTCGCCGACTTCGTCTATCCCGCCTTCAACCAGATCGTCTCCGAGATCAGCCGCATGCGCTATCGGTCGAACGGAACCTTCGGCCTGCCGATGGTGATCCGCATGCCGTACGGTGGCGGCGTCCACGGCGCGCTGTACCACTCCAGTAGAACGAGGCCTATTTCACCTCGACGGTGGGCCTCAAGGTGGTCGCACCGGGCACGCCGGCCGATGCCAAGGGGCTGCTCAAGGCCGCCGTGCGCGACCCGGACCCGGTGATGTTCTTCGAGCACAAGAAGACGTACCGCCTGTTCAAGGCGGAGGTGCCCGACGGCGACACGATCGTTCCCATCGGCAAGGCCGAGGTCGCCCGCGAGGGCAAGCCACCTGTCGATCTTCTGCTACGGCTACATGCGCATCTGCGCGCTCGAGGCGGCCGAGACGCTCGCCCGCGAGGACGGGTCGAGGCCGAGGTGGTCGACCTGCGCACGCTGCGTCCGCTCGACACGCGCCGCGATCCTGGCGTCGGTGGCGAAGACCGGAAAGGCGCTGGTCGTGCACGAGGCGAATCGCTTCGGCGGCTTCGGCGGCCGAGATCGCCGCGATGATCGCCGAGGAGGCGTTCGAGCAGCTCGACGGCGCCGGTCACCCGCCTCGCCGGCCCGGACGTGCCGGGCGTGCCATACCACCACAACCTCGAAGAGTGGTTCATGCTCAACCCTGCCAAGATCGTCGAGGCCGCCCGCAAGCTCGCCGCGTACTAGGAACCCGAAGGAGCGACCCTGACCGATGCCAACCACGATCAAGATGCCGCAGCTCGGCGAGTCGGTCACCGAGGGCACGATCGAGCGCTGGCTGGTCAAGGAGGGCGACAAGGTCGAGCAGTACGACCCGCTCTTCGAGGTCGTGACCGACAAGGTCAACGCCGAGGTCCCGGCCGAGGTCGCCGGCAAGGTCACCAAGATCATCGTCGGCGACGGCGAGACGGTGAAGGTCGGCACGCCGTTGGCCGAGATCGAGACCGATGGCGCCGGCGCAGAGTCGCCGGCAGCCGAGGCCGCGGCGCCTGCCGCGACCGCACCGCCTGCCGAGGCCGCCCCGCGCTGACGCCGAGCCTCAGCCGGCCGCAGCCGGAGATGCCCCAGGCGGCCGGCGCGCAGCCGCCCCCGAGGCGGCAGACGGCACCAAGCGGCGGCGCGACCGGGCGTGGCAACCGACGAAGCGGCGACGCAGACCGGCGAGCCACAGAACGGCACGACCGGCCGCGCCGCCGACCGACAGCTCGCGTGCGCATGACACCTGCCGTCCGACGCCTCGTCCGCGAGCACGACCTCGATGTCAGCCAGCTGACCGGCAGCGGTGCCGGCGGACGCGTCACCCGCGAAGACGTGCTGAGCTTCATCAACCAGGCCGGTCAAGGACCAGCGGCAGCGGCAGCTCCTGCGGCTTCAGCCGCGCAGCCCGCGCCTGAGGCGGCCGTCGCACAGGCGCCAGCCGCTCCCCCGCCACCACCGGCTCCCGCCGGGACGGCGCCCGCGCCCGCGCCGATCTATCAGCCGACACCGGTTCCCACGCCCTCAGGTGGCGACACTGAGCTGCCACTGACCCAGATGCGCAAGGGCATCGCGCGAAAGATGACCCAGGTCAAGCAGACCGTTCCGCACGCTTACACCGTGGTCGAGGTCGACATGACCGATGTCGTCCGCTGGCGCGAGGCCAACACAGGGCGCCTACAAGGCCCGCGAAGGCATCGGCATCAGCTACGTCGCGGTGCGTGGTCAAGGCGGTCACCGAGACGCTGCGCATGCACCCGATGCTCAACAGCCAGTTCGCCGAGGACAAGGATCATCCTCAAGCAGGCGATGAACATCGGCATCGCGGTGGCGGTCGACAACGGTCTGCATGGTGCCGGTCATCCCAACGCCGACCAGCTCTCGATCAGCGGCGTGAACCGCCAGGTCCAGGACCTCGCCGCTCGCGCCCGCAGCCAACAAGCTCAAGCTCGACGAGATCCAGGGCGGCACCTTCACCGTCAACAACACGGGCTGGTTCGGATCCGTGTCGTCGATGCCGATCATCAACGCGCCGGAGGTCGCCATCCTGTCGATGGAGGCCATCGTCAAGCGGCCATTCGTGATCGAGGCCGATGGTCGAGGACGTGATCGCCATTCGCTCGATCATGAACATGACCTGCAGCTTCGACCATCGCGTTCTCGACGGCGCGCAGGTCGGCTCATTCCTGGCCGACGTGCGCAAGCGCCTGGAGTCGTGGGACCCGAACACGCCGCTGGGCTGACCCGCCTCGACCGGAGGGCTGCTCGAACTCGTCGCGTCAGCTAGAGCTTCGCCTGCTCAGCGGGCTCTTGGCGTCACCTGGGCGCGATGTCGAACCTCGACAAGGCCTTCACCCCCGAACGATAGCCGCGCGACGTCGCTCGTCCCCCCGCAACCGTCGCGCGGCAGGCAGCCAGATGACGCCCGCGCCGAGCTGCAGCGCCACCCACAGGAGCACGAGCAGGCCCGGACCGCCCAACACGGCCGCCGGCACGAACCACAGCTGCGACAGGTCGAGTCCGTTCAGGATCTGGACGTCGAGCGAGTCCTTGCTTCCAGCGTCATGCGTCCGCAGGCCGAGACCGCCCGGACCGATGGCGACCTGCGCCCCACCGCTGTCCTCCGATGGAGCTCGTCCAGCCGGCGCAACGGGCTGCACATCCGGAGACTGCGACGGCTCGCCGAGGGAGCGCTTCGGCGCAGGGGTCGTTGGCGGTGCTGACGAGGGCAGCAAGGCGACGACGGCAGGGCTGGCTGCCGGTTCCGAGGTCCGCGTCGCTGGAGGAGACGGCGTTGGCACCGGCCGTGGCGTCGCGGTTGGCCGCTGAGTCGGCTTGGGGGTGGCGCTCGGCTCGGGGCTCGGGGACGCTGTCGGGGTCGGACTCGGCGTCACGGGAGCGCCGGTGACAAGGACGACCGGCGGAACACCGAGCAACGAGCTCGAGCCACCGCAATCCTTCTGCTCGTAGGCATGTGACGTCCAGGTGAGATTGCCGGCGCTGCGCGCTCGAGCCGTGATCCAGAACCGCACGGACTCGCCGAGTAGCTCCAATCGGCCTCCTCCGGAGTCAGTGAAGACCCGAACGCGGTTCCCGCTCTGCGATGCTCGCCAGGTCTTGCCGTTCGACGCCGTTCCGACCGATGCGCCCAGGACATCGAAGTTCACCGGCACATCGACGATGATGCATTCGATCCGACCGCCGAGCAGATCGCCGTTTGTGGCATCAAGCGTGAACTGCGTCGAAACGCCCGTCGAGACCGCCGTCGGCGATGCGACCAGGCTCCACAGCAGCGCGACGTTGGCTGCTCTGACCGGCATCGCCAGGAGCAGAGCCGGGACCAGCAGCGCCGCGGCGCCGGCGGCGCACCAGTGGCGCATCATCAGGCCACCTTCGCGGCCGGGTGCCAGATCAGGTTGGACGGCTCGCCGGGCATCGGCGCATCCGCCGCCGTCTCGATGCCGGTGATGAAGGTCGCAACCAGCTCCTCCTGGAGCTGGCTCCCCGCGGCATCGCCGAGGCGCTTGAGCGCCTCCTCGACGGGGAGCGCCTTGCGGTACGGGCGGGTGGTGGTCATGGCGCTGAATGCGTCAGCCACCGCCATGATGCGGCCGACGAGGGGGATCGCCTCGCCCTCCAGGCCCTCGAGATAGCCGTGACCGTCCCAGCGCTCGTGGTGGTGGCGGATGCCGGCGCGCACCATCTCGAGGTTCGGCACGTCGCGCACGATGGAGTCGCCCAAGGCGACGTGCTGCTTGAAGACGTCGAACTCCTGGGCGGTCAGCTTGCTCGGCTTGCGCAGCAGCGTGTCGGGGATGCCGATCTTGCCGATGTCGTGCAGCAGGCCGGACAGTCGGATCGTCCCGAGCGTCTCCTCGTCGAGCCCCAATCGCTGGGCGAGAAAGACCGCATAGCGCGCCACATCCTCGGAGTGTCGCCTGGTGTATCGGTCCTTGGTGTCGACGGCGATCACCAGGCCCTGGAGGACGTCGAAGCTGCGCGACGCCGTTCGCTCCTCGGCGCGTTGTGCGACGCGCACGCCGTCTCCGCCACTTGCCTTGGCTTCCTGGAGCGCCACGGCCGCAGCCGCCAGCAGCTCGGTGACGGATGCCGCATGTGCCGGATAACCGGCAATGCCGATGCTGACGCTGACCGGCAGGCTCTCGGACTCGCCAAAGCGCACGGCGACGTCGGCCAGGCGTTCACGAATGGCGATGAGCGCGGCCTCTGCTTCGGCCACGCCCGCTTCCCGCCAGATGAGGAGGAACTCGTCCGGGCCGTAGCGTGCCGCCTCGGCGACGTCCTGGCCCGCCAGGATGTCGGCGACGCACAGGAGGACGTCGTCACCAGCCAGATGGCCGTGGGTGTCGTTGAGCAGCCTGAAATTGTCGATGTCGAGCAGCGCGATCGCCAGCGGGTCGTCGGCCTCGCGCGTCCGGTCGACCGCGGTCGCGAGGCTCGACACGATGGCGCCGTGGTTCAGCATCCCGGTCAGCGCATCGCGCCGGGTCGCCTCGACCAGCTGCACCTGCTGGCGTCCGATGCGCACGTGCGCCGCGCGGAAGATCAGGAAGAGCAACGCGGCGAGGACGGTGGCCGCACCCAGCACCACGATGACGACGTCGCGCTGTGCCTGCTCGACTCGGGCCAGCAGTGGGGTCGCGTCGCGCCACACCGCCATCACGGCGCGCGTCGCGTGCGCTTCGTCGACGATCGGCAGGTATTCGCGAAGCACCGAGTTGGCGGCCAGCGGCGGGCCGGCGACGTCATCGTTCGCCGTGTCGGAGAGCAGCGCAGTGGGCAGCTGCTGATCCACGGCCCGGTGCATCTCGCCCGAAACAGACTGCTCCGCGCCGACGGCCCCTGGTTCGCTGGCGAACAGGACCACACCGGCCGGAGAACGCACTTCGACCCGCAGGATCGCATCCTGGCGCGTCAGGGCTGCCAGCTTCGAGCCGAGCTCGGCCGTGCGCGCCGCGCCCGGGCCGGGCGCTCCCAGGTCGTCGCTCCTGAGGTTGCCGTTCACGAACAGCTCGACGAGTGAGGCGTCGCGCTCCACGCTGGCGTTCACCGTCGTTTCGGTGAGATGCGAGGACGTGACCGCGACGAGTGCACTTGCGGTGATCCCAATCAGGACCAGGAAGACGCCGAACACGAGTACCAGCAGCATGGGGCGCCGGCCGCGAGAGGTCGCATCGGTCTTGCCGTTCGGGCGTCGCATGGTCCGTGCAGGCTAGGCGGGCGATCATGGTGGGTCGATAGGAGAAACGACTGGCATCGCACGTCCTCGTCACCGGATTCCATGCAAATTGGCGCGAGGGCGGTGGAGTGCAGTACTGCCAGCGTACCGATGGCTGGCCGGAGTCGAGGACGCATTGCCCAGGCGGCGTCCGAGGACCACCACGCCGGCCTCCGCTAGACTTGCGTGCATGTCGCAGCCCGATTTCTCCGGCCTTGGCGAGCTGAGCGTCGTCCAGCCAGCCGCCGGGCATCACGGCGGGCCGTCGGACGTGATGTACCCAGGCGGTCCACAGACCGATGGCGGCCTGCTCGCCCCCGGCGACCCGCTTCCGGAGAACGCCGGGCCGGGCGGGCGGCGTCCGGAGTGGCTGAAGGTTCGCATCGGGGCAGGATCGACCTATGCCGGGCTGAAGCACCTCATGCGCGACGAGGGCCTGAACACCGTCTGCGAGGAGGCGCGCTGCCCGAACATCGGTGAATGCTGGACCCTCGGCACCGCGACCTTCATGGTCCTCGGCAGCGTCTGCACCCGGAACTGCGGCTTCTGCGCCATCGCCACCGGGCGGCCGCCGACCACCGACTGGGACGAGCCGCGCCGCGTGGCCGAGGCGACGCGGCGAATGGGTCTGCAGCACGTGGTGATCACCATGGTCGCACGCGACGACCTGCCCGACGGCGGCGCCGGCATCATCGCCGAGACGATCCGCCAGATCCGGCTCGAGAACCCCGCCACCAGCATCGAGGTGCTGATCAGCGACCTGAACGGCCACGAGGCGGACATCCGTACCGTGGTCGAGGCCCAGCCCGAGATCCTCAACCACAACGTCGAGACGGTGCCGCGCCTGCAGAAGCCGGTCCGCCGCCGCGCGCGCTGGGACCGCAGCGTGGGCGTGCTGACCACCGGTCGCGCCATCGCCGACGAGATCGGCTTCGACTCGATGGTCACCAAGACGGGCATGATGCTCGGCCTGGGAGAGACCTGGGACGAGGTCACCGATGCGATGCAGCTGCTCGTCGAGGCCGGCGTGAACGTGCTGACCATCGGCCAGTACCTGCGGCCCTCGCGCCAGCATCTGCCGCTGGTGAAGTACTACACCCCGGCCGAGTTCATGGCACTCCGCCGCATCGGGCTCGAGCTGGGCTTCGCCCACGTCCAGTCCGGGCCGCTCGTGCGCTCCTCGTACCACGCAGCGGAGCAGGTCCCCGGAGCGTCGACGGCTGCCGCCGCGAGCTAACGGACCGATGCGCACCTCGGCCGCCACCTCGCCGATGCGCGACATCAGCATTGCGCCGTCGGAAACCGAAACGGCCGCTCTACGCCGGCCGCGCCGCGACCTGCCGTATCGCCCGGCGAGCGAGGAGCATCCGCTCCTCGCCGCGCACGGTGGGATGCTGACCGTTGAGCGGCTGGGCACCGTCCCCTACGAGCCGACCTGGGAGCTGCAGGACGAGCTCGCCGATCAGCGTCGCGGGCGGCGTATCGGTGACCGGCTGCTCCTTCTCGAGCACTTCCCGGTCTACACCATCGGCCGCGGAGGCGATCAGGCGAACCTGCTGGCGACGCCCGAGCGCCTGCGCGAGCTGGGCGCCGAGTTCGTGCGCATCGATCGCGGCGGCGACATCACCTTCCATGGGCCGGGGCAACTGGTCGCCTACCCGATCGTCGAGCTGAAGGAGGCGCTCAACCTGCGGCGCTACGTCCGCTCCCTGGAGGAGGCGGTCATCGCCACCGCGGCCAGCGTTCGACGTCGAAGCGGGACGCGTCGACGGGCTGACCGGCGTCTGGGTCGACGACTCGCGCAAGCTGGCGGCGATCGGCGTCCGCGTGCGGCGTGGGGTGACGACCCACGGGCTGGCCATCAACGTCAACACCAACCTGCGCTGGTTCGACGAGATGGTGCCCTGCGGCATCCGCGACAAGGGCGTGACCTCGCTGACGGCGGAGCTCGGCCACCCGGTCGAGATGGAGGCGGTGGAATCGGCTCTGGCCGAGGAGCTTGCGGCGGCGTTCGGCCTGCGGCTGGCCGATGGGCTGCCCGGTATCCTCGGTCCTGCCGGCGCGATCGAACAATGAGCGAGCCGGTCATCGAGCGGGCGCGCGCATCGGCCGATCCAGCCCATGCGGTTCGCCTCGAGCTCGGCGTCTTCGGGCCCTGGGAGACGAACGCCTACCTCGTCTGGGACGGCCGGTCGACCGAGGCACTGGTCCTGGATCCGGGCATGGGGGCCGCCGAGCCGCTCATGCAACGCGTGCGCGGCGCCGGCCTGCGGGTGCACCTGATCGCCGATTCGCACGGCCACATTGACCATGTCTTCGACAACGCCCCGCTGAAGCGAGCATCCGGCGCCCCGCTGGCCATTCATCCGGACGACGAGTACAGGTTGAGCGGCTCAAATAGCTATGGGTTCGAAGTCGAGCCTTCCACAGCCGATCGCCACCTGCGCGAGGGCGAGCAGCTGCACATCGGCGACCTCGTCTTCGACGTGCTCCACACCCCGGGCCACACCGAGGGCTCGGTCTGCCTCTACGAGGAGCGGCTGGCACTGCTGCTCAGCGGCGACACGCTCTTCCCCCGCGGCTGGGGCCGCACCGACCTCCCCGGCGGCAGCGATGAGCAGATGGTCGCATCGCTGGCGCGGTTGGCCCGCGACATCGCGCCCGGCGCCCGAGTGCTGCCGGGCCATGGGGCGGAGACGACGATCGAGCGCGAGCTGGCGTGGATGCGGCGCGTCGCCGAGACGGGTCGCCTGATCCTGCCCGGCGCCTAAGTCGTGGTGCGTCGCCTGCGGCCGCGCGCCGTGCCGGGCGGGGGGCCGCGACCGTGTCCGATGTCTACCGCGGCTTGCGTCGCCGGCCCAGCCGAGTTCGGTCACGCGCGCCACCAGCAGCCGCCGCGTCCCAAAGACGCTGGTCTCTAGCAGCAGCCCTGTCGGCCTCATGTCGGTCCGGAGCTTGAGCAACTCCCGCAACCGCGCACGGAAGATCCGTCAACAACGTGTCTCGGAACTAGTGCTAGGTCAGCGTTGGCCTTGGTTCACGGCACATACGAGGTGAAGTCGACGTCGGCAAAGTACCAACTGTCGCCGTCGCGTGTGGTAACGACAAGAAGATTGCGATATTTCGGACTGGCAGGACCAAGCCCAAGGGGCGTATAAGCAGGAATCTCACAGATGTCTCCCTTGAAGGCCGCGGCAACCAGCGGGCCATCATGTAGCGGGCCATGGGCATCCATGATTTCCGGCGTGATGCCAAGCGCCGGGAAGTGTTTGAATATGCTCGCGCCGTCTGGTAGGTCCAGAACGGTGAAAGCTTGGGCCGGGAGACCCGAGCACGACGTGAAGCCAAAACCCGCATCGGTGGGAGCCGCCGCGGCGGTTGCTTCCGACGCCCCGCAACGAGCCCGCAACGACCAGCACCAGGAGCGCGAGCCTGAGCCTGTGCCAACTCACCGTAGGCGGCTTTTCACGTCGTCTTTCTACCACGACGTGCCTCGGTCGGCTACATGTTGGGACGGATTTGAAGACCTGCTAGTCGTATTGCGCGTCGCGGCTCGATCTACT
The DNA here is from genome assembly GCA_963716585.1 of uncultured Chloroflexia bacterium. Taxonomy (GTDB): domain Bacteria; phylum Chloroflexota; class Limnocylindria; order QHBO01; family QHBO01; genus JAICUY01. The sequence goes on from CAVQTN010000004.1 coordinate 420,040, forward strand.
GGAACGGCGTCGCACCGGGCGGCGGGGTAACGAGGGCCATGTCCGGGCGGATCGAGCCATCAGCCAGCCGGAACAGGTTGAGGAAGGCGTGTGAACTCGTCCGGAAGCTGACGACCGCGGTCGTGATCTCCGCGTGCCGTCCGGAACCGCGATGCTCCCGCAGGGCATGGTGTGGAACGGCGCCCAGATGCACATCGCGTCAAGCCGGAACTTGATGCGAGTGGCGGGATGACCGACCGAGAGCCAGGGCATCGAGGACGGCCAGCGTCTCACTCACGCAACTGGTGGCCGCGCCCCCGCACCTGACCATCGGAGATTGCTGCGTCCCGTGGAAGGCCCAGTCGGTCAGGACGGCGCTCTCCGTCTGCGACTCGTCCTGCCGGAGAGCGCAGAACCCGCGCTCCAGCATCGGCGAGCCGATCATCGGGAGCAGCTCGACCGGGTCGCGCGTCACCGCGCCATCAAGCGGGACGTGCGCCTGAATGGCTCCAGTTCATACACAGGGCCTAAGCGCCGAGCTGCAGGACCGACTCGGTGACGATGTGACCGATCAGGAATGCGGCGAGCACCATGGCGACCATCCCCACGATCACGTTCGCCGGCAGCGCGCGAACGCGCAGCGCGAGCATCGGTCCATCAACACCACGCTCAACGCGCGCATCCAGCAGTGGTAGTGCTGCGAGAACGAATGCTGCCACCGGGGCAAGCACCAGGCCCAGGTCGACGATCCGCGGTCCGGTGAGCCACGTCACGCCAAAGCCGGCGGCCGACAGCACAACAAAGACAAGCGTCGGCGCCAGGATGACGAGCGCCAGGACGGCAAACGCGAGCGGATGCCGATGGGCGGGTTCAAAGCGCATGGGCGCACCTCCATTCAGGTGCCGGCGAATCGCACCGGCGGCGAGATCGACGGCGTCGGGCAGGCCCGAATCACCGTCATCGACGAGTGCGTGCAGCTCTGGCTCGTAACGCACGCGCCACGCCAGTGGGTAGGCGCGAATGGCCCGATGCGCCAGCGCCCGGCCGATACGGCTCACGATCGAACCGCCACGCGCTGCAGGCCGGTGCGAAGCGTCTGCGCCAGGCCGTCAAGGCGACTCGCCAGCAGCGAGCGGCCGCCGTCGGTGAGCCGATACGGACGCCGGCGTCCGGTCATCGGCAGCGCTTCGACGAGCCCATCGGCCTCAAGGCGCTCGATCGCGCCGTACAGTGTGCCAGGGCCGAGCCGAACGCCGGCGAAGCCCTGGACGTCCAGCAGGATGGCATGACCGTGGCGCGGTCCGGAAGCGAGGCTCACCAGCACCAGCAGGCCTGGATCATTGGTTCCGAGCTTGGTCACCGCTCATCGGTCTCCGTGCGTACTACGTCCCACGTAGTATCGTGGCTCTGTCAAGTCCGCCAGCTGCGACTAGCATCCAGGCAATCCGACGAACGACCGAGGAGGCAGCGACGTGGCAAACCTGCAGATCACCTGGCTGGGACACGGGGGCGTGCTGTATCGGTCTCCGGGTGAGAAGTGGCTGTGGGTCGACCGATGGACCGGCGCTCCAACCTACGCCGAGGCCTACCGGACTCCCGAGCGGGTCGACATCATCGCGCCGACGCACGGCCACTTCGATCACGTCGGTGAGAACTGCAAGGACGTCGTCGAGCTGGCGGAGGCCGGCGGCCAGGTGGTGTGCAGCCACGAGATGAGCCTCTATCTCGCTGTCAATGGCATCGAGGCGGTCGGTATGAACAAGGGCGGCAGCTTCGAGGCGGCCGGGATCAAGCTGACGATGCTGCACGCCGACCACACCGGCGGCATCACGATCACCGGCGGCGAGGCGGAGGCGACGCGCGAAGTTGGCTGCTGGGGCTGGCTCATCGAGTTCGAGGACGGCAGCCGCGTTTACCACTCCGGCGACACCGACCTGTTCGGCGACATGGCCCTGGTGCGCGAGCGCTGGCAGCCGTCCATTGCCGTCCTGCCCATCGGCGGGCACTACACCATGGGACCGGCCGACGCGGCGCGCGCGCTGAAGCTGATCGGCGCGCAGACGGTGCTGCCGGTTCACTGGGGCACGTTCCCCATGCTGGCCGGCCGTCCGGACGATCTGGCCTCACAGACCGATGCCACCGTGCTGCGCCTGCAGCCCGGGGAGACCTGGCAAGCCTGATCGCCGCGCGATCAGCGCCGCAGGTACGACAGGTCGAGCGGACGCGGCTTGACGCCGAAGGCGCGTTCGAACGCGTCGAGATCGGTGTAGTTCGGGCGACCCAGGGACGCGATCTGGTCGTGGCTGACCGGGAAGATGGGCAGCACCTTATCCGTGACGCTGGTCAGGGCACCGATGAGCGGGATGGGCATGCCAACCTTCAGGCGCCGCATCCGGGTTGCGGACATCACGGCGTCCACGATCTGGCGATAGCTCAGCCAGTCCGGGCCGCCGAGCTCGTAGAGGGAGCCGGATCGGTCCGCATCGGTCAATGAATGCTCGACCGCCATGACGAGATCGTCCACGGATAGCGGCTGGAAGCGCGCGTCACCGCGGCCTGGAATGACCACGACGCCCGGCGACCACCAGCGCAGCGTGGTTCGGACCAGGTTGAAGAAGCCGTCGCCGGTGCCGAACAGCAGTGACGGCCGCAGCACGACCCAGTCCAGCGAGCTGTTGCGCACCGCCTGCTCGCCGCGCCACTTGGAGTGCAGGTAGGCGAGCTTCGGATCGTCCGCCACGCCGAGGACGGACAGGTGCACCAGCCGCCTCAGCCCAATGCGCTCGGCGGCCGCGACCACGCGCTGCACGCCCTGCACGTTGACCTCGTCGAAGCGACGGCCGCCGGTTTCGCGCGGGATGGCCACGAGGTGCACCGCCGCATCGGCGCCGGCCAGGGCGCTCGCCACGTCGTCGCGGGTGACGTCCGCCGCGCGCGCCTCGACCGCATCGGACCAGTCAGCCGGGCGGCCTCCGCCGCGCGAGATGGCGATGACCGCGTGGCCGCGCGCGACCAGGTGCGGCACCAGATGGCTGCCCACGAACCCGGTGGCGCCGATGACCGCGACCTTCATGCCACGATGCTGCGCCCATTACGTGCTACTGTCAAGGCGCTCGTTTATGGGCCTCGGTCGGGCGAACCCATGAGGGGGTCCCTGTCCTCCATCTCCCAGGCGTGATCGAGTGCATGGAAGGCGATATGCCGGATCAGGAATGGCATCGTCCAGCTGCTGCGGCCGGCCAGCTTGCCCTCGGCGTTGTGTTCGCGGATGGCGGTGAGGAATTGCGCTCGGAATGCTTGGCGGCCGGCGAGCGTGAGCAGCTCCTCCGTAGGGGCGGAGGCGCCGAGCCGCCTGGCGAAGTCGCTCCCCTCGTTGGCGAGAACGTGGCGAATGATCTCGTCGCGGTCACGGCCTCCACCGCGCGCGCCCTTCTCCAATTCGGAGGTGACCGCCGCGGCGACCCCATCGAAGAACCTCCACGCCGCCTGGAGCAGCGCGAGCTTGCGTTCCAGCTCGTCCTCCGGCATCCGGCCCTTTTCGAACGACGATGCGGCGAAGGAGATGCCCCAGAAGTCGGTGGATCCGACGCCGACGTGATCCTCGACGATTTCGACGTCCCCGGCCGCGTCGAATTCCGATTCGAGCCCCGCCATGCGGGCGACGGGCCGATAGCGGTCCCGGTACGCCTCGAAGGTTTCGAGCGCTGCCTGCGGCGTCTTGGCGCCGCGGCTCCAGCCCGGCCAGTCGATCGCGAAGGCGGCGGTCTTCTTGTCTTTGGGTCCGTGCTGGATGACGGTGCGGATGGCCATGCGGTCAGGATAATCGGTCAAACCTGACACTCACCGGCAGGATTGCGAGCCGGCGTCGGCCGATGAGAAATCGCGGTCGCATCGGTCTAGAATGGCGAGCCCCATGAGCAGCAGCCCCTCCCTCGTCCATGCCCGCGACCTGACGAAGCGCTTCGACGCGTTCACCGCCGTCGATGCGATCAGCTTCGACGTGCAGCCGGCAGAGTCCTTTGGCTTCCTGGGTCCGAACGGGGCCGGCAAGACGAGCACCATGCGCATGATTGCCTGCTCCTCGCCGGTCAGCGACGGAGAGCTGAGCGTCATCGGCATGAACCCACGGACGCAGGCACGCGAGATCAAGGCCCGCCTGGGCGTGGTGCCGCAGATCGACAACCTGGACACCGAGCTCACGGTGCGCGAGAACCTCGAGATGTACGCACGCTACTTCGACATCCCGCGCGACGTGGCACGCAAGCGTGCCGACGAGCTCCTCGAGTTCGTCCAGCTCGACGAACGTGCAACCGACAAGGTCGAGCCTCTCTCCGGCGGCATGAAACGGCGATTGACGATCGCCCGGGCACTCATCAACGAACCCGACCTGGTCATCTTCGACGAGCCGACGACCGGCCTGGATCCCCAGGCGCGCCATCTGCTCTGGGATCGCCTCTACCGGCTGAAGCAGCGCGGCGCAACGCTGATCATCACCACGCATTACATGGACGAGGCCGAGCAGCTCTGCGATCGGCTCGTCGTCATGGACAAGGCGCACATCGTGGCCGAGGGATCACCGCGCCAGCTGATCGACCAGCACAGCTCGCGAGAGGTGCTCGAGCTGCGGCTGGCGGACGGCGTGCGTGCCTCGCTGAACGGCAAGCTGGACGGGCTCGCCGAGCGGGTCGAGGACCTGCCGGACCGGGTCCTGATCTACACAGACGACGGCGAGCGGACGCTTGAGGAGATCAACCGGCGCCACATCCCGGTCGAGGGAACGCTGGTGCGCCGCTCGTCGCTGGAGGATGTCTTCCTGCGTCTGACCGGCCGCTCGCTGGTGGAGTGAAGCGGTGAGCCTGGCGCCCGCGTCGCGCGTCTTCGTCCGCAACTGGCTTGTCTACAAGCGCATATGGCATCGCAGCATCTTCTTCGGCTTCCTGCAGCCGTTCATGTTCCTGTCGGCGATGGGGATCGGCATGGGCTCGCTGCTGGCCAACAACCCGCGCGCCTTCGGCGGCCTGACCTACCTCCAGTTCCTTGGCCCCGGCCTGCTGGCCGCGAGCGCCATGCAGCTGGCGACCTTCGAATCCACCTACCCGATCATGAACAAGATCATGTGGGGGCGGAACTACGAGGCCATGCTGTCGACGCCGCTCGGCACGCGCCACATCCTGCTGGGCGAGATTGGCTGGATCAGCTTCCGGCTGGCGACCATCGCCACGGTGTTCATGATCGTGCTGTGGCTGATGGGCGTGACGGCGACGCCACTGGCGGTGCTGGCCATCCCGGTGGCGGTGCTGTGCGGGCTGGGCTTCTCGTCGGCGCTGATCGCGTTCACCACGACCCAGCAGAACGACCTGGGCTTCAGCTGGATCTTCCGCTTCGTGATCAACCCGCTGTTCCTGTTCAGTGGCACGTTCTTCCCGCTGACACAGATGCCGCAGGCAGTCCTGGTGGTGGCGTGGGCTACCCCGCTGTTCCATGCCGTGGAGCTCATCCGCGGTCTGACGCTCAACCGCCTCGACCCGGTGACCGCCCCACTGCACCTTGCCTACCTGCTCGCGTTCGCGGGGATCTGCATCTGGCTGGCCGATGCCGGGCTGGCCCGCCGGATGGCCAGGTAAGCCGGTGACCACCGACCTCAGGGGCGCCACACAGCGCGGCCTCTTCTCGGTGGCGGGTGCCCGCATCTGGCGCTCGCGCCGCCTCGTCGAGCGCAACGTGATGGTCTACCGGCATCAGTGGATCGTGATCCTGTCGGGGGTCATGGAGCCGGTCTTCTACCTGTTCGGCATCGGGCTCGGGCTGGGCGGCCTGATCCAGGGCGTGCCGCTGCCCGACGGGCGCGAGATCAGCTACGCGGCCTACGTCGCGCCCGCACTGCTGGCCACCGCGGCCATGAACGGGGCGGTCTTCGAGACCATCTTCAACGTCTTCTTCCGGCTCAACTACGCCAAGACATACGACGGCATCCTGGCCACGCCCATGGGGATCTCGGAGATCGCCCTCGGCGAGATGATGTGGGCGCTCATGCGCTCGCTGCTGTACAGCGTGAGCATGCTGCTGATCATGTGGGGCATGGGGCTGATCCTGTCGCCCTGGGCGCTGCTCGCCTTCCCGGCGGCGCTGCTGATCTCCGCCGCCTTCGCGGCGGCCGGCCTGGCGGGCACCTCGTTCCTGCGCACCGTGCAGGACTTCGACATCCCGATGGGCCTCATCGTCCAGCCGATGTTCCTGTTCAGCGGCACCTTCTTCCCGATCACCGTCTATCCCCTGCCGATCCAGGTGTTCATGGAGCTGACCCCGCTGTACCACTCGATCAACCTGGTGCGCGGCCTGACCATCGGCGCGCTGAGCGTCAACCAGCTGTGGGATCTCGCCTACCTGCTCGTCTTCTTCGCGGCGATGATGTGGATCGCCATGAACCGCATGGAGAAGCGGCTCATCAAGTAGCAGTCTTTTCAGTGACGACCGGTCAGGATCGGAAGCGCCCCGCGCAGGTAGTCCCCGGCCGATGCCAGGGTCAGCAGCAGGGCGACCACCATCAGCCAGAACCCGATGGCGTGCAGCGCCGCACCCATGCCCAGCGCCGATATCGGTCCGCCGGTCCGCGCATCGAAGGCAAGCAGCAGGACGGCCATGGCCGACAGCGTCGCGAGCGTCTTGGCCTTACCCAGCGCCCTTGCCGCGATGACCACGTCGGCCGAGGCCGCCAGCTGACGAACCCCTGCAATCACCAGCTCACGGATGAGGATGGTGGCCACGATCCAGGTCGGCAGCAGCGAGGTCTCGACCATGGCCACCAGCACGCCCACGACCAGCACCTTATCGGCGGTGAGATCCATGAACACGCCGAGCGGCGACACCTGGCCGCGCGCCCGCGCGATGCGCCCGTCGAGCGAGTCGGTGGTGGCCGCCAGGGCGAAGATGGCAAAGGCGATCAAGCCGGCGCCCGGAAACGGCAGCAGCAGCAGCGCGATGACGACCGGCGTCAGGGCGATGCGCAGGACGCCCAGCAGGTTGGGCAGCGAGGTCAGGTGCGCTCCGGCGTTGCTCATCCGCCAGCTTCCCGCCGGCCGAGCCTGCGTTCGGTACCGGCTCGCAGCCGCCGGATGTTGTCGGCGTGTGCCCAGAGCACGAGTGCGCCGGCCCCAACGGCGTAGCCAATGGCTGCCGGCGTCGCAGCGCCCAGGACCAGGAGGACCGCGACCACCAGTGGGCCGGTCACGGCCGCGCTCACCGACCCGAGGGAGACGTAGCGCCAGCGCCAGACGATGAGCGCAACCATCGGGGCCAGCACGAGCAGCGACCATGGCGCCATGCCGAGCAGCCCGCCGGTCGAGGTCGCCACGCCGCGCCCGCCGGCAAAGCCGATGAAGACCGACCAGATGTGCCCCACGACGGCACCCACTCCCGCGAGCGCGGCGACCCACTCGGTCCAGCCCGTGTCGCCCGCCCACAGCCAGCGCGCCAGCAGCACCGCGGCAAGGCCCTTCGCGAGGTCGAGCACGAAGACCAGTGCCGCCCCGCCCAGGCCGAGCGTGCGTAGGGCGTTCGTCGTTCCGGTGCGCCCCGAGCCGGCGGACCGCGGGTCGACGCCTCCGTAGAGCCGCGCCACGATCACGCCGACCGGCAGCGCACCCAGCGCGTACCCGACCACCCCCCAGCCGAGCGCCGCAAGCGGTCCATCCACCTGCCGCTGGTCAGTGAGCGGCCGAGCGTCGCTGCATGAGCCGCAGGCCCACCGCCAGGGCGACCCATACCAGCGCCACGATGACGCCCACGACGCTGGCCGCCAGCGGACCGTTGGACCACTCCAGCGAGAAGGCCATCAACCCGACCAGCAGCGCTCCGACCACGCTGACCAGGATGTAGCGCGACGTGAATGACAGGTCGCGGTTGGCGCGCGCCTCGGCGCGCCTGGCGCGCACCTTCTCCATCCGCACGCGCTGCGCGGGCGCGACCGGCAGGGCGTACTTGTCCTGGTTCTTGTTCATGCGCTGGTAGGCGCGACGCTCGGCACGTGACATGGGTCAGCAGAGTCTAGCCGCTGTGCTCGTCGTCGCGAACCGGCGGCCGTCGTCGCCCCGTCGAGCCCAGCGCGCTGTGAACATCCTCGACCTTGAGCTGGACCGGATCGGCACCGAACAGGGCCGTCAGCGCCCAGTCGATGGCGACGCGCACCTTGCGGTTGAAGCCCGGCACGCGCGACCAGTAGTAGCCGCGCCACATGAACCAGGCGAGCCAGCCGCGCACCTTGATGCCGAAGACGACGCCGACGCCGGTGTGCGCGCCGATCGACGCCAGGGTGCCGATCGTCTCGTAGCGGAATGAGCGCAGCTCGCCGCCGTCGATGCGGGCCACGATGTTGTCGGCCAGCTGCTTCGCCTCGCGGACCGCGTTCTGGGCGGTCGGCCCGTACGCGCGCTGGCCGGGATCGTTGGGCTTGGGGATCCAGGCGCAGTCGCCGATGGCGAAGACGCCGGGCTCGCTGGTCTGCATGGTGACCTGCGTCACGGCACGGCCGCCCCTGTCGACCTCGACGCCGGATTCGCGGACGAGGGGCGCCGGCTTGACGCCCCCCGTCCAGATGACCGTGCGCGCCGGGATCACCTCTCCCTCGCCGACCACCACGTGGTCCTCTGCCACCTCCTTGATGGCCGTGTCGAGCATGACCCGGTAGCCGCGCCGCACCAGGCGCTGGCGCGCGTACTCCCCCATCTCAGCCGGCATCTCGGGCAGCAGCCGCTCCTTGAGCTCGACCAGGCAGGCGCGCATCTCGCCCTCGGCGATCTTGGGGTAGTAGCGCTTCCTGACCCGATGGATGAAGTCCTCAATCTCGCCGGCGGTCTCGACGCCCGAGAAGCCGCCGCCGCCGACCACGAAGGTCAGCTGCGCCTGGCGCTCGGCCGGGTCGTCCTCGAGCTCGGCACGCTCGAGCATCTCGATGACTCGGTTGCGCAGGCTGAACGCATCGGCCAGTGTCTTCATGCCGACCGCGTGCTCCTGCAGGCCCTTGATGCCGAACGTCGCGGTCTCGCCACCCAGCGCCAGCACCAGGGTGTCGTACCTGAGCCGATGCAGGTCGCCGTCGCCGCCCAGCACGCTGACCAGCCGCTCGCCCAGTTCGATCTTCTGAACCTCGGCCGTGATCGCCCACGAGCTGGGCCGATGCAGCATGGCGCGCAGCGGCATGACCACGTGCCGCGGCTCCAGGACGCCCGAACAGACTTCCGGCAGCAGCGGCGTGAAGAGCATGAAATTCTCGCGGCTGACGACCCAGATCTCGACATCGGTGCGCCGCCGCAGCCGCTTCTCGAGCACCTGCGCGGTCTGGATCCCGGCGAAGCCGCCGCCCAGGATCAGCACACGATGCGGCGCCGCTCGACCGGGAAGCGGGGCTGGAGCGGAGATCGGGGTCGCCATCGGTCCTCCACGATACCCGTTTCCGGCCCTCGGGCCATCCGCCGCCGGCTGACCGCGCGGCGCCCGATCGCATCGGTCTGTACCATGAGGGCCAATGGCCACCCCGATGCATGACGTCTTCGACCAGTTCAAGCAGCAGCTGCCCGACATCGACCCGACCGAGACCCAGGAATGGATCGACTCGCTCGATGCGATTGTTCAGCAGGCAGGGCCGGATCGGGCCCGATACATCATCTACAAGCTGCTCAAGCGCGCGCGACAGCTGCAGGTCGGTTTGCCGCCGCTGACCCAGACGCGCTACATCAATACGATCTCGCCCGAGCAGGAGCCCTACTTCCCGGGCGACGAGGCGATGGAGCTGCGCATCCGGCGCATGATCCGCTGGAACGCCCTCGCCATGGTGCTGCGCGCCAACACGAAGTACGACGGCATCGGCGGGCACCTGTCCACGTACGCCAGCGCGGCCAGCCTGTACGAGGTCGGCTTCAACCACTTCTTCCGCGGACCGGACGCGCCCGGCGGCGGCGACCAGGTCTACTTCCAGGGCCACGCGGCCCCCGGCTTCTACGCGCGGGCATTCCTGGAGGGACGCCTCACCGAGGAGAACCTCGACCACTTCCGTCGCGAGGCGCTGACCCCCGACCTGGGCCTCAGCTCCTATCCGCACCCACGGCTGATGCCGAACTTCTGGCAGTTCCCAACGGTGAGCATGGGCATCGGCCCGATCAACGCCATCTACCAGGCGCGCTTCAGCCGCTACCTCGCCGCCCGCGGCTTTGCCGACACGTCGGATCAACGCATCTGGGGCTTCCTTGGCGACGGCGAGATGGACGAGCCGGAGTCGGTCGCCGGGTTGAGCCTGGCGGCGCGCGAGGGGCTCGACAACCTGATCTTCGTCGTCAACTGCAACCTGCAGCGGCTGGACGGGCCGGTGCGTGGCAACGGCAAGATCATCCAGGAGCTTGAGTCGATCTTCCGCGGCGCGGGCTGGAACGTGATCAAGGTCATCTGGGCGCGCGAGTGGGACGACCTGCTGGCCCGCGACAAGGACGGCGTGCTGCTGGCCAAGATGAACGAGACGCTCGACGGCGATTACCAGAAGCTGTCCGTGGCCGATGGCGCCTACATCCGCGAGCACTTCTTCGGCCCGGATCCGCGCCTCAAGGCGATGGTCGAGCACCTCTCCGACGACGACCTGCGCAAGCTGCGCCGTGGCGGCCACGACTACCGCAAGGTGTACGCCGCCTACGCCGCCGCCGTGGCGCACACGGGCTCGCCGACGGTGATCCTGGCCAAGACAGTCAAGGGCTGGACGCTCGGCCCAGGTGTCGAGGGACGCAACGTCACGCACCAGGCCAAGAAGCTGACCCTGGACGAGCTGAAGATCTTCCGCGACCGCCTGGAGCTGCCGATTCCCGACGAGCAGCTCAAGGAGGCGCCGTACTACCGCCCCGGTCCGGACTCGCCCGAGATCCAGTACATGCTCGAGCGCCGTCGCCAGCTGGGCGGTTCGCTGCCACAGCGCGTGGTGCGCCCCAAGCCACTCCCGAACGCCGGCGACGCGGCGTACGACGAGCTCTTCGCAGGATCGGACCGGCCGGCCAGCACGACCATGGCCTTCAGCAGGCTGATCCGCAACCTGACCCGCGACAAGCAGATCGGATCGCGCATCGTCCCCATCATTCCCGATGAGGCGCGGACCTTCGGCATGGATGCCCTCTTCAAGGAGATCGGCATCTACAACCCGCTCGGCCAGCAGTACACCGCGGTCGACAAGGAGCTGTTGCTGTCGTACGTCGAGAAGACCGACGGCCAGATCATGGAGGAGGGCATCACCGAGGCCGGCGCCATGGCCAGCTTCACCGCCGCGGCGACGAGCTATGCCGTGCACGGTGAGCCGATGATCCCGTTCTTCATCTACTACTCGATGTTCGGCTTCCAGCGCATCGGCGACCTGATCTGGGCCGCCGGCGACGCGCGGGCACGCGGCTTCCTGCTGGGCGCCACCGCCGGACGCACCACGCTGACCGGTGAGGGGCTGCAGCACGACGACGGACATAGCCATGTGCTGCTGAGCGTGGTGCCGAACGTTCTGGCCTACGACCCGGCCTTCGCCTATGAGCTGGCGATCGTGGTGCGCGAGGGCATCCGGCGGATGTACGGCGAGCAGCCCGAGGACGTCTTCTACTACATCACCCTCTACAACGAGAACCTGGCCATGCCGGCCAAGCCGGAGGGGGTCGAGGACGGCGTGCTGCGTGGCCTGTACCGGTTCAAGCCGGCCGAGAAGGGACCCGCAAGGTGCAGCTGGTGGGCTCGGGACCGATCCTGCACCAGGCGCTCGTCGCGCAGCAGATCCTGGCCGACAAGTTCGACATCGCGGCCGACGTGTGGAGCGCGCCGTCGTTCCAGCAGCTGCGCGACGACGCTCTGGCGGTCGAACGCTGGAACCGGCTGCATCCGGCGGCCGAGGCGCGCGTACCGTACGTGGTCCAGCAGCTCGGCTCGGCACCCGGACCGATCATCGCCGCCACCGACTATATGAAGACCGTGCCCGACATGGTCGGCCGCTGGCTGGACCGTCCGGATCGCCCCTACACCGTCCTCGGAACCGATGGCTACGGCCGCAGTGACACGCGCGAGGCCTTGCGGACCTTCTTCGAGGTGAACGCAGAGCAGATCGCCTACGCCGCACTCCACGGACTATGCCTCACCGGCGAGGCAGGACGCGAGGAGCTCGAGCGAGCGATCGGCGAGCTCGGGATCGATCCGGAGAAGCCGAACCCGACGCACGCCTAGGGCGCCGCGAGGGATGGCCGAGCGGAGGGTGGCCGACAGCCACGCGCTCGGGGGAGATCAGCGCGATGCGGCGGAGGCGGTCAGCAGCTGGCGGCCGCAGATCGGGCAATAGCTGTCGTTCGAGCTGATCACGCTGCGGCAGCTGGCACATCGCGCGGGGGCCAGCGCGGCCGCGGCGACCCTCACGCCGATCCAGGCGGCGCGGGCGTTCCGCAACAGCGGTGAGCTGATCGCCGGCGCATCGGGCTGCGTCGGCACTCGCCGGACAGCCCGATAGCCCCGATACGACTGCGAGGCCAGGAAGCGCATCCGCGCGATGTCGTACTCGGCGCGGGTGAGCGGATCGGTCAGCAGGCCACGCACCGCGTTGACCACCTGCATCTCCTCGGTGGCGCGCGGCGAGCCGTTGAAATCGGGGTGGAACGTCCGCGCGAGCCGGCGGCAGGCTGCGATGATCTCGGCGCTCGTGGAGCGCGGATCGATCTGCAGTAGCCGGTAGACGTCTCGCTCGGGTGAGTACGGCAGCAGGCGGAGTTCCATCGGTCCGGGCGCGATGGTACCTCACCGCCGTCGAGGCATGTGCGGTGTCAGTGCGCACCGGCCGGTCGTCGCAAAGCTCCGTCATGCAGCTGACCTTCGCCAGATTAGCAAGGTGGAATGCCGAAATGTGGATATTGGGTTTGACAATCCGAAACTCGCCACCTATCCTGCGAAAGTCATGTACCGCATCGGAAGCTGTGGTTCAAGAAACCTGAGGAGATACTGAACATGTTGGACTATCACATGCGCTTCGCGCAGTTGGTGACGGAGGATCATCTGCGGGACGCCGACCGCCGACGGAGTCAGGCACGCCCTCGCGACGGCCAAGCGCGCCTCGTTCGGCTGGTCAAGGACCGCCCCGCAGGGCGCGAGCAGGACCGCCGCTAGATGGCACGCGACGTCATCGCCACCTGCCCTGTCTGCCAGGACGAGCTGGCCATCACCCGGCTGCACTGTCGAACCTGCGGGACGACGCTCGAGGGCGAGTTCAGCGTGGGGCGATTCGGTCACCTGGGCCGCGAGCAGATGACCATCCTGGAGAGCTTCCTGCGCTCGCGCGGCAATCTGAAAGACATGGAGCGCGACCTCGGCATCTCCTACCCCACCGTTCGTGGCCGACTGGATGCGCTGGTGCGCGCCCTCGGCCTGGCGGACGGCGACGGGACCCATGAGCCGGGAGAGCCGACGGAGGCCAACGACGCACCGCTGACCGACCGGCGCGCGATCCTCGAACGCCTGGCGAAGCGCGAGATCTCGGCCGAGGAGGCCGCCGCAGCCCTGCGGAAGCTGGGCGCGGACGCCTGATGTCGACCTTCATGCGGACCCAGTCGATCGAGCACGCCATCGGCGCGAGCGGCCGACTGGCAATCAGGGTCACCAGCTCCGATACGCGCATCCGCGCGATCGATGGCGGTACGGCACACGTGCGCGGCAGCTACCAGATCGGCGCCGCCTCCGAGGCCGATGCGGACCGCGTATTCCAGCAGCTCCAGCTGCGGGTCGCTGCCGGCGACGGCGTCCTGGAGGTCGAGGAGCCGAAGGGCCTGTCGCGAGCGCTTGGCAGCGCCCTGTCACGCATGTTCGGTGGCGAGGGACAACCCATGCTCGAGCTCGACGTCGAGCTGCCTCGCGGCGCCGAGCTGCGCTTCGAAGGTGTGAGCGCCGACGTGCAGGCGAGCGGGCTGCACGGTCAGCAGCGCTACCAGACGGTGTCCGGCGATCTGCTGCTGCAGGAGGCGGGAGGCTCGCTGCGCATCGAGGGCGTGTCGAGCGACATCACCGTCCGGGCCGATGCGCCCGTGGCGCTGCAGACGAACGACGTCTCGGGCGACCTGTCGGTCGTGACTCCCCTCTTCGCGTCACTCCGCGCCACCTCGGTGAGCGGCGACGTGGAGCTCGAGGGCGCCTTCGCGCGAGGTGGCGACCATCGCATCGAGACGGTGAGCGGCGACGCGGCCATCGGCCTGGTCGGCGGCGCGACCTTCGACGTGCGCGGCCTCTCGACCGACGTCTCGTGCCGGCTGCCGAACGAGATGCAGGGGCACGGCGACCAACGACGGGTCGTGGTCGGCGACGGTGTCCCTCGAATCCGCTTCAGCTCGATGTCCGGCGACCTGTCGATCGCAGCCCCGCGGCGCATGACCGCCGCCGTGCCTCCGGCCGAGGCGCCCACGACGGCCGACTCGCGCGATCAGCTGGAGATCCTGCGCGCCCTGGAACGCGGCGAGATCGACGTCGAGGAGGCAACCCGGCGTCTGACCGGCGTGGACGATGATGGGTGAGCTCGAGACGATCCTGCGCCTCGTGGCCGAGGGGCACCTGACCCCCGACGAGGCGGCGCCGATCATCGAAGCGCTGGACGCTGGCGCTCCTCCACCGCCGGCCGTGACGACGGCGTCGCCGTCGTCCAGCGGCAAGGATCGCCACATCCGCATCAAGGTCAGCGAGCATGGCCGTCAGGTCGTCAACCTGCGCATTCCGATGGCATTCGCCGACATGGCGGCACGGATGGTGCCCGGCATCTCCGGTGAGCAGGCCAATCGGATCCGCGCCGCCATCGACGCCGGCAGCATCGGTCCGATCATCGACGTCGAAGACCGCGATGGGGACGCCGTCCTCATCAGCATGGAATGAGCCACGTGATGCCGTCCGATCCGACTGTTGCGAGGGGCGCGCATGACGAGCGAGGCATGCCCGCGCCCGCCATCGAGGCCACCGGCCTCACCAAGGAGTTCGAGAAGGGACGCCGAACCATCTGGCAGCGGCTGCGCCGCGAGCCGGAGCAGCGCGAGCGGTTCCGCGCCGTGGACGGCGTCGACCTTCGCGTCGAGCGCGGCGAGATCTTCGGCCTGCTGGGACCCAATGGCGCCGGCAAGACGACCACGATGCGGATGCTGGCAACCTTGCTTGAGCCGACCTCCGGCAGCGCGCGGGTGCTCGGCCTGGACGTCGTCCGTGAGGCGCGCGATATTCGGCGAAGGATGGGCGCCGTCCTCTCGGACGGCCGGAGCGTCTACTGGAAACTGACCGCCCGCGAGAACCTCGAGTACTTCGCCGCCCTGTACCACGTGCCGCCGCGCGAGCAGCGCGAGCGGATCCAGCGCGTGCTCGAGCAGGTCAACCTGACCGACCGCGCGGATGACTACGTGGAGCGCTACTCGACCGGCATGCGGCAGCGCCTGGTGCTGGCCCGCGCATTGCTTCCTGATCCCGAGCTGCTCCTTCTGGACGAGCCCACGGTCGGGTTGGACCCGCAATCGTCACGCGACCTGCGGGAGCGCGTCCAGGAGCTGCGTGCGCAGGGGCGCAGCGTGCTCCTCACGACGCATTACATGGAGGAGGCGGACCAGCTCTGCGATCGCGTCGCGATCGTCGACCACGGGCGCATCGTGGCGCTCGACACGCCGTCCGAGCTCAAGCGCAGCATCGCCCGCAATGGCGAGGTCGTGACGCTCGAGGACGTGTTCATCGCTCTCACCGGACGGGCACTGCGCGAATGACCACCCGGCGGCTCGCCGCGGCGCTCGCGGACGTGCGCGCCTTCGGCGCGGCGGGGCGCAAGGAATGGCGCCTGCTGCGCCGCTACCCGTCGATGTTCCTCGGCTTCCTGTTCTGGCCCATCGTGCTGCCGCTTGCCTACGTGCTGCAGGCGCGCGGCTACGCCGGCGACAGCCAGGCGGCGCTGGATGCTTTCGCACGGCATGCCGGCACGACCCAGATCGCGGGCTTTCTGTTCCTCGGCTGGGCGACCTACATGTGGATCAGCATGATCCTGTGGGGCCCCGGCACGGCACTGCGCACCGAGCAGATCCGCGGCTCGCTGGAGGCGCTCTTCCTGACCCCGGCTTCGAGGCTGGTGATCCTGTTCGGACCGCTGGTCAGCCAGGTCGCGTGGGCGATCTGGATGTTCGGCATCGTCGGCAGCGTGCTGGTCGTCTTCTTCGGGATCGGCATCGGGCCGGCCGAGGGGCTTCGCGCGCTCGGTGTCATCCTGGTCGCGGTTCCGGCACTCTACGGACTCGGGGCGCTCTTCGCCGCCGTTGTGCTCCGCTTCGGCGAGGTGCACGCCATGGTGCAGGGCGTGCGCGGGGTCTTCACCGTGTTCTGCGGCATGAGCTTCCCGATCGTGATCCTGCCCGACTGGGCGCATCGAATCGCGCTGACCCTGCCCCCGACATACCTGATCGGTGACCTGCGCAACGTCCTGCTCAGCAGCAGCACCATCATCGGGGTCATCCCGGACCTGGCGATCCTGCTGAGCCTGGGCGCCGTCATCTGCGTCGGTGCCGTGATCGCGTTCCGCCGCACCGAGCGTCACGCGCGGCGCGGCGGCAGCCTGGCCCAGTATTGATGCGCCAGCAGCTCGGCAGCGTGTTCGACGACGAGCTCCAGGCGGAGGCGCGTGCCGCGTGGGCGATCGCGCGCAAGGAGCTGCGCATCGCCCTGCGTTACCCGCTCAACGCCGTCAACGAGGTCCTGCAGCCGCTCTACCAATTCCTGCTGCCCAGCCTCCTGCTGGGCGCCACCTTCCTGGTCGGCGGCCGCGCCATCGGCCTGGAGGCGTCCGCCGGCACCGACGACCTGGTGGGGTTCCTGTTCCTGGGCATGATCATGGGCGGATTGGTCAGCACCGCCTTCTGGGAGATCGCCTTCAGCTTCAAGCGGGAGATGGACGCCGGAACGCTGGAGCCCGCCTGGCTGACCCCGACCTCGCCGCACACGTTCGTCCTCGGCCGCGCGATCTCCGGGCTGGTCATCTCGGGCCTCGCGAGCGCCATCCTCCTGGCGCTGGGGATCCTGGTGTTCGGCGCGTCGCTCTCGCCGGGCATCGTGGTGGCGCTCCCGGCGCTGGCACTCGCCGCGTTCAGCATGATCGGCATCGGCTACCTGGTCGCCTCGGCGGTGCTCCTGGTGCGCGAGCCGAGCTTCTTCGTGGACGCCACCAACTTCCTGTTCGCGATCGCCTCCGGCGTCATGTTCCCGGTCGTCGTCCTGCCGCTGTTCGTCCGCTGGGTGGCCTACCTGCTGCCGAGCACCTACGCGCTCGACCTCCTCCGGGCGCACGCAATCGGCTCACGACCGCTCCTTCCGCTCTGGATCGAGTGGATCGCGCTGGTCGCCTTCGCCGTCGGCACGCTATGGATCGGCCGCCGTGCGTTCGCCGCCACCGAGCATCGCATGCGCGTGCAGGGCACCCTCGGTCAGCACTAGGCCGGCGACTGCTCTTCGTGCTCGCCGGGGTCATCGGCCTCGCGACGCTCGTCCTGCGCTTCTCGATCCGCCTCGTCGCGCTGCTCTCTGTCCAGGATCTTGCGCTCGCGCCGCGGCGTCTCCTCGTCTACCTCCCGCACCCGCTCGTTGAGCCCACCGTAGATGTCCATGGCGCTGTCTCCTGTTGCGAACCGAGGCCGGTCGCACAACAGGGCAGCAGGTCTGATGCCAATGAGCACCGACGTGCGGGCCAGCGGGATGCTGTAATAGGCCGCCGATGACGAATCAACAGCCTCCCCGCCCCGGGGACAAGGACCGACACGACGTCGATCCTCTGCTCGAGATCCGCGAACGTCGCCGAGGCCGCCGGCCCGGCGACACGTATGTCCGCATCGTGCGCCCGTTCGAGGAGGAGTTCGAGCGAGGCGACGAGGGTCAGCTGGTCGCCTCCGAGCGCACCGTCCTGCAGCGGAAGGGATGGACGAAACGGCTGCGCGCGCTGCGCACGGTGCTCATCGGTCGACCGATCAGCTCCGAGCTGGAATCGCACGAGCGCCTCTCCAAGCTGAAGGCGCTCGCCATCTTCAGCTCGGACAACATCAGCTCCAGTGCGTACGGCCCGGAGGAGATCATGCGCGTGCTGGCGTTCGCCAGCGTCGGCGCGCTGAGCCTGACCCTGCCGATTGCGGCGGTGATCGTGATCATGCTGGCCATCGTCACCGCGTCGTACCGCCAGACCATCAAGGCCTATCCCCACGGCGCCAGCAGCTACATCGTGGCCAGCGACAACCTCGGCGATCGACTTGGCGTGCTGGCCGCGTCGGCGCTGCTGATCGGCTACGTGGTGACCGTGGCGGTCTCCATCTCGGCCGGGGTCGCGGCGCTGACTTCGATCATGCCCGGCCTGTACAACGAGCGCGTGCTGCTGACCATCGGCTTCGTGGTGCTGCTGATGCTTGGCAACCTGCGCGGCATCAGGGAGTCCGGCTCGATCTTCATGGCGCCGACCTACCTGTACGTGGCGATCATGCTGGGCGTCATCGGCTACGGGCTGATCCTGACGGCGATGGGCCAGGTGCCCGAGTATTCGGCGCCGACCGCCTGGACCACGCAGCTCGAGCTGTCGGGCCAGGCGCTCGGCCTGTTCCTGATCCTGCGCGCCTTCAGCCAGGGCGCCGTGGCACTCACCGGCGTGGAGGCCATCTCGGACGGCGTGCCCGCCTTCAAGAAGCCGGAATGGCGAAATGCGCGGACCACGCTGACCTGGGCCGCGGTGATCTTCGCCGTCCTGTTCATCGGGATCGCGTTCCTGGTGACCAGCATCGGGATCGTGCCCGATCCGACTGAGCGCAGCACGGTCCTCAGCCAGCTGGTGCGCACCCTGGTGGGCAATGGACCGATCCTGGTGATCGCGCAGCTGGCCACGGCCCTGATCCTGGCACTGGCCGCCAACACCAGCTTCGCCGATTTCCCGCGCCTCTCGTACTTCCTGGCCCGTGACGGCTTCATGCCGCGCCAGTTCGCGTTCCGCGGCGAACGGCTGGCATTCACCACCGGCATCGTGGCGCTGTCCAGCATGGCGATCCTGCTGCTGCTCCTCTTCCAGGCCAGCGTCGCCGCTCTGATCCCGCTCTACACCCTGGGCGTGTTCGTGGCGTTCACCCTCTCGCAGGCCGGCATGTTCACGCGCTGGATGCGCCGCCACGAGGCGGGCTGGCAGCGTGGCATGCTGATCAACGGCCTGGGCGCCGCCACGACCGCGGTCGTGGCGCTGGTGGTGGCCGGCAGCAACTTCACCTCGGGCGCGTGGGTGGTCATCGTGCTGGTGCCGCTGCTGATGCTGCTGCTGACCAGCATCCGGCGGCACTACCGAGGCATCGAGCGCGCCACGGCGGTCGAACGCATCGCCCCGGAGGCCGAGGTCGCCGTGACGCCCATGGTGATCGTGCCCCTGGCGCGCCTGGATGCTCCCGCCCGGCAGGCGATCGCCTTCGCCAACTCGATCTCCACCGATGCGGTCGCGGTGCACGTCACGAACGACGCCGAGGAGATCGCCGAGCTGCGTCGACGCTGGCCTGAATGGGCCGGCAGCACGCGGCTGGTGATTCTCGAATCGCCGTTCCGCGCGCTCATCGGTCCGCTGCTGGCCTACATGGACGCCCTCGACCGCAAGGACCCGAATCGGCCCGATCCTGGTGGTGCTGTCCGAGGTCGTGCCACGGCATTGGTGGGAGAACCTGCTGCACAACCAGACCGCCCTGCGGCTCAAGCTGCGGCTCTTCTTCCGCCGCAACACGATCGTGGCCGATGTGCCCTACCACCTGCCCGATACCCGCCGCGGCAACGCAGGGCCGGAGCCGCCCGCTACTCCTCGGTGATCCGCGCGCCGACCGGCACGATCTCCCACCACACCCGACCCCGCGGCAGAACCACCGGGTCGCCAGTGTCGGCGTAGGTCCACGTCGTGACGTCGGCCGCGCTCGTCCGCGACCACTTGACCTCGTGGGCAACGCCATCGACGTACACCCGGCCCGTGCCTGATCCGACGAGGTGCTGGTAGTGGCGCGGATAGCCACCGGGGTCGTTCTCGCCGTAGAGGATGTCCTCCTTCACCACCTGCACCACCACGCTTCGGGCGCTGATTCGCTCCTTGCTGATCGCATCGCTGTTCGGCTTGCCCGCGTCGGTTCGCCGCCATTCGGCTGCCGCGGCATCCCAATCCCAGCCGAAGCGCCAGAAGCTGTTGGTCTCCAGCCCAACCGTGGCGACCGATCGGCCGGCCGGCAGGTCGGGTGCGTCGGCGAAGCTGAATGGCGCCCGCACCTTTCCGGCGCGCTTGGCGAGGCCCGTCAGCGAACCCCCTTCCAGCTCGGCGCGGGCCTTGTCGACGTCGAGGAAGACGTTGTGCGGCGCGGGGCGCGGTCCGGCCCGGTAGAAGAAGCTCCAGCCGGTGGTGAGCCCGTTGAGATACGGCATCCCGGTGCGGTCAAAGCGCTGCAGCACCTTGAAGCCGCCGCCGAAATGGAGCGTCATGACGTGCAGCTGCTGCCAGTAGTCGATGTTGAAGTAGCGGGCCGAGCGCACCGGGCCGACCGCATCACCGAGCTTGTCGGTGCACATGAACACCGCGGCGAAGCGGGTCGTGTCGCCCTCGACCGGCGCCTCGATGACGAGGTCCGCCAGGTTCAGGCCGGAGGGCGGTCGCGCATCCGGGTTGTTCTCGATCTGGACCAGGATGGGCAGGCGCGTGGCCAGCCTCGCGTCGGCCAGCGGCTCGCCGTTCATCGGGCAGTAGGCCGCCGGCGACGGACTGGGGCTCGGGCTGGGCGACGGGCTGGAGCTCGCCGACGGCATGCGACTCGTTGACGGGGTCGCCGAAGGCGCGGGTGAGCCGCCGGCGAGGAGCGCGAAGACGATCACTGCCCCGACGACAAGAACGAACCCTGCTGCGGCGAGGGCCACAGGTCGCGAGCGGAGGCGATGCATCGGAATCCATCCTACCGGCCCCGAAGGCCCGGATGGCGCGCCCGGAGGGATTCGAACCCCGGCCTGCTGATCCGGAGTCCAATGCCCGCGGAAGCGCCCTCGCTCCCCTGTCTCGTGCTCAGCCAGGGGCCTGAGCGGCTCGGTTTGGGTTGAGATCCGGGTGAGTATGGTGCTCGCTTCCCGGAGGAGTCTGATGCCCCAGCCGGTACCGCAAGCGTCAGATGCGCGACGCGGTGTCCAGCCAGGGTCTGATGCTCGCCGGCCCGCGCAGCGACGCCGACGCGCGCCGCCGATCGACCGCTAGCTTGGGGAATAGCTGGTTCCGTCGCCTGCATCGCCGGAACTTTCATTCGCTGCATTCCATTTGGATCCGTGCGGGCGGCGCGGTCGGGCTGGTGGCGAATGGCGGAAACAGAAACTGTGCATCCCTGCCCACGCATTCTGGCCTGGCTGGCCTGCTGCGATGGCCCGCCTGTCATGCCACGCCTTGACGCCGCGCCGTCCACAATCGGTACAGCGCTCGCGCGAGGTGTGGCCCCGGGAAGGAGGATCGACCGTGGGGTCGCTCGACCACGGAACGGGACCAGCAGATCGCTTCGCCACGCGCGAGAACAAGGTAAGGCCATCCACGCCACCGAGAATCTGACCGGGGGCCAACGGGAATCGGCGATGCGGTATCTGCTCGGGAGCCCCACGAGCCAGACGACCGACTTCCTCTGGAAGCTCATCGTCAGCGGCTTTCTCTTCATCTTGGCCATGGCGATGGTGGTCCTGGTGGGGACGCTGCTGCTTCAGAACGGCGGCGCCGAGACCGCCCTGAGACGGTGATCACGACGATCCTGGCGGGCCTGTTGGGGCTGTTCGCCAAGTCCCCGATCGACTCGACGACCGTAACGGGCGGCGCCAGTGGAGGGCGGCAGCCCCGCCGAAAGTCGCGATTGACGACAGGACCCGTCAGTCCCTAGCGTCGCCGATGACGCCGACCGCCTTCTGAGCCGACGTCATGGCGGAGGAGACTGGGGTGGCGGGCAGGGGCACAGGCAAGCGGCGCTTCGCCATCCTCAGCCTGTGCCTGACCATCACGCTGGAGGCCATTGCCGGCCCGCTCCCCGCCGCGGCAGCACCGACGCAGACCGCGGCGCCCGAGGCGCCGACCAGCCCGTCCGAGCCCTCGGCGCCGCCGCCCCCCACCGAGCGCGTCGAGCTGCGCACCGCCAGCTCGTCGACCGTCGACAACCACGACGGCACCCTGACCACCACCTTCGCCGCCGAGCCGATCTTCTACCAGCCTAAGGACAGCAGCGCCTGGCTGCCGGTGGCGGTCGGTTTCGGATCCCCCGTCGACGGGGTGGCCACCTCGGACGCCGCGCCGACCACGGTCGCCGTCGCCGGCTCCACCGACCCGGAGGGCTTCCTGCGCGTCGCGGATCGCACCCACACCGTGGCCGTCTCGTTCCTGCCGACCCAGACGACCGATCCGCTGGCGCCGCTCAACGCGGTCGCCCCGACCCTGGATGCCAATGTCGCGGACTATCCGGCCGTCATGCCCGGCATCGACCTGCGCATCGTGGCCGGCGCGCAGGGTGCCAAGAGCTTCCTCGTCCTGCGTCAGCCGCCGCCGGTCACCGCCTTCAGCTTCGCGGTCCGTGCGCCGGGGATCACCTTTACCCCCACCAAGGACGGCGCCGTCGCGCTTACCGACGCCGCCGGTGCCGCGGCCGGCATGCTGCCGCGCCCGTACGCGGTCGACTCGAGCAGCGTCGACGGCCGTGGCGGCGGCGCCTTCAGCGATGCCGTGTCGCTGACCGTCGACGGCGTCCAGCGCGACTCGGCGATCGTGACCCTCAGCGTCGACCCGCTGTGGCTCAAGACCGCGGTCTACCCGGTCTACCTCGACCCCTCGGTTAACCTCGACACCAACACTTACGGCGACGCGTTCGTCAGTCAGGCGTACCCGACCCAGAACTTCGGCGACTACGTGCGCCCCGATGCGCCCTACTACCACGAGCTGTGGCTGGGCACCGACCCCGGCAACGCCAGCAGCGTCAACTACGACTACCTCAAGTTCGACACCGCCCCGATCGCGGGCACCACCATCGACGCCGCCACGCTGGTGGTCTATCCCTACTGGCAGTACCAGCACCCGCCGACCGCGGTGACCACCTGGGTCGACCGCGTCAACGCGGCGTGGACCGAGTCGGGTCTGACCTGGAACAGCAAGCCGACCACCACCAGCATCACCAGCGGCACCACCGTCGAGGACAGCCCGAGCGCCATCAACGTGACGTCGATGGTCGCCAGCTGGGCCAGTGGGGCGGTGGCCAACAACGGCCTCAAGCTGCACGAGAACGGCAACAACAGCACCTACTGGAAGCGGCTCAAGGCCAGTGAGCAGTCGGGCACCGACGACCCGCGCATCGCGGTCACCTACCACACCCCGACCGCGACCGCCGCAGCCCACAACTGGAGCAACTCGCGCAACCGGAGCTGGACCTACGCCGACCCATCCGGCCATGCCCAGAGCCACTTCCAGGTCGAGGTCAGCTCCAACAGCGCCTTCAGCGCCATCATCAGCAGCTCCGGCACCGTGACCTTGGCCGCCACCAGCTGGGCCATTCCGGGCGGGGTGACCCTCACCAGCGGCAGCGAGTACTGGTTCCGCATCAAGGTCAAGGACGGCACCAGCTGGTCGGCATGGAGCAGCTCCAGCTTCGGTGCGACTCTGCCGCGCCGGGCGGCAGCATCAGCCTCGACGGCGGCGCCGTCAGCACCGATAGCTCCTCGGTCGCGGTGGCGCTCAGCGCGCCCGACCCGGGCACCACGGCGGTGTATACCAATGACGGCCGCAGCCTGTCCTCGATCGCTGCCCCCTGCGGCGCCACCGTGTGCGGCGCCTGGGCCACCCCACGTCTGGCCACCGATCACGCGGCCGGGGCGGTGGCGGTCATCGCCGACTCGGGCGGCAGCACCCTGACCTGGCACGCCGCCACCGTCGATGCTGGCGCGACCCTGCGTCCGACGCTGGCCATGGACGTCATGCGCGACAACGCCAGCGCCACCTACCTGGGCCTGATCAGCGACGACAACGACGCGCTGCGGCTGATGCTGTCGGCCGATGCGGCAACGATCACTCAGCTCTACTACACCGCCACCAGCACGCCGGGCGACTACACCTTCGTCGACATCCCGGATCTCGCCTTCGCGGCGGGGGTCTGGTATCGGCTGGTCGTCACCATCACCGGTCCCGCCGCCAACCTATGGTGGTATCCGCGCGCCAGCGCCCAGCCGGCGAGCCGCGACCGGACGTCAGTCGGAATCTACCTGCCCAAGCCGCGGCTCCACGTGTTCGACAAGGCCTCGACCATCGCCCCGGCCACGGTGTGGCTCGACAACCTCAAGGTCAGCCAGTCGCCGGCCACCTCACCTTACGGCTCGGGCGCCACCGCGGTGCGGCTCAGCCCCGACAACGTCACCTGGGGGGCGTGGAGCGGCTATGCCGACACCGTGACTATTGCCTGCCGGCTGGTAGCGGGCACCAAGACCGTCTACGCCCAAGTGCGGGACGGGGTCGGCAACGTGCTCGGCCACCCTGTCCGACACGATCAGCGTCGCGTTCGACAACCTTGGCCCGCCCGCCGCCGCACGCAGCGAGGCTGGGATCTCGGCGCCAGCGACGGCGCGACCGTCAATCTTGCCACCGGTAACCTGGTCCTCAGCCATCCGCTGGTCAGCCTGCCGTATCGCGGCGGTAACAGCCTCGACCTCGGTCTCACCTACAACGCCCAGGAGCCGGCCAACCTCGGCCTCGGCCCCGGCTGGCAGCTCGACCTCCAGCGGCGCCTAATCCTCAACGGCGACGGCACCGTGACGTACGTGGCGGCGACGGCGCGCGCTACACGTTCACCGCCCGGTCGACCGTTGGCAACATCACCACCTACACCCGGCCGCCCGCGCTGTACGGCGACTTCGTCAAGGACACCGGCCAGGGTCGAGTTCACGCTCACCTATCGTGACCTGCGCCGTGACCGGTTCGACATCGCCGGCAGCATCGGCCGGCTGGCAAGCAGCGAGGACCGCCATGCGAACGCCATCACTGTGCGCTATGACGGCGCCGGCAATCTCTCCACCGTTAGCGACCCGGCCGGGCGGCAGGTCACCTTCAGCTGGGACACCGCGCCGACCCCCGATCGGCTGACCAGCGTCGCCGACTGGGCCTGGATCGACGGCGCCGGGGTGGTGCAGGCCGCCGCCACCGGTGCCCAGCGGCTCTACCGCCTCTTCTACGACGGCTCCGGCAACCTGGCCGGCTGGTAGGATCCGCTCAACACTAGTGGCAGCTGCCCGAGCGGCGGCAGCCACCTGACCTGCCTGACCACCACCGCTGGCCTGCTGACCGCCATCGCCAAGACCCAGACCTACACCACCTTCTCCGGCTGCAGCCTCGGCACTGCCACCCGCACCGCGACCACCACCCTCGCCTAGCCGGCAGCCGGGTGGCGAGCGTCACCGATGCCGGGCGCAGGCCACCGCCTTCCCCCCGACGCCGCCGACCGGGTGGTCGTCGGCCGGCCGACGACCACCACCACCTTCGGCCTGGTCGCGGCCGCCGACCCCTACGCGCGGGTCGCCTCGGTCTGGCGCTGGGCGGATGCTGCCACCGAGCTCGAGCAACGCACCACCTGGGATGCGGGCTATCCGATCGAGCCGGCGACCGTTACCGACAACTACGGCGCCGCGCAGGGCGCCCCGGCGCGCACGCTCACCTACACCTACCAGGCGGCAGCCTCGCCCTCGTCAGCCGCGTAGTCGAGCCGCTGACCGCCTCGACCAACCGCTGGACCGACTACACCTACAACACCAACCACGACCTGACCCAGACCATGGTCTCTCAGACGGCTCCGGCACGCTGCGTACCATCACCCGCTTCTGCTACGACGCCGGCTGCACGCTGACCGGGGCCGGCCTCGACCAGCTGGCGCAGATCGACAACTACGTCAGTGGCGGCGCGCAGAACGCCGACACCAACGTGACCACCGACTACGGCTCCGACGCCTACGGGCAGCGCACCAGCGTCACCCGCCACAACCGTGACGCCTCTGGCGCGGTGCTCGACGATCGGGTCGACGCCACCAGCTACGACGCCTATGGCGGGGTGACCGCTGAGATCACGAACTACGCCGACGGCGCGGTCACGCAACCCGGGCGACGACATCACCCCGAACCCCACCACCTTGGCGCGGACGGACGTCAGCACTGCGTATGCGCTCGACACCGCCGGCAACCGCGTCTTGTCGGCCGACCCCCGACGCGCGATCGAGGCCGCCAAGGGCACGGCCTTGGGCACCGACGACTTCATCACGCGCTGGACCTATGACGCCCTCAACCAGCAGCTGACCGAGACGACCCCGACCACGCCAGGCTTGACCATCGCTCAGCGGACCCAGACGAGCGTCTACGACGAGCTCGGCAACGTCCGCCAGGCGACCGATTTCGCCCGGCAGACCTCGGGCACCGAATTCGACCGTGGCGGGCGGACGACCCACACCTTCAGCCCGCCTGCGACAGGGACGCAGTGGGCGATCGCCGAGACGACCTACAACCCCGACGGCCGGGTGGCGACCAGCAAGGACGCTCGGCAATACGCGGATGCCTCGCTCGGCTACACGGAGCACGCTTACGACCCGCTCGGCCGTGACGTAACCATCACCGAGGCGACCGGCAGCGCCGATGAATCGACGACCGAGAGCGCCTACGACGGGCTCGACCGCCGCATCGCCTACGTCGTCGGCGGGCAGGCATCGGACTACACCTTCGACCTTGGCGGGCGGGTCGACCGCCACCGACGACGGCTTCGCGTGCACCATCGAGGCCTTCGACTATCGCGATAAGGCGACGGCCAGACCACGACGGGGCGAGCAAGCGGCACCTGCAGCGGAGGCAGCGATTGGCAAACGGTGACGCACACCCTTGACGGGCTCGGTCGGTTGACCCGGGATGAACTCACCGCCTCAGCTTCCGGGAGCGGCCTGGGCGACCGCACGACGGATGACACGCTCGACGCTGTTGGCAGACAAGCAGGCCGGCTCGGCCAAGAAGGCCGGGGTGACGAGCACGACGACCTTCACGGTCAACCAGCTCGACCAGACCGTCGCCGAGGTTCGTCCGGACGGGTCGACCGCCAAGACCACGTTTGATCCCGGCGGTAATGCCACCGGCGCCTGCTACTGGACGGCCAGTCCGGTCGACCTCTGCAAGCCCGTCGGATCGAGCTGGACCAACCCGCCCACCCAGGTCACCACCACGGCCTACGACGCCCGCAACCAGCGGGTGACGCTCGTCAACGGCACGACCAACGGCACGACGACCTATGACCCGGACCATAACTACCAGGTCAAGGCGTGTCTCCTGCCGACCGGCTCCGGTCATCGAGGCGCAGACGCTCTATGCCTACGATGCCCGCCACCGCACCGCGACGATCACCTTCCAGATCTGCACCGCCGATGGCGCGCACGCCTGCACCGACACGCCGGTGGCCACCGGCTCGGACGCCTACGCCTATGACGACGCTGACAACGTCACCTCGGTGACCGAGTCGCGCACGGGTGCCGCGCCGATCGTCTGGACCTACTGCTACGACGGTCGCAACCAGCTCATCAACCGCCAGACGACGACGGCCTGCTCGGCCGCCAGCCACGACGAGCACTATGCCTACGACGCGGCCGGCAACCGCACCCAGACCGTGATCGGCGCCACGGCCACGAACTTCGCCTACGACGCCCAGGGGCGGCTGTGCGCGGTCGGGGCCACGACCTGCACCACTCCCAACGTCACCTACGACTCGGCCGGCCGCACCAAGAGCTGGAACGGCTGGACCTTCGCGTACGACGCGGATGGCCGGCTGGTCAGCGCCTGCAAGAGCGCGACTTGCGCGGCTGGCTTCGACAAGGTGACCTTCGCCTACGACGGGGAGGGGCACCGCACCCAGATTCAGACCACTTCGGCCGCGGGCGTGCAGCGACCACCGACTTCCGCTACCAGGGCGACGCGATCGTCGAGGAGAAGCTCACCGACGCGGCGCATCCGTCACCAGGCACCGTGATCCGGCAGTACGTCGTCGACGACCCGGCTCCATCGTCAAGATGGCGATCCCGCGCTGGCGAGCCGAACGCCGGCGACTATCTCGTCAGCTGGAACGGCCACGGTGATGCGCTCAACCTGCTGCGCGTCAACGCCGACGGCACGACCACCCTGGCCAACAGCTCACCTACGCGACTGGGGCGCCCCCACCACCTCGACCCACAACGGCTATCGCGACCTCGGCTTCCGGTTCCTCTACGTCGGCGAGGAGGACGTGCATGGGACAACGCCTTCGGCCTCGGCTTGCTGTATATGCACGCCCGCCACTACGCGCCGGCCCTGGCACGGTTCCTGCCGCCGGATCGTACCCAAGCTGAAAGAATCTGTATGCCTATGTCTTAAACAGTCCGTGCACTGAAAAGGATCCTTCAGGCACCCGCCCGGAGCACCGATCGTGTAACGAGATCCTGAGTGAATATCTGGAGATACCGGGACATCCTTGACGGCGCGCGGATCAGCTCCTGGGAATGCGCGCCGCCTGCCAGCGTACGGGAAGTTCTCCGTGGCAGGCCATCAGGAGCGTTTCCAGCCGACCAACGGCACCTGCAAAACCTCATGAATGAGTGGTGGCGGAATGGGTGCGGTGGTCCTAGTGGACGCATCCAGTCCCGCAGATATACCGGTTTGCTAACATGCGAGCGCCATCACCGATCGTAAGAGCGGTGCCGGTACATCCACGCGGCGGATTCAACCCTTGGCCATGGGTGGTAGGTGGCGGCGTTGTCTTATGGTGGGGGGCGAAGTTGCTATCCCCGGTTTGCGGAACCGTTCGCTCCTGCCTGCGCTTACGCACTTTGATCAGCCAGGGAGGACGGGCAGTGTTCAGTGACAGCCAGTCAGTATGGACGACAGCTCGCGGCTCTGATGGATGGCGGTCACTATTCTTCGGACTCGCAATCCGCGGAGCGCGAGCTCATCTCACCCCAATGGGCTATCCGATTCTTGGTGATCCGGCCGTTGAGACCATCGCGCGCAGCACCGTCGACGCACTTGCCGGGAGACACGGAGCGGAGCTGGTTCCTGTTGAAGATCTCGCGCACGCGTTTAACCGCATGATGGTCAACGCTCGCGACGCACAAACGTTGGCTCTGTATCGCTTCGGTGTGGCGGTATTCGGACTGACCCCACCGACACGTACCAGCACTGATATGGCCGGACGCTTGCCGCATCGCCCTAACTACTCTGAGCGACACAACAGATGCTGTTCGACATGCAGTGGCGTCAGTCGCCGCGATCGCATCTGATGGGACCGAAAGGCAGTCCCGAGTTCACCGCGTTCGACGATTGGGAACAAAGAAACGCGGAAGATATCAAGGCTTGGCAGGAAGAGGTTCCTGAGAAGACAAGACTCCGCCGGTTCACGCTAGCATGGCGAAAATCAGTCGATAGGCTCGCACCTAGCGACGAGGACCGATTGCTGTCACTCGTGCGCGATGCCGTGGTTTCAATGGGCGCCGGCTTAGATGACATTCGCTGGCCCTGCGTACCCGATTACTGGTACCGATAGAGGCAACGAGTTCGGGCTTGCCCCATGCCAACGAGGCGCGACATGCCACGAGGTAGGGAGGATGGCGCGCCCGGAGGGATTCGAACCCCCGACCTGCTGATCCGAAGTCAGCTGCTCTGATCCACTGAGCTACGGGCGCCCGGCGTCATTCTAGAGGCTCGTCCCGGACCAACGCCGGACAGTCGCCTGGCCGCCAGGCGCCGACCGTGATTGGCGGTTGGCAATCCCACCATCCGGCGAGGTGATCAGCCCGCGGTCTTGAGCCGTCGCCAGCCTCCGGCGCGATTGTTGGCGATGATCTGCGCGAACATCGCGCTCAGCGCGGAGGCGTTGATCACCTCTCCCTGGCGGAAGCCCACGGTTCGCGCCGTCTGGTTGTGGTGTCCCGCCGTGATGATGCCCGCTGGATCGGGAACGATGCCGCCGTCGTACATGAAGACGTTGACATGGTCCTTCGCCGCGAGGAGCGCACAGATGTTGCCCTCCAGGACGAAGTACGGCTGGACGGTGCGCTTGATCGTCTCCTCCACGCCCGGATCGGCGCCGTGCACCAGCTCACGCACCTCCCGGCAGATCGCTTGCTGCCAGCCGGGAAGGGCTTGGATGTAGGCGTCAACCCGTGGGTCGGCTTGGAACGGCATGACCGTCCCAGTCTGCATCATGTCGCCATGTTTACGCGGAGCTTCGCGTCAGCCCGCCCCGGACGAGCCGCGGGCGGTGCGCACCCCCAGCAGAGCGACGAGCACCCCGGCGGCAATGAGCAGCACCCCGGCGATGTCGTACTCCGACCACACGACGACCATGAGGCCGACCGCCGAAACGGCGATCCCCACCAGCAGCGAGAGCACGGGACGCATGGATCAGCCCTCCGCGTTTTCAGATGGCCGCCGGCGGGGACCGCCGGCGACGGAACTCGATGGTGCCCATCGACGCACCTGGTCGCCATGGCCCGATCGCCGCGCGGCGACGGGACCGACGGTCACGCCTACCATAGGGCCAGGCCGGTCTCGTCGTCGGTGGTTCGCACCAGCGAGACGCCGGTCAGCTCGGCGATCTGCACCTCGGCCACGAACACCTCGATGCCCGGCAGCAGGTGCCCACCGACGGTCGCACCCGACGCGTCGGCGAACGTCGCGTGCGCATGCAGAAAGGGCTTGCCGTCGCGCATGCTGACGTTGCCCACGAAGCCGGCAATCTCGTGGTGCCCGTGGCTCGACAGCTCGACGTAGCGGTGCTCGGGCTGGTCGTAGTAGGCGTACGCCGCATGGCGCACCGCACCGACGACGCTCACCCATCCGGCAAGGATCGAGCGCTCGGCGCAGAAGCCCTGGATCGCGCCGACCAGGTCGCTGCCGGTCGGCAATCGACCGATGAAGATGCGGCCGGCCCCGGCCTCCTGCAGATTCGCCGTCATTCGGTTCTCGACCTCCTCGTCACTCGAAGTGCTTGAAGCTGTTGACGATCGGCTGCCGCGCAGCCAGGCGAGCGGGATACAGCCCGGCCAGGGCGGCAACGCCGGTTCCCGAGCAGGACGATGCTGACCAGCAGTGGCCACGGGATCGCCAGGCCCGCAGCGAAGTCCTGTGGCGCACCGGCGACGACCATCGACCAGGCGACCAGCAGGCCGACGACCACTGCCAGGACGCCACCGATGGCGCCCATGATGGCGGCCTCGGCGACGACCATGGCCTGCACCTGGCCCACCGTCATGCCATGCGCCCGCAGGATGGCGATCTCGCGGACGCGCTCCATGACCCCCACGCTGAGCGTGTTGACGATGCCGAGTGCCGCCACCACCACGGTGATCAGCGCCAGTGCATCGAACAGCCCGACGATCCGGTCCAGCGACCGCGACAGGCTGTCCGCCAGCTGCCCCGCGGTGAGAGGCTGGCCGGCGAGCTGCAGCGCCGTCGCGTCCACGGCGCTGCTGAACGCGGCATCGTCGACCCCCGGCTGGGGCATCATGGCCCACAGCGAGGCGGTGCTGATGCCGAAGACGCTGCGCGCGTCGGCCAGGCTGATGAGCATGGCCGCATCAGACGCGCGGCCCGGAAGGCTATACGCAATCGTGCCCACAACTCGAAAGGGCTTCGGCTCGCCGCCCGGCTGCGCCAGGTTCACGATGCCGTCCAGGCGCAGCCCATCGCGTCGCGCGATGTCCTCGGGGACCAGGACCGCACCGCCATCGCGCAGGGCCTGGAAGGC
This sequence comes from uncultured Chloroflexia bacterium, assembly GCA_963716585.1. Lineage (GTDB taxonomy): Bacteria > Chloroflexota > Limnocylindria > QHBO01 > QHBO01 > JAICUY01. Next base: position 451,829 of record CAVQTN010000004.1, read on the forward strand.
GCCGGCTCGATCGCCGGCAGTGAAGATCAGCGAGCCGCTGTCCTGGAACAGGCTGGGTTCGATGCCGGCCACGCTCACCTCGCGCTGCGTCGGCCCGTCGCGCAGGACCGCGCCGAACTGTGCGATCGGGGCGGCGCGCAACGTCCCGACCGTCGCCGCGAATGTCGGCTGGAACTGCTCCTGGTCGACCGGCAGCGCCAACCGGATGGCGTGGCCACCGGGCAGGATCGAGCCGATCCAGCGATCGGCGGTGGCCTGCGCGCTGGCGCTCACCGAGCCAAGCGCCACCACCGCCGCCAGCGCGATCATCAAGGCGCCGACGGTGAGGCCGGAGCGGACCCGATCGCGGCCGAGGTTGGCGCGGCCCAGCAACCCCTCGGCTCCGAAGAACCACTCGAATGGGCGACCGATGACCCGGCTCAGCGGCTCGAGCACGAGCGCCGCACCAAGCGCTCCGCTGACGAGCAGCGCCAGGCCCAGCACCACGGCCGGCAGGGGGGTGGCTCCACGGTCGAGCGGGTAGAGCAGCACGCCGAGCAGAACGACCACGAGCTCGAGCCCGATGAGCCAGCGCAGCGTGGCCCACAGGCCGTTCGGCGCCTGGCGGCTGGGGCGCAGCGCGTCGAGCGGTGACAGCCGCGCAGCCTGCAGGACGGGGATCGCCGAGCCCGCGAGCGTGACCAGCAGCCCGAGCGCCAGGGCGAGCAGAAGCGACAGGGGGTTGATCGGCAGCCCGTCGATCAGCACCGATCGGGTGCTGCGCAGAAAGCCGACCATGGAGGCCGCGACCGCGATCCCCGCCAGCAGGCCCACGACCGAGCCGAGCAGGCCGATCGCCAGCGCCTGGCGCACGAACAGGCCGAGCACCTGCCGTGACGTCGCGCCGGCCGCGCGCAGCAGGCCGATCTCGCGCGTCTGCTCGCGTAACGTGATGCCGAGCGTGTTGGCGACCAGCAGGGCGCCGACCACCATGGCGATGAGGCCGAACAGGAAGGCGATGGCACCGAAGCCGGCCTGCGCCCGGCCCAGCTGCTGCGCCGCATCCTCGACCGTCTCGACCACGAACGGCTCGCGAAGGTTGATATCCATCGCGCGCTCGACGCTGGCGCGCTGGCCGGGAGCGATGACCAGGTCGACGTAGCGGTGGGTGCCGGCACCTCGAATGCGCGATCGAGCGCGTCCCGGGCCATGACGGCCACCTGTCCCTGGGCCAGCGCGCCGAAGCCGACGTCATCGAGCAGCCCAACGATGCGCAGCGGCGCGACGTCCGGCCGCCGCCCGCTGAGCAGCAGCTGGTCGCCCTGGTGGAGGCCGTTCTGGGACGCCCATGCGGCGTTGACCAGCACGTCGTCCGGGCGGCTCGCCGCGAGGAAGCTGCCCTCCACCAGGTCGTAGCTGCGCACGTCGCGCTCGGCGACGGGATCCACGCCGACCATCAACAGGCTGAAGACGCGTTCGTCCGGGCCCGGCGCCGTGCTGGCGGTCACCTGCCGTTCGGCGACCGGGGCGATCGCCTGGATGCCCGGCAGGCTGGCGAGGGTCGAGATCGCCCGCGGCGTCAGCCCCGCCTCGTCGAACGCGCGAACCCGCAGGTCGGCGCGTCCCAGCAGCTCACGGGCGGCTCGCTCGACGGTCTCGCCGGCTGCCTGGTTGGCAATGAGCGTGGCGGCCACGATCGCGACGCCGAGGGCCACGCCGATGACGGTCAGCCCGGTGCGCAGCGGTCGGGCCCGGAGGCCGCGCCAGGCGAGGGGTGCCAGGCCCATCGGGCGCGCTACAGGCCCAGTCGGGCGAGGCGGCCGATGAGGATGGCGGTCTGGTGGTCCGCGCGCCGCCCCAGGACGATCTCGTCGCGCAGCTCACCGTCGCGCACCACGAGCACCCGATCGGCGTAGGCCGCCGCGCGCGCGTCATGGGTCACCAGCACGACCGTCTGTCCCAGCCGATCGCAGGAGTCCCACAGCAGGTCGAGGATCTCGGTGCCGGTGGTGAAGTCGAGGTTGCCGGTGGGCTCGTCGGCCAGCAGGATGGCCGGTGAGGTCGCCAGCGCCCGAGCGAGGGCCACGCGCTGCTGCTCGCCGGCGGAGAGCTGGTCAGGTCGGTGCTGCGCCTTGTCGGGCAGCCCTACCAGGGCGAGAAGCTCATCGACGCGCTCGCGGCGCTGCCCCAGCGTTTCCCCGGCGATGAGGAACGGCAGCGCGATGTTCTCGGCCACGCTCAGCAGCGGGATCAGGTTGAAGAACTGGAAGACGAAGCCGGTCTTTTCGCGCCGCGTCAGGGTCGCCGCGTCGTCGTCGAGCGCGCTGACCTCGATGCCATCGATCACGACCGCCCCGCTCGTCGGACGGTCGAGTCCGCCCAGCAGCTGGAGGATGGTCGACTTGCCGGAGCCGGAGGCGCCCATGATCGCCACGAACTCGCCGCGCGCCACCGACAGGGAAACGCCGCGCAACGCCTCCACGGAGTGGTCGCCGAGCGGATAGTGCTTGACGAGGTCGCGTGCTTCGAGGATGACCGCCATCGGCCGAAGGATAGCGGAGGTCAACGCGGCGCCGTCAGCGACGGCGGGTCAGCCCAGCAGCCCGCCGAGCAGGGAGCCGAGAACCGTCTCGAACAGGCCACGCTGTGCGGCGGTCGCGCTCACGATGCGGTAGTCGGCGTGTGCCTCGCCGGTTGTGGCGAGCAGCTCCGGCGATGACTGCGCCGCGCCCATCCAGTTGTCGACGAACGCGAGCAGTGCCAGCTTCGAGGGCGCCATCAGCCGCTGGCCGCTGATGGGCACTGCCGTTGCCCCGTTGAGCGGCTGCCCGGAGCGGGGTCGGATCGGCGAGCTGACGCTGACCTGGTGCGGGTCGGTCGTCTTCGGCGAAGCCGGCGCCGCGGAGGTCGGCCGGCCGGAGCCGCCCCCGCCGCCGCCGGACCGAGGCGGGGGCGGCGGGCCGTTGGCTGGGGGCGGCGGCGGCGCGGAGCCGAGCGCCTGCATGAACAGCTCGGTGAAGAAGCGCGGGCTGCGCTGGCTGCCAAGGAAGCTCACGTTGTCGGCCGCGAAGGCACCCACCCCGCCGTGCGTCCATGACGGCTCCAGGATGTTGGCGCGATGCCCGGGCGAGGCCATGAAGCCTTCGTGGATGGCGACCGGCGAGTCGGCATCGGCATACCCGTTGTTCCAGCCGATATTCTCGCCGCCCCAGCGGTATGACAGGCCATTCAGGTCGTACCAGTGGTAGACCTCGTACGGCGTGCCGAGCACCTGGTGGGCAAAGTAGTTGCGCTGGACCTCGTCCTTGCTGCGCCATCGGGCCAGGCTCACGAGCGTGCCGTTCTGCTGCAGGACGCGCAGCCCGTTGTTGGCACGAGCCCCGTTCATGAGCTGCCACAGGGTGGCCTCGGCCGAACTCTGGTTCCACCCGGTCGCGACTGTGGGGCTCCAGGCCACGAGCGCCGCAGCCAGCAGGGCGGTGCCCGCCAGGCTGACGGTGCGAGCGACGATGCGACGCGGTCGACGCCGCACCGAAGTGCGGTTGATTGGCATGCGACGACCGTACGTCGCCGCGGTGGAGGGGTCTGTAGTGCAGTGGTCCCGTCAGGTGGGGTTACTCCTCGCGACCATCGGTCAGCTTGGAGCATGGGACCATCGGCTGCCGGCGCCAGTGATCCAGGCGCTGGATCCGATCAGGCCCAGATGACCAGCAGGAAGCTCAGCGCAAGGGGCATCAGGACGACCGCCAGGGCGGCCTTTTCGAAGAATGTCATCGGACCAGGCCAAAGCATGTGCCGTGCCGCGCGGGTGCCCCGCGTTGACTGGCGGCACCGGCCGCTCCATCTCAGCTCCCCCTGGAGCCTCAGGCGCAGGTCACGGCCAGGTGGGATTCGGTGCGGCGTAGCCCTGCCCGTTGACGTAGGTACCCGTGGCATTCCTGACGTTGTTCAGCAACCGCTGCGTGGTGGGGTCGGCGACCGGTAGGCGAACGCCGGCGGTGCCGAGAACCATGGCGTAGGCGGCAGCCGAACCGACGCTGCGGACCGACGGCGCGACCAGAGGCGAGCCGCTGAGCACCAAGGCATCATCGCCGGTGGGTGCGGCTGGCGCGAAGCCAACCGCGTTCGTGTCCGAAATGTAGACACGGTGGTCGAGCCGCGTGAAGAAGACGTCGGCGTCGGGTGTGTAGCGCCACAGCAGCGAGATGAACTTCACGCCGGCCGACGCGGCGGCTGGCCCCTTCTTCCAGGTGTTGCCGATGAGGTTGAGCGACTGAGGATTGCCCTGTGGCCCCTCGGCGTAGTTGTAGAAGACACAGTCAATGATGTCGATGGCCCTGCCGCCGATGATTCGCGGGGCCCGGCTCTGACTGGTGGTGAACAGGTTGCCATAGAGCGTCACGCGCTCGGCGAAGGCGCCCGGCGCGACGTCGTCGCTGATGTTGAACGAGAGGCTGTGGCCGTCCGGGCCCACGCTTTCCGGATGCGAGCTGCGGAACAGCCCCTCGCCGAAGATCGAGTACTGGACCGTGACGTCGGTGACGCGGCCGAGGATGACACCCGACACATCCGGGCCCCAGAGTGCCTCGACGTGGTCGAGCACGATGTGATCGCGCGCGCCGGCATTGCCGTTGACGGTGATCGAATCGACATCGGCACCGTTGACCGGGGGCGCATCTCCCGATCGTGACTTGATGTAGCGCAGGATGACCTGCGAGGCGGTGATTTTCACCGAGCCACGCTTGAAGACGATGTTGGCAGCCGACCCGTCGAGGGTGAGGTTCGGCTTGTTGATGGCCAGGTCCTGGCCGCCGAGATCCCACACACCCGAGCCAACCAGGCGCAGGTTCTTCGGCCCGGTCCTGGCAATCTCACTGCGCAGCTGACTGAGGCTGCTGACCAGGACCGGCGGAGCAGCGTTGCCTCCGACCGTGGCATGCCCATAGCCGACGATCGAGGCGCCCGGTGCGGGCGGGGGCGGCGCGGGTGTGGGCGTCGGCGCCGGCGTGGGCGTCGCCGCGGGCGTGGCCGTCGGCCCCGCTGTGGGGCTGGCGTTCGGCGTGGGGGTGCCGGCGGGTGTTGGGGCGCCGGTCGACGACGGCGCCCCGGTGGCGCTCGGTCCCGGCGTGGCGCCGGGGCTGACGAGGGCCGACAGCTCCGCCTTGACCTGTTCGCTGACCTCGTCCGGGCCACCGACGATGACGACGTGGTCGGGCCGCAGGCGAGCCAGCTCGGCACGCACGGACGCGGCGATGACCTGGCCGTCGGTCAGCAGAAGCGGCGCACCGGCGGCTCCGGCGACTGGAGCAACCGCCTGCGCATCCGGGAAGTTGCGACCGGTTGCGAAGTAGACCGAGCCGCCCAGGCCCGCCGCGAAGCTGTTGGCGCTCACCGCGGCGGCCGTGGCGTAGCGATCGCTGCCGGCGATGCGCAGCACCTTTGGCGCATACCCTGCGAGCTGCCTGGCGACGCGCTTGCTGATGACCGCGGATCCACCGAGGACCACGATTCGAGCGGGCGCCAGGCGGCGCAGCTCGGCGGCCACGGCCGCCGGAACGGCGGCCTTCCTGACCAACAGTACCGGCTGATCATGGCCGGCGGCGACCGACGCTCCGGCCAGCGCGTCGGGGAAGCTGGCGCCGGTGGCCACATAGGCCGTGGCAATGCCCGGCTTGAAGATCGCCGCGCTGATCGCCGCGGATGTCGCATAGCGGTCCAGGCCGGACAGACGGTCGACGCGCTGCGCGTAGGCCCCCAGCGCGCTGGAGACTCCTCGGCTCACGACCCGCACTCCACCCAGCACGATGATTCGCCTGGGGCTCAGTCGCTGCAGCTCCGCGCGGACCACGTCGGGAATGGCATCCGGCTTCACCGGCAGGACCGGCCCCTTGAGCGCAGCGGCCAGCGGGCCGCCCGCGAGGGCATCCGGAAACGCGAGGCCGGTCGCGACGACGACGGTGTCAACAGGCCCGATGAAATGGGATCTGCTGATGGCGACCGCTGTTTCATAGCGGTCCGCTCCCGAGATCCGGGTGGTGACCTCGCCGGCCGCCAGGGGCTCGACGGCGAAGGCGGCGCCGATCAGGAGGGCGCTGAGGATGATGAGGAGGAGCGAGCGAGCGGGGTGGGTTGCGGTCGACGGCATGGCACTCCGATGTGTTGCGCCGATGAGCGGAAGGCCCGCTGTTGGTTCCCATGAAGCCTGACCGCTGACCACGCCGGGGTCTATCGCTCGATGGTCACGGCGAGGGCGGGTCATTGATACCGCGCCGCGATGCGCCGATGGGGCTATGCGCCCGGCGCGACCAAGATCTTCGCCACGGTGTCGCGCGCGACCCTCACGAGGTCGCCGGCGAGCCTCGTTCGACGCGAGCGCCGGGCCGTGCGGCGAGCACGAGGCGGGCGACCAGCACGCAGAGGAAGAGCGCCGTCTCGATCAGCACGATCGTCGCGCCGCTGGCGGCGTTGGCCCAGTAGCTGACGTACAGCCCGAAGATCGGCGCAGCGATGCCGATCAGGACCGCCACGCCCAGGAGGCGGCCGAAGCTGCGCGTCAGAAGCTGGGCCGTTGCCGCCGGCGTGACCAGCATGGCGACCACCAGGATGATGCCGACCGCCTGCAGGCTGACGACGATGGTGACCGCGATGAGCGCCAGGAGCAGGTAGTCGAGGAGCGCCACCGGCAGCCCGGAGGCTGCTGCACCCAGCGGGTCGAAGGTCGTGTACAGCAGCTCCTTCCAGAGCACGGCGACCACGAGGAGCACGATGGCCGCCAGCACGGTCAGTGCGACGAGATCGCCGGCGCCGATGCCAAGCACCTCGCCGAACAGGAAGCCGAACAGGTCGCCGACGTAGTTGGGGATGAGGCTGAACAGGAAGATGCCCAGAGCAAACATGCCGGCGAACAGCACGCCGATGGTGGTGTCGGTGCGCAGGCCGCCGCGGCGGCTGATCCAGCCGATGGCAAGCGCCGTTCCGACCGCCGCGACCGCCGCGCCGAGATAGAACGGCGCCTGGAGCAGATAGGCGACCACGATCCCCGGGAAAGCGGAGTGGCTCAGCGCGTCCCCCATGAACGCCAGGCCGCGCAGGACCATGTAGGAGCCGATGACCGCGCAGACCACCCCGACCACGGCCGAGGCCAGCAGCGCGCGCAGGAAGAAGTCGTAGGCGAGCGGCTCAGTCAGCAGGTTGAGCATCAGTGGCCCTCGCCGTCCTCGTGGAAGTGCGGCTCGCGACCGCTGTGGGCGTCATGGTGGTGCGCGTCGTCCAGGATCACCGTCCGGTCATTGAGCATGAGCAGGTGGCCGCCGTACGTCCGCGACAGCACGTCCGGATCGAGCACCAGCGACGACGGGCCAATGGCGATGATCCGCCGGTTGAGCGCCACGACGGTGCCGAAATGCTCGGCCGCCGCCGCGAGGTCATGGGTCGTCGCGACGGCGGTGCGGCCCACCGCGGTCTCGTCGGCGAGCAGGCGCATCAGGTCCTCCTGGGTGGTCACGTCGACGCCGGTGACCGGCTCGTCGAGCAGGTAGAGGTCGGGCGCCGCGGCGATGGCGCGCGCCAGGAAGGCTCTACGCCGCTGGCCACCGGACAGTGCGCCGATCTGCGAGCCGCGGCGATCGGCCATGCCCACCCGCTCCAGCGCCGTCTCGACCGCCTCGCGATCGCCGGCGCCGGGGCGACGCCAGGGCCCGAGCTGCGGAAAGCGACCCATCATCGCCACGTCCCAGACGCTCACCGGGAACGACCAGTCGACCATCTCGGCCTGCGGCACGTACGCCACGCGTCTGGCTTCCTCCCCCGCCGGCGCACCCAGCACCTCGACGGTGCCCTGCCAGGGCCTGATGAGGCCGGCGATGAGCTTCAGCAACGTCGACTTGCCGCCGCCATTCGGGCCGAAGATGGCCACCAGCGAGCCGCCAGCGACGCTGAGGCTCACGTCTTCGAGCGCCTGGCGGCCGTCGTAGCCGGAGCTGACGCCGGTCAGCCGGATCGCGTCGCCGGTCGTGGTGCGCGCCGGCGACCCGGACGGCGCGGTGGTCGGAGCCGGTGTCGGGCCGCTCATCGAAGCGCCTCGACAAGTCGGTCGGTGTCCCAGCGGATCAGCTGCTCGTAGCTCGTCACGGGCGGGTCTCCCAGGCTGTCGTCATACAGGTCGGCCACGACCTTCGCCCCCGTCTCGGCGGCCAGCTGATCGACCAGCTTGGCCGGAAATTGGCGCTCGCTGAAGATGGCTTTCACCCCGCTCGCTCGAATGGTGTCGACCAGCCGCGCAGTGTAGCCGGCGCTGGGATCCTGTCCCGGGGCCGCCACGGCCACGCCGACGATGGCGATGCCGTACGCACGCGCGTAATAGGGAAACGCGTCGTGGAAGGTCACGATCCGGCGATCCGGGGCGGGCACCGTGGCAACCTGCTCACGCACCCATCCGTCGAGCGCCACCAGCCGTGCCCGGTAGGCAGCTGCCTGCGTGGCAAAACGGCCGGCGTGCGTCGGATCGACGCGCCCGAGCGAGCGTGCGATGCGATCGACGTACAGCTCGGCGTAGCCCACGTCCATCCACAGGTGCGGATTCTGGGTGTGCGGCCGCTCGCCGGGGAGCAACGTCACTGACGCGATTCCCTCTGCCAGCCTCAGCGTCGGCGTGCCTTCCCGCGCGGCATTGGCGATCGTCTTGGCCAGCCAGTCATCCAGTCCCAGCCCATTCATGACCAGCAGCCCTGCGCTGGCCACGGCACGAATGTCCGCCGGCTTGGGTTCGAAGGTGTGCACGTCGCCGTTCCGCGGCACCAGGCTGGTGACCTCCACCAGGTCGCCGCCGACGTTACGCACCAGGTCGGCGAACACGCTCGTGGTGGTCACCACACGGAGCCGACCCGACACGTTGCCGGTCGTGGCAGATCCCTGTGACGGCGCCTGGCAGGCAACAAGGAACGCCGCCCACAGAACGACGAACGGCATTCCGACGACCCATCGTCCACGGGAGCGGCGATCGGCACGGGGCGTGCGGGCTCGGAGCACTCAGGCCGACCCACCTGCATCGGGCCGGCACTCGGAACAGAGGCCGAACAGCTCCAGCCGGTGGGTGTCGACGCGGTAGCCGGTCGAGGCGGCGACGCGCGCGAGGATCGGCGACAGCCCAAGGTCGCCCACATCGGTTGATCGCCCGCAGCCGGAGCACAGGACATGATGTGGTGGTGCGCCGAAGGCAGGCAGCTGACGTAGGCATGCTCGCCCGACGGCAGATCGACGCGCTCCACCAGGCCCATGCGAGTCAGGACTTCGAGTGAGCGGAACACGGTCGCTCGCCCCATCGCGGCGTGGCGGCGCTTGGCGGCGGCCAGGATCTGCTCGGCGCTGAAATGGCCCCGGTGCTCGAGAACGGCCTCGCTCACGGCACGCCGAGCGCCGGTCACCCGCAGTCCGGCGCGGCCGAACGCCAGGACGATCGCATTCTCATGGTTCACGCGGGCGATCGTAGCCTAGATGAGACTCGGTCGCAATACGAAGCTGGATGACCTGCTCAAGTGCGATACGACCGTCGTCGACCAGGCCGACGACGGCGTGCGAACGCGACGACGATTGGCGCAGCGAACGCCGCCAGCAGCAGGAACGCCAGCCCGAGGTTGGTCCCCCGATCGCCCGCCGGAGCTGCCGCCGCCGTGTCAGGGGCACTGGGCGACGCTGTCTGCCGCGGGGTGGATGTGGGTGCCGGTGTCGGGGTGGGGGGTGGTGTCGCGACCTCGACCACGGTCGTCGTGTCGGTTGCGCTGTCGTTGGCGGCGGCGGGATCGCTCACCGAGCTGCTGACGCTGACCGTCTCGGACCGGGGACCACCTGTTGCGCTGGGCGGCACGCTGTAGTCCACGCTGATCGTGGCGCTTGCGCCGGCCGCGATGACGCCCAGGCTGCAGCTGAAATCCGGTCCGCTGCCGATCGCCGCGCAGGAGCCCTGCGACGAGCTGATGGCACCCTGGCTCAGACCGCCTGGCCAGCCGCCGACCAGGATCACGCCGGTCGCATCCGACGGGCCGCTGTTGTCGACCGTCACGAGGTAGCCGTGCAGCTGGCCGTCTCCGGCGGTCACGTTGCTCAACCCGTCGCTGACGGTGACGCCCAGGTCGGCCGAGCCGGTCACGTCGGTCAGGTCGCTGGCCGCCACGCCCGCGGGGTTCTCGTCGCTTGTGGCGGTGGCGGTATTCGTCAGCGCCTGTGCCGGGACGCCCGCGCCGACGCTGTACGGGAAGCTGATCGTCCAGGTCGCGCCCGGCGCCAGGCTGGCCGGCAGCGCACAGCTGATGCTGTTACCGAGCGAGCCGCTACAGTCGCCGGACTGGTCGGCGGTCGGAGGTCCGGCGCTGATGGCCGCCGGCACGTTGTCGGCGACCTCGAGGTTGTCGGCGTCCGACGGGCCCTGGTTGGTGACCGTGATCGTGTAGGTATGGCCCAGACCGTCACCGGCGGTCACGCTGGCGAGGCCGTCGTCCTTGCCGACGACCAGGGTCGCGACCTCGACCACGGTCGTCGTGTCGGTTGCGCTGTCGTTGGCGGCGGCGGGATCGCTCACCGAGCTGCTGACGCTGACCGTCTCGGACCGGGGACCACCTGTTGCGCTGGGCGGCACGCTGTAGTCCACGCTGACCGTGGCGCTTGCGCCGGCCGCGATGACGCCCAGGCTGCAGCTGAAATCCGGTCCGCTGCCGATCGCCGCGCAGGAGCCCTGCGACGAGGTGATGGCACCCTGGCTCAGACCGCCTGGCCAGCCGCCGACCAGGATCACGCCGGTCGCATCCGACGGGCCGCTGTTGTCGACCGTCACGAGGTAGCCGTGCAGCTGGCCGTCTCCGGCGGTCACGTTGCTCAACCCGTCGCTGACGGTGACGCCCAGGTCGGCGGTCGGTTCTCCGACCGCGAAGTCGCTGAACGAGGTCATTCCGACCGCCGTCGTGCTGAGCGCCGTTCGGGACCCGATCGAAGGCAGTGTCCAGCTCGGGACATCCAGCTTCGCCACGTTGAACACGGTGGGATCCGCTCCCGGATCGATGTCCCCCGCCGCGAACGTGAATGTCGCGTCGTAGGTGTCGAAGCTGATGCCGGAGTTGGTGACGGTCCAGTACCGGTTCACGCTGCGATTGACCGCCAGCCCGGAGTTGGCGAGGTCCGGATGATCCCCACTCGTGGTGCTCGCCGTCAGGTCGCCCGGGTTGCCGACCGTGCCGAAGCCGATCGCCACTGGCGCATAGCGCGTGGCATCTCCGATCTCGAAGGTCAGGATCACGCCACTCCCATTCGCGGCGTGCTTCTCGAGCCTGCCGATCACCCAGCCGGCGGTTCGTGCCACGCTGCCACCTGGCCCGATGATCACCGTGCTGGCGCCCGCGTCGAGCCGCCCGGCGCTCAGGGTCAGCAGCGTCCCGATGGTGATGTTGGCCTGCGCCCGCAGCCCGTTCGGGTTGTTGAGGGTCAGGGCGCTGAGCTGCGAGACGCTGCCGGGCAGGACGATACCGGCGCCGGCGCCGGTCACGCTGAGCGACGATGCGGCGCCGGCGACCAGGTTGCCAGGCGTGCCGGCGATGGCGTTGCTGATGGTCAGCAGATTCGCACCGATGCTGAGCGGCCCGGAGCTGAGTGTCAGCGTGCGGGTGACGGTCAGGTTGCGAGCGAGGGCCACTCCGGCCGTGTCATTCACGACGAGGTTGAACGCGGACAGCGTTGCGGAGCCACCGATCAGCTGGCCGACCGACCCATCAAGGGTCAGCGTGCTCGACCCGGGAACGATGGTGCCGTTGTTCGTCACGTCTCCTCGGATCGCAACCGCGCTGCCGTTCAACCGCAGGGTGCCGCCGATTGTCACGCTGCCGTCGACCGTCAGGGCGTGGCTCGCTGCCGACGTCGTGAACGTCCCGGCGTTCACCTTCAGGTCGTGACCAATGCGCATCGCAGCGCCGAGCGTCGTCGTCCCTCCACTGGCGGTGACATCGTAGAAGGACATCCCCGATGCGTTGATCGTGCCGCCGGCGAAGACGACCGTCGAGCTGCCCGGGTCGAGCGTGCCGGCGGTGTAGGTCCAGCCGTTGCTGCTGCGCAGCGTGCCGGCCAGGGTCAGCGTGCCGGACGGCTTGTTGATGACCAGCAGCGGCAGGTTGCCGGCCAGGCTGGTGGCGGCGCCAGTGAGGGTCTGCGTGGCGGAGCCGTTGAGCAGCAGCGTGGCGGCACCGCCGCCATAGGTCGAGGCCTGGCTGACGTCGCCCTGGGCGGCCAGCGTGCCGCCACCGTTGAGACTGCCGCCGGTCAGGATGGTGGATCCACTGACGGTCAGCGTCGTTCCGGCGGCGACCGAGGTGGTGGCCCGCAGGTCGACGCTATTCAGCGTGTGGCTGCCGTTGATCGTGCCGCCGGCGAAGACGACCGTCGAGCTGCCCGGGTCGAGCGTGCCGGCGGTGTAGGTCCAGCCGTTGCTGCTGCGCAGCGTGCCGGCCAGGGTCAGCGTGCCGGACGGCTTGTTGATGACCAGCAGCGGCAGGTTGCCGGCCAGGCTGGTGGCGGCGCCAGTGAGGGTCTGCGTGGCGGAGCCGTTGAGCAGCAGCGTGGCGACACCGCCGCCATAGGTCGAGGCCTGGCTGACGTCGCCCTGGGCGGCCAGCGTGCCGCCACCGTTGAGACTGCCGCCGGTCAGGATGGTGGATCCACTGACGGTCAGCGTCGTTCCGGCGGCGACCGAGGTGGTGGCCCGCAGGTCGACGCTATTCAGCGTGTGGCTGCCGTTGATCGTGCCGCCGGCGAAGACGACCGTCGAGCTGCCCGGGTCGAGCGTGCCGGCGGTGTAGGTCCAGCCGTTGCTGCTGCGCAGCGTGCCGGCCAGGGTCAGCGTGCCGGACGGCTTGTTGATGACCAGCAGCGGCAGGTTGCCGGCCAGGCTGGTGGCGGCGCCAGTGAGGGTCTGCGTGGCGGAGCCGTTGAGCAGCAGCGTGGCGACACCGCCGCCATAGGTCGAGGCCTGGCTGACATCGCCCTGGGCGGCCAGCGTGCCGCCACCGTTGAGACTGCCGCCGGTCAGGATGGTGGATCCACTGACGGTCAGCGTCGTTCCGGCGGCGACCGAGGTGGTGGCCCGCAGGTCGACGCTATTCAGCGTGTGGCTGCCGTTGATCGTGCCGCCGGCGAAGACGACCGTCGAGCTGCCCGGGTCGAGCGTGCCGGCGGTGTAGGTCCAGCCGTTGCTGCTGCGCAGCGTGCCGGCCAGGGTCAGCGTGCCGGACGGCTTGTTGATGACCAGCAGCGGCAGGTTGCCGGCCAGGCTGGTGGCGGCGCCAGTGAGGGTCTGTGTGGCGGAGCCGTTGAGCAGCAGCGTGGCGACACCGCCGCCATAGGTCGAGGCCTGGCTGACGTCGCCCTGGGCGGCCAGCGTGCCGCCACCGTTGAGACTGCCGCCGGTCAGGCTCAGGGCGCCGGCGACGTTCAGGGTGCTGCCGACAGCCAGGGTCTTGTTGCCGGCGGCAAGGGTCACGTTGTTGAACGAGACAGGGATCGAGGCGCTCAGCGTTGCTGCCCCGCCCCCGAATGAAGTCCGTCCTGTTCCCGCGTTGAACGTCCCGCCGCCGATGGTGACGTTGCTGGAGATCGACAGCGTTCCCGATGTGGCGCCGAAGGAGCCTCCGGTCAGGGTGAATGTCCCGTTGATGGTCATCGCGGCCGTGCCGCCGACAACGGTCCCACCCGCCTGGTTGAGGCCTGATCCGCCAACGGTCATCGCAAATCCAGGACCCTGGGTGATCGTCCCGGCGTAGCCCGCGCCGATCGAGACGCCCCCGATGTTGACGGCTGCGTTGATCGTCGCGTTCTTGGCACTCGTTGCGTCGAACGTGGCGACATCGGCAGGTCCAGGCAGGACGTTGCCCGACCAGTTGCCCGCATCGGTCCAGTTGGTGGTCAGGCCGAGGCCGGTCCAGGTCCGCGTCGCTGCGTAGGCGGTCCCGGATAACCCAAAGCCGGCGAAGAGCGTCCACAGCACCACCACTGCCAGGGCGGCAGGACGCCGCCACGCATGAACGGCATGGATCAGCTGTGGGGTCACGGAAGGGCGCCTGATTTGTCATAACTCCGGATCAAACCGCACCAGACCATCCTGCGCCACAGGACCTCTGGGTGTCGGGGGCAGTACCCCCGGTACTAGGCGCCCGTCTCTGGGGCAGCCGGGACCCGGACACAAGGACCGACCGCTGACGCCCGGGGGGAGAAGGCGTGAGCGGTCGGTGGGGTTGAATCTACAACAGGCGTCAAGCCCCGCGGTTGTTGGCAGGCCATCTGAACGGTGACGGCCGGGGCCGTTGTTCATGCTCAGAATGCTGGGGTGGCCTACGGGTCTCGAACCCGTAACCTTCGGAGCCACAATCCGATGCTCTGCCTATTGAGCTAAGGCCACCACGGCGCCCCGCGTGGACCCAGCGGGGCCGCGGTATCGTCGCCGATCCGATGATGACGGTCAACCGTCGATCGATCGGCTACCGGGGCCGAATGCCAGCGTGGCACGCGTCGTGCTTTCAGCGTCGCCGGACGGCCGCTTGGCCGGTTCGGGTTGATGCCTGGCGCCGAAGCCGGGCCAAGGAGGTAGATCGATGGGCATCATCGCCTGGCTGGTGATCGGCGCTCTCGCGGGATGGATCGCGAGCATGGTGGTTCCCGGCGACGAAGGATACGGCTGGATCGGAGGATTGATCGCGGGCATCGTCGGTGCCATTGTCGGCGGCTGGCTGCTCGCCATGCTGACGAACCAAAAGGATTGGCTGACGGGCATCAACATCAGCACGCTCATCGCGGCGATCGTCGGCGCGATCATCGTCGTCTTCGTGTGGAAGGCCGTGGCACGCCGGAGCCGCACCGCGTGAGGAGTGGCTGAGCCGGCATCTCAGCCAGATCGATACGACCAGGGACCGAGCTCGCGGAGCCGGTCCCTTTTGCGTTGCCGTCGAGACGAGGCCCGCTCAGCCCTCGGCTGGCGCCCGATCGAGGAAGACCTTCGGCAGGCCGGCGCGCAGCTCACCGCCATCGCCGGGTGCCTCGCCGGCCTGGCCCTCGTCGCGGGCGATGGAGGTCGCCGCGTACGCCTCGCTGCCCACGCTGGGCCGGCCCGTCGCCGAGGTCTGCAGCGTGTGCACCACCTCGCGGACCACGAACCGCTCGCGCCGCCCGCGTTCATCGATGTACTCCACGATCTCCCCGACGCGCGGCACCGGAGCCGGGTGCTCGAGATCCGCCGAGCGCTGCATGCCGTCGTCGCTGGGGAAGTAGACCGTGTACGGCAGCCCCATCGGCCAGATCGGCTCGGTCGGTCCAGGCCGGCGTTGCTGCTCGGCGGGTCCTTGCGCTTCGGGCGGCGTCATGGTCACTCATTCTTTCGCGAAAACAAGACGGGTCGGCGGCAGGGCCCCCGCCCGCCGACCCGCTGTGTTTCCCCACAGGACGCATGTCGTGAGCAGTCGGCGTGCCACGGCGCGAGACGCACGCGGCGACGTGGCTTGGCCGCTTGGCACGAAGGCTGCTTGGCAGCCGCTCCGATGGAAACGAAAGAAGAAACGCGCGAAACCGCTGCGATCACCGGCGACGAGCGGGTCGAAGAGGCAGAGCGCGATGAGCGCACGGGCGGCATCTCGCGCTGGTTCGCGCATGCCGCTTCATCGCTCTCCGAGATCCTGGGCTCGGCCTGGTCGTTCCTGGTGGCGTTGCTGGTCATCGTCGTCTGGGCAGTCAGCGGGCCGCTCTTCGGCTACAGCGACACATGGCAGCTGGTGATCAACACGGGGACGACGGTCGTCACCTTCCTGATGGTGTTCGTCATCCAGAACACCCAGAACCGTGACTCCAAGGCGACCCAGCTCAAGCTCGACGAGCTGCTGCGTGCCGTGGACAAGGCGCGCATGTCCTTCATCGGAGCCGAGGACGAGGACGAGGAGAAGCTCGACAAGGAGAAGCAGGAATTCGAATCGGAGAAAGTGAACGAAGCCGAGGGGGTGGAGAACGCATAGGGCCGCGCACGTTGCGACCTACTTCACCGCCACGATCTCCACGTCACCCTGCTTGTGCAGCACGGAGATGCCTACGTCGTTGGTGCGTCGCTGCAGCGCCAGGTCCACCGTCGCATCGCCGACCTGCAGGTTGCTGATCCACAGTTCCTCGATGAAGTCCGGCAGGCGCGGATTGCTGAAGCGCACCTGGCGGGCGATGGCGTCGACCTCCACGCCCAGGCAGGCCTGCAGCAGCAGGAAGACCGATGCCGAGGCCCAGGCCTGCGGAGAGCAGGCCACCGGATAGGCGGTCGGACCCTCGCCGTGGCGACGCGGGAAGCCGCAGAACAGCTCCGGCAGGCGGCGCAGGTCGATGAACAGGCTTGCGGCATACATGGCCTCCAGGATGCGCAGTGCAGCATCGGTCATGTTGTAACGCGCCATGCCTGCGGCGATGATCGCATTGTCGTGCGGCCAGACCGATCCGTCGTGATAGGACATCGGGTTGTAGCGCGGCTCGCCGGTCGCGACCGTCCGCACGCCCCAGCCCGAGAAGCCCTCGGCGGATAGCAGCCCCTCCGCCACGCGCGCCGCACGATCCGCGGCCGCGATACCGGTGTACAGGCAGTGCCCCGGATTCGACGTGCGAATGCGGCAGGGGCGCTTGTCGCCGTCCAGTGCCTCGGCATACGTGCCAAGCTCCTCCACCCAGAAGGCCTCCTCGAAGCGCTGCTGGAGCCGCAGGGCCTGGCCCTCGAGTGCCTGGGCTCGCGCATCGTCGCCGAGGGCGCGCGCCAGGTCGGCCGCGCCGCGACGGGCGGCGTAGGCGTAGCCCTGGATCTCGCACAGCGCGATCGGGCCATCGGCAAGCGTTCCGTCGGCGTGAAATACCGAGTCGAGAGAATCCTTCCAGCCCTGGTTCGCCAGGCCGGCGGCCGTCTTGCGGCGGTACTCGAGGAAGCCGTCGCCGTCCGGATCTCCGTCACCGTCCATCCAGGCCAGCGCACGCTCGACGTTGGGCCAGATCTCGGACAGCAGTCCCAGGTCGCCGGTGCGACGGTGGTGGCCGGCCGCCAACATGACGAACAGCGGCGTGGCGTCGGCCGTCCCGTAGTAGCGGCCGAACGGCACCTCGCCGAGCGCCGCCATCTCGCCGCGGCGCATCTCGTGGATGATCTTGCCGGGCTCGGCATCCCGCGCCGGATCGGCGGCATCGGCCTGCGTGGCGGCGAGCACCTGGAGCACGCCGCGCGCCATCTCGGGATCGACCCACAGGCACTCGAGGGCCGTGATCAACCCGTCGCGACCGAAGACGGTGCTGTACCACGGCACACCGGCATATGGATATTCGCCATATGGCGTGCGGGTCGACATCATCGCCAGGTCGGCCTCGCTGCGGCGCAGCCAGTCGTTGAACTGCTCGTTGCTGGTCTGCAGGTCGGCACCGCGGCGGCGCAGCTGGTCGAGTGCCTCGCTCGTCGCCTGGGGGCCGGTCGGCACCGGCAGCCGGTGCGGCTCGTCCGACTCCTCGCAGGCGATCGCGATCTCGAGCACCAGCTCGGCCTGCGGCTCGAGGTCGATCCGATACGAGGCGCTGCTGCTGGTCAGCAGATCGGGCTTCGGCTCGAAGCGCAGGCGCGTGGAGCGGGTACGGCCGTCGAGACCGTCGTAGCGCAGCAGAACGCCGTCGTCGTGAACCTGCGGATCGCGCTGGTTGCCACGTCGTTCGCGCTTCGCGCCGCGCACCTCGAAGATGTCGGCGAAGTCGCCCTCGAAACGCAGCTCGACGGGCACGCTGATCGACGCCAGCCCGTAGTTGCGGAACGCGAGGCGCTGATGGCACACCGCGTCCCACAGGAACGCGGTCCGGCCGACGTGCAGCGTGCCGCGCGGGATTACCACATCGTCGTGCTCGGAGACATCGGGGTTCGTCAGGTCGACCGCCAGCAGCGCGTTGTCCTGGCGGATCGTGGAGCTGAGCAGCATCGGTCGCTCGTGGGCCAGGCGCAGCAGCATGCCGGACAGGAAGCGGGTGCCCTCGTGGTAGAGCCCCTCCTCGCCGAGCCCCACCGGCTTGATGTCGCCATAGCGGTCGAAGACGACGAACGTTTCGCCCTGCTTGAGCACGCGGTCCTGCTCATCGGCGAGCGAGGAGGTGGCGAGGATGTAGTAGCGATCCTCAACCTCCAGGATGTCGCTCGGAAGGCCGGCCGCCGGGTCAGGCCGATGCTGCGGTGCGCTCACCGTCCGGATTGTCGGGGATCAGCGTCAGCGGCGCCAGCCGGCGTCGCGCGCGTCGCTCGGAGCCGCCGCCGACCGCGGCGATCGCGCGCTCGCCAACGAGCTCCCCGTACAGCTCCAGGTAGTCGGCCGCCATGCGCCGCGCGGTGAATCGCTGGTCGAACACGGCACGGCAGTCTCGCCGCTTGAGCTTGACGACCCGCTCGACGGCGTGGACGGCGGCGGCGATGTCGTCGACCACGAAGCCGTTGACCCCGTCCTCCACGATCTCGGGCACTGATCCGTGACGATAGCCGATCACGGGCGTGCCGCAGGCCATGGCCTCGATCATCGCCAGCCCGAACGGCTCCGGCCAGTCGATTGGGAAGAGCAGGGCGTGGGCATTGCCCAGCAACTCGTCCTTGGCACGCTCGTCGACCTCACCCACGAACTCGACGAGCGGATCCGCGAGCATGGGGCGGATGCACTGCTCGAAGTACTCGGCGTCGGCGCTGCCCACCTTGGCGGCGATCCTGAGGGGCATCCCTGCGCGACGCGCGATCTGGATGGCCCGATCCGGACGTTTCTCCGGAGAGATGCGCCCCAGGAAGACGAGGTAGTCGCCGTGACGCTCGCGGAACGGGTGGCGATCGGCAGGGATGCCGTGGTAGACCGTCCCGATCCAGTTCGCGCCAGCCAGCGGCCGACGCTGCGCGTACGAGATGGACGACAGGCACAGCTCGGGAAATTGCTCCGTCAGGAGGCCCCAGTGGCGGCCGTCGACCCGGCCATGGGGCGTGCTCAAGCTCGCGCGTGCGTGGCGTCGCAGCGACGGAAAGGGCAGGTAATCGGCGTGGTTGTGGATGACGTCGAACTGGTCGGCCTCTCGCGTCAGCTGCTCGAGCTGCAGCACCTGGGCCGCCAGCTCGTCCATGGGTGACCTGGCAAGGCGCAACGCCTCGGGGCAGGCAGAGATCAGGCGAGCGGAGGTCTGCGAATCCCCGCTGGCGAACAGGGTCACCTCGTGGCCCTGTGCCACCAGCTCCTCGGTGAGATACGAAACGACGCGCTCGGTGCCGCCGTACATGCGTGGCGGCACGCTCTCGAAGAGCGGCGCGATCTGCGCGATCCTCAACTTGGCTGGACCCCTGGCGACTGCCGAGACCGAAGCGTGGCTGCCCTCCCCCATTGCAGGCCGCTTGCCAGACGGCTCGCCAATGCGGCTAGGACGCGTCGATCGGACGGGTGAAGTCGACGATGACCGCCCCGGAGCGAACCGCCGCGGGAAACCGCTGCAGCGGGCGCTGGGCCGCGATCGCAAAGCCGGAGAAGGTCCAGGTGGCTCCCCGGCAGTCGCGCAGCCGGTCGCCGGCGACCTGGACCGCGCAGCGGCCGCTCGTGCTCCACGCATTGACCGCCGCGACACCACCCGCCGGCGGCCGCGAAATGATGACGCGCAGCGCGACGTGGCCGGCGTCGGGACGCTCCCCGGGGAGGCCGTGCGACGTGTTCAGCAGGAGGTCACGCTCCAGTGGTGCCGTGCCGAGATCGGCGGCCGGCGCAACGGCGTAGGCGGCATCACCACGCTCGGGGGCGACGCTGAAGATGAGCGGTCGCACGAGCAGCATGGCGCCGACCAGCAGCACCAGGCCCAACAGCGCGCTGAGCGCGTAGCGCGCCATCGGCACGCTCAGGCGACCGGCGGCACGAGCTCGACCAGCGTCGCGCCGGTGCAGTTGTAGAGGAGCGTGCCACCGTGCCGCAGGCAGCGTCCATCCAGCCCGCGGCGGACAAGCGCGGTGTGGCCGTGCAGCCAGAGCGGTGGCCGCAACCGGTCGACCAGCCACCGGAAGGCGCCGAAGCCACGATGCGTCAGGTCGGCGGCGTCGTTGAGGCCCCGCGGCGGGGCATGGCTCACGACCAGGAGCGGGCGCCGGGTGCCGAACGTCGCCAGCCATCCCCGCAGCGAGCGCTGCCACATGCCGGCGGCCGAGACCTGCATCTTCTCCTTCGGATCGTTGTACTCGGGCGAGCCGCTGAATCCGAGGATGGCGAGCCCACCTTCGAGATGGACCCGGCCGTCGGGCAACGGGCCGGGCAGTCGATCGAGCTGGTTGGCGCGCCAGGCCGACCCGGTGTCGTGGTTGCCCCGAACGTACACCAACGGCACGCTGCCGAATGCGTCGGCCACGAACGCCAGGTAGTCCGCACGCAGGTCGCCGCAGCCCACGATCAGGTCGATCGGCTCGAGGCCGCGGCGCGTGGCGTCCGACTCGAGCGCCGGCTCCGGCTCATCCGAGATGGCAAGGATGCGCATCGGCCGGCCCTGCCGCCGCGCGAACAGCTCGGGATCGGGCCAGACCACGCGAAGCCGATGCGTCACGAGGGCTCGTCAGCCTGCTCCGGCGCGTCGAGCAGCCGATCGCGAGCGACCTCGGGCGCCAGGTGCTGCTCGGCGGTTGGCGAGAGGCGTCCCTGGCCGGCGCTGCGCAATGCCTTTGTCTCCAGCAGCGCGGTCGACGATGAGGTCGGCAGCGGGCCGGCGTCGATGCCGGGGATGACGAGCTCGGTGACGTCGGCGTCGATGCCCACCATGCCCGCCTCGCGTGCGGCGGCGACCCGATTGTGACCATCCGTCACGAAGTAGTCGTCCCCCACCTTGAACAGATCGACCGGCGGGAGCACCGCCAGGCCGTCGACCGCCGCGCGGAGGCGCTGCCATCGCGCGCGCCAGTTCCTCCCGCGCAGCTCGGGCAGCGGCAGGAAGTCGTCGGTCACCTGCGACGGACGACGCGTGGTGCCGACGATCTGATCGACTGGCACGATCTGCACCCCGCGCAGCCGGCGCGTGGCCGACGCGGCGTGGGGATAGACGTCGTACAGGGATGGCAGGAGCGAGGGCTGGCCCAGGGTGCGGAGCCGGCTGCGGACGGATCGCATGATTTTGCTGGTTGTGACCTTTTCGTCGGGTACTATGATGCTCCTTTCACTGTGCACCGCTCCGAACGCCGCTGGCGTTCGATCCGTTCCGGACTCGGAGGATCGCACTGATGGCGACCGTGACGTTCGATCACCTCACCAAGCGCTACAGCGCGGACGTCGTGGCGGTCAACGACCTCAACCTCGAGGTCAGCGACGGCGAGTTCCTGGTGCTGGTCGGCCCCTCGGGCTGCGGCAAGACGACCGCGCTGCGCTGCGTCGCCGGCCTCGAGGAGATCTCCGATGGCCAGCTGCGCATCGGTGAACGGGTGGTCAACGACGTGCCGCCCAAGGACCGTGACATCGCCATGGTCTTCCAATCCTATGCGCTGTACCCGCATATGAGCGTCTACGACAACCTTGCCTTTGGGCTGAAGCTGCGCAAGACGCCGAAGGCCGATATCAAGCGCCGCGTCGACGACGCAGCCGGCATCCTGGGCCTCGAGAAGCTGCTCGACCGCAAGCCGAAGGCGCTCTCCGGCGGCCAGCGCCAGCGCGTGGCGCTGGGTCGGGCCATCGTTCGCGAGCCGTCGGTCTTCCTGATGGACGAGCCGCTCTCCAACCTCGACGCCAAGCTGCGCGTCGAGACGCGCGCCAACATCGCGCGTCTCCACCAGCGCCTCGGTACGACCACCCTGTACGTCACCCACGACCAGGTCGAGGCGATGACCATGGGCGATCGCATCGCGGTCATGCGGGACGGCCTGCTGCAGCAGGTCGGCACCCCGCAGGACCTGTACGACCATCCCGAGAACGTCTTCGTGGCCGGGTTCATCGGCTCACCGTCCATGAACTTCGCGACCACGAGCACCGAGGGCGAGCACCTGATGCTCGGCAATGCCCGGCTTGAAATGAGCGGCAAGCACGCCCAGGCGGCCGCCGACCGGCCGAAGGGCACGAACCTGCTCATCGGGTTTCGTCCCGAGCACCTCGAGATCGCCGATGGCCAGGGACCCGGCGCGGTGCGCATCCCGGCCAAGATCGAGGTCGTCGAATACCTCGGCAACGAGGAGCTGATCCATGCGCAGTCCGAGGGTCACGAAGTGGTCGCCCTGGTCCCATCCGATCACAAGGTCTCGGTCGGCGACAGCCTCGACTTCGCGATTCCGGTCGAGAAGCTGCACCTGTTCGACCCGGAGACCGAGAAGAGCCTCGCCGAATGAACGGCGGGAGCCACTGCGAGCGTAGTACCACCGAGCGCAACCGTATGGAGGAACCCGAATGACACGTTGGCATCGCTATGCCGCCCCGTCGCTGGCTATCGTCCTGCTGCTGGCCGCCTGCTCGAACGGCGGGAACACCAGCAACACCCCTGGCGCAAACGGCAGCGGCAGCCAGCCGGCTGGCGGAGGAGACCTTGCCGGCCAGTCAGTGACGGTCATCGGCGCCTGATGGTGGGGACGAGGAGAAAGCCTTCCACGCAGATGGTCAAGCCGTGGGAGGACGCCACGGGCGCCACAAGTGAAGTACACCGGCACCCGTGACCTCAACGCGGTGCTCACCACCGGCACTGCCTCCGGCGTTCTCCCGGATATCGCCGGGCTTCCCGGTCCGGGACAGCTGCCAGGAGTTCGCCACCGGCGGCTCGCTCAAGCCGCTCGACGACGTTCTGGACATCGCCACCTACAAGAGCGAGACGGCACCGGCCCTGGTGAGCCTGGGAACCGTCGACAACAAGATCTACGGCGTCTTCATCAAGGCCGCCGTCAAGGGCCTGATGTGGTACAACCCGAAGGTCGTCAACTATGCCGACAGCGTGCCGGCCACGTGGGACGATTTGACGGCGGCGCTGAAGACCAACGCCAGCAAGGCCCAGGCGCAGTGGTGCCTCGGCATCGAGTCGGGCGCTGCCTCCGGGCTGGCCGGGCACCGACTGGATCGAGGACTTCGTCCTGCGCCAGTCAGGCCCTGACGTCTACAACCAGTGGTGGCAGGGCAAGGTGAAGTGGACCTCGCCCGAGATCAAGCAGGCGTTCCAGGCCTACGGCGACATCGTCAAGAACAGCCTGGGTGGCGCGACCACCGCGGCGGCGACCAACTTCGCCAACGCCGGCGACCCGCTGTTCGACAGCTCACCCGGCTGCCAGCTGCTTCACCAGGCCAGCTTCATCACGGGGCTGGGCGCCTTCAAGGACAAGAAGGCCGGCACCGACTACGACTTCTTCCCGTTCCCGGATATCAACTCCCAGTTCGCGGGTGCCATCGAGGGTGCGGGCGACATCTTCGGCATGTTCCATGACACGCCGGCGGCGAAGTCGCTGATGAAGTACCTCGTCACGGCCGACGCCCAGGAAGATCTGGGTCAAGGCATCGGCGGCGCGCTGTCCGCCAACAAGAACGTGACCAACTACCCGGACGACATCGCCAAGCGGTCGGCCGACCTGCTCACCAATGCCAAGCTCTTCGTGTTCGACGCGTCGGACCTGATGCCGACCTCGGTGAACGGCGAGTTCTGGAGCGTCGATCCTCAAGTACACCAAGGATCCCAGCCAGCTGGACGCGTTGCTGGCCGAACCTGGACAAAGTGACGGCCGACGCTGCCGCCGCGCAGTAGCGGCAGCCTAGGAGGAAGTCACAAGCTCGGGGAGGGCCGTCGCAAGGCGGCCCTCCCCGCATCGGCGCAACAGGCAGGAGGAGGTCCATGGATCCTCGGCTGCTGACCGCGGTGATCGTCGTGGTCGGCGTGCCGGCCGTGCTGGTCGGCTACATCTGGGCAACCGAGCAGGTGCTGAGGCTTCTGCCGGAGCGCGTCAAGCCCCGGATCCGTCCGTGGCTGTGGCTGGCCCCGGCGCTCGGCTTCCTTGGCCTGTTTCTCGTCTACCCGACCGTCGGCACCATCGTCCGCAGCTTCCAGAACCGTGCCGGAACGGCCTTCATCGGCCTGGACAACTACGGCTGGTTCTTCGGCAACTCCGCCGCCCTCTCCGCGCTCAAGAACAACGTCATCTGGCTCGTGCTGCTCACGCTGCTGACCGTGGGGCTGGGCCTGCTCATCGCGACCCTGGTCGACCGCGTGCGCTACGAGTCGTTCGCCAAGTCGGTGATCTTCGTGCCACTGGCCATCAGCATGGTGGCGGCCACGGTCATCTGGCGGTTCATGTACTACTACGTGACGCCACCGAAGCCCCAGGTCGGCACCCTGAACGCGCTCAGCACTCCGCTCGGCGTGGGGCCGTTCGACTTCATCCACATCCCCGACTTCAGCATCGCCACCATCGCCCTCATCGTGATCATGGTCTGGATGTGGACCGGCTTCGCGATGGTCATCCTGTCCGCCGGCCTGAAGGGCATCAACACCGAGCTGCTCGAAGCGGCCCGCGTCGACGGGGCGAACGAGTGGCAGGTCTTCAAGGGGATCGTCTTTCCGTTGCTGCTGCCGACGATCGCCGTCGTCTCGACCACGATCATCATCACCGCGCTGAAGACCTTCGACATCGTCTACGCCACGAACAACGGGGCGTATGACACCGAGGTGATCGCGAGCCTGATGTACAAGGAGATGTTCACCTTCGCCAACTTCAGCCGCGCGAGCGCCATCGCCGTGGTCCTGCTGCTGGCGATCATCCCGATCATGCTCTTCAACGTCCGACGCTTCCAGGCGCAGGAGGCCATCCGATGACCGCGGCGCCCGCCACCCCAACGGTCGACGAGATCGTCAAGGCGACCACCAAGGTCGGCGGAGAGCGGCGCGGGGCCTCGTGGGGCGTCCACGTCGGCGCTCGTCGTGCTGATGGTCGTGTGGCTGATCCCCACCATCGGCCTGTTCGTCAACTCCTTCCGCCCCGCGCAGGCGGTGGCCAGCACGGGCTGGTGGAACGGGCTGCTGCCTCCGTGGAACCTGTCGCTCGACAACTACGCGCACGTCCTCTCCACGGCGGGCATCGGCGATGCGTTCATCAACAGCCTGTTCATCAGCATCCCGGCCACCATCATCCCCATCTTCGTGGCGGCCTTCGCGGCGTACGCCTTCAGCTGGATGAGCTTCCCGGGACGCAACATCCTGTTCGTGGCGGTCGTCGGACTGCTGGTCGTGCCGTTGCAGACCACGCTGATCCCCATCCTGATCCTGTACGCCGGCTGGGGGATCAACGGACAGTTTCTGGCAGTCTGGTTGGCGCATACCGGCTACGGGCTGCCGTTCGCCATCTACCTGCTGCGCAACTTCATGGGCTCCCTGCCGCGCGAGGTCTTCGAGTCGGCCGCCATCGACGGGGCAAGCCCGGTGACCGCCTTCTTCCGGCTGGCCATCCCGATGAGCGTCCCAGCCCTCGCGGCACTGGCGATCTTCCAGTTCCTGTTCGTCTGGAACGATCTGCTGGTGGCGATCACCTACATCGGCTTCGGGAACCCGGAGAACCTGCCTCTGACCGGTGTCATCGCCAACCTGGTGAACTCGCTCGGCGGCGGTTGGCAATTCCTGGCCGCGGCTGCGTTCATCAGCATGGCGCTGCCGCTGGTCGTGTTCTTCAGCCTGCAGCGCTACTTCGTGCGCGGCATCGTCGGCGGCTCGGTCAAGGGCTGAGCCGCCGAAGAGCCGATCAGCCCATCCGGGTCAGGATCTGCTCCCGATCGAACGCCCAGGCGCCGATCACCAGCACGACGCCGATCAGGCCGGCGACGAGCAGGTCGCCGGTCAGCACCTGTGACAGGCTGAACGTGGCCTGCCCGCCGAAGAACTGTGCGACGGCGACGGCGATGATCGGAATCACCACGAACCCGCCGATCTGCTGAGCCGTTCGCGCGTCGCTGACCCGCGAGCTGACCACGATCCCCAGCAGGACGCTGAAGAGGCAGATCAGCGGCACGAGGGTGACCATGGCAACCAGCCAGACGGTGCTGAAGACGAGGTGGGTCAGGCGCGGGTCGGCGATCGCACCGTTCACCAGGCCGTACAGCACGAAGACGCCCCACGTGGCGGTCACCGCCGGCAGGGCCGCGGCCAGCGTCTTGCCGGCGAGGAGCTCGGGGACCTCCATGGGGGTCGCGAGCTGCGGCTCCAGCGAACGCGCGACCTTTTCGCCGATCACCGACTGGGTGGCGATCGCCATGGGCACCATGGCCGGGATCAACAGGAAGTAGGCCATGAAGTTGGTGACGATGAAGCCCTGGGCCGCCAGCTTGGCGGGGAGGTCCGGAAAGTTGGAGATGTACTGCTCGATCTGGGCGAGCTGGCCCGGGTCCAGGTCGTTGGCCTGGATGAACGCCACCAGGCCGGTCGGAATGGCCGCGAAGACGAGCGCCGGCAGCCAGACCGCGCCGAGCAGCAGTCGGTTGCTGAGCAGGTCGCGCCACTCCTTGATGAAGACCGCCCAGACGTAGCCCGCTCGCATCAGCTCAGCCCTCCCCCGCTGACCGATGCGTCGCGCTCCCCCGCCTCGCCGACCAGCTCCAGGTAGACCTCTTCCAGGGAGGCTGATTCCTCGCGGACGCCGACGATCCGCGCGCCGTCACTGACGAGCGCCCTGACCAGGTCCGGGTTGTCCCCGGCCGGATCGGCGACCTCGACCCGAAGCACGTGGTCGCTCGCCTGCGCCCCGACCACGAACGGCAGCCCGGCCACTGTCGTCAGGAATGACGCC
Organism: uncultured Chloroflexia bacterium; assembly: GCA_963716585.1. Lineage (GTDB taxonomy): Bacteria > Chloroflexota > Limnocylindria > QHBO01 > QHBO01 > JAICUY01. The sequence goes on from CAVQTN010000004.1 coordinate 478,593, forward strand.
GCGTCCCGTGCGCCGCCAAGCTCGACGCGGGTCGTGGCCGTGCGTCCGTGGCGGCGCAGCGCGGCGGGGGTATCAACCAGTAGCAGCGCGCCGCGCATGATCCCGATCCGGTCGCACAGCCGCTCGGCCTCGTCCAGGTTGTGGGTGCAGATCACGATCGAGCGGCCAAGCCCGCGCAGCGTGGCGACGAAGTCGCGGACCGTCTTGGCCGCAGACGGGTCGAGGCCGGACGTTGGCTCGTCGAGGTAGATCACCTCCGGCTCATGGAGCAGGGCGCGCGCGATGGCGACCTTCTGGCGCATGCCCTTGCTGAAGCCGCCGACGCGCCGGTCGCCGACATCGGAGAGTCCCACCACGGCCAGGTAGCGCTCGACGGCATCTCCCAGCTCCGCGCCGCGCAAACCGTAGAGCCGCCCGTAGTAGGCCAGGTTCTGGCGAGCGGTCAGCTTCTCGTGGAGTCCGGGGCTCTCGGTCAGGATGCCGCTCATGGCCCGGATCGACTGCGTATCGGCGCCGAGGCGCTGCCCGTTGATGACGGCCGCTCCCGCGCTCGGCGCGATGAGGCCGGCCAGCATGCGCACCGTCGTGGTCTTGCCGGCGCCATTGGGACCGAGCAACCCGAAGATCTCGCCATCCCCCACCGCAAAGGAGAGGTCGTGGACCGCGGTCAGCGCTCCGAACCGTTTGCCGAGCCCGTCGACCTCGATCATCGGTCGTGGGGGACGCGCTCAATCGTGTCGTGCATGGGCTCCCGCAGCGTAGCAGGCGCTAGCATGGAGCACGCATGGCCGAACGTACCATCTCCTCGAAACGCGCCTGGGACGGGCGCCTGATTGCCGTCCGGGTCGACGAGGTCGAGCTGCAGAGCGGACATCGAGCCAGTCGCGAGATCGTGGAACACCCCGGTGCGGTGGCGATCATGGCCTGGGACGGCGAGCGGCTGGGGTTCGTGCGCCAATGGCGCCACGCCGCGGCAGGATCGCTGCTCGAGGTTCCGGCCGGCACCATGGAACCAGGAGAGGAGCCGGAACAGACAGCTCGGCGCGAGCTCGCCGAGGAGCTGCGCGTCACGGCCGCGAGATGGCTGGCCGGGCCGGGCTTCTTCACCGCGCCCGGCTTCTGCACCGAGTACCTGCGCCTCTTCCTGGCGACCGGCCTGTCGGTCACCGTCCCGGAGAGCACCCCTGACGAGGAGGACATCATCATCGAGTGGCTGACCTTGGACCAGGCGCTGCGCGGAATCGACGACGGCGAGGTCCAGGACGCCAAGTCGGTCGCGGCCATCCTGTGGCTTGCACGGCGGCTCGGCGCGGGTGTTGACACACCCCCGACGGCCGGCTGAGCCGGCGCCGGCACGCGGATGTGGGAGTTCGTCGTTCCTCCCTGGGAGCTCGCCTTTCGAGCCGGGCTGATCTACATCGCGCTGGTCGTCGCCCTTCGCGTATTCGGTAAACGCGAGGTCGGGCAGTTCACCCTGTTCGACCTCGTCCTGATCCTGCTGGTCGCCAACGCCGTGCAGCCGGCCATGACCGGTCCCGACACGTCACTCGGGGGCGGCCTGGTGATCATCGCCACCCTGCTGCTGGTCAACCGCGGTGTCGCACTGGCTCGCGCGCGCATCGGACTCGTCGACCGGCTGCTCGAGGCTCGTCCGTCCGTGCTGGCGCGCGACGGGCACTGGATCGCTGATGCCCTGGAGCGCGAGGACCTGGACCTGCAGGACTGCGAGATGGCGCTGCGCGAGCACGGCATTGCCGACGTATCCGAGGTCGCCCTGGCGACGCTCGAATCGGACGGCTCGATCAGCGTCGTGCCACGCGACGGGCCCGGCGATTCCGTTGCGCGGCGCCGCCGGGTTCGCCTCATCCGGCGCCCGTAACGCTGGCATCGCTCCTGCGATCGGCGGACGGCATGCAGATCCTGGATCCCGTCGACTCTGCCGAAGCGGCCGGGCTGCGCTACGTGAGCGACGCGACACCCGGCGTTCGCCGCCGGCGGGCAGGCAAGGGCTGGAGCTATCTCGGCGCGGACGGCGAACGAGTCACCGATCCAAAGCGGCTGGCCTGGTTCAAGCGGCTGGCCGTCCCGCCGGCATGGACCGACGTCTGGATCAGCCCCATCCAACGCGGTCACATCCAGGCCACCGGTCGTGATGCACGCCACCGCAAGGTGTACCGCTACCACCCGCGTTGGCGGGCCGTCCGGGACGAGGTCAAGTACGGTCGCATGATCGACTTTGGCAAGGCACTGCCGCGGATCCGGCGGCACCTCGAGAAGGACCTGGCGCGTTCGGGCGTGCCCCGCCGCAAGGTGCTCGCGGCGGTGGTCAGGCTGCTCGAGAAGACCAGTATCCGCGTCGGCAACGAGGAATATGCCAGGGAGAACCGCTCGTTTGGCCTGACGACGATGCGCAACCGGCACGCACGGGTGGGTACGACCGGCATCACCTTCCGGTTTCGCGGCAAGTCGGGCAAGGATCACGAGGTGAAGGTCATCGACCGACGCCTGGCGCGTATCGTGCGCCGCTGCCAGGAGCTCCCCGGACAGGAGCTGTTCCAGTACGTCGACGCCGACGGCGAGCGCCGGAGCATCGACTCGGCGGATGTCAACGAGTATCTCCGCGACGTCGCCGGCGAGGATTTCACGGCCAAGGACTTCCGCACCTGGCAGGGCACCGTCCTCGCCGCCTGGGCGCTCAAGGAGTTCGAGATCGTCGACTCCGAGGCGCAGGCCAAGCAGAACGTGATGCGGGCCATCGAACGGGTCGCCCAGCAGCTCGGCAACACCCCGGCCGTCTCGCGCAAGTCGTACGTGCATCCCAGCGTCATCGCCGCCTACCTGGACGGCGACGTCGTCCGCCGGGTGCGCCGCGCGGCCGACTCGACCCTCGGCGATTCCCTCGCCGACCTCACCCCGGAGGAAGCGGCCGTCCTCGTCCTTCTGCGCCGCCGGCTGGCCGACGAGGAACACAGGTCCGCCTGATCAGGCCAATTCCAGCCGACTCAGCGCGCGCCGGTAGTCCTCGTTTTCCGGCTTCAGCGCGACCGCCAGCTTGAGATGGCGCCGGGCCGCATCACTGTCGCCCATGCGCCGGTAGGCGAGGCCCAGCCCGAAGTGGCTGTAGTGCGCCACTGGATCGCGGTCGACGATCTGCCGGAACTGGTCGGCGGCGAGCGCCGGCCGGCCCTGGTTGAAATACGCCCGACCGAGCGCCTCCAGGATGGATGCCTTCCCTGGCTCGAGCCGGGCGGCACGCTCAAGCACGACCGCGGCGGCGCCGGGATGGTGCTGCGTCAGCAGTCGCGATCCGCGCCGAAACAGCTCGTACGCCGACTCGCGCTCCTTCGGTTCCATGCCGCTGCCCCTCTGCCAGACCGATGCCGCGGCTCAGGCGTGCAGGTCGATCCGCTCGAGCCTGGGGTTGGCCGTGCGCCCGGGGATCCTGCCGCGCTTGGCAATCGGCCGGCCGTCGATCTCCTTGAGGTCGCCGGTGAAGTCGATGGGGCTGGCGTCCGAGATGGCCGATCCGACCGCGAAGGAGTCGACCGGTGCGCCGGCATCCTTGAAATAGGCGATGCGTTCAACGTCAAGGCCGCCGGAGACGACGATCTTGACCGTCGGGTGCCCGGCCTGGTCGAGACGTGCGCGCACTTCCTTGACGAGGTCGGCGGTGACCCGTCCCCGCTCGCTGGGCGTGTCGAGCCGGACGCCCCACAGCCGCTCGCCAAGCGCGTCGGCGACGCGGACCGATTCCTCCGCCTCGTCCTTGAAGGTGTCGACCAGCGCGATGCGAGGCACGTCCGGGTCGACGTGGCGGTCGAATGCCTCGACCGCGCGCACCGTGTCGCCGAAGATGAGGATGAGGGCATGCGGCATCGTGCCGGTGGGGCTGAGGCCGGCCAGGCGAGCTCCCGCGGGGGTCGACGCGCCGATGCATCCGCCGACCACGCTGGCGTAATCCATCTGGTCGGCCACGCTGGGATGGACGTGCCGTGCGCCGAACCCGATGACGGCGATCGGCGCGGCGGCATCCACGATCCGCCTGGCCGCGGTCGCCCATCCAGTCGACTGGGCCAGGATCCCCAGGATCGCCGTCTCGTACAGGCCGAAGGCCGAGTAGCGGGCATTGATCCGGATCACCACCTCCTTGCGGCTGATGGCGTCACCGTCGTGCAGCGATTCGACGACCGGCTCATGATCGAAGCGCCTGCCGTTGCCCAGGATCTCGCGGAGGTACGCCAGGGACTCCTCGGCGCCGCACAGGATGGCGTCCGCCCTCGCGAAGATCTCCATGGTGACGACCGGATCCAGGTGCTCCGCCTTCAGGATCGCGGCGGTGCGCTCGAAGTAGACGTCGGCCGTCTCGCCCGCGAGCACATCGGCCGCCGGCTGGAAGCGCGGCGCGGAGGCAGGAGCCCGGGTCACGGGCGGCTCAATCGACATTGCGCGCCAGTGTACGACGCCTGCGGAAGAGGTAGACCGCCGCCGCCAGTGCAATGAGCGCCACCACGGCTGCGCTTGCGAGCCGCAGCAGCCCAGCGGTCCCTGCCGCCTCCAGGCGCAGCCGCGCCTGGGAGGTGGCATCCGCAGCCCCGCGCAGGTCCCCATCGGTGAAGAGGCCATGGGCCGATGCCAGCAGCTCGTCGGGGCTCGTGCCGCCGAGCAGGCCAAGCCGTTCGATGAACGAGCGACTGGCGGTGGCACGCTCGAGCACAGCCTGGTAATCGTCCACCACTGCACGCTCGGCACGCAGCTCGACCTGCGCGTCGGTCCCGCCGCCGGAGGTTTCGTATGGATCGCGCAGGCGGTCGGGGCTCGACAGGCCGGCCTTGGCGATGGCCTGAAGCAGCGCGTCACGCTCGCCGAGCCACGCCCTGGCTGTGCCGACCTCGCTCATCGCATCGTCGAAGCGCCACTCGGTCATTGCCGCCCGGACCGGCTGCGGGGCTCCCCAGTCGCCGGCTGCGGCGAGCAGCCCTCCGTACGCAGCGCGCGCCGCGGCTCGCTGCGCCACGAGCGCGGCGGACGCGTCGCCGAACACCCTTGCGGCGAACTCGTCGCCAAGATCCCGGCCGGTGACCTGCTGGAGCTGGTCGAGCAGGCCGCGCGAATCGAGCGGCGTGACCGTCGCCGGCGTGGCGGCAGGCTCCGCTGCGGGAGTGCCGGGGTCGTAGGGCTCCGCTCCGGCGCTGACGCGGAGCAGCACCTGCCGTCCGGCGTCTTCCCCAACCTTCAGGAGCAGGTCGTTGATGAGCTCCCACGATCCCGGATAACCATAGGCACCCTGGGTCGCATCCGAGGCGTCGGTCCACTCGTCCAGCGGAAACGCCGCGTCACGTTCGGTGGAGGCCTGCGTGATCGGGTTGTACGGGGTCGCCACCTTCAACTGCGCGGCCACCAGCGCGGCGTAGTGCGATGCCAGCCCCTCGCGGATCCAGCGGTCGCGGACCACCTTGGAGCCGATCCAGATGTGCGCTGCCTGGTGCAGGACGGTGAACGGCGGCGCGTCGAACGCGACCTGGAGCTGCTGATTGGAGCTGCTCGTCTCGCCGATCGGCGCTGCGCCGGAGGGTAACGCCTCGCTGACCACCAGCGGTCCCACGCCGGCGTACGGCAGTCCGATGCGCTTCTGCAGCTGCGGCAGGGCCTGCACCAGGAGCTTGAGCGTGCGGGGACCCCAGCCGGGGTCGTCCGCGAATGAGCGGACGTTGAGGTCAACCGTTCCACCGCTCAGCGGCACGCTCTGCGAGACCGTCACCATCGTCGTCTGGCGGCCGGCGATCAGCAGCGATAGCCAGTGCTGCGGATCGGCGATCCGGCCGCTGCCGAGGGTGGTGACCGGACCGCTGCGCGTCGCGGTGAGCGGGTCGCCGTCGGAACTCACCTCGAAGTCGGACGGCAGCGTGACGCGGACCTCGCTGCTCGTCCCATAGCCCCATACCGGGAAGCTGACGACCGACGGACGAATCCTGATTCCAGGGCCTTTTCCATCCTGGAGCGCGTACGTCAGCGTGAACTTCGCGGTCTTGTTGTAGCGCAGCGGCGCGCGGAGTGTGACGGTGGCCACGTTCACGGATGCGCCATCGCCGCCCTGTTGCTGTTTCACGCCGACATGCAGCACACCGGTCGCGTCCCGCGCGGCGACCGCAACCGCCCCGTCGTGGATGGCGATCGGCACATCGTCATAGACGCTGAACGCGCCAGCAGGATCCGGGGTCAGGTTGGTGAACGTGAAGTCCACGGTCACCGCCACGCTGTGCGCGTCGGGTTTCACCGCGTAGCTCACGTTCGTCGCGAGCGTGTAGGGCACCGCCGCGCCGACGCGCGTCGGAGGTGCGAACGGCGCCACGATCGCCAGCACCACCGCCAGGACGGCGAGTCCGGAGCGTGTGCCCCTCATCGAGGCCCGAGGAGGCGGGACAGGAGTCCGCGCCGGCGTTGCCTGGGGATGGGCGGCTCCCACGCCGGCATGCTCGACTCGACCTCCTGGCGATGGGCGGCCAACAGCTCCGGATTGCGTGGCGCGCGGCCCGTCCAGTCGGGCAACAGCCCGCGATCGGCCACCGCGGGGGCGGTCTCCTCGAGCATTCGGTCGGCCACGATCGCCAGGCGGACGAGGTCGCGGCCGAGCTGCTCGCGCCCCGTCGCCGAGGCCGGGAGCTCGGTCATGAGCATCGGCCGGTCGTCGTCGGTCAGTGCAAACTTCACGAGGGGATAGTCAAAGTTGGCGCGCAGCATCCGTCCATAGGTCTTCTTGGGGATCTCCATCGCCTCGAGGCCGTAGTAGGCCCACAGCGACAGGCCGACTCCGCCGACCCAGGCGATCGTGACACGCAGGTCGAAGCGGCGCTCACCGTCGAGCACCACGTCGCGGCTGAAGGCCGACGCATCCGGCGGGCCACTGGTGCCGATAACCTCGATACCGAGCTCGTCGAGCCATGCGTCGATCGGGGGCGCCTCCTCAGACGCCATGGGTCACCGTCTCCCCCGACTCGATCCGGCGACGGCGCCGAAAATCACGCTCCACCACGCCCGGGTCGATGCGACAGTTGCGTCCGATCGTGACGCCGATCGGAATGCGCGCCTGCTTGCCGACCAGGGTCAGGCCGGCGTACAGCCGCTCGGGCTCATTGCGATTGGGACGCAGGTCGTCGCCGTGGCCGACCAGCGCGCGCGCGCCGACCACGCATTCCTTGTCCACGATCGCGCGGTCGAGCACCGCCCCGGGCCCGATCACCGAATCGAACAGCACGATCGAATCGCGAACGCTGGCGCCGGCACCGACCCGCACGCCGGGCGAGAGGATGCTGCGCTCGACGCTACCCTCGATGACGCAGCCGTGGCTGACCATGCTGCGCTCGACATGCGCCTCGGTCCGGATGAGGGCCGGGGCGCGCTCCTCGCTGCGGGTATAGATCAGCCAGCCGCGGTCGTAGAGGTCGATCTCAGGCTGGTCGCCGAGCAGGTCCAGGTTGGTCCGCCAGTAGCTCTCCACCGTCCCGACGTCCTGCCAGTAGCCGCCGAACTCGTAGGCGTACACGCGACGCCCCGAGGCGACCATGTGCGGCAGCACGTCGCGGCCGAAGTCGACGCGATCCGGGCTCAGGATGTCGCGCAGGAACGGCCAGGAGAAGACGTACACGCCCATGCTCACCAGGTTGGACGGCGGGTTGGCCGGCTTCTCGATGAAATCGGTCACCCGGCCATCCTCGGCGACCTCCAGGATGCCGAACCGATGCGCCTCCTCGATCGGCACCGTGCGCACCGCGCAGGTGACCTCCGCGCGCTTGGCCCGGTGCAGCTCGAGGAACGGGCGGTAATCCATCTTGTAGACGTGGTCCCCGGCAAGGATCAGCACCAGCTCGGGGTCACGGTCCTCGACGAAGTCGAGGTTCTGGAGCACGGCGTCGGCGGTGCCGCGGTACCAGTCGCGCGCACGTCCACGACCGATGTACGGCTGCAGCAGGCTCACGCCGCCGCGCGATCGGTCGAGGTCCCACGGCCTGCCGACACCGATATGGTCGATGAGCGAGCGCGGTGCGTACTGGGTCAGGATCCCGACGTCGCTGAGCCCCGAGTTCACGGCGTTGCTGAGCGCGAAGTCGATGATCCGGTACTTGCCGCCGAACGGGACGCCGGGCTTGGCGCGGACCTGCGACAGGATGGACAGCCGCTCACCCTCCCCTCCCGCCAGGATGAGGGTCAGGACCGATGCCGGCACGGTTCGATTCTAGCCGCGACGGCGGCGTCTCCCTGGCGCCCCTCGCCGCGAGGCCCGGTGCAGCAGCAGCGCCCCGAGGGACGGCACCAGCACGCCGGTCACCGGGACGGGCGGCACCACCGGCGGGGTCGGCGACGGCAGGCAACCGGGCTTGTTCGGATTGCAGTGCGGGGGACCGGTCGGCCCGGGAGGCCCGCTCGGCGGCCCGCTGGGACCGGTCGTGGGCGAGGGCCTGGGGGTTGCGCGCACGTGTCCGCAGATGGGTGCGCCGAACCCACTGTTCCCCGGAACGGGGGCGATGCGCAGGTGGATACGGTCGCGCTGCTGCTTGATCTTGGTCGGATCGCCGGAGCTGCCGGTCTGGCCGTTGACGTAGCGGTCGGCCCATTCGGCGGCTGAGGCGATCCATTCGGCCGGCCGCCGCGGGTCGTTGCGGATCTCCTGGACGATGTCGAAGCAGCCGTTGGCATGCACGTTGTCGGCCGCGGGCTCGGTGCCCTTCAGCAGCGGAACCTGGCGAGTCGGCCCGCAGCCGGGCGTCGCCTTCATGCCGCTGAACTCGCAGACCGTGGTCATCACCACGTCGTCGGGCTTGGCGAAATCGGTCTGTGGCACCGGCTTCTTGCCGTTCCAGTCCCACTTCTTGTTGAGCGCCTCCTGCATGAAGTCGTGCCACAGGTAGAGCGGCCCGTCAGCGGAGAAGAGACCCTGGCCCAGGACGTTGGACATCGGTGCCTGGTTGTTGTTGCCCATCCACACCCCGGTCACCAGGCTGTCGGGTACGTACCCGAAGCCGGACACGTCGCGGAAGTCGTTCGTTGTCCCGGTCTTGAACCCGGCGTGCCGGCGGTTGCCATCGACGTCCAGCAGCTGCGCCCGCGAGCCCCATACGACGTTGGTGCGCGGGTTGGTGTTGCCCTCCAGGATCCAGTGCATGAGGTACGCCTCGCCGGGGGTCAGCGGCTTGGCAGTTGGCGCCTTGTTGGTCTGCGGCGAGTAGATGATCCGGTTGTTGCGGTCGCGGATCTCGCGGATGGTCGTGGCCGGATGCAGCTCGCCCTGTGCGGCGAAGACACCGTAGGCCTGGGTCATGTTGGTCAGGTTGACCGGCACCGATCCGAGGGTGAGGGTCAGTCCCGGATCCTGGTCCATGATGTACTGGGCACTGGCGATGCCCATCGACTCGGCGAACTTGGCGGTGGTGTCCGGGCCGACCAGGTGCTGCATCATCACCGACGGGACGTTCAGCGAGTAGCGGATAGCGTCGGTCGCCAGCAATGGCCCGTGATTCTCGTTGTCGGCGTTGGTCGGGACGTACGCGGTGCTGGCATTCGCCCCGAACTGGGTCGTGTTGTCGACGAACATGGTCGCCGGCGTCGCCTCCCGCGCCTTGAACGCGGAGCTGTAGGTGATCGGCTTGAAGGCGGAGCCCGGCTGGCGCCGGCCCAGCCCGGCAACGTCGAACTGGCCCTGCACGCGCGGGTCCTCGCGGTTGTAGTAGTCGACACTGCCGATGTAGGCCACGATCTCGCCGGTGGTCGAGTCGATCGCCACCAGGGCGCCGTTGTGCACGTTCTTGCCGGACAGGGCGCCGACCCACTTGGTGACCTCCTTGTGCGCGACCTGCTGGAGCCCATGTCGATGGTGGTGGTGATCCGCAGACCACCCGTGCGCACCGCCTGTGCCGGGTTGTTGTAGCCGAGCGAGGCCAGGATGCCTCGGCCTCCTTCTGCACCCGGTACGTGAAATGCGGCTCGCGCAACGGCGTCGAGATGCGGCTGGGACCCATCTGCTTCCAGGTGACCTTGCGCGCCGCGTCCGACTGCGCCCTGGTGATGTAGCCGTCGGCGAGCATCCGGCCGAGCACCTCGTCCCGCCGCTCCATGGCGAGCTCCGGCCCGTGGTTGTCGAGGGTACGGGTCGTAGCAGCTCGGGGCCTGCGGCAGGCCGGCCAGGAACGCGGCCTGCGACAGGGTCAGCTCGGCCAGGTCGGTGATGCCGAAGTAGTTCGCCGCCGCCGCCTTGATGCCATACGAACCGTTGCCGTAGTAGATCAGGTTGAGGTAGGTGGCCAGGATCCGCTCCTTGCCGGCGCGGCCCGGATAGGCCTCGGTCACCTTGGTGGCCATGATCTGCTCGCGGATCTTGTCCTGGAAGCTGCGGCCGCCCAGGAACGTCAGCTCCGGCGGTTTGCAGACGTCGGACTCGCTCTCGGTGGTGGCGGTCGGATCGAGGTCGGCCGACGGGCCGGCCGCGCCGCTCGCCGCCGGCGCCTGCTGCTGCGCCGCCGCGATCGAACCGGCGTACTTGATGACCTGCTGGGTGATCGTGGAGGCACCCTGCACGATGGCGCCGGCCTCGAGGTTGGCCACCACCGCGCGGCCGACGCCCTGCAGGTCGACGCCGTTGTTCGTCCAGAAGGTCCGATCCTCGCTCGCCACGGTCGCGTTGACGATGACCTCGGGAAGCTGGTCGAAGGTGACGGACTCGCGGTTCTGGCATTCGAAGCGCGCCAGCAGGGTCTTGCCGGTGCGGTCGTAGACGTAGGTCGACTGGCGGCAGCTCGATCCCGTCCAGGATGCGCGGGTCAGGGAGTCCGCTGGCGAAATAGTTGTAGGCGGCCAGCATGCCGCCGGCGGTGCCTACCAGCGAGCCGCCGATCATGATGCCGACGGCGGCGAGGATGCCCAGCAGGAAGGTGGCGAGGCCCCGTCGCGGGGCGCGCCGACGCGTGGTGCGCCGCAGCATCAGGCGATGCCGGCGCCGTTGCATGGCCGGGTGCATCGGGCGCTACGGTAGCAGCCGACAGGCGAACGGTCGAATCGGTGGTGCGCCTGGCGCCGCACCCGGTTGCGCCGCTAGGGCAGGTAGCTCCGCGGATTCACCGGGTTACCGTCGAACATCACCTGGAAGTGCAGATGGCAGCCGGTGGCGAATCCCGTCGCTCCCTCGTAGCCGATCACCTGTCCGGCCTTCACGAGCTGACCGGGCGTCACGATCTCGCGCGAGAGGTGCCAGTACCAGCTCTGCAGCCGCTGCGAGTGCCCGATGATCACGCCCGTGGCGGTGTCGTACTGGCAGGTTGGGCTTCGCGTCGGCCAGCACGGTGCCGGCCGCCGCGGCGTAGATCGCGCCGCCGCAGCGCGGCGAAAGGTAGGCCATGTCGAGGCCCGTATGGAAGTGGGCGTAGCCACCGTACGGCGGCTCGAGGGCGAAGCTCGTCGGTCCGAACTCCTGGGTGATGAGGAATGAGCCCTTCTCCGGCCACGCGAAGCGGCCGTGGAAGGCGATGTCCAGCTTGCTGGCCTCGACCTTGAGCCGCTCGACCAGGACCCGTTGCCCTGCCAGGGCGCGCTGCTGCCGAGCGATGAGGTCGGCCTGCTGCCCGGCGTTGGCGGCCGTCCTGGCAAGCTGCGCGGCCTGTGCCCGCTTGAGCTGCTGCAGCTGTCGGCGCTTGGCGTCGAGCTTGGCCTTGGCCTGCGCGATCTCCTTCTGCTGCACGTCGAGTGCGGCGGCTCGCTGGGCCGTGGCATCCCGCAGGGTGGCAAGCGTGGTGCGCCCCTCCTGCAGTGTCTGCTGCCTGATCTGCAGGCGCTGGCGCGCGCTCTCGATCTCCGCGGCGAGGCGCGTGTCCTCGTCGGAGAGCGTCAGCATGAAGCCAAGCTGGCTCGTGGCATCGGTCAGCGAGCGGGTCGAGAGCAGCACCTCGAGCATCGAGGTCTGGCTCTGCTCGTAGGCGACCCGCAGGTGATCCTGGAGGAGTGCCTGGCGGGCGGCGAGGTCGACCTTCGACCGCTCGATCCCTGCCGCCACGTCCTGGAGGTCCGATTCGAGGGTGGTGATCTGCTGCTCGTACCGGCCCAGGTCGTCCCGCGCCTGTGCCAGCTTGGCGGTCAGCGCCTCGAGCTGGGACGCCGCCTTGTCGATCTCCAACCCGACCCCGGCCAGGCTGCCATTGATGGCCTGCAGGCTGCTGCTCAGCGTCGCCGCGTCGCGCTGCAGGCCGGCCAGCGCGGCACGATGAGCCGAGAGCGCAGCCTCCATCTGCTGCTGCTGCAGGATCGCGTCGTTGACGTTCGGGTCGCCGGCGCGAACCGCGTGGCTGCCGGCACCCGGCAGCAGCAGGGCGGTCAGCAGCAGTGCGATGGCGAGGGACGTGAAACGGCGCCCGGGTTGCTTCGACATGTGCTCCTTGAGACGGATCAGGCTGGCGTCGCACGCGGGTCGTGCGGCTCGGGATGAAACGGTGCCGGTTGCCGACGGACGCGCTCGGCGGCACGCCTGCCTCGGACGCGCATGGCGAAACGCCCGCGACAGGATACCAAGTCGAGCGATGCGCGCACGGCGGCCGGTTCACATGCGGCGCCGGTTCGCATGGTCGTCATCCGGGGAGACCCGGCGTGAGGAGGCCCAGCGCCCAACGCAGATACCCTGCCGCAGGGGCCAGGACGGCTGTCGGGGCGGTCGCCAGCAAGGCCGTGGCGCCGCCGAGCAGATGCGGCTCGCGCAGGAGCGTGACCACCGCGCCGGCCGCCAGGAAAGGACCGAACGGGATGTAGCTCTTCAGGCCCGCGCGGCGCGAGACGAGCAGTACCAGGCTCGCGCCGGCGGCCAGCAGACCGGCGACGAAGATGGCGACGAAGATCGACGGCCAGCCCAGCAGCAGGCCGAGCGGCGCGATGAGGTACAGGTCGCCCAGCGCGACGCCACCACGCACCATGAGGCCCAGGACTCCCAGGAAGGCGACGGCCGCGCCGCCGCCGAGCAGCGCGTCGCTGACCGCGACGCTCGGATTGAACGGCACGAACACGATCGCCGCCACGATCAGCGGGTCGAGGACGAGATGCGGCAGCCGGTGCTGCTCCAGGTCGGTCGCCGAGAGCAGGACCAGGAGTGCCAGGAAGCCGAGGTAGGCCGCGGTCGCCCAGGCCGGTAGCTGCGATCGCCACACCATGGCCGCCGCGGCGATCCCCGAGACGATCGCCAGCAGGACCGTGCGCGGACCGGCGGCGCGCCGGCTCGGCTCATCAGCCGGCCAGACGCTGGCCACGCGCTCGGCGACGGCGCCGAGCGCGCCGAACGCCACCCCTATTCCAATCATGAACGGCAATCGACAGCTCCATGCGATGCGCGGCGGTGCATTTCCGCACCGGCTGATCCTACTCAACCGCGGCCTCGCCGGACATGGTTCGATCGTCCTGAACCGCCGCGCTGGCACGCCATCTGCCACCGCATCCATTGCGGCCGATTCGGCCGCCAGCGAACAGGAGGTTCAATCGATGGACAAGGATCGCATCGAAGGCACCGTCAAGCAGGGCTGGGGCAAGGCCGAGGAAGCCGTCGGTGACGCGACCGACAACCCGGGCACCGAGCGCGAGGGCCAGCAGGACCAGGCGGAAGGAAAGGTCCAGGAGGGCTGGGGCAAGGTCAAGGACGCCGGACGCGACATGGTCGACGACAAGGACGACTGACCAGCTCCTCCGCACGACACGGGCGCCGGATCTATCGGCGCCCGTTTGTCGTGCGGAGGCAATGGCCGGAATGGCGGGTGGCTAGTTCCGCGGCCTCGCCGCGTAGTCCATCGCCAGGCGCGCCAGAGTCGACACGCCGGTCCCGATGCAGCCCTTGGCATTCCATGCCTTGTCGGAGGCGAGGTAGGCCGTGCCGGCGATGTCGACGTGCACCCACGGCTTGGTGACGAACTCCGACAGGAAGACCGCGCTCTTGATCAGCGATCCGTCGCGGCTGCCCGAGTTCTTGATGTCGGCATACGGCGTGTCGAGGGCGGCCCGGTACTCCGTCGCCAGCGGCATCTCCCAGAACCATTCGCCGCTGGCATCGGCCGCGGACTGGATCTCCGTGCCCCACTCGCGTGGTTTGCTGAAGTAGGCGCTGATCAGCTCGCCGAATGCGGAGGCGCATACGCCGGTCAGCGTTGCGATGTCGACGAGATGCGTGGCCCCCTGGGTCTCCGCCCAGTGGAGCGCATCGGCCAGGATCAGGCGCCCCTCGGCGTCGGTGTTGATGACCTCGATGGTGCGCCCGTTCATGGCCTTCACCACGTCACCGGGTCGCTGAGCGTTGCCGCCGGGCATGTTCTCGACCATCGGCGCGACCGCCATCAGCGGCGCGTCCGGGGCGAGGCGGGCCACGGCGCGCGCGGCGGCGATCACCGCGGCTGCGCCGGACTTGTCGTGCTTCATCTCTTCCATCTTGTCGGCGGGCTTGATGCTGATCCCGCCGGAGTCGAAGCAGACGCCCTTGCCGACGATCGCCAGCCGCCGGTCGGCCGGCGCCTTGTCCCAGCCGGGCAGCCTGATGGCGATCAGGCGCGGTCCGTGGGTCGCGCCCTGGCCGACGCCGAGCAGCGAACCCATGCCCAGCGCGGCCATCTGCTCCGGATCGAGCACCTCGACCGTGCAGCCATCATCCTCGAGCGCGCGCGCCGCCTCCGCCATCTTCTCCGGGTAGAGATCGTTCGATGCGCGGTTGGCCAGCGTGCGGCCCCATTCGACCGCCTCGGCGATGATCTGCGCCCGGTCGAGCAGCTCCTGGCTCGGGGCGTTGAGGAAGACGACCTCCTCGACGGAGCGCTTCATCGCCGGGGTGTCCCGCACGCGACCGTAGATGTCCATGGGGCGATACGTTCCCTGCAGCGCGCCCACCACCGCGGCCGCGAAGCCATCGTCATCCTCGCCGTCGCGCAGCCACAGCGCCATGCGCTTCACGCCGCGGCCCTGCAGCCGGCGTGTCGCGGTCGAGGCAAGCCGACGGGCGCGCCACGGACCGCGGCCGCGGCGCACACCGTTGACCAGCAGAATCCGATCGACCGGGAGCTTGCCACCGTCGATGAGCGCGGTGTAGTGCTCGCCGATGTTGAACTCGCCCCAATCGAGCGCGGCCGAGATGACGCCACCGGCGGCGGCGTCGAGCTCGGCCAGGTCGCCGCTGAGCTCGATGTCGTCCTTGTAGATCGGCACGGCCAGGACGTCAGCCTGGACCGCGGCCGGGGTCGACGATTCCGCGCGCGAGCGCATGCAGTCTTCTCCTTGTGTGTGTGCGGTGGACCCATCGGAGCCGCGCACGGTGGTGGGCACCGTCAGCGAAGCGAAGTATAGATGCGCCGATCAGTCGGCCGGCCGGTAGGCAAACATGGTGAAGCGGCTCCCGGTGTCCACGACCTCGCCCGCCCGCGGCTCCTGGTCGTAGACCCCCGGCTGGTGCGCGTCGTTCACCTTCCAGCGGATGGTCCAGTCGAGGTGCGCGTCGCGCGCCTTCGCCTCGGCATCGGCCTCCGATAGGCCGATGGTGTCCGGCACGCGCACCTTCCCCGCGGGCAGCGCCGGAACCGGCGTCTCGGTGGCGCTGGTTCGAGGTGCGCCACCCGGGCCGGCGACGTCGTCGCGCGTCAGCCCGATGCCAACCGCAGCGACGGCCAGCGTCGCGAGGACCAGGATCCCGAGGAGCGGCGCCGTCGACCGTCGCCCTTCGCCATGCCGAGGCGCCACCCGGCGAGGCGTGGGTGCATGCGCTGGAGCGGGCGGGCGGGCCGAAACGGCCACCAGCTGCGTGGTGTCGTCCGCCACAGCCGGCGAGGGCATGTGTGAGGTCGCGATGGCCAGCGCGTGCGACATGGCGTCCGCGCTCCCGAAGCGCAGTCTCGGCTCAGGGTCGAGCGCCTGGAGGACCAGAGCGTCGAGGGCCGGGCCGATGCCGGCCACCACGATCGAGGGTGCCGGAGGCCGTCCAGCCGCCTGGGACACCTCGACCGCCGCCGGGTCGTCGCCGGCAAATGGCACGCGGCCGGTCAATGCCACGTAGAGCACCGCACCGACCGCGAACAGGTCGCTGGACGGGGTGAGCGGCTCGCCGCGCAGCTGCTCCGGCGACATGGCATGCAGCGACCCCAGCGAGATCGTCGCGGAGCTGAGACCGGCGGTCGGGTCACGCGCGATCCCGAAGTCGATGAGCTTGGTCGTCCCCGGTCCGACCATCACGTTGCCGGCCTTGACATCGCAGTGCACCAGCCCGTGGGCGTGGACGACACGCAGGCCGTCGAGGATGTCCTTCGCGACCGTGACCGCTTCGCCTGGTGACAGCCTGCCCCGCTCCACGAGCAGGTCCCGCAGTGACCGATAACCCTCCAGCAGCTCCATCACGATGTAATGCAGCTGCCCGGTCGTGCCGGAGTCGTAGACATGCACCAGGTTCGGATGCGAGAGCGCGGCGACTGCCCGCGCCTCGGCCAGGAACCGCTCGGCGAACGCGGGGTCCGTTGCATACGGTGCCGCGAGCACCTTGAGCGCCACGTCGCGGGCCAGGCGCTCGTCGTGCGCGCGATACACGCGCGCCATGCCCCCGCGGGCAAGCTGCGCGATCACGCGGTATCGCTCGCCGACGAGGTCGCCGGACGCGGGATCGAACGGATCGGGTTCGCCGGAATCGGGTTCGCCGGAAGAGGTGGGCGGCGCACCTGGGTCTGCGGGCACGCTCATCCGCCGAGCACGCGGGATGCCACCGCGCCGCGGGCGGCCTCCACATTCGCAACGGCTGCGGCCAGCCGGCTGAGCGGAACCTGCGAAATTCCGCCGCCGCCCTCGGCGAGCGCAATGGCCAGCGCACGGTCCGCCTGGGCGGCATCCTTGGTCGCGGCCCGGTAGGCGGCCAGCGCCGCCTTCTCTCGCGTGGCATCCCCCGCGCGCCGCGCATCCACCACCTCGACGAGCGCGTCAAGGAGCTTTCCGACGGTGGTGGTCCACAGCGGCAGCGTCGCCAGCTGGCCCGGCCAGCCGCGCACCGCGTCGAGCTCCGTCGCGGCCCGATCCAGGCCGACCTGCGCCGTGGCCAGGTCATCGCCACGCAGTGCCGCGAGACTTGCCTGCAGCGCGTTGAGGACTTCGCGTGAGCTCCGCCGCATGGCGGCGAACGCGTCGGCAGGCTGCGCTGTGGCCTGAAGCTGGGCGCTGATCGAGGCGAGCTCGGCAGCGGATGCAACCGCCAGCGGCGCCCCGGGGTCTCCGCCGATCGCCAGCAGGCCGCGCACGCCCGCCAGTGCTCCGTTCGCATCGGTGACGCGCTGGCCGGCCTCCTCGAGCCGCACCGCGGCCGCCCCGAAATACGCGCCCGGCGCGCCGTCGCCGCTCACGGTTGCCGCCGCGCCCCGCCGTGCGTCGTCGAGCGCCGCTTCGAGCGCGGATGCGAGGCTCGCCAGCGCCGCGTCGGCCTTCTTTCCCTGCCCGAGCAGGTCGGAGCGATAGCCGGCCAGCGCGACCGGACCGATGCCTGCCGGACGCAGGGCCAGGAGCAGCCCGAGGGCGATCACCGACAGAAGACCGATCCGCATGCCCTGGCCGCCCAGTGGGCGGCGGTGCTCCACACTCGGGTGTTGCCCCGCGGCAACTATCATCGCAACGTGGATCCGATCGACCGGCTGCGAGCGCTACCAAAGGCCGAGCTGCACCTGCATCTCGACGGCGCCCTGCGTCCCGTCACCGCGGTCGAGCTCGCGGCCGAGATCGGCATGCAGCTGACGCTGGAGATGGCTCGGGCCCGTCTCATCGCGCCGCCCCGGTGCGCCGACCAGGCAGAGCTGCTCACCTACTTCAACCTGCCGATCGCGCTCCTGCAGAGTGCGTCGGCGCTGCAACGCGCGACGGCCGAGCTGATCGCCGACCTGGCATCCGACGGCGTGCGGTACGCCGAGATCCGGTGGGCGCCGCGTCTCCACATCGAGGGTGGCCTGTCGGTCGCTGCGGTGATCGAGGCGGTCGCGCTCGGCCTTGCGCGGGCCGCTGCCGAGATGGGACCGCAGATGCCGATCATCGGGCTGATCGTGACCGCCATGCGCTCCCACCCGCCGGGGGCCAATGTCGAGCTGGCGCGGACCGCCGCCGCCTTCGGTCCGCCGGTGGTGGGCTTCGACCTGGCGGGCCCCGAGGCCGCGTACCCGGCGCCGCCGCATGCCGCCGCGTTTCGCGCGGCCGAGACCGGTGGCCTGCGCCTGAGCGCACATGCCGGCGAGGTCCCCGGGGCGCAGCGGATACGGGAGGCGATTGACCTGGGCGTCACGCGCATCGCACACGGCGTGACGGCCATCGAGGATCCGGACGTCATGGCACTGCTGATCGAGCGCGACATCACGCTCGACATGTGCCCGACCAGCAACGTGCAGGCGGGCATCGTGCCGAATCTCGCCGGCCATCCCGTCGCGCGCCTGCACCGGGCCGGCGTCAGCGTCACCATCTCGACCGACGACCGCACGGTCAGCGACGTCACGCTCAGCAGCGAGCTGGCACGCACGGCAGAGGCCCTGGAGATGGACCACCGCGAAGTCGCCGACATCGCCCTGAACGCCTTTCGCCGCGCGTTCGCTCCGCGTTCTGTCGCCGATGCCCTGCTCGGGGTGGCGGAGCCGGCATGGGAGCGCTGGGCGGCGGACACCTTCAGCTGAGCCACCTGTCGAGCTCGTACCCGAGCTCGGCCGGGTCTGCGACGACCAGGTACGGACAACGCTCGCCGCGGAGCTCGCCTGCTGTCTGCGCGTCGGCCACCCCGGTCAGCACAAGCACACAGCGGATGCCGGCGCGATTGGCCGCGATGACGTCCGCGTCCGGATTGTCGCCGACGACCAGCGCATCCTCGGCGGCGACGCCGGTCTGCTCGAGTATGGCCAGGAACATCGCGGGCTCGGGCTTGCCGATGACCGTGGGCACAACCCCGCTCGCTGCCTGGATGGCGGCCACCATGCTGCCCGCGCCGGGCAGGAAGCCATGCCGGGTCGGGTACCGTCCGTCGTTGTTGGTTGCCACGAAGCGAGCGCCGCCCAGGATCGCCGCCTGCGCGGCGGCGAGGCTGCGAAAGCCGAAGTGGAGGTCGAGGCCGGCCACCACGGCATCGTGGGTCGTGTCGGAGGACCCGTCCCGTTCGCCGCCGGCCGGATCCTCGGCCGCGGTGACCTCGTAGCCCGCGGCGCGCAGCATCCCGGTGAGGCCCTGCTCACCAACGGCCAGCACGCGTCGCACCGATGGCAGCTGGCGCCGCAGATGCTCGATCGTCGCCGTCGTCGACGTGACGATCTCCCCTGGTGCGGCGGGGATGCCGAGCGCGACGAGCCGGTCTGCGAAATCAGCCGGCGTGCGCATCGAGTTATTCGTGGCGAAGCGCACGAGGATGCCGGCCGCTCGCAGCCGGGCGATCAGCTGCGGCGCGCCGGCGACGGCGCGGTCTCCGCGGTACACCACGCCGTCCAGGTCGAAGATGACGAGGCGGGGCCGCGGCGGGCGATCGGTCTGCATCGGGCGGATGATACGGTGCTCGCCGCCGACGACGGCTGCGCGAATTCCGGTTGAGCACGCGCGGGACAGGGGCTATGATGCCGCAGATTCGCGCCGGCAGACCCTCGAGCCACTGGCGCGTGCCCGACGCCGCGACCGTTGCGGCGGAGATCCCCACCACGGAGGGTTAAGGAGATTCGATGCGGAAGCAGCGGTTCGGCCTCGTGGCCATGTTCAGCATTGCGGCACTCGTGCTCGGCGCCTGCCAGAGCACGCCGGGCGCCAGCGGAAGCGGCGGCGGCACCGGCCTGAAGATTGGCCTGGTCACCGATGTCGGTCAGCTCAACGACCACAACTTCAACCAGTACTCGTGGGAAGGCGCCCAGGACGGGGCGTCGAAGGTGGGCGCGACCGCGAAGTCGGCGCAGAGCACCGTGTCGGCGGATATCGCCAAGAACATCCAGTCGTTCGTCGATCAGAAGTACGACATCATCGTGACGGTCGGGTTCGCGGCCGGCGCCGATACGATCAAGGCCGCCAAGGCGAACCCGTCGATCAAGTTCATCGGGGTCGATCAGTCGCCATGCGTCGACGAGCAGGGCGTCAACGATCCCAACTTCGGCTGCAAGGGCGACGCCTCGAAGCTTCTGCCCAACCTGCAGGGCATCCAGTGGAAGGAGCAGCAGCCGGGCTACCTTGCCGGCATCGTGGCGGGCTCGATCACCAAGACGGGCCACATCGCGGCGATCGGCGGGACGGCATCCGTTCCGGCCGTCCCCAACTACATGGTCGGCTACCTGAACGGCGCGAAGTCGGTGAAGCCGGACATCAAGGTCGACCTGAAATACGTCAGCGCGGCCCCGGATGCCAAGGCCTTCAATGATCCGCCGGGCGGCAAGGCGTTCGCGCAGCAGCTGATGCAGCAGTCGTCGGACATCGACGTGATGTTCCAGGTCGCCGGTGCCACCGGCAACGGCGTGCTGCAGGCCGCCTGCGACGCGAACATCTACGCCATCGGCGTCGACGTCGATCAGCATGTGTCGGCCCCCGAGTCCGCCAAGTGCATCGTGACCAGCGCCGAGAAATTCCTGAAGAAGAACGTGTCGGACGCCATCCAGCGCATCAAGGGCGGCACCGACAAGGGCGGCACCGTGAAGCTGGACATCAGCACCGACGACGTCGGCCTGGCGCCGTTCTACGACTTCCAGAACCTGATCACCGCGGACATCCAGAAGAAGCTGGATGACGCGACCGCCGCCATGAAGGACGGCAGCCTCAAGGCGTGCGCCGAGAACGCGTTCGGCGCATGCGACATCACCAAGGACGGTCAGCCTGCCTCGTAGGCAGGCTGACCCTCGACGGCACGACTGCTTCGGGCAGTTGCGCTGAAACGGATAATGCGCGAGCGGGCTGCGACCAGCGGCCCGCTCGTTCCATAGCGGCTCGCTGGCGAGTGAGGCAATGGCCGATCAGAACGTGAACGCATCGGCGCTCGAGATGCGGGGCGTGACCAAGCGCTTTCCCGGCGTCCTGGCCAACGACCACATCGACCTGGACGTGCGCAAGGGCGAGATCCACGCCCTGCTCGGTGAGAACGGCGCGGGCAAGACGACGCTGATGAACATCCTGTACGGGCTGGTGACGCCCGATGCCGGCGAGATCCTGCTGAACGGCACGACCGTCACGATCACCTCGCCGTCCGATGCCATCCGCCAGGGCATCAGCATGGTGCACCAGCACTTCATGCTCGTCCCGGTGCTGTCGGTTGCCGAGAACATCCTGCTCGGCGAGGAGCCGATGGCCAACGCCATCTTCCTGGATCGGACCGCCGCCCACGAGCGCATCCGCGAGCTCGGCCGGTTCTTCGACACCGAGATCGATCCCGACGTCAAGGTCGGCAGCCTGTCGGTGGGCTGGCAGCAGCGCATCGAGATCCTCAAGGCGCTGTACCGCAACGCGAACATCCTCGTCCTGGACGAGCCGACCGCAGTCCTCACGCCACCGGAGACGAAAGAGATCTTCGGCGTGCTGCGACGGCTCACCCAGCTGGGCACCAGCATCGTGTTCATCAGCCACAAGCTCTACGAAGTGCTCGAGATCGCCGACCGAATCACCGTCATTCGCCGCGGCAAGGTGGTTGGCAGCCGCGTGCCGAGCGAGACCGACGAGGACGACCTTGCCGAGCTGATGGTCGGCCGCGAGGTGCAGCTCTCGATCGATCGTGGCGAGAGCCATCCCGCCGCCAAGCGGCTGGGGGTCGAGCGGCTCGAGGTGAAGGACGACCGGGGTCACCAGGTGGTTCACGGCGTGAGCTTCGATGTGGCGGCCGGCGAGATCCTGGGGATCGCCGGCGTGGCCGGCAATGGGCAGGACGAGATGGTCGAGGCGATCACCGGACTGCGCCACGTCGCGTCGGGCCGGATCGAGCTGGACGGGCACGACATCACCGGCGCGGGACCCCGCGAGCTCCACGAGCGGGCCGTGGCCTTCGTGCCGGCCGACCGCCATCGCTTCGGGCTGGTGCTCTCCTTCCCGCTGACCGACAACCTGGTGCTGACCGACTACTACCACGCCCCCTACGCGCGGGGCATGGTGCGCGATGAAGGAGCCATTCGCGAGCACGCCGAGTCGTCGATCGCCGAATACGACATCCGGACGCCATCGGCCTCCGTGCCTGCGAGCTCGCTGTCGGGTGGCAACCAGCAGAAGGTGATCGTCGCGCGGGAGTTCAGCGGGGAAGTGAGCATGCTGATCCTCGATCAGCCGACCCGCGGGCTGGACGTCGGGTCGATCGAGTTCATCCACCGGCAGGTCATCGCGCGCCGTAATGCCGGCGCTGCGGTGCTGCTGGTTTCCGCCGAGCTCGACGAGGTGCTCGAGCTGTCCGACCGCATCGGGGTGATGTACCGCGGCCAACTGGTGGCCATCCTCGACGGCCGATCCGCAACGCGCGAGGAGGTTGGCCTGCTGATGGCGACCGGCGGCCGGACCGCCGAGCCAGCGGCGCATCCCGAGGTCGCGTCGGCATGAACCTGCGCGGCAGCATTTCGCTGGTCGCCGTTCCGGCGCTTTCGATCGTCCTGGGTCTCATCGCCGCCGCGGTCATCATGATCCTGTCTTCGCCGCTGGTGGACAGCCGCGGCAGTATCGACCTGACGCTGCCGCTGACCGCGTACTGGGACCTACTTGCGGGCTCCTTCGGCGATTTCGACGCGATCACGCAGACGATCGTCAGCGCCACGCCCCTGATCCTGGCCGGCCTGGCCGTCGGCATCGGGTTCAAGGCCGGGTTGTTCAACATCGGGGCGCAGGGACAGTTCCTGGTGGGCGGGGTCGCGGCGGCGGGCGTGGGGGCATGGCTCGCGCACAGCTCCCCGCTCCTCGCCATCCCGGCGGCGGTCCTGGCAGCCGGCGTGGCAGGAGCCATCTACGGTTGGATCCCCGGCTTCCTGAAGGCGTTCACGGGTGCGCACGAGGTCGTCACCACGATCATGCTCAACTACGTGGCGATCCAGCTCATCGCCTACCTCATCACCGGGCCGCTGCGCGCGCAGGGGGCCTCGTTCGCGCGATCGCCGGACGTCGGCGCAGCCACGCTGCCAATCCTCATCGGGCGAAATGGGCACCTGGGCATCCTGTTCGCCTTGGTTGCCGTGCCGATTGCGTGGTGGCTGATGTATCGCAGCACCGTCGGCTTCGAGGTCCGTACGGTCGGTGCCAACCCCGACGCGGCACGCTACGCCGGCATGCGCCCGCGTTCGATCATCATCCTGACCATGACGGCCTGCGGGCTGCTGGCCGGCCTGGCCGGCGCCGGAGAGATCCTGGGGCTGAGCGGCTACATGCCGGCCGGTTACTCCACGAACGTCGGATTCGACGGCATCACCGTCGCCCTGCTCGGGCGGGCGCATCCGGTCGGCATCCTGTTCGCCGGCCTGCTGCTGGGCGCCATGCGCGCCGGCGCCGGCCTGATGCAGATCGACGCGGGGATCCCGGTCCAGATGGTGGACGTCCTGCAGGGCACGATCCTGTTCTTCCTCACCGCCGAGCTCATCGTGCGCTACCTGTTCCGCATCCGAGCCGCACGTGGCGGCGTCACCGAGCTCGAGACGGTGACCCGCTCGTACGCCGGCCAGACGACACCGTAGCGCCCCATGGACTTTGTCCTGCACCTCCCCGTCCTCGGCCTGCTGATCCAGTTCGTGGCCTACCTGGTCCAGGTGATGATCACCAACGGCGCGCTGATCATCACCCTCTCGACGCCGATCGCACTGGGGGCGCTGTGCGGCTTCATGAACGAGCGCAGCGGTGTCGTCAACATCGGGATCGAGGGGATGATGATCGCGGCCGCCTTTGCCGGATCCTTCGCCGCGGCGGTGGCGCAGGGAGGCGTGCCGCCGACCGGCGGCGGCCTGCTGGGGATCACGGTTCCATTGCTGATCGGACTGCTCGCGGCCCTCATCACCGGCGTCGTCGCCTCGCTGGTTCACGCCTACCTGTCGATCACCGTGCGCGCGGACCAGATCATCTCCGGCACGATCATCAACATCGTCGCCCTCGGCGCGACGGCGTACCTCAGCCTGCTGGTCAGCCAGCGTCCGCCGCAGTCCGCCGGCAGCTTCGGCAGCCTGCCGATCCCCGCGGAGGTCGTGCAGGTGCCGATCGTCGGCTGGCTGGCCACCACGTTCCTGCACCACGGGCCGACCACGCTGCTCATGCTCCTGCTGGTCGCGGTGCTGCAGGTGATGCTCTACCGGTCACGCTGGGGCCTTCGCACCCGCGCGGTCGGCGAGCACCCACGCGCCGCGGAGACGCTGGGCATCGATGTCATCCGGCTGCGCTACCGCAATGTGCTCATCGGCGGACTGCTGGCGGGCCTTGCCGGTGCCTGGTTCACTCTCGACTACGGGAACTCGTTCCAGCCGGGCATGACCAACGGACGCGGCTTCATCGCACTGGCGGCGCTCATCTTCGGTCGCTGGACGCCGCTCGGGGCGTTCGGGGCCGCGCTGCTGTTCGGCGTGGCCGACGCCCTTGGCACTGCCATTCGGCAGTCGCCGCCGACCGGCGACCTGGGCGGGCTGCTGGCCGTCATCCCCGAGCAGGTCTTCGGGGCATTGCCGTATATCGTGACGATCATCGTGCTGGCCGGCGTCGTCGGCCGCAGCGTGGCTCCGGCTGCCGACGGGCAGCCGTATGAACGGGAGGCGACGGCCCACTGAGCGGCGTTTGCCTTGCTGAGTGGCCGCGCCGCTAGCTGGCCGCCGACTCGGCGGCCGGCTCCTCCAGCCCGAGGCTGTGCGGCTCGGGAGGCGCGGGGCGGGAGGTCGGCGGGACGCGCAGCAGGTCGATCGAGAGTCCCGCCGCCGCCAGGTCGCGCACCACCGTGGCGTGGTCGTAGTCGATGCTGCGGAAGCCGACGGCGACATCGGGCTGGCCGATGTACACCACCGCGTAGCGTGCCCGGGCATCGCCGTCCAGCCCGCAGCCAACCGATCCGACCGCGACGAAGTGGCCCTGCCCCACGACCCGATGGAAGCTCTCGTGCGTGTGACCGAAGCAGAACAGGTCGTCGGCCTCGTCGCTGGCGATCCGAGCGAAGTAGCGCGACGGGCGCTCCGACCACAGGTACTCCGCCTGCTTCAGCGGGGAGCCGTGGAAGAGCAGCACGGATCGGCCCTCGACGACGAAGCGCTGGCTGGTGGGCAGGTTGCGAAGCCAGGTGCGGTTCTCGTCGCTGATGCGCTGCTTGGTCCAGTCCAGCGACTCGGTGCCCTGCCGCTCGCCTTCGTGCGTCGGCCAGAGGGCCCCGGCGTGATCACGGTCCATGCCGACCGCCTCGTCCCAGTTGCCCTGCACCGTCGGCACGTCCAGCGACCGCAACAGATCGGCGACCTCGTTCGGATGCGGCCCACGCCCGACGACGTCACCGGCGCACCAGATCGCGTCGCAGCCGATCCCGGCGGCATCGTCCAGCACGGCGCGCAGCGCGGGCAGGTTGGCATGCAGGTCTGCGATGACAGCAACTCGCATGCGCCGATTCTACGAACGGGTGCCCACCGGGCAATCACCCAATGGGTTCGACGCGGCCCGTACGTCGGTCGGATCGAATCGCGGAGACGATCAGCCGGCGGCGGCCATCGTCGCGGCACCGGCGAACGGTGCGGCGACCACGCTCACGCGGCCGGCGACCGTCCGCGCCAGCTCGCGCAGCGCCCTGGCCGCCACCGAGTCTTCCCCGCCCGGATACTGCGCCGAGGTGATCGGCACGCCGGCGTCGCCACCGGTCCGCACGCTGGGCTCCAGCGGGATACGGCCGAGCACCTCGAGCTCGAGCTCGCGGGCGATCTTGTCCGCCGCCACCGGAGCCGAAGACATCGTGTTCATCGCCGCAGCTCGGGCAGATGAAGCCGCTCATGTTCTCGACCACGCCGAGCGTGCGAACGTTGACCTTGTTGAACATGGCGATTGCCTTGCGCGCGTCCAGCAGCGAGACTTCCTGGGGCGTTGTCACCACCACGGCGCCGGTCAGCGGGATGAGCTGGCTGAGGCTGAGTGCCGCGTCTCCGGTTCCCGGCGGCAGGTCGACGACCAGGTAGTCGAGATCGCCCCAATCGACGTCGCGCAGGAACTGCTGGATCGCCGAGTGGATCAGCGGGCCGCGCCAGATGACCGGCGCGTCCCCGGTGAGAAAGTACTGGATGCTCATCATCTGCACGCCGTGGCTGGTGACCGGGTTGACCCGACCGCCGCTTCCGGTGACGTGCGCTCCATCGGTGCCCATCATCAGCGGCACGTTCGGCCCGGTGATGTCGCCGTCGAGCAGGCCGACGCGCGCGCCGTCGCGTGCCAGGCTGACCGCCAGGTTGACCGCCACGGTTGTCTTGCCGACGCCGCCCTTGCCCGACGCCACCGCGATCGTGTTGCGCACGCCGGGGATCAGGTCGGCGGCCGGACCACCGAAGGAGCGCTTGACGTTCGATGCCCAGTCGACGCGCACCGTGGTGGCGCCGAGCGCCTCCATCTCGGTGACGATGTCGGATTCGATCTTGGCCTTCAGCGGGCAGGCCGGCGTGGTGAGCTCGACCTGCAGGTCGACGGCGCTGCCGTTGATGTCGATCGACTTGATCATCCCCAGGGAGACCAGGTCACGACCAATCTCGGGATCCTTGACGCGCCCCATGGCGGTCATGATGTTGTCATTGGTCAGCGTCGCGGGTGTCTCGGGCATCTGGACGGCAACAGCTTCCTTTCGTCTACCGATGGAGGGGCTTCCTGCACGAGGGTAGCAGACGCGACCGACCGAGTAGCTCTACCTTTGTTGAGTCTCAGGGACCAGGTCGGTCAGAGCAGCCCGTCGAACAGGCTGGTCTCCGGTGCAGAGGCCACGCCAGCCGGGACCGGCAGGTTGCTGCGCACCAGCCGATAGGACTCGCTGCCCAGGTAGCGCTGCCGAGCATCCGCCGGCCAGTCGCTGAAGGCGCCGGCGGACCCGGTCTGCGACACGTGCCGATCGATCGCCGCAAGCTTGAGGTCGGCGAGGTCACCGAGCTCGAGCGTCAGCGTGGCGGCCTCGGCCGAGCCGTAGTCCGCGGGCGCCCCGGCCCCGGCCGCGGCGAGCTGCTCCGCGGGCACGACCAGCTGGTAGAGCTTCGCGGCGCGCCACGCCACCTGGTCTTCCTCCAGGTCATCCTCGTAGGCGAGCGGCTCGCCGGCTCGTTCGAAGGCGAGGCTCACCGCCTGTGACAGGGTGGCGTGATCGCGGTCACGTGTCACCCCGTCCGGCCCGAAGGACAGGATCACCTCCGGTCGATGCATGCGGATCGGTTCCACGAGGCGGCTGACGAGCTCATCGAGCTTCACCGACTGCAGCTCGTCCTCAGCGTAATCCAGCATGCGCAGCACGCGGACGCCGAGCATGGCCACCGAACGGCGCATCTCGTCCTCGCGCACGGTGTCGAGGTTGCGCCATATCGTCGGCTTCAGGTACGAGCGGTTGCGGCCGCCGGGCGCTGGCGCCGGATCGAGCAATCGCGGGTCAAAGTAGCCGCGCGTAGCGCAGACGACCACCACGTAGGCGCCCGCCGCTGCCGCCATGGCGATCGCCCCGCCGAAGCCGAATGCCTCGTCACCGGGGTGCGCCACCACGACCATCATGCTGCGGGCCGGATTGCGCTCCCGGATCGGCCGCCAGATGGATGACACGGCCGGCAGTATATCGGTCTAGACGCCGGCTCCGACGCGGATCGGCGCATCGTCAGTGGCGCGGCCGTCGAGTGGCAGCGGCGTCGGCTCGAGCGTCGGTGCGCGGTCGACGAAGCTCGCCCGATGCGCCGTCGCGATCGCGCCGCGCACCTCGTCGAGCGACATGATCTCGTTGCGCAGCAGCAGGTTGAACTCGCCGCGCAGGGTCGAGCGCAGCATCTCCGGCCCATCGGTCGAGATGGCCAGCGGGACGCCGTGCACCAGCAGCAGCCGGATGATGCGTCTCACCTCGCCGAGGTCGCGGACCACCGCGGTGTTGAGATTCGAGCTGGGGCACACTTCGAGCACGATCTCGCGCTCGCGCAGCAACCCCATGACGGCCGGGTCGAAGGCACTCTTGATGCCGTGCCCGATCCGCGTCGGCTCGAGCGCCTCGACGGCATCGCGCACCTCCTCCGGGCCGCCCGTCTCGCCGGCATGCACGGTCACCCCCAGCCCGGCGCGACGGCATTCGGCGAAGATGTCGCGATAGTCAGCGAAGCGGAACGCCTCGACCACCGGACCGGCGATGTCGACTGCCACCACCCCGCGGCTGCGCCAGCTGATGGCCTTGGCCGCGATGATCTCGTTGAGCTCCACGCTGAAGCCGCGGTCGAGACAGAAGATGAGGCCGGCGCGCACCTGCGGATACTCGAGGACGGCGCGATCCATGCCGCGCACCGCAGCGGCGATGATGTGGTCGAGGTCCTGTTCACCGCCACGGTTGCGCTTCATCGGGTTGAAGCGCAGCTCGATCTCGGTGACATTGTTCTTGCGATACGCGCCGCCGATGACTTCGTAGACGCTTCGCTCGACGGCGGTCGGGCTTGACTGGATGAGCTCGGTCCAGTGGAACAGGTCGAGGTACGCCTGGAAGCCGCGCTTGCGCCGGCCGACCGTGATCAGGTCGCGGAACGCCCAGAAATCCTTGGTTGGCAGTCGGATGCCCTGGGCATGCGCGATGCCCCACATGATGGCCGGCGTGACCGCCGCACCCAGGTGCACGTGGAGCTCGCTGAGAGGCGTCCGGGGGTCGAGTCTGGGCCGGGGCATGGACCTTTCGCAGCGTCGGGATGTCGAGCGTTCGGCCGAGTGTAGCAGCGTGGAAGGCGGCCGGCCGCCACCCGAAGCCGGTGCTAGAATCGCCGCCGATGGACGTCAAGGCTTGGATCGAATGGCTCGGCAACGACAGCGGCACCACGCTGGCGACGATCTTTCCCTACCTTCTCATCGGCCTAGCCGGACTGTACGTGCTGTGGCTGGTGGTCGGCTACCTGCGCGTCTCGCAGGTCGGCATCGAGGTGCCAGGAGGCGGTGAGCAGGCCATACGCCTGCAGCGCGCGCCGGACGGCGTGTTCGAGGCCCCGCGCGGCGTTGCGTACTGCCCGACCGACGGACTGCAGTTTCCGGCCGACGCCCGCGTCTGCCCGGTCTGCGAGGCCGATTTGTTGGTCAGCTGCGCCAACTGCGGCGCAACCGTGCGTGCTGCCGACGAGAGCTGCTACCAATGCGGCACGCAGCGCACCATCACCGCCTGAGGCACCGCGTCAGCTGCGCATCACCGAGCGGACATAGGCGCGCATTTTCGCCACGTCGGGGATGATGATCCAGCCGCGCACGCTGTGTGGCTCGATGCCCATGAAGCGGGCATAGCCCGGGCCGAGGACTTTGCGCGTCGTCTTCGCGGCAGCGCTGCGTCGCCCGATCTCGCGCAGGGTCGCCAGCTCGGCGACGGGAAGATTGGTGTTCAGCGATACGAAGCCGCGCAGCAGGCGGCCCATGTCGAGCTTGAAATGGGGGTCGATCAGCTTGCGGAAGATGGCCATCATGACGAGCTGCTGTCGGCCCTCGCGAGCGAAGTCGCCGTCCTGGTGCCGGGTCCGGGCATAGCTCAGCGCCGCGTTCCCATTGAAGTGATGAACTCCTGCGCGCAGGTTGAGATGTACGGTCGGGTCGCTGAGCGCATACGGCACGTTGATGTCGATGCCGCCGACCGCGTTGACCAGCGCGCCGAAGTCGGCCATGTTGAGGGTCACGTAGTAGTCGATCGGTATCCCGTAGGTCGTCTCGAGAGCACCCTCCAGGGCCTGGACGCCGCGCGCTGAAAGCAGTGAGTTCGCCTTGCGCGGCCACACGCCGCCCCCGGCGAGCGGGAGATCCACGGTGTCCCGTGGCATCGAGACCATCGCAATCCGGTCGTGGGCGGCGTTGACGCTGACCACGATCATGGCGTCGCTGTTGACCGGCATGTCGCGCTGGCTGCGATCCGGATTCGAGTCGGTCCCGGCGATGAGCACGGTGACGCGACGGCCGAGCAGCGCCTGGTCGAGCGGTGTCGGCGTCGGCGACGGAGAGGGTGTGGGTGACGGCGTGGGCGTCGGTGACGGCGTGGGCGTGGGGCTGGGCGTGGGTGCAGGGGTGGCGCTCGGTGGCGTGACGGCGCTGCAACCGCCGACGGCGATCAGCAGCGCGAGCAGCAGGACCGTCACCCGCCCGGCGCCCGAAGGTCGGTCGAACATCGGCGGCATGATACCCGGTGCTAGGCTGGCGGCGTGGAGAGCCTCGAGATCAGCATCGAGACGGGTGGCCGCGGCGTCTTCGACCTGACCGACGCATGCCGGCAGTTCCTGGGTGACGTCGCCGATGACGCCGATGGGTTGCTCAACCTGTTCGCGCCGCATGCAACCGCAGCACTCGTCGTGATGGAGCTCGGCGCAGGCTCCGAGGCGGATCTGCTCGACGCGCTCGACCGTCTGCTGCCGCGTGACCAGCGCTGGCGACATGCGCACGGTTCGGCGGGGCATGGCGCCGACCACGTGCTGCCGTTGTTGACCTCACCGTCGATCGTCGTCCCGGTCATCGGCGGAACGATGCAGCTCGGCACCTGGCAGTCCATCGCGCTGCTCGATCCGAACGCCGACAATCCGCGTCGACGAGTGCGCCTCTCGTTCCTCGCCGGCTAGGAGCGTATCTCGCGAAGCCCCGACCGGGACAGGCGCTCGACCTGGCCGGCGGCCTGCTCCGGATCGCTGGTCGGCACCTCGCAGGCGTAGCCGCGGCAGACGAAGGCGGTGGCCCGCCCGCGCAGGGCCTCCTTGCCCGCGAAGATTGCCCAGCTCGCCGTGGGCGCGTTCGGCTCCACGCTCGCGATGACGAGATCGGGTGCGAACGGCCGCGCAACGGCCTGTCGCAGCGCGCCGGCTCCGCTGCTCGACGGGCCGGTCGCCGCAATGACGGCGTCCGAGGGGTGGCCCAGCGAGCGGTCGACGGCGCACAGCATCCGGCCGAACATCGAAGGCTGGCGCTCGAGGACCGGCGCCACGGCACGCAGGATGGAGCGCGCCCGCCTGTCGTAGTCGGCGTCGCCCGTGATCAGCGCCAGGCGCAGCAGCACGTCGGCCGCGACAGAGTTGGCGGCCGGCGTGGCGGAGTCGGCCAGCGACCGCGGACGCGCGACGGTCGTCTCATGCTCAAAGCTGGTATCGAACAGCGTGCCGGACGCATCGTCCCAGAAGTCGGCGACGAGTCGATCGACCAGGCCACGCGCCAGGACCAGGTCGTCGACACGACCAGTCGCCGCGTGCGCGGCCAGCAGGCCATCAGCCACGTTGGCGTAGTCCTCGGCGAACGCCGGCGTGTGTGCCACCCCGCCGCGCACCGTGCGCCACAGGCGATCATCGGCCCGGAGCAGCTGGGAGCGGATGAAGGCGACCAGCGCCTTGCAGGCGCTCATGTAGCGCTCGTCGCGCAGCACGAGGGCGCCGACGCCCAGGGCACGCAGCGCCAGTCCGTTCCAGGAGGCGAGCTGCTTCCCATCGCGCGACGGGCGGACGCGCCGCGCGCGAGCCTCGAGCAGCGCCACCCGGCCGCGCCCCAGCAGCTCAGGCAGCGGCGCTGTTCCGCTGACGTTGAGGATCGACCGGCCCTCCCAGTTGCCGCCTTCGGTGACGCCCCAGTATTCGGCCAGTGAGCGGCTCTCGTCGTCGTCAAGCCCCGCGGCGCGGAGCACGGCCGCGAACTCGGCGTGGGTCCACACATAGAACCGACCTTCCACGCCCTCGCTGTCCGCGTCCAGCGCCGAGGCCAGCCCGCCGTCATCGGTCCCGAGCTCGCGCAGCATGAAGTCGAGGGTGTCGGCCGCGACCTGCGCGTGGCGCGCGAGACGAAAGGCGCGATGCGCCTCCAGGTAGCAATGCGCAAGCATGGCGTTGTCGTACAGCATCTTCTCGAAATGCGGCACCAGCCAGCGAACGTCGGTGCTGTACCGTGCGAAGCCCCCGGCAAGCTGGTCGCGCAACCCGCCATCGGCCATGTGGTCAAGGGTGGAGATCACCATCGCACGCGTCGACTCGTCACCGCTCTGCCGCCAGGAGCGCATCAGGAACTCCAGCGTCATCGGGGCGGGAAACTTGGGCGCGCCGCCGAAACCGCCGTACTGCGCATCGAAGCCTGCCGCAATCCGACTGACCGCAGCCTCGAGCTGGCTACGCTCCGGCTCGCGACGTCCTGGCTCCACCGCCAGCTGCGTCCGCAGGTGGTCGCCAAGCTGCCGCGCCTGGTCGTCGACCTCGGCGCGCCGGTTCCGATACGAGTCGGCCACCGCCTCAAGCACGCGGGCGAAGCCGGGCATGCCGTGCCGATCATCGGGCGGGAAGTACGTGCCGCCGAAGAACGGTTGCAGGTCAGGCGTCAGAAAGACGCTCATCGGCCAGCCACCGCTGCCGGTCATCGCCTGCACCGCAGCCATGTACACGTCGTCGAGATCGGGCCGCTCCTCGCGGTCGACCTTGACGCTGACGAACAGCTCGTTCATGAGGGCGGCGATCCGCTCGTCCTCGAACGACTCGTGCGCCATGACGTGGCACCAGTGGCAGGCCGAGTAGCCGATCGACACGAAGAGCGGCCGATCCTCGGCGCGTGCCCGCTCGAGCGCCTCGGCGCCCCAGGGATACCAGTCGACCGGATTGTGCGCGTGCTGCAGCAGGTACGGGCTGGTCTCGTGGATCAGCCGGTTGGTCCGTCCCTGCGTGCCCGACGACACCTCAGGCCTCCACCGGCTCGCGGCTCGCGGCGAACTGCTCGTGGTAGAGCCGCGCGTAGAGACCCTCGTGCCGCAGCAGCTCCGTGTGCGTGCCGCGCTCGACGATCCTGCCGCGCTCGAAGACGAGGATCTGGTCGGCGCGCAGGATGGTCGACAACCGATGGGCGATGGCGATCGTGGTGCGTCCCTCCATCAGCCGTGCGAGCGCCTCCTGGATGAGCCGCTCGCTGACCGTGTCGAGCGCCGAGGTCGCCTCGTCGAGGATCAGGATCCGCGGATTCTTGAGCAGCACCCTGGCGATGGCGACACGCTGCTTCTCCCCGCCGGAGAGCTTGTAGCCGCGCTCCCCGACCACCGTGTCGTAACCGAGCGGCAGCTCCATGACCCGGTCGTGGATCGCCGCCGCGCGCCCGGCGACCTCGATCTCGTCCATGGTCGCCTCCGGCTTGGCGTAGCGCAGATTCTCGAGCACCGTATTGTGGAACAGGTAGGTCTCCTGGGTGACCATCCCGATCACGCGACCCAGCGACTCGAGCTTGATGTGGCGCACGTCGGTGCCGTCGATGCGCACCGCGCCGGCGTCGACGTCGTAGAGCCGCGGGATGAGGTACGTGCTCGTCGTCTTGCCGGCGCCGGAGGGCCCCACCAGGGCCACCAGCTGCCCGGGCGAGGCCTCGAAGGAGAGGTCGTCCAGCGCGAAGGGGCGCACCGCGGTCGGCACCGCGCGGCCGCTTGCCTCGGCCTCCGCGGCCTCGGCGGCGGCCTCGACCTGCGCCGGCGCGACCGGGTAGCGGAACGAGACGTGGTCGAACGCGACAGCACCACGGGTGCTCACCGCATCCAGCCCCACGGCGTCAGGGGTGTCGCTGATCTCGTGGGGCATCTCGAGGTATTCGAAGATGCGGTCGAACAATGCCAGCGCACCCTGGATCTCGACCTGCACGCTCAGCAGCTGGCCGAGCGGGAAGAAGAGTCGCGACTGCAGCGTGGTGAAGGCCACGATCGACCCGATGCTGACGTGGGTGTCGCCACCGATGATCAACGAGCCGGCCAAGAGGTAGACCAGGGCCGGGCTGATGCTGAAGAAGGTGCCGATCAGCGCGAAGAACCAGCGGCCGATCATCTGCTGCCGAATCTGCAGGTCGCCCAACCGCCGCGACTCGCGGCTGAAGCGGTCGACCGATGCCTCCTGCTGGCCGAACGTCTTGGACAGCAGGATGCCCGAGACCGAGAGCGACTCCTCGGTGATGGCGCTGACCTCCGCCATCGACTGCTGGGTCAGCGTGGCGACCTGGCGGCGCACCTTGCCCACGCGGTAGGTGATGTACATGAACACGGGCAGCATGCCCAGGCTCAGCGCGGTGAGCCGCCAGTCGATGATGATCATGGCGATCACGGTGGTCGCCACGGTGGCGAAGTTCGAGAGCAGCGAAGCGGCGGTATCGGTCACCACCGACTGCACGCCGTTCACATCGTTGCCGATGCGGCTCTGGATCTCGCCGGTGCGCGTCTCAGTGAAGAAGCGCAGCGGCATCCACTGCAGGTGTCGGTAGAGCGCAAGACGCAGGTCGTCCATGACCCGCTGGCCCACCACGTTCGACAGGTACGACTGGCCAACGCCGATGAGGCTGGTGATGATCGGCAGCACGACCATCAGCCCGACCTGCAGGTAGAGCAGGTTCAGGTCCCCGCCTCCGGGACGCAGCAGGTTGTCGATGATCAGCTTCAGCAGGATGGGGTTGACGACACCGATGCTGACGCTGACCAGGATGGCGACGGCGATGACCGCCAGGCGGCCGCGGTAGGGGGCGAAGAAGCCGACGATCGTGCGCAGGGTGCGCCGGCCGCTCCCCGGGCGCCTGCGCAGGTCGGGCTCGACCCCTCCGCCCCAATGCCCGCCGCGCCTCGTCATTCGAGGATGATCGACAGGAACGCCTGCGCCAGGCCGATCCCCTGCGGCGCGCCCATGAGCTCCGCGCGCTCACGCACGCGCGCCTCGACATCATCCCGATCGCCGACCTGGCTGACGTGGCGGCGCAGCGCCTCGAGCCCCACCTCGAACGTCGCGGCAACATCGATCCACAGGTTCGGCTGCTCCACGCCGAAGAGAAGCACCTGGCGCACCTTCCAGGGCTCGAATCCCTCGTCCACGAGCTCGGGAAAGTTGAGCCGATCGCGGGCGGCCGGATAGACCGATGCAAGGGTCGCCTCGCCGGTCGCCAGGTGATCCGGATGACCGATGAAGGGGTTGTGGTCGAGCCGCCGCTGCGGGTTCTGGGTCACGATGAGATCCGGGCGGAAGCGGCGCACCTGGCGGGTGATATCGCGGCGGAGCTCGAGCGTCGGGGTGAGATATCCGTCCGGGTAGCCGAGATGCACGATCTCGCTGACTCCCAGCACGTCCGCTGCGGCGCGCTGTTCGGCAATGCGCGTCGCGGAAAGCTGCTCGGGCGTGATGGCCGGATCGTCGGTCCCCTTTCCGCCGTCGGTGGTCAGGAGGTAGTCGACCCGGACGCCGTTGGCAGTCAGGAATGCAATGGTCGCCGCCGCACCGAACTCCGCATCGTCAGGGTGGCTGATCACCACCAACGCCCGCTCGAGCGGGCTGATCAGCTCGTGCTTCTCCATCTCCATCCGCAGCATGCTACCGCGAAAGCGCGGCCGCGGTGGTCACCGCGATTGACCCGGCGCGCCGCCTCGGCACATACTCACCCAGAGTATGGAACCCGAGCACTTTCGACACGCCTACACCCGGGATCGCCGCGTGCTGCTCAACCGCCTCAGGCGCATCGAGGGCCAGGCGCGCGGCATCCAGCGGCTGGTGAGCGAGGAGGCCTACTGCCTGGACGTGCTGCAGCAGGTCGAGGCACTGACCGCCGCCGCCGACCAGGTCGCGCTGCTCCTTCTGGAGGACCATGTCCAGGGCTGCCTGGCGCACGCCGTTGAAACCGGCCAGGGGCAGCCCTACGTGGACGAGGTGATGACCCTGGTGCGTCGCGCGGTCGGCCGGCGCGGTCGGCGCTCGGCCGGGGTGTCGGCGGTCGACTGAGGGCGTGATGGGAGTGCCGCAGGGGGGAACCACGGCACTCCCCGCCAGAGTGTAGCGATGCGGTCAACGGATCGCCGACCGCCTGCACGCTACTCGCCGAAGATCGTCAGCTGCTCGCCACCGCGCTCGATCAGGGGGTCGAGGCCGAGCACCGGTTCAAGCCAGTCGAGGCTTGCCCCATCGCGCGCCGCGAGCGTGGCGAGGTGCTGCCACTTCAGGACGTGCCAGTTCTGGCGCGTCAGCTCCGCTCGCAGCCAGGGCGATCGCTCTTGCTTGAGCCGCAGCAGCTCGGCGCGCTCGCCGGGGATCACCAGGAACCTGGCCTGCTGCTCCCCGACGGGAATTTCGCGGCCGCGGCGCAGGACGGCCTCACCGATCATGGCGGTCCATTCCACTTCGAACAGGAACGTGAGACGTCCCCGGACGTACCACATCGCGTCCACGGCGGCGAGCGCGTCGGCCGGCGCGCGCAGCACCAGCGGGAGGTAGGCGCGCCGCTCCTCATCGAAGAGCCGGTCGCCGAGCGGCGTGCCGTCGACGAGTCGGGACTGCTCGCGCTTGCTGATCCATGCCCTGAGGCCCAGCCGATGCCCGTAGTCGGCCACCGTGGCCAGCACGCGGCCATGCTCCTCGAGCCTGCGCGACAGCTCGTCCTCGGTCCGCAGCTGGCCACGCTCACTCACCACGGCGTAGGCGTCCAGGCACGCTCGCACGAGCTCCTCATCGGGCGCCGCGAGTCCCGGGAAGACGGCATAGATCCGATCCAGGAACGCCGCTTCGTCCAGCCGGCCGGCGGTCGACAGGATCGAGAACGTGGCCCACTCGACCCGGTCGGCAAGCGGCGACTCGGCCAGCTCCGGCCGATGCAGCCACCACATCGGCCGCTCGGTGTCGCCGAGGCGCAGCAGGGTTGGATGGTCGTCGCGCCACAGCTCTTCGCGCAGGAGGGCGGCCAACACGGCTGGTCCGCCCTGCTCCATGCGCTCGTCCGCGGCGTCATCCCCTTCCTCGCCGTCATCGGAACGGTGATCCGCACCACGCAGCGCCGCGACGCGCTCCAGCAGGCCGCGCTTCTGCAGCTCGAGGAGCACCGCGGCCGCCAGGCGGGTCAGCCCAACCGGCTCTCCGCGGTCGCACAACAGGCCAACGACCGCGGCCTCCATCGCCTCCGCCAGATCCGGGTAGGTAAGGCGCTCCCCTTCCGCGCCCAGGCGCAGTGGTCGGGATTGGACGGCATGCCGCAGCCGATCCTCGCCCGACGGCTTACGAAAATGGAGCCTGACGCCATCCCCGGAGCGGCGGGACTCGCGGACGATGACGTCCGCCAGGAGCAGTCCGGCACCTGCCGCCGCGATCGCCACGCTGAGCATGCGATCCGGATCGTCCCCCTCGATCAGCACATTGAACCAGCCGTCCGGCTTCAACGTCCCTGCGGCGGATGACATGACGCGCCGCAGCGCGGCTGCCTCGGCCCCGTCGGCCCGGCTGATGGGTGCGCCGAAGAGCGGCTCGAGGCGGAGCGTCTCGGCCGCCTCGCGGCCCATCAGCCAGGCGGTGGCCAGGTATTCGAAGCTCAGCTCGTCCACGTTTGCCGGAGCGGCGACCAGCCCCAGGACGAGGTCGACGCTGTCGGACGGCAGGTACTGCCCGACCACCGCCGGCCGGCACCGAATCCACAGGACGTTGGACGCGGTGACGCCGCCCAGGTCGGTGAAGTCGGAGGCGAAGCGCGCCGGACGCTGGTCGCCAGCACCAATGCCGGCCAGCGCTGTTCGGACGTCGCTGACCGCCGTCTCGAAGAGCTGCCAGACGTTGACCTCGCGCTGATGCCGTGAGGCGGGTTGGCGGACATGGCCGCCGGCGATCCGCAGCGACGCGACGCGGCCTGGATAGCCGTTCAGCCGGCTTGCCGGCAGCAGGCAGGCGGCCAGAGCCAGGCGCAGCACGGCCGCCATCGGCTGCATTCGAAACTCCGCGTCGATCTTGTTGGCGATGGTCTGCAACGCGTACAGGTTGCGCGGCGTATAGAGCTCGAGGAGCTCGTCGATCAGCTCGTCATGGCCGTCCAGAACTGGGAATCGGTCGCGCAGCTGTTGGTAGTGCTGACTGTGTTGGATGTCGGCGGTCGGCCCGGGAATGGTTTCGGGATGGACCGTCGAGGCATACCGCGGTCCATCGCCACGGCGCCCCGCCCCGACCGGCGGATCCGGCGTGGCCATGGCAGGCGGAGGCGGTCCGCCCGGCTCGCCGAGGAGGCCGCCCGGCTCCGTGCTCACGTTGCGCGTCAGCCCGGTCGGTGCCGGGGGCAGGTCGTCCTCACTGTCGCCCGACGGGTCGGCGACTGCCTCAGGGGCAGCCGCGCTGCGCTCGATGCCGAGCTTCGCGAGGTCCGTCGCGTCGACCGGCGCCACCCGTTCCTCGGCGCGACCGGTCGACGCATCGCAGCTCGCGCAGCGGTAGATCTTGCGACCCGGCGCATCGGCGTCGCGCGGCCAGATGAACTGGTCACCCACGACCGGACGGCGGCAGGTGGCGCAATGCGTGGCGTACAGCTCCACGACATGCTGCTCGAGTGGCACGTCGACGCGCCGCGAAGCGGCCAGCTGCGCGAAGGCGGCGTCGATGGCCGAGGGCTCCGGGACCTGCAGGAAGGCCTGGGCGGCGAGCTGCGCGAACGGACTGGGATCCGCGGCCACCGCCCGCATCGAATGCGCGATCGCGCGGCGGGCGGTCCAGCCGGTCCCGGCCCACGGGTCGAGGACCGTGTCGCCGGGCCGACCGAACGCGCTCAGCTCGACGTCGAGCAGGTTGTCGGCGGGCGACGGAAAGTAGCGCTCAAGCAGCGCGAGGCCGGGGAGGCGTCGCGGAAGGACGACATGGTCGTGTCGCTTCCGATCCGCCTCGGACATCGGCTCCTACGATTCTTCGAGCAGCTCTTCCTCGAGCTCGGGCTCGGCCGAGAACTCCGGGAGTGTGGTGTCGAGTTCCTCGACCTCCTCGGACTCCTCGTCGAGGTCCTCGCTCTCCTCGTCGTCATCGTAGCGGACCGCGGTGCCCTTGATGTACGGTCGGACGTCACCGGGGCGGGCCGCCGTGGTCCCCGGGAACGAGACCTTCCCAAAGTTGGCGGCGTGGCCGAAGACCTCGCGAATGATGATTCGCACATCGTCGTTCTGGACGACCGTGATGGCCGCCTCGTAACGATTGCCGCCGGCGATCAGCTTGACGAGACGCTTGCCGACGCGCGGCTCGACGTGGCCGATCTCGGTCTCGCCGATGCGGGCGACGAGCTGGTCGCCGTCGACGTGGAGCCCTACCCCATCTCCCGGCGACAGCGGAGCGAGGATGCGAGGCGCGGCGATGTTGATCAGTCTCGCATGACCTGTCTTGCCCATCTCCTCGATGAAATGCGCCGCGGAAGCCTTCTCGGGCCGCCCCTCCTTGACCGGTTGGCCACCCCCGTCCCCTCTGCCGCTCGAGCGGCTGGTCACGAGCACGCGCAGCCGCTCGACGTTGCGCTCGGCGATGCGGTTGGTCGCATCGCGGGCAAGCGCCTGCTCGTAGGCCTCCAGCGCCTCGTCGTCGCGTCCCATCTCGGCCAATGCCTTACCGAGACGGTTGAAGGCATCGGTGTCCGCCCCAAGCTCCAGGAGTTCGTGGTTCGCGTCGACCGCAGCCTGCCAGTCGCCCCGGGTAGCGTGCGCGATGGCGGCCTCGCTCAGCTGGCGGCGCTGACGGTTGATGGTGTCGATCTCACCCAGCGTCATCGGTACTGACGTCTCCAGTAGGTGGTTCCAGGTCGCACGAAAGCCCTTCGACGTCGCACGAAAGCCTTTCGACGGGGGGAATCCGGCGAAAGGCGCCTTGTTGTAGCACCGGCCATCGGCGGTGTCAACGCGGGCCGCGCCGAGCGGGCGGGCGCGCCGGGCCGAACCGATCAGACCGGACGATGCAGCAGGAAGGCCACGACCACGCCGAGCACCGCCAGGGTGCCGAACTCGAGCGCCACGCTGCGCAGGGACGCACCTTCCTGGAGTGCCTCGATGGCGCCGCCCCACGCATGAAAGCTGACGGCCACCACGGCCGGTGCCACGACCCCGGGCAGGTCGAGCAGCACGAGCGCGGCGCCCAGCTGCCCAACAGCCAGTACATGCAGCAGCGCCTCTCCCACGGCACGCAGGCCGGTGCTGCCACGTCCCTCGGCAGCTCGCACCGCCAGCACGAATGCCAGCAGCAGCACCAGGGCCAGCGGCGGCGGCCAGGTCTGGTCGCCGAAGAGGTGCCAGATGCCTGCCGCAGCCAGGAAGACGATGCCGACCAGCGCGACATCGAGCATGGTTCGCGCGCCGACGCCGCGCGCGGCGCGCAGCTCCAGCCACAGCACCGACCAGATAAGCACGGCCGCCAGCGGCGCCAGCAGCAGCGATGTGCCCGGCGGGATGATCCTGCCGAAAAGCGTCAGCGCAACGGCCGCCATGGCCGGCGTGGCATACCGTGCGAAGCCAAGCCCCGGTCTTGCGGGACCGATCAGCCGCACGGCTCCCAGCCCGGCGATCACGAGCTGCCCGGCGATCGTCACGGCGAGCCAGAAGGGGCTCACCAGCCAACCAACCGCGCACAGCACCCCGAGCAGCACCGAGAGGCCCACCACCTCCGGCCGATCGATGCGCTGCAGCACCCTGTTGGCGCGTTGTCCGCCCAGCATGCCATCCATCATCGGACCAGCTCCAGCAGCGCGTCGGCCGATCTGGTCGAGATGACCTGCTCCGAGGTCAGCCATGCACGGCGCGCCATCGAGACGGCATACGCCAGCTGGCTCAGCTCTTCGGTGCGATGGGCATCGCTCGCAACCGTCAGCCGCGCCCCGGCCTTCCCGGCCGCCCGCGCCAGCGAGTCGTCGAGGTCCAGCCGCGGGCTGCCATTCATCTCCAGCACCGTGCCACTCGCCGCGGCGGCCTCGAAGACGCGCGGCCAGTCGAGGGCGAGTGGGTCGCGACGATTGACGATGCGGCCGCTGGGATGCGCCAGGATGTCAACGTGCGGATTCGCGATCGCCGCGAGCGCACGTCGGGTCAGCTGCTCGCTCGACTGCGCTCGGCCGGTGTGAATGCTGGCCAGCACGACATCGAAGGTGCTCAGCAGCTCGTCGGGGTAGTCGAGCGCTCCGTCGGCTCGGATCTCCATCTCGGTGCCGTGCAGGATCCGAAACGGCGCGAGCTCGCGGTTGAGCCCGGTGATCATGTCACGCTGCTGGGCGACGCGCTCCGCCGACAGGCCACGGGCGATGCCCAGCGACGGCGAATGGTCGGTGAGCACCATCCAGTTGCGTCCCAGTGCTCTGGCGGCCCGCGCCATCGTCTCGATCGCGTCGACGCCATCGGTCCAGTCGGAATGGGTGTGGGTGTCGCCGCAGACATCGCCGATGGTCAGCAGCGTCGGCAGCGTGCCGGCGGCCGCTGCCGCGATCTCGCCTTCATCCTCGCGTAGCTCGGGCGGTACCCACTCGAGCTCCAGCCGCGCATACACCTCCTCCTCGGTCGCTGACAACAGCAGCTCCCCGCTGTCGACCTCCTTGAATCCCTTCTCGGAGAGCGACCAGCCGCGCGCCAGTGCCCTCCCGCGCAGCGCAACGTTGTGCTCCTTGCTGCCGGTGAAGTGCACGAGGTGCGTGCCCCACGCGACCGGGGCACAGACCATCAGGTCGACCTGCGGCCCGTCCTGCAGAACGATGCTCGACTTGTCGACGCCGGCGGAAACGACGTGGTCGACCTCCGGCAAGCCGTCGAGCCGGTCGATGAGCCCGGCCGGGTCGTTGACCGCGGCCAGCAGGTCGAGGTCGCCGATCGTCGGCCGTCGTCGGCGCAGGGACCCGGCAGCCTCGATGTGCACGACCCCGGGGGTGTCGCGCAGGCGACCGATGAGGCTTGCCATGAGCTCGTCGGCATCGTGCAGCAGCAGTCGCGTGCTGCGCTGGTCGATCCGTGCGATCCCGGCCAGCACGTTCTGTTCGGTCCGCGCCGACAGTCCCTTCAGCGTGCGCAGCGCACCGCTTTCCGCAGCGCTGCGCAGCGCGTTGACCGAGTCGATGCCCAGCTCGCCATGTAGCAGCTTGACGGTCCGCGGCCCGATACCCGGAACCCGCAGCATGTCGAGCAGACCCTGGGGCACCTGGTCGCGCAACCGCTGGTGGTACTCCAGCTGCCCGGTGTCGGCAAGCTCGGCCAGCTTGGCAGTCAGCGCGGCTCCCGCACCTGGCAGCTTCGGCGGCGTCCCGCGCCTGAAGAGCGCCGCCACGTCGTCCGGGTAGCGCTGGACGGCATCGGCCACGCGCCGGTAGGCAACCGACTTGTAGACCACCTCGCCCAGGATCTCCAGCATGTCCGCGATCTCGCCAAAGATCCGCGCCAGCTCGGCGTTGCTCATCGCGCCCTCATCGCTGCTGCGTGGCGCGGCACGTGGTCGAGGCATCGCGCCATTCTAGAAGCCAAACGACCCGCTCCGGGTGGAGCGGGTCGTTTGGGTGTGCCCTGGTTGTGGACTCAGCGAGCTCGGCTGCGGCGGAAGCGCGGCATGCTCAGGCGGGCAAAGATCCTGCCCTGACGCCGGCGCCTGGGAGCCAGCGAGATGCGACGGGTTTGCGCATCCTCGATCAGCTCCTGCTGACGCAGCTCGGCTTGCATCTCCCAGAAGCTGGTCATGCTTGCCTCCTCGAGGTGATTCAGATGTTGTGGCGGGGTGCCTCGCGGATGTC
This sequence comes from uncultured Chloroflexia bacterium, assembly GCA_963716585.1. Lineage (GTDB taxonomy): Bacteria > Chloroflexota > Limnocylindria > QHBO01 > QHBO01 > JAICUY01. The sequence goes on from CAVQTN010000004.1 coordinate 521,172, forward strand.
CGGTCGGCTGTCGACGCCAACGATGGCGCCCGCGACGCCGAGCGCCAGGACGATCAAAAGGATGACGAGCAGCGACATCATTGCGACCTCCCGGTTGACGCTGTAACTTGTTGTGCCGCTCTAAGCGGTTACATGCGCAGTGTACGGCGCATCAAGTAACTTGTCAAGGGGTGTAGACTGGTTACAGTCATGAGCCTGAACCACGATACGATGCCCGAGCCCGATGGCTCCGACGAGCTCTTCGTCGCCTTCGCCAATACGCTGCAGCATGAGCACGGTGAGCCGGTCGAGGCGCTGCCCGACACTGACGCGCTGCTCGCGTGGTTGCGCCGGCACGAGCTCATCAGCGATCGCGGCCGTGTCGCCGAGGGGGCGCGGCTGCGGCGCGATGCGGCGGAGGCCGAACGCCGCATGGAGCGGTTCCGGCACCTGCGTGGCGTGCTGCACGAGATCGCCGGCAGCGTCGACCGGCGTGGGCGACCGGCGAAGGCGCAGGTGCGTGACCTGAACCACATCCTTCGTCATGGACTGCACTATCACGAGCTGCACCTTGACACCGACGGCACGCGCTACGCCTTCGCGCAGGTCGGCGACCGGCTGGACCAGGCACGAGCCACCATCGCCAGCTCGTTGGCCCACTTCCTGGCCGATGACGACGCCGCGCGTCTGCGGACGTGTGCCAATCCCGGCTGCCGCTTCGTGTTCGTCGACCGCTCCCCCACCGGCCGGCGGCGCTGGTGCGACATGCGCACCTGCGGCAACCAGGCAAAGGTCGCCCGGCACCGTGCTCGCGCCCGCGGCGACGCCTCGACACGCAGCGATTGATCGGTTGCCCGCCGAGCTCGTTGCTGCCGCGCGCTAGAATGTGGCGGACCGCCGAGCGCGGCGGCCGGCAGCCTGAACCCGCAACGAGGCGACGTGCGACCAACGTGGACGCCGGACCCAGTACACGCAATGACCGCGCCCGTGGCGGATGGTGGGTGCGCGAGATGACCGCCTAGCGTCGACAGCGACGCCGCAGCCCTCGCGACCGGTCGACCACCCGCTCGCAGCGCAACAGCTGTTGGAGAGCGAGGTGGTCATTCCATGCTCTTTCTGAGCCAGATCATCGGCAGGCCGGTGCTCGACCGTCACGGCGAGCCATTCGGCAAGGTACGCGATCTGATCGTGGCGCTTGGCGAGACATACCCACCGGTCACCGGGGTGGTGGTGCGGGTTGCCAGCGGCCGCGACATCTTCCTGCCGTGGTCGGATGTCGAGGAGCTCGATGCAGCCGGCGCGCGGCTGCTCAGCTCGAGCATCAACATCGCTTCCTTCCGGCAGCGGCCGAACGAGATCCGCGTCTGGCTCGACCTCCAGGACAAGCAGATCGTGGATGTCGAGGGGCGCAAGATCGTGCGCGTCAACGACATCCAGCTGGCGCCGGTGCGTGGCCGGCTGCGACTGGTGGCGGTCGACGTCGGCCTTGGCGGGATCCTGCGCCGATTGGGCCTCTCGGGCCCGGGCGAACGGCTGGCTCGTGCCCTGGGGCTCGAGGTCGAGAACTACATCGAATGGGAGGACGTCGACCCGGTGGAGTCGAGCGTCAGCTCCCTGAAGCTGCGCGTCCCGCACCAGGCGCTCTCGACACTGCACCCGGCGGACGTGGCGCACATCGTCGAGCAGCTGGCCCCACGCGACCGGACCGGCATCCTCGCCGCGCTCGACGACGAGCGGGCGGCGGACGTGATGGAAGAGCTCGACGCCGAGGACCAGGTCGACGTCCTCGAGGCGTTGCCGCCTGAGCGCGCGGCCGACATCCTGGAAGAGATGGGGCCCGACGAGGCAGCCGACCTGATGGCCGACCTGTCCGAGGAGCGCCAGGCCGAGCTGCTGGGCCTCATGCAACCCAAGGAGGCCGACGAGGTCCGCGGGCTGCTGAACTACGGTGAGGAGACGGCCGGCGGCCTGATGACGACCGATTTCATCACCATCTCGCCCGACGAGACGGCGCAGCAGGTGATCGACCGGCTGCGAGCACTGGCTCCCCCATCGGACCGCGCCTATTACCTGTACGTGACCGATTTGCAGGGGCGGCTGGAGGGCACCGCTACCCTGCGAGGGCTCATCGTGGCAGCCCCCGAGACACCGGTGCGCCAGTTCATGCGCCAGGAGCCGATCTCGGTCAACGCCGACCTCGACGCCGAGCAGGTTGGCGCCGCCATCGCGCGCTACAACCTGCTTGCGCTGCCGGTGGTCGATGACGCGGGCATCCTGCTGGGGATCGTGACCGTCGACGATGCCTTCGAGCGCGCCCTGGGCGAGGGCTGGCGCAGGCGGCTGCCTGAGATCTTCGAGCCGGCGGAGGACCGGTGAGCCGGCTGGCCATCTCGCGCCCGCTGCGCCGCGCCCAGCGCTCGATCCGTGAGCGGCTGCCCAATTTCAGGGTGCATCGCACCGGGATGCTCGCCTTCCTCGGCGTGCTCGGACCGGGGCTCATCGCCGGACTAGCCGGCAACGACGCGGGCGGGATCTTCACCTACAGCGTGATGGGCGCGGAAACGGGGCTGCGACTGCTGTGGATCCTGCCGATCACCACCATTCTGCTCATCGTCGTGCTCGAGATGGCGGCGCGCATGGGGGCTGTCTCGGGCCAGGGCCTGGGCGACCTGATTCGCGACGACTTCGGGATTCGCTGGACGCTGTTCGCCATGATCGTGCTGCTCATCGCCAACGGGTCGAATATCGCCGCCGAGTTCGCCGGGGCCGCCGCCGCGCTCGAGATCTTCGATATCCCGCGCTGGATCACCGTGCCCGTTGTGGCGACCGGCATCTGGGCGCTGGTCGTGTTCGGTTCCTATCGGCTCGTCGAGCGGGTCTTTCTGTCTGTTGCGGTCGTCTTCGTGGCCTACATCGTCAGCGCGTTCGTCGCCGGTCCGAACTGGGGCGAGGTGGGCCGATCGCTGGTCACGCCGTCCATCAGCGTCGAGCCGAGCTTCCTGCTGCTGATGGTCGCGGCCGTGGGCACCACCGTGACCCCGTACATGTTCTTCTACCTGCAGTCGTCGGTGGCGGACAAGGGCCTGGGGCCCGAGGAGCTGGCCTACGAGCGCGCCGACGCCGTGATCGGCGCGGTGTGGACCAACGTCATCGCCCTGTTCATCATCGTCGTCACGGCGGCCACGCTGTTCGGCACCGGCATCGTGCTGAAGACCGCCGAACAGGCCGCTCGTGCGCTGGCGCCCATCGCCGGCGATTTCGCCCAGGCGCTGTTCGCCTTCGGGCTGTTCGGCGCATCGGTCCTGGCCGCGACGGTCATGCCGCTGACCACCAGCTACACGGTCTGCGAGTCGTTCGGCTGGGAGTCGGGCATCTCGCGGCGACTTCCGCGAGGCGCCGGTGTTCATGGGGCTGTACACCGTCCTCATCGTGGTCGGCGCGCTCGTGGTGCTGGTGCCCGGGCATGCCGCTCACCGGGCTCATCATCCTCAGCCAGAACCTGAACGGCATCCTGCTGCCGGTCATCCTGGTCTTCATGCTGCGCCTGGTGAACAACCCGCGGATCATGGGCAGCCACGTCAACCCGGCCTGGCTCAACGTCGTCGCCTGGGGGCTCACCGGGTTGGTCACCGCCCTGACCCTGGTGCTCTTCGGGTCGACGATCATCGGCTGGCTCGACTAGAGCCGCGGCGTCGAAACGCGGACGGCCCTCGTGCCGCATTCACTGAAAGCTGTCCATGCGGGAGCGCGCATCCACGTGTGAATGCTCGCCCCCACCAACGCCTACGCCCCGATGGGGTGCCAGACCGTCTTTGTCTCGACGTATTCGCCGATGAGGTACGGCGACTGCGCGCGCTGGCTCAGCCAGTCGTAGCGCTCGAGGCCGTCTCGCGGCGGCCGGATGACGCGCTTCACGTTCTCGACGCCGCTCTCCTCGACCGCGGCAGCCTCCGAGGTGGCGACACCGAAGGCATCCAGCGCGTTGACGTCCATGTGTGCGGCCAGGGTCGGCACGATCTCGCGACGCAGGCCGGTGACCAGGTTGACCACCCCGCCGGGGACGTCCGAGGTGGCCAGCACCTCGGTGAGGGTGACCGCCGGCAACGGCCGTGACTCCGACGCCACCACGACGGCCGCGTTTCCGCTCACGATCACCGGGGCCAGGCGGCTGACCAGCCCGAGCAGCGACGAATCTTCGGGCGCGATCACACCGACCACACCGGTCGCCTCGGGGACGGTGAAGTTGAAGTACGAGCCGTTCACCGGGTTCACCGATCCGACGACCTGGCTGAACTTGTCGGCCCAGCCGGCGTACCAGACCCAGCGGTCGATGGCCGCATCCACCTCACGCGTCGCGCGGCGACTGCCGACGCCCTGTGCCGCCGCCACCTCACTGATGAACTGATCGCGTCGTCCCTCCATCAGCTCGGCGATGCGATACAGGATCTGCGATCGGTTGTAGGCGGTCTTCGCGGCCCAGCCCGGAAACGCCTTGCGTGCGGCGCGCACCGCGTCGCGGATGTCCTTGCGCGTGCCGCGGCAGGCGTTCGCCAGGAGCCCACCGCGTGGGTCGAAGACCTCATAGCTGCGCCCTGACTCGGTACGCGGGAACTGCCCGCCGATGTAGAGCTTGTAGGTCTTGCGCACGCCGATGCGGTCGGCCGACGCGCCGTTCGTCGTGGTCGCTGGCGGCGACATCGGCCTGTCCTCCAGGACCGATGCGCGCGAGCGCGACTTCGTGGCGGTTCGGGTGCGCGGACTCATGCGTCGAACCGCAGGTAGGCCGACAGCCCGTGGAGTCCGCCCTCGCGGCCGTAGCCCGACTCCTTGTAGCCACCGAAGGGGGAGGTCGGATCGAACCGGTTGAAGGTGTTGGCCCACACCACGCCGGCGCGCATGGCCGCCACCATCTTGAAGATGCGGCTGCCCTTCTCGGTCCACACCCCGGCGCTCAAGCCGTACGGCGTGTTGTTCGCCTTCTCGATCGCCTCATCGGGCGTGCGGAAGGTGAGCACCGACAGCACAGGGCCGAAGATCTCCTCCTGCGCGATCCGATGCGACTGCGAGACGCCGGTGAACAGGGTGGGCACGAAGAAGTAACCACGATCCGGCAGCTGGCAGTCGGGCTGGAAGATCTCGGCGCCCTCCTCGATGCCCGACTGCACGAGCTCGTGGATCTTGGCGAGCTGGCCGGCCGAGTTGATGGCGCCCACGTCGGTGTTCTTGTCGAGCGGATCGCCGACGCGCAGCGTGCCGAGGCGCGCCTTGAGCTTGTCGAGCAGCGGCTCGTAGATGCTCTCCTGCACGAAGAGCCGCGATCCGGCGCAGCAGACCTCGCCCTGGTTGAAGTAGATGCCGTTGATGATGCCCTCGATCGCCTGGTCGATGGGCGCGTCGTCGAGGACGATGTTCGCAGCCTTGCCGCCGAGCTCGAGGGTGAGCTTCTTGTCGGACCCGGCGACGGCGCGCCCGATCATCTTGCCGACCGCGGTCGAGCCGGTGAACGCGACCTTGTTGACATCGGGGTGCTTGACCAGGTCCATGCCAATCTCGCCGGGGCCGGTGATGATGTTGACGACGCCCGGCGGCAGCTCGGCCTGGCGCACGACGTCGGCGAACAGGTACGCCGTCAGGGGCGTGGTGCTCGCCGGCTTGAGCACGACCGTGTTGCCGGCCGCCAGGGCCGGGGCGATCTTCCAGGCGAGCATCATCAGCGGAAAGTTCCACGGGATGATCTGGGCGGCGACACCCAGCGACCGCGGCGTGCGGTTCGGAAAGGCGTACTCCAGCTTGTCGGCCCAGCCGGCGTAGTAGAAGAAGTGCGCGGCGGCGAGCGGCACGTCGACGTCGCGGCTCTCCTTGATGGGTTTGCCGGAGTTCATGGTCTCGACCACCGCAAACTCGCGGCTGCGCTCCTGGATGATCCGCGCGATCCGATACAGGTACTTCGCCCGCTCGCTGCCCGGCAGCTTCGACCAGGTCTGGCTGTAGCCTGCACGGGCCGCCTTCACGGCCCGATCCACATCGGCCCTCGAGGCACGCGCCACGCGGGCCAGCACCTCTTCGGTGGCGGGGTTGATGACCTCGAACGTGCGCTTCGGCCTGGCGGCGACGAACTCGTTGCCGATGAACAGGCCGTACTCCGGCCGAATGCGTACGTGATCGGTCGACTCGGGCGCCGATGCGTACTCCCACGGCACCTGCTTCCCGGCGGTCAGGCCCCACGAGGCAGGCGCCGGTCGGGTCTCGGGCTTCTTGGTGAGGGTCATGTGCCTCCGATTATCGCACGCGCCCGCCGTCGCATCGCTCAGGCCGCTACTCTCCGAGCACGCCCTCGAGGTGGAGCAGGAAGCGCTTGCGATCCAGCCCGCCGGTGTAGCCGCCCAGTCCCCCGCCGGCATGGAGCACACGGTGGCAGGGCACCACGATCGGCACCGGATTCGAGCCAAGGGCATTTCCCGCCGCTCGGTAGGCGTTCGGCGATCCGGCGTCGGCCGCCACCGCGCGGTAGCTCGAAACGCTGCCGAACGGGATGCGCGCCGTCGCCTGGAGCACGGCGCCCGCGAAGCCGCGCACCAGGGACCAGTCGACCGGGACGTCGAACCCGTGCCGCTCGCCGGCGAAGTACGCCTCCAGCTCGCGGCGCACGGCATCGGTCCGCTCCGGGGCGGCGAGGATTCGCGGCGAGAGCCGCTCAGCCAGGTCATCGAGCTCGTCGTCCGCAACGCCGTATGCCAGGCGCACGAGGCCCCGCGGCGTGACGAAGACACTCAGGGGACCCATCGGCGAGTCGAGGTCGGCGTAGGCGACGTCGAGCAGGTCCTCCTCGGCGGCCCGCTGCCGGAATGCGGCCACGGCCGCGGCCGCATCGGTCTCGAGGGTGGACAACCGCTCAAACTGGTTCATCGGTTCACCTCCATGCGCAGCCGGCGCAGGCCGGCACTGACGTTCTGTCTCGCGGCTTCCTCGCTGACGCCCATCCGCTCGCCGATCTCGCGATAGGCCAGGTCGAAGACATACCGATGCACCACGGCCGCGCGCTGCTTCAACGGCAGCGACCGGACGGCGCCCCACAGCTCGTCATCGGCGGTCGGCGCCGGCGCGACCGCTGGCTCGACGCCATCGAGATCTGCGGCCCGATGCCTCGCGTTGCGCCGCACGGCATCGGTCGCCTTGCGATGGGCGATCGTGAACAGCCAGCCCCGCAGGTTATCGGCGTGGCGCAGCTGCGGATAACCCCGCAACCCCGCGATCAGGGTCTCCTGCAGGCAGTCATCGGCCTCGGACGGGCCGACGCAGGCTGTCAGGAACCGATGCAGCTCGGCGGCATGCTCGTCGATCAGGTGCTGGAACGGCGGAAGGTGCACGTGAGTTGAACGTTCCGGTGTGGCGCGACGTGAGATCGACAACTCATCGCGCTGCGCGGCGCAGCAGGTCGTCGTAGACGCTCGGATCATCGCGATCGATCACCGGGAAACCGCCACCCTGCCCATCGTCACCCTCCCAGTGCATCTCGACGCCGGGGTTCTGCACGCCCGAGCCGTCCGGCAGGAAGAGGTGCGGCGAGCCGTCGACCTCGTCGCCCTTGGCGACCTCCCAGTCGTCGAAGATCCGCGCGCGGGCGTGGCCGCTGTCCAGCGCCACGGCCAGCGCCGCCACGTCGACCGATTCGCATTCGTTGGCGACCTCCAGGATGACGTGACGCAGGCTGATGCAGCGCGACTCGCCCCAGAAGGCGCGGCGCAGGCCGCGGTCCAGATCCTCGGCGGCGCGCGGCGACTGCAGCGCTGCGGCCTGCACCGCCTCCATGGGCGGCAGCATGGTCACCGGCCACGCTTCGGCGGGCGCCAACCAGGCACGCCAGCCGGCACGCGGTGCCAGCGCGGCGATGACCGGCCACTCGGCGTCGAGCTCCTGCCGCGGCGTGGGTTCCGAGTTGAACAGCTCGAGCGGGAAGACGCGGTGCTCGAAACGGACGGCATCGGCCAGGCCGAGGCGTCGCCGCGCGTCGTGCAGCCGCCACACCGCGGCGTGCGCCCACGGACAGCCGAGATCGGACCAGACGGCGATGGTGCGCGGGGCGACCTGCATTCGTCTAGTCGAGGGTGAAGTAGTCGCCACCGCTGTAGCGGCCGGTGTGCTCCTTGCGGATCTGCATGAGCACGTCGTTCAGCAGGCTCGAGGCGCCGAAGCGGAATCGGTCGGGGGTCATCCAGTCGGGTCCGAGCGTCTCGTACAGCGTCGTGAGGTAGGAGATCGCCTCCTTGGCGCTGCGAATGCCGCCGGCCGACTTCATGCCGACCGCGCGTCCCGTCTGAGCGTAGAAGTCGCGGATCGCCTCGAGCATGACCAGCGTCACGGGCAGCGTGGCCGCAGGCTGAATCTTGCCGGTGCTGGTCTTGATGAAGTCGGCGCCGGCCGCCATGGCCAGGACCGATGCGCGGCGCACGTTGTCGTAGGTCTCCAGCTCGCCGGTCTCCAAAATGACCTTGAGATGCGCCTCGCCGCACGCCTCCTTGACCGCGGTGATCTCGTCGTAGACCTTCGCATACTCGCCGGACAGGAAGGCACCGCGATCGATCACCATATCGATCTCGTCGGCCCCCATGCCGACGGCATCGCGCACGTCCTTGAGCTTGACGTCGAGCGGCGCCTGGCCGCTCGGGAAGTACGTCGCGACGCTGGCGACCTTCACCGTCGAACCCTTCAACGCCGCGCGGGCGGCTGGGATCATGTTCGGGTAGACGCACAACGCGGCGACACTCGGAATCGACGGATCGGTCGGGTCCGGGCGCCGCGCCTTGCCGGCCAGCGCGCGCACCTTGCCCGGCGTGTCCTTGCCCTCGAGCGTGGTGAGGTCGGTCATGCGGATGATCATGTCGAGCGCCCACAGCTTCGACTCGCGCTTGATGCTGCGCTTTGCCAAGCTCGCTGCGCGCTCTTCGACGCCGACCTGGTCGACCGACCAGACGCGGCCGAGCAGGCTGCCCAGCGCCTGGTGCCGGCCGGTCAGGTTGCGCGCATCATCGGTGCGAACCGGTGTGAGGGAGGCCATGCGTTCCATTGTAGCCACCGGCCCCGACCACGCCGATGCTAGGCTCAGTGGACATGCCCGAGCCAACCGTCTACTGCCTCACCCGCGACCGCGAGCTCGCTGTTGCGCTCGATGATCGGCTGTCGGGTGCCATCGTCTTCTTCTACAACGATGCTGCCCGGCTGCACCAGGCCGTGACCCTCCGTCCGCCGCAGCTGGTCGTGGTCGACACCGGCGCCGTCCGCGAGGAGTACGGCGATGCCGGCCTGGGACCCGTCGTCGAGTTCCTGCGGCACCGCTCGCCCGATGCGCGCATCTCGGTGCGTCCGACCGGCGGCGTCGAATATCTCGTTGCGGCGGAGGCCGGGCCGGGGGTCGAGCTGCTGCCGGCCGGGCGGGACGACTGTGTCGCGGCCGTCGCCACGCTCTGTGGCTGCGCCTAGCGCCTTGCCGACCTACGCCTCACCGCCGACCACCAGGTCGCCGAAGGCGCTGCAGGCGGGCTCGCCGCCCTCCTGTTCGAGCTGTAGTTGGGGTGTCGGTGATGGTGCAGGCGGCACGCGGCCGAAGATGGCGGGCGGCCAGTAGCGGAGCGCGACGCGCCACGGAACGGCGTCCAGCGGCAGGTCGCCGAAGACGCGTGAGTCGGTGCTGGCGGAGCCGTCACCGCGGAGTTGCACGCGGCCGCCGCTCACGCTCATGACCCGCTTGATCAGCTCTCGTCCTCCGTTGCGCGGGTCGCGCGCCAGTACGACGTCCCCGGCGCGCGGCGCCCGTCGCGTGAAGGTCCAGCGCTCGACGAGCAGCAGGTCGCCGGGTTCGAGCGTGGGCGCCATGGAGGAACCGCGCACCGCGACCGCATCGGTCCAGCGCGAAGCGAGGAATCCGAGGGCCGTCCCGATGCCGAGAATGAAGAAGAGGGGCCGCGATCGGCCCCTCTGCGTGCGCATCGGTCTCAGGCGGTCTGCGCCTGCAGGCGCGTCTTCTCCGGCCCGCCGGTGGCCCGCCACATCTCGTCGATCTTGTCGATCATGTCGAGCAGCTTCTTGGCGTCGTCGATGTTGACCGTGTGCTTCACCTCGGATGCCTGCTTGGCGGCCTTCCAGCAGGTGTCCTGCAGGTCCGGAAACTTCTCGAGGTGCTCCGGCTTGAAATAGTCGCTCCACAGCACGTCGATGTGGTGCTTGGCGAGCTCCGCGCGCTCCTCCTTGACGGCGATGCAGCGCGTGCGGAAGACCTCGTCATCGCTGGCGTTGTACTTCTTGATGATGTTGTAGACCGATTCGGCCTCGATCCGCGCCTGGGCGGGGTCGTAGATGCCACACGGGATGTCGCAGTGAGCGTCGACCACGCGGGTCGGGCGCAGAATTGAGCGCAGCGTCAGCATGCAGGTCTCCTTCGTTTGGTCCGATGCACTGGGGCTGTGACCATTGTGCAGCAAGTGGCCTGCCCGAACCTTTCGGAGCGACCAAGGTTCGTGGGGTCGGCGAGGGGCTTCCGGACCGGTCAGACGCGTCCCAGGAACTCGAGCACGCGCTTGGTGAGCAACTCGGTGGCGCCGGCGTCGTACGACGGGAGCGAGCTGTCGGCGAAGTAGTGTTGGTCGCCGGGATAGAGGAATAGCTCCGCGTCTCCGACCTTGTCGACGATCTCGCGCGCGGCCTCGATGTCGCCCTCGCCGGTGAAGATCGGGTCGTTGTCCATTCCGTGGATCTGGACGGGGACGCCGTCCGGCCATGGTCCGAAGGTCCACTCGCCGCTGATCGGGATGCAGGAGTAGAAGAGCAGGGCGCCGCGCGCTCCGGGACGAGTCTGGGCGAGCTTCTGCGCGATCATCTCGCCGAACGAGAACCCGGCGTACACAAGCTCATGCGACAGGTCGTTGGCGGTGCGCTCGCCCTTCTCGACCATCTCGTCCATGCCGTTGCCCTTGATGTAGGCCATGCCCTCGTCGATGCTGCCGAAGGTGCGCCCGTCGAACAGATCGGGCGTGTGCACGGTGTGCCCGGCGGCCCGCAGCTCGTCGGCGAACGCCTGGACGCCAGGAGTCAGTCCCTGTGCGTGGTGGAACAGGAGGACCTCGGTCATGGAAACCTCCAGATGTGGGGTGGTCGGATGGGAACAGTCAGCACGTGTGCGGCGGATGCCGTTGGGAAAGACTAGCCATCCTCGTATCGGCTTGCAGCCGTCGAGGATTTGCGCCGGCCTCGGCCGCTTCGGCTGGCTGCGCCTTCACGAGCCCATGACGATGCCGCCGTCGATGCCGAGCACCTGGCCGGTGACGTAGCGCGCCTCATCGGAAGCGAAAAAGACCGCCGCGGCGGCGACATCGTCGACCGACCCGATGTACCCCAGCGGAGTCATGGCGGTCAATGCCCGGGTGGCCGCATCGGGCAGGCCGGCTGTCAGATCGGTCTCGATGAGGCCGGGTGCCAGCGCATTGCAGGTGATCCCGCGGCTGGCGAGCTCGCGCGCCGTCGCCTTCGTCAGCCCTATGAGCCCTGCCTTCGCCGCGCTGTAGTTCGCCTGGCCGGCATTCCCCATCCGGCCGGCCGCGGAGCTCATGTTGATGATCCGCCCGGACCGTGCCTTCATCATCGGTCGGGCAATGGCGCGGGTCATCCAGAACGGGCCGGACAGGTTGGTGTCGATCACCTCGTTCCATTCATCGGCCGACATGCGCATCAGCAGGTTGTCCCGCGTGATGCCGGCGTTGTTGATCAGGATGTCGACCTTGCCGAACGCGTCGAGCGCCGCCTTGACGATCGCTTCGCATGCTTCGCGACCGCCGCCCGTGTCGCCCTGGATGACGATCACGCGCCGGCCCAGCTCTCGAACGGCCGACGCCACTTCCTCGGCGGCCGCTGCATTGCCGCGGAAGTTGACCGCGAGGTCGGCGCCCTGCCGGGCGAATGCGAGCGCGATGGCGCGCCCGAGCCCGCGAGATCCGCCGGTCACCAGCGCTGCCTTGCCGCCCAGGTCGAACATCAGCCGCCGACCGACACGACGTCGAGCTGGACCTGCGGCTTGCCCAGGCGCGTCTGCTCGCCGGGCGCCAGGAAGGCGCGAGCCGGATCGGCCGTCCATTCGAACACCGCGGCTCCGGCGGTGTAGCCGGCACCGAAGGCCGCCATCAGCAGCCGGTCGCCCGGCTTGACCCGTCCGGCCGCGACGGCCTCGACGAGCGCCATGGGGACCGATGCCGCCGACGTGTTGCCGTACTTCTCGATATTGACGAAGACCTTCTCGTCGGGGATCTGGAGTTGCTTGCCAACGCTCTTGATGATGCGCAGATTGGCCTGGTGGTAGATGAACTGGTCGATGTCATCGACGCCCATGTCCGCGCTACGAAGGGCGGCGAGCGTCGACTCGGCCATCTGGCGCGTGGCGTAGCGATAGACGTCGGCGCCTGCCATGTGGATGAAGTGGCCGTTGCCGGCGGCGGTCTCGGGCGATGCCGGGCAGGCCGAACCGCCGGCCGGCACGATGATGCCCTCGGCACCGGTTCCGTCGCTGAACATGTCGATCCCGAGCAGGCCGCCGGGGCTGTCACTGGCGGTGAGCAGCACGGCGCCCGCACCGTCGCCGAAGAGCACGCATGTGCTGCGATCGGTCCAGTCGATAAAGCGGCTCAGGACCTCGACGCCGATGACCAGCACGTTGCGATACATCCCGCTGCGCACGAAGCTCGAGCCGGTGGCCAGCGCGAACAGGAAGCCTGAGCAGGCCGCCTGCAGGTCGAATCCGGCGGCGCGCGTGGCCCCCAGGTCGCGGGCGACCAGCACCCCGGTCGCCGGCAGCGGAAAGTCGGGCGTGCAGGTGCCCACGATCACGAGGTCGATCTCGAGCGGATCGATGCCGGCCACCGCCAGGGCATCGCGCGAGGCGTTCACCGCGAGGGTCGTGGCCGTCTCGTCGTCCGCCGCGATGCGGCGCTCGTGGATCCCGGTCCGCGACACGATCCACTCGTCGTTGGTGTCGACCATCCTTGCCAGCTCGTCGTTGGTCATCACGCGCCGCGGCGCGTACATCCCCCACCCGCTGATCACCGCATTCGGCGCCATCTTCTTCAGATCTCTCCTCTCGCCTTGCAGGGCGCGTCAGCGTGGATCGACCTCGAGGAGCGGCTGCTGGCGCTTCACCAGCGCGCCGCTCTCGACGAGGATGCGGTTCACCTTGCCGGCTACGTCCGACTTGATCTCGTTGAACAGCTTCATTGCCTCAATGAGTCCCACCACCTGCCCGATCGAGACCTCGCCGCCCTCCTGGAGATACGGCCGCGCACCGGGCGACGGAGCGGCGTACCACACCCCGGTCAGCGGCGCCGCGACGAAGCGCATGCCCGGCGCGGGCTCACCATACGGCGTGACCGCCGCGGCCGCGGCGGGCGGAGCGGCAAGTGCGGCATTGGCGGCGCTGGCCAGCACGGCGATCTGCGGTCGCGCCAGCCGCACCCGCAGCGCGCCGGCGTTCACCTCCACCTCCTGGAGACCGCTGGCCTCGAACGCCGGGGTCAGCAGATCCACGGCGGTGAGCAGCGGATCACGCCCTGATTCGTCGCTCATCCCTCCCACCGCCGCAGGATGATGGTGGCGTTGTGGCCACCGAACCCGAATGAGTTGCTCATCGCGGTGCTGATCGGGATGTGGCGCGCCTCGTTCGGGACGTAGTCCAGGTCGCAGTCGGGATCGGGGTACTCGTAGTTGATCGTCGGCGGGATGATCCCCTCCTCGAGGGCGCGCACGCAGGCGATCGCCTCGATGCCACCACCGGCGCCCATCAGGTGACCGGTCATCGACTTCGTGCTCGAGATCGGGACTTCGTAGGCCCGCTCGCCGAAGACGGTCTTGATGGCGGCGGTCTCGGACCGGTCGTTCGGTCCGGTGCTCGTGCCGTGGGCGTTGATGTAGCCAATCTGATCGTGTCCCAGGCCGGCATCCACCATCGCCAGGCGCATGCTCCCGGCGGCACCGCGCCCGCCCGGCGCGGGAAGCGTGATGTGCGAGGCGTCGTCGGTCGCCGCATAGCCCACCAGCTCGGCGTGGATCGTCGTGCCGCGCGCCTGGGCGTGCGCCAGCGACTCGAGGACCAGGATCCCGGCGCCGTCCGCGATCACAAAGCCGTCGCGCTGGGCGTCGAACGGGCGCGAGGCCTTCTGCGGCTCGTCGTTACGCTTCGTCGACAGGGCCCGCATCGCCGAGAAGGCCGCGACCGGAATCTCGCCGATCCCGGCCTCCGCCCCTCCCGCGATCATGACATCCGCGTCGCCGCGACGGATGATCTGCAGGGCGCTGCCGATGGCGTGGTTCGAGCTGCTGCAGGCGCTCACCGTGGCGTAGTTCGGGCCGCGGGCATTGGCCTGGATCGCCACGAAGCCGGGGCCCATGTCCGGGATCATGGCCGTCACCAGGAAGGGGCCGACCCGCTCCGGTCCGAGCTCGTGCGCCTCGATGACGTCCCTGATCAGCGTATTGATGCCGCCGATGCCGGTGCCGATGATCGCCCCCGTGCGCTCCGACAGCCCCTCGTCGGTGATGGGGTTGGGCAGGCCGGCCCGGCGCATGGCCTCGACCGCAGCGGCCCAGGCAAGGTGCACGTAGCGGTCGTTGCGGCGCACCTCCTTGCGATCCATGACGGCGGTGGGGTCGAAGTCGCGCACCTCACCGGCGACCTTGCTGGCGACGCGGTTCGGCTCGAACGAGCTGATGCGGCTGACGCCGCTTCGACCGCTGACGAGGCCGTCCCAGAAGGTGTCCACGTCGTTGCCCAATGGCGTGATCGCACCCATGCCGGTGACGACCACGCGCTGATCGCCGTCACGCATCGGTGCGGCCTCCGCCGATCGACTGGTCGCGCGGGATAATGAACGAGAGCAGCGCCTCGACCGCCACCTCGCCTTCGACGCTGGCCACGCCGCGCGCACGGCCGAACATGCGCTGGAGCTTCTCGACCGTGATCTCGAGGCGCAGCGTGTCGCCGGGCAGCACGGTGCGCCGGAAGCGGCACTCGTCGATCGCGGCGAACAGCGCCAGCTTGCCACGGTTCTCGGGCAGCGACAGCACGGCCACGGCGCCTGCCTGTGCCAGCGCCTCGACCATCAGCACGCCGGGCATGATCGGGCGATCCGGGAAGTGCCCGGTGAACTGCGGCTCGTTGACGGTGACGTTCTTGAGCGCCACGACGCGGCTGCCTGGCTCCAGCTCCACCACGCGATCGACGAGCAGGAAGGGGTAGCGATGCGGGATGACCCGCATGATCTCGGCCGCTTCCCAGGGGAGTGGCGGCAGGGCATCGGCGGTCGCGACGCGATCGGCGTCGGTCGTCATCGGCTCTCGTTCATGCGTCTCCATGGGTTCAGGTGCCACCCGCCACGAAGGCGGCCGGACCGACGCGGTCGAGCAGGTTGGTGCTGACCTCGGCATCCAGGAAGGCGGCATTCTCGATGATTCCGCGATGGAACGGGATGTTGGTCCTGATGCCCGCAATCTCGAACTCGGCCAGGGCTCGGCGGGCGCGCGCCACCGCCTGGCCGCGGTCCTCGCCCCAGACCACCAGCTTGGCGAGCAGCGAATCGTAGAACGGCGGCACCTCGTAGCCGGGATACAAATGCGTGTCCACCCGCACGCCAGTCCCACCCGGCAGCAGGAGCTCCCCGATGACGCCGGTCTGCGGCGCGAAGTTGTCGCCCGGATCCTCGGCGTTGACGCGGAACTCGATGGCGTGGCCGCGGAAGCGCACATCCTCCTGGCGCAGCGACAGCGTCTCGCCGGCTGCCAGCCGGATCTGCTCCACGATCAGATCGAGGCCCGTGACCATCTCGGTCACTGGATGCTCGACCTGGATCCGGCAGTTGATCTCGATGAAGTAGAAGTTTCCCTCCCGATCGAGCAGGAATTCGAGCGTGCCCGCCGACTCGTAGCCAGCGGCCATGACTGCACGGATGGCGAGATCACGCAGCTTCTCGCGGGCCGCGTCGTCCATCGCCGGTGATGGGCCTTCCTCGATGATCTTCTGGTGACGGCGCTGGACGCTGCAGTCACGCTCACCGAGCTGAACCCCGTTGCCGAAATGGTCGATCAGGACCTGGACCTCGACGTGTCGACTTTCCTCGATCCACTTCTCGAAGTAGATCGAGTCATCGCCGAAGGCGGCCTGCGCCTCGGAGCGGGCGAGCGGCAGCGAGGTCTCCATCTCCCGCGGCGAGCGGACAAGGCGCATGCCACGCCCTCCGCCGCCAGCGGACGGCTTGAGCAGGAGCGGGTAGCCGGCGTCGCCAGCCTGAGAGAGCGCGTCGTTGAGATCGGTGACAATGCCGCGGCTGCCGGGGACCGTCGGCAGGCCGTTCGCCGCCAGCATGCGCCGCACGGCATATTTGCTCGCGAAGCGCTCGAGCACCTCCGCGCGTGGGCCGATGAAGGCCAGGTCGTGCGCGGCGCACACCTCCGCGAAGGTGGCATCCTCCGACAGGAAGCCGTATCCCGGATGGACCGCATCGCAGCCGGTGATCAGTGCCGCCGAAACCACGGCCGGCTGGTTGAGATAGCTCTTCCTGGCCTCTGCCGGTCCGATGCACACCGCCTCGTCGGCCATGCGCACCGCAAGGCTGTCGCGATCGGCCTCTGAGTAGGCCACGACCGCCGGCACGCCCATGTCGCGGCAGGCGCGCAGGACGCGTACCGCGATCTCGCCGCGATTGGCGATCAGGATCTTGGAGAACACTAGGCCGATGCCTCCGCGACCAGGGGCCGCAGGGCGTCGGCGGTCGCTGCGAGCGTCGCCGGGTCGCTGATGTTCAAGGTTCGTGCCCCTGGCGCGATGCGCCGGACCATGCCGCTCAGGGCGGTCCCCGGGCCGCATTCGACGAAGGTGTCAACGCCGTCTTCCCGCATGCGGCGGACCGATGCGACCCACTCGACGGGTGAGCTGACCTGTCGCGCCAGCAGCTCGCGGAGGCGGGTGGCGTCGCTCACCGGCTCGCCGGTCACGTTGCTGATCAGTGGCGTCCGAGCATCGGACCAGGCGGCGTCACCGAAGGCCCGCTCCAATGCGAGGCCCACCGACCGCATCGCCGACGAGTGAAACGGCCCGCTGACACGCAGCCGGATGACCCGCTTGGCGCCCGCAGCGCGCAGCGCCACGGCAGCCTTGTCGAGCGCCCCCGGCCGGCCGCTGACGACGACCTGGCCGGGGGCGTTGTCGTTGGCCACCACGATGCGATCGGCCGGTCCGACGCCCGCGATGGTGGCCGCAATGAGCTCCCGGTCCAGCCCGATGACTGCCAGCATCCCGCCGTCGGCCGTCTCGGCCATCAGCGAGCCGCGCCGGGCGACGAGGCGCAGCGCATCCTCCAGCGAAAGGGCGCCGCCCGCCACCAGCGCCGCATACTCGCCGACCGAGTGTCCGGCGACAAATGCCGGCTCGAGCCCCGGGTTGGCCTCGCGCAGCGCCGCCAGGCAGGCAAGCGAGGTCGCCACCAGGCAGGGCTGCGTCTGCCGCGTGTCGTTCAGCACCGACTCCGGCCCTTCCCAGGCGACGCTGCTGACGGACCAGTCAAGGGCCGCATCGGCCTGCTCGAAGATGCTGCACGCAGCCGGCGAGGCTGCAGCCAGGTCGCGACCCATGCCCAGCGACTGGGAGCCCTGCGGCGGGAAGAGGAGCGCCAGGCTCATGCCCCCGACGCCTCGATCTCGAGCAGCATCTGACCGTACTCGACCGCCTCGCCGGTCTCGGTGACCAGCCTGCGGACAGTGCCGCTGCGCGGAGCGCGGACGTCATGCCGGACGCCCAGGACGTCGACGAAGCCGAGCGCGTCACCCTTCTGCACGGCCAGGCCCGGCCCGAGCCCATCGCCGAACACGAAATAGCCGACCGCCGGCGAGACGACCCCGTCCTGACGGCTGGCGGCCGTGCCGGCCGGATGGGTGGCGCCAGCGTGCTCGACCTTGGGCGCGGCCACAGACGCCGGCGGAGCGCCGGAGGCAGCCGCGCCAGCAGAGACGCGTACCCGGAGGTCACCGGAGCGAACCTCGATCTCGCCCAGGCCGCTGCGAGCCAGCCGCTCGGTGAGCTGCGGGATCAGCTCATCGGCGGCGCGCCGGACCTGCTCCAGCTCGGCCTGTGGATCGCTCATGCGCCTCCCTCGGTCTCGTTCGAATCGTCGCCGCTCGGCCAGATCTCGCTCCAGCGCGGGCGCCGCGGAATCCCCGGCAGGTGAAGCAGCCGACCGATGCGGCGCCGCAGCGAAGGCGGCTCGATGCCGACGCGCGGGCCGACCTCCGCCTCGCGATAGGCGCCAATGCCGCGCAGCCGAGCATAGCGCGTCGCGAGCAGCGACTCGGTATCGAGCCGGCTGATGCGGGCCAGCGAGGCGAGCAGCGCGGCCTTGATGGTGCGAGCCGTGGCAGCGTGGTCGGTATGCGCGCCTTCTCCGGGCTCCTCGACGATCTGGTCGACGACGCCCAGCTCGCGCTGCTCGGCGGCAGTCATGCGCATCGCCGCCGCAGCAAGCGGCGCCGCCTCGGAGGCGCGCCACAGGATCGAGGCGCAGCCCTCCGGCGAGATCACCGAGTAGACGCTGTTCTCGAGCGCGAGCACCTCGTCGCCGACCCCGATGGCCAGTGCGCCTCCGGAGCCGCCTTCGCCGAGGACGACCGCAACGATGGGCACCTGCAGCCCGGTCATCAGCTTGATCGACGAGGCGATCGCCTCGGCCTGGCCACGCTCCTCGGCGGCCGGGCCTGGGAACGCGCCCGCGGTGTCCAGGAAGGTGATGAGCGGCAGCCCGAGCTTGTCGGCGAGCCGCATCAGGCGCTGGGCCTTGCGGAATCCCTCCGGATGCGCCGAGCCGAAGTTCCGCAGGATGTTCGAGTCGGTATCACTCCCCTTCTGGTGGCCGATGACCATCACCGGCCGTCCGTCGAGCAGCCCCGGGCCGCCGACGATGGCCGGGTCGTCGCGGAAACCACGGTCGCCGTGCAGCTCGAGGAAGTCGTCGAAGATGCGCCCGATCAGGTCGAGGGTGCGCGGCCGCTGCGGATGGCGCGCCAGCTGGACGCGGTGCCACGCCGCCTCGGCATGCTCGGGAGTCGGAGCACCGAGAGCATGACCGGCCACGATCTCGGTCATGACTCGCGCTCCGTCGTCCGATCATGTGCCGGCACCCGTCCATTTCCGGCGACCGCTTCGGGCTCCACGTCGAGGCCAACCGTCTCGGAGACCGCACCGCCGAGTTTTTCGGCGAAGCCCGAGAGCACGCCGATCGGGCCGCGGCGCCGATCATCGTCACTCTGCCAGCCGTCGTCGACCGCTGCCGGTGGGAGCAGCCTGAGCACGCGACCAATCGTCGCGCGCAGCTCCGAGCGCGCAACCACCATGTCGATGAGACCGTGAGCGAGGACGAACTCCGCGCTCTGGAAGCCCTCCGGCAGCTGCTCGCCGACCGTTCCACTGGCGACGCGCGCGCCGGCGAAGCCGATCAGGGCCCGGGGCTCGGCGATGATCACATCTCCCAGGCTGGCGAAGCTGGCCAGCACGCCACCGGTGGTCGGGTCGGTCAGGATCGAGATGAACGGCACGCCGGCCGCGTCCAGGCGCGTCAGGGGGGCGGTCGTCTTGGCCAGCTGGAGCAATGACAGGGTGCCCTCCTGCATGCGTGCGCCACCGGACGCGCTGACGACGATGGCCGGGATCCGCTCGATGAGGGCCGCCTCCAGGCAACGGGCGATCTTCTCGCCCACGACACTGCCCATCGAACCGCCCATGAAACGGAAGTCGAACAGGCCGATGGCGACCCGCTGTCCCTCGATGCTGCCGGTGCCCCACACCGCGGCCTCGCGCAGTCCGGTCTTCAGCTTCGCCGCTTCGACACGGTCCGGGTACGGCTTCTGGTCGACGAATCCGAGCGGGTCCTCGGATTCCAGCCCGGCATCGCGTTCGCCGAAGCTTCCGTCGTCGAGCAGCAGGTCGATGCGCTCGCCGACCGACATGCGGAAATGGTGGCCGCAGGTAGGGCACACGCGCAGGTTGCGCTCCAGCTGCCTGTTGAAGACCTGCTGCTCGCAGTCGGGGCATTTGGTCCAGGCATCCGTCGGCCCGGGCCGACGCCGGCTGAATGGAAACTTGATCGGCATGCGGGCCTCCTACCGATGCGGCAGCCGGCCGGCCGGCTGCCGTCGCGCGGTGCGCCACACCGCCAGCGCGGTGACGCCGACCGCCGCGCTGGAGACCGCGCCCGCCGCGATCAGCCGGCCCGGCGTGGCCAGCTGCCGCCACCCTACCCGGCCGCTGCCGGTCAGCCGCCTGCGCAGCCGATCCTCGAAGCGACGGCCGGCGGGAACCGGACGCAGCGCGTCGCGGACGAGGGTCGCGATCTCGACGAGCTCGGCGCCGCGCCGCTGCTCGCCGGCGAGCAGGGCATCGACGACAGCATCGAGGCGCTCGACGGGCGTGGACATGACAATCCTCGGTGCGGAGGGGCGGGCAGAGCCTTCATCCTATCCAAACACCGCCGCCGCCGCGGTGTTACACGCGTCCGAGTCGCGTCGCCAGGTCGCGCAGCGCGCGGTGCTGGAGCACCCGTACCGCGCCGGGCGATCGCCCGAGGACCTCGCCGACCTCCACGGCCGACAGCTCATCGACGAAGCGCAACAGGATGACCTGGCGCCGGTCACCCGGCAGCTCGGCGACGGCACGCATCAGCGCATGCAGCTCATCGGCTCGGTTGACCAGCGTCGCCGGATCGGCATTCGGGGCTGGCCACGCCGGCTCGTCGGGAAGCGACTCGGTGCGACGCCGCGCGCGGCTGCGGTGGACATTGGCGACGCAGTTGTGCGCGATCCGAAACAGCCAGGCGCGGAAGGTCGAACCCTGGTCGCGATACCGGGCGATCGCGCGCAACGCGCCGAGAAACGTGCGCTCGGTGGCGTCCTCGGCGTCATGGTGGTCGCCGAGCTGATAGAAGGCGTAGGCGTAGACCCGGTCGAGGTAGCGGCGATACAGCACGTCGAAGGCAGCCCGATCCGCCTGGGCAGCACGCACCGCCGCCAGGTCTGGATCCCGAGGTGCCGGCGAAGGCCGATGCAGCGCCGTCAAGCGACTGCTGCCCGAGCGTCGCGCACGCGCAGCACCTCGCCGACGCTCAGGGCCAGCCGTCCGACATCGGTCTGGAGGATCAGGCAGCCCGCCTCGTTGACCCCGAGCGCCGTGCCCTCGACCTCGCGGTCTCCCAGGCTCACTGCAACGTGGCGACCGTCGAGCCACGAGAGCTCGCGATAGCGCCCGATCGGCGCCTCGCCACGCTCGAGGGCTGCGATCTCGTTGTCGAGCGCCGTCAGCAGGCGGCCGAGCAGGGCCACGCGATCGATGGCATGCCCCGCCTGGTCGGCAAGTGAGGTGGCCGTCGCCGCGATCGCGTCCGGCATCGCGTCGCGCGGCCAGTTCACGTTGATGCCGATACCGATGACTGCGTGAACCAGGTGCTCGTCAACGAACGCCGTCTCCAGCAGCAGGCCCGCCACCTTCAGGCCGTTGGCCGCCACCAGGTCGTTGGGCCATCTGATCGAGCAGCTCGGCCTCCTGGAGGGCGGCGCTGTGTACCGCCAGCGCGACGGCGATCCCGAGCAGGCCGGCGGCCGTGGCGTCGACCCTCGGGCGCAGGCCGACACTGAGCGTCAGATTGACGCCCGGCGGCGATTGCCACGTCCGGCCGCGTCGCCCTCGGCCCTTTAGCTGCAGCTCGGCCAGGATGACCCGGCCCTCGCCCCCGACCTGCTCCAGGGCCGCGCGCGCGCGGTCGTTGGTCGACCCGATTCGCTCATGCGCCTCGATGGCGTGCCCGATTCGTCCTCCCGGACGAACTGCCGCCTCCCAGTCGGTCACGGCGAGGAGTCTCAGCGCCAACCCGGCTGTCGACCGACGCCGGAGGTGGGTGCGCTACACTCGCCGTCCTGATGAGCCAGACCATGGAACAGCCGCTGCGCAGTATGCAGGCAACCCGCGAGCGCGTATTCAGCGGCATCCAGCCCTCGGGTGCATCGCACCTGGGCAACTACCTTGGCGCGCAGGCCAACTACGTCGCCATGCAGGACCAGTTCGACGCCATCTACGCCATCGTCGACTATCACGCGCTGACGACGGTGCACGACGGCCAGGAGCTGCGCCGCCTGACACACGAGATGGTCCTCGACCTTCTGGCGGTGGGGCTCGACCCGCAGAAATGCGCGCTGATCCGGCAGTCGGACATGCCGGAGCACGCGGAGCTGTGCTGGATCCTCAATACGGTCGTGCCGGTCAGCTGGCTCGAGCGCACGCCGACCTACAAGGAGAAGCGGCAGCAGGGCATCCAGAACAGCATGGGGCTGCTCGACTACCCGGTCCTGCAGGCGGCCGACATCGTGATCTACAAGGGAACGCGCGTGCCGGTCGGCAAGGACCAGGCCGCGCACCTCGAGCTCTCGCGTGAAATCGCGCGGGCCTTCAACCATCGCTTCGGTCCGATCTTTCCGGAGCCGCAGGCGGTGTTCACCGACGCACCCGTGGTACTCGGCATCGACGGCGCCACCAAGATGAGCAAGTCGGCGAACAACACGATCCCCATTTTTGCTGAGCCCGACGAGATCAGACGGCTGGTGATGAGCATGGTCACGGATCCGCTGCGCATCAGGCGCACCGATCACGGGCGCCCGGAAATCTGCAACGTCTGCCAGATGCATCGCTTCTTCGGCGGCGACTACCTGCAGATCCAGGACGGCGAGAGGACCGCCCGAACGGGCTGCGTCGACACGAAGGAGCTGCTGGCGCAACGGATCAGCGACTTCTTCGCGCCGATGCGCGCGCGTCGCGCCGAACTGGCTGCCACGCCCGACGTCGTCGAGGAGGTGCTCGCCACTGGCGCCGCCAAGGTGCGTCCGATCCTGGCCGAGACGATGCGCCAGGTGCGCGACGCCGTGGGCATCGGGCGACGCTGATGGCAGCCGGGCCACCGCTGCTCGGCGGCATCGGCTCTCGCGAGCGGCGCTGGCTGCTCATCTTCCTGATCCTGGGCTCGCTGTACGTCGGGATTCTGTTGCTCGGCGTGCTGCTCGAGGTCCTGGGCGGTTTCAGCCAGATCATCCTGGTCCTGTTCCTGGCCTGGCTGCTGGCGTTCGTTCTCTCGCCGGTGGTCCGGCTGCTCGACGAGGTGCTGCCGATCCCCGCCCGGCGGTCGTAGCGATGACGTACGCGATTGCGCTCGTGGCGCTCGGCTTCGCGCTGTTCTACACCGGCGCCGCGATCACCCAGCAGGTGACCAGCCTGACCGGCGAGTTCCCGCAGACATCGGCCAGGATCCAGCAGACCCTCGCCGACTGGCAGAACTCGCTGCAGCTGGGCCGCCTCGAGATCGACCTGGTGGCCCTCTACCGCTCGGCGCAGGCGCAGGTCAGCAACCTGGGCGACGCCATCTTCAGCCAGGCGCAGTCGATCGCCGGCGTCACGATCGCGGCGCTCGGATCGCTGGTGCTGATCATCGTCCTGTCGCTCTACATGCTCATGGACAGCGAACGGATCCTGGCCAAGATCAGCCGGATCGTGCCGCGGCGCTACACCGATGAGCTGGGGATGTTCGAGCGCAGCGTGGCGCGCGCCTTCGGCGGCTTCCTGCGGGCGCAGATCATTCTGGCGCTGGTGCAGGCGCTCCTCGTGGCGGTCATCGGCACGCTGTTCGGCATGCCGTACCTGTTCCTGGTGGGCACGCTCTCGGCATTGGCCATGCTGATCCCGTTCTTCGGGCCTCCCCTGGCGCTCATCCCGCCCGTCGTGGCGGCCTGGATCTACGTGCCGCAGTGGTTCCTGGTGACCACCATCGTGCTCGTCGCGGCGCAGACCGTGATCATCAACTGGCTCCAGCCGCGGCTCATGCGCGATGCGCTGGGCATGCACCCGATCCTCGTCTTGGTCGCCCTGCTGGTCGGCTCGCAGGTGGCAGGCGTCTGGGGAGCGCTGTTCGGCATCCCGGTCATCGCCGTGATCAACGTCTTCGTCAACTACCTGCTCGAGTCCGCGGTGCCGAACGCGTCACTTCCCGAGCACGAGCGCCTGGAGGACGTCGAGGACCACACCATGGTGCGCGTCGAGAAGGAGCAGGTTGGGGACGAGACGCACCCGTCGATCCACGTGCACCGATCGTTGCGCCCCGACGGCGAGGAGGAGCTGCAGATCGAGGTCGACGACCCACGACGAGGCGACGCGGGGGCCTGAGCGGCGGGATCAAGAAGGACGCAGGACCAGGTGCCGCTCACCGTCGGCCGTGTGCGCCTCGTCCATGCTGACGCCGAACACGTCGCGCACCAGCTGGGGCCGCAGGACATCGGCCGGCGGCCCGTCGGCCACCACCCGGCCCACGTCAAGCACTGCGACCCGCGGTGCGAACGAAGCCGCCATGCCCAGGTCGTGGAGCACCGCCAGAACGGTCAGGTCGCGCACGCGCCGCAAGCGCGAGATCGTCGACAGCAGCGCCAGCTGGTGCGCCACGTCCAGGTGCAGCGTCGGCTCGTCGAGCAGCAGCAGATCCGGCTCCTGGGCCAGGGCCATCGCCACCAGCACGCGCTGGCGCTCGCCACCCGAGAGCTCGTCGACCGATCGATGTGCCAGCTCGGCGGCATCCGCGTCGAGCAGCGCGCGCTCGACCGCCAGCTCATCGGCGGCCGTCGCGCCGAACAGCCGCGCGGCGTGCGGTGCTCGGCCCATCTCAACCACCTCCGCTACCCGGAAGCCCGCCGGCAGCGCGAGCTGCTGTGGAAGGACGGCCACTCGGCGCGCCAGCTCGTGCCGGCGCCACTCGGCCACCGACCTGCCGTCGAAGCGCACCTCGCCGCCATCGGCGCGCAGCGTCCCGGCGATCAGGCGCAGCAGGGTCGTCTTGCCGCTGCCGTTGGTGCCAAGCAGGGCCACCAGCTCGCCGCGCGCCATGGCGAGGTCGACCCCGCGCAACACCGGTCGTCGTCCATAGGCGAAGAAGACGTCCTCGACAACGAGAAGCCGGCTCA
The DNA here is from genome assembly GCA_963716585.1 of uncultured Chloroflexia bacterium. Classification (GTDB taxonomy): domain Bacteria; phylum Chloroflexota; class Limnocylindria; order QHBO01; family QHBO01; genus JAICUY01. The sequence continues at coordinate 546,207 of CAVQTN010000004.1, forward strand.
CGGGACCAATCGCGTCCGGGCGCGCCGCAGCAGCCACAGGAAGAACGGCGCGCCGATCAGGGCCGTGACGACGCCAACCGGAATGCCGCCCGCCAAGCGCGCCCCCAGGTCCGCGAGCGCGAGGAGCGAGGCCCCGAACAGCGCCGAGGCAGGCAGCAGCAGGCGATGATCAGGCCCGATCGCCAGGCGCAGCACGTGCGGCACGACCAGGCCGACGAAGCCGATGGTCCCCGAGATGGCGACCGCCGCCGAGGTGGCCAGCGTGGCCAGCGCGGTCAGGATCAACTTTTCTCGCTCGACCTCGACTCCCAGGTGCGCCGCCGCGCCGTCGCCGAGCAGCAGCAGGTTGAGGTGACGCCATCGAACGAGGAGCAGAACGAAGCTGACCAGCACCAGCGGAGCGGCGAAGGCCAGCCCCGCCCACGACGCGGCGGCCAGTGAGCCCATCAGCCAGGCGAAGACAGCGCCCAGTGCACGCCCGGCAAGGAACATGAGCAGCGCGACGCCGGCGGCCAGGATTGACGAGATCGCGTAGCCGGTCAGCAGCAGGGTGACCACCGGAACAGCACCGCCGCTGCGCGCAACGCTGTAGACCAGCAGCACGGTCAGCAGCCCGCCGATGAAGGCGAGCACCTGGACCAACCCGATCCCCAGCCACGCCGTGCCGGCTCCGAGTGCCAGCGCCGGCAGCAGGATCGGCGCGAGGATGCCCACGATGGCCCCCAGCGAGGCGCCCGCCGCGGTGCCGATCAGGTACGGATCGGCCATCGGGTTGCGCAGCAGCGCCTGGAAGACCGTCCCGGCGCTGGCAAGGCCGGCACCCACCAGCATGGCGGTCAGCACGCGCGGCAGTCGCAGGTCGAAGATGATCGTCTCGGCGCTCGGGCTCCACGTCTGCGTCATCGGGATGCCGAGCAGCCGATGGACGAGAATGCGGGCCGTGTCATCGACGCTCACACTGACGCTGCCCAGGGCGACCGCGGCGAGCAGCACCACGGCCAGGACCCCCAGGCCGCCGCCCAGCACCAGCGCGGTGCGGGTCAGCGACGGCCCACCGACGAGCGGTCGGGTAGCCGGGATGGCGGCGCTGGCGCGCATCGGCTCGTCGGCCTCAGCCCGGGAAGCTCTCGGGGTGGATCGCCTTGGCCAGCGCCTTGAGCCCCCTGACGATTCGCGGCCCGGGCCGCGTGATGAGCAGGTCGTCCGGCATCGGCACGACACGCTGCGTCACCACCGCCGAGAGCGTCGCCCAGCCGGGACGCGCGCGCACGTCCGCGGCGGTGACCGGTGGCGGATAGGCCGCGTCGCCAAGCAGGATCAGGTCGGGATCGGCCGTGACCAGATCCTCGAGCTGTATGACCCCCGTGGCATCGCCGACCACCGGCTGGCCGCCGGCGAGCTCGATCATCGAGGCCAGGAACGAGTCCGCACCCGCGCCATAGATCACGCCCTGGTAGACGCTCACCTCGTAGAAGACGGTGGGCCGCTGCGCGCCGCTGACGGCATGCTGGATCGCCTGCGCGTCGTTGCGCATCGTCGCAGTCAGGGCCGCTGCGTCCGCTGAGGCGCCCAGTGCCCGGCCGACCAGCTCGATATCGGCGTAGACCTCGTCCAGGCGCTGTGGGTAGAGCACCAGGTACGGGATCTTCAGCGCAGCGAGGCGGTCGAGCACCGATTGCGGGGTCAGCTGGTTGCCGGCGGCCAGGACGAGGTCGGGCTCGGCGGCGACGATCTTCTCGGGGTCAGGCACGGCCTGGACGACGACCTTCGGGATGTCCGCCACCTGCGGCGGGTAGTCGTCGAAGTCGGTCACGCCGACAAGGCGGTCGCAGGCATCCAGCGCGCAGACGATCTCCGTGTTCGACGGCGCTAGGCTGACAATCTTGCGCGGCTGGGCCGCGAGGGTGACCGTTCGTCCGGCGTCATCGGTGAGGCCGAGGGGGTAGGCGGGCGTCGAGGCGCTTGCCGGGGTCGACGCGGCGGGGCTGAAGACCGGCGTCGGGGAGGTGCTGCCGGCGGGTGCGGCCTGGCAGGCAGCCAGGAGCAGGACAAGCCCGGGGAGGAGAGGGCGAAGACGAGGAGCCATGCTTGATGCCGTTCCCTTTCACGCGAGGGTCGTGGACATCGCGTGCGGGCTGGCGACCTGGCTCCCGAGCTCGCCTCACGGCGGCGCGGATACAGTAGCGGGACTGCGCCGGCTTCTCACCGGCTTCTCCATTTGCCCATCGGCCTTGCGGCGATGGCACCCGACGCGGTCTTCAGTTGGTAACCGGCGGATCGTAGCAGAAGGCCCGCCGGCGACAGTGCCGAGGCGGGCCCCGAGCTCGATTGCCGCCGCCAAGGCGACCGCGGAGTTAGACGGGAACGGCCTGTTCACCGCGCGGCTCGACGTGGTCGTAGAGCGGCGTCTCGCGCTGAGCATCGGTCAGCATGGGGTCGAGCATCTTCTGCACGGCGAGGGTGTGCACGCAGCCGTGGGCAGCCTCGAAGAGGTGGCACTCGCAGTGCCAGGCGTCCTGCTCGAGCGAGACGCGGTGGCTGCCGTTGTCGCCGGCGAAGGTGGCCTCGAAGCGCTCCAGGCGGACCCGATCCGGCTCGTGCGCGTAGCGCATCGCCTTCTCGACCTTGCCGATCATGCTCGAATGCATGTCGCTTACCCTCCTGGGCGCCGAACCCGGCGCCCGATACGTTGGGCGCCCGTCAGTCCCTACCGGCGAGCCGCTCTTTCAGCATTGCCAACAGTGTAACCGGGGTTGGGTCGGTCTGGTACAGGATGGCCAGGTAGACGCTCGCCAGGTCGCCATACGCAACGCTGGTCAGCACCCGCGCCAGGCGCGACGGCCCCTCGGCCCAGACCGTGCTGCGGTTGGTCGCCCGCTCGCCGAGCAGTTCCTCGACCGCGGCGTAGCGTGCCGCGATCTCGGCCGGCTCCTCGCGGTCGCGCAGCTCGACGACGTACGGTGCATCGCCCAGCTCGCGCGGGTTAAGCGATCCCTCGATGGCGTTGTGGTTGGCCTCGGGCATCGGCTCATAGGAGGCCCAGGCCTTGGCGTTCTCGTTGAGCTGCGTCTTCCAGCGGTGCGCCACCGCGGTCATCGGTCCGGCACCGTAGATCACCGGGATGCGGCCGAAGAGCGACCACGCCAGCTGCTTGGCGGGGTTCTCGTCGGTTTCGACCGATGGCGCATTGCGTTCGACGAGGTCCTCGAGCGCCTCGATGACCTCGTCGAACGCATCGGGCTCGTCCAGCAGGCCGGCCGTGGAGAGCAGCTCGTGAATGAGGCCAACGCCGAAGCCGATGGCCGCGCGCGGCTGGCCCGCCAGCTCGTAGCGCAGCAGGGGCAGGTCCGCACCTACGGCCAGCTCACCAAGCCTGCCACCGGTGCTGATCGCAACGAAGGGCAGCTTCCGGCGCACGGCCTCCTCGGCACCGCTCAGCGTCTCGACGGTCGCTCCGGAATGGCTCGCAGCGACGACCAGCGTCCGCTCGTTGGCCCAGGCCGGCAGGCCGTAGCCGCGGTGCACGACCAGCGGCACGCGCAGGCGCTCTCCGGCGGCGGCCTCCACCAGCTCGGCGCCGATGGCGCTGCCGCCCATGGCCAGCACCAGGATCGCCTCGACCTCACGATGCCGCGGCTCCAGCCGCAGATCGCTCGCCACGCGCTGCGCCTCCGTCATCTGGCGCGGCAGGTCGAGCACGCGACCGAGCATGTCGGAGGGATCGATCTTCTTGAGGACGGTCGGATCGTCGAGCGTGATCGCCTCGTCGAGCTGCGGTGGGGCGAGCTCCTCGTCGTCCTCGGTTTCGGGCCGCCGACCGGGCTCCTCCTCGGACGATTTGTAGCCGAAGAAGTCCCGGGCGTCCGTCATCTAGGCCAGCGCCGGCTGCGCGGCGATCCGGCGGCCCTCGTCGAGGAGCGCGTCGACGTCAGCGGGCGAGCGAGCTTCGGTGTAGATGCGCAGGAGCGCCTCCGTGCCGCTGAAGCGGATGAGCAGCCACGAGCCGTCGTCACGGTAGAACTTGTAGCCGTCGCCGGTGTCGAGCGCCTTGCGCTCGACGACCTGGCGACCGGCCAGCGACTCCGGCGCCTCGTGCTCCACGCGCGCCAGCGTGTCAGCCTTGACGGCGTCGTAGCCGTCGCGCGCGAAGCGGATGTCGATGCGGTCGTAGTAACTCGGACCGGCCAGCGCCTGCAGCTCGGCGAGCACCTCCGACGCCTGCCTGCCGCGTGTCAGCCACAGGTCGAGCAGAAAGAGGCCGGAGGCAATGCCGTCGCGCTCCGGGATGTGCATCCCGAAGCCGAACCCGCCCGACTCCTCGCCGCCGATGACCGCCTTCGTCTCGGTCATCTTCGGCCCCACGAACTTGAAGCCGACCCCCGTTTCGAAGGCCTGGGTGCCGTACAGCTCGGCGAGCTTCCTGACCATCGACGTGGTCGTCACCGTGTAGACCGCAGGCCCGATCTGGTTCCGCACCTCGAGCAGGTACCAGTACAGCAGCCCAAAGACCTGCAGCTGGTTGACGAATACGCCCTGCTCGGTGGCCATGCCCACCCGGTCGGCATCCCCGTCCAGCGCGATCCCGATGTCGGCGCCCCAGCGCGGGATCTCGGCCAGCCACTCGTCGATATTGGGGCGAATCGGCTCCGGATTGACCCCGCCGAAGAAGGGATTGCGCTCGGCGTGCAGCTCGCGGACCGTCAGGCGGCCGTCGCCGAGGAGGCGAGTGAGCCATCCGGCACCGCTGCCGTAGAGCGGCTCGACCAGCAGCCGGCGGTCGGCGGCGCGGATCTTCTCGACGTCCACGATGCTCGTCAGCTGCTCGCGGAAGCGCGGGTACGGGTCGAAGCTCTCGACCAGGCCGGCGTCGACGGCATCGTCCCATTCGCGGCGCGGCGGCAGCTCGTCCTCGGCATGGCGGTTCATGGTCGCCTCGATCGCCGTGAGCATCTCCGGCGCGGCCGCGCCGCCGGTGTCCGCCTTGACCTTGAAGCCGTTGTCGGTCCACGGATTGTGGCTGGCCGTGATGACGATCCCGGCGCCGGCGTTCATCTCGCGCGTGAAGAAGCTGCCGACCTGGGTCGGCACGGCCTCCGGCGGCATGAACGAACGGATGGCGTGCGCCGCCAGCACCTCGACGCAGGCGCGCGCGAAGAACTCCGACGCGAAGCGCCGGTCGTGCGCGACGACGACCCCGCGGTCCGCGGTGCCGTTCTCCTGGAGGTACTCGGCCACCCCGCGCGCACAGCGGCGCACGTTGTGGAAGGTGTACTCCTCGGCGATGGCCGCCCGCCAGCCGTCGGTTCCGAACTTGATCGTGCTCACGCGGTCATGGTAGCGGCTGGCATGCCGGCACCAACAGCGAACTTGGGGCGGACATCTGGGCTAGCCACGCGCCAGGCTGATGCGATCAAGCTCGGCCTGGAGCTCGCCAACGCGCGGCGAGAGACGCTCGCGTTCACCGACGGAAAGCCGCAGGCCCTCGATCACGCGCATCCGGCAGAACGGGAGCGGCAGGATCTGGCGGTCCCAGCGGCGCGTCAGACGAATCGAGGGGGTGGCCTGCATGGCCCAGGGCTGGACGGCCAGCCGCGAGGCGCGCGCAACGATGAGCGCGCCCGGCTTGGCGACGCGATACGGTCCGAACGGCCCGTCGGGCGTGACCACCGGGGAGCGACCCTCGCGCGCCAGGCGGCTGAGGCGGAGCGCGAAGTCGCGCGCCGCACCACGATCCCCCTCGGGCGGTAGTGGCAGGACGCGAATGTTCGCCCGCGTGGTCTCGAGCAGTGTCGTGATCACCAGGCCGCGGAATCCCCGCGTTGAGAACGAGGCGTGCAGCAGATCCGGCCGGCATTTGATGGCCACGATCAGCGCCGACAGGTTGAACTCGTGCCAGAACGCGAGGACGACCTGGTCGCGTGTGACCGGGCCGGCCATGCGGCACGTCGAAGCAACCAGGCGGGCGTAGAGGCCGAGGACAAGCCCGAACGCCTGCGCCAGCCGGCCAAACCGAACGTGGCCTCCCCTCGCGTCGCCGCTCGCCGGGATCACAGGTAGCGGTCGCCCGCCGTGCGGCTGATCTCGTCGAGCACGGGCTTGATCTCTTCGGCCCGCTCACGGTCGCAGACCAGCAGGGCATCCGGCGTGTCGACGATGATGACGTCGGCCAGGCCGATGGTGACCACCAGCCGATCGCCGCCGTGCACCAGCACGCGCTGCGACCCACGATCGAGATGCTGACCGGTGCCGATCATGTCGGTGCCGGCCTGCGCCGAGAGCGCCTCGAGCAGCGCCGACCAGGAGCCGATGTCCGACCAGCCCGCCGAGAGTGGCACGACCGCCATGCGACCCTCCGCGGCAGCCTGCTCGGCGATGCCGACGTCGATGGTGATCGCCGGCAGCGGCTCGAGGATGTCGCGCACGTCGCTCAGCCAGCCGGGCGTCCGATGCAGTACCGCGACCCGATCGAGGGCGTCGGCGAGCGCGGGCTGGAAACGCGTGATGGCCTGGGCGAAGACGTACGAGCGCCAGACGAAGATGCCGGCATTCCACAGGTAGCCGCCCTCATCCACAAACGTTGCCGCGCTGGCCGCGTCCGGCTTCTCGACGAAGCGCTCGACCAGGGCGCTGGGGGTCGACTCGTGCAGTCGCTTGCCAAGCTTGATGTAGCCGTAGGCTGTTGCGGGGTGTGTCGGCGGAACGCCGAGGGTGACCAGGTAGCCGCGCTCTGCCACTCGCACCGCCTCGCGCAATGCCTCGACGAATGCGGCCTCGTCGGCGACGAAGTGGTCCGCCGGGAGGACCAGGCAGACCTCGTCGGAGTCGCGTCGCGCCAGGACGGTCGCGAGTCCTGCCGCCACGGCGGTCGAACGTGCCAGCGGCTCACCGAGCACGTTGTCGGCGGGGATCTGCGGAAGCTGCTGCTGGGTGGCCCGCACGTGGGCCTGCGAGGTGATGACGAAGATGTCCTGCGGCTGCAGGAGCTCGCCGAGTCGAGCGACGGTCTGCTGCAGCAGGCTCGTTTCGCCGGTCAGGTTGAGCAGCTGCTTCGGCGTCTTGCGCCGCGACAGCGGCCAGAGCCGCGTCCCCGAGCCGCCGGCCATGATGATGGCGAACATCAGCCTCCCTCGGTCTCGCGTTCGAGGCGCTCGCCAAGCTCCTGCGTGCGACGGTAGGCGGCCCAGACGGCATCCGACAGCACCGTTCGCAGGCGCCCTTTCTCGAGCTCGTAGATCGCCGCGGCGCTGGTGCCTCCGGGCGAGGTCACCGCATTTCTCAGCTGCGCCGGGTGCAGCTCGGAGCGCGACGCGAACTCTGCTGATCCGAGCAGCGTGGCGACGACCAGGTCGTGCGCCAGCTCGCGCGGGAAGCCCAGGTGCACGCCTGCATCGATGAGCGCCTCCATGACGACGAAGAGGTAGGTCGGGCCGGTGCCCGACAGCGCGGTGGCCATCGCCACGAACTCCTCGTCGGCGACCTGGCGATCGTCGCCGAGCGCGCGCAGAACCGTCTGGACGAGGTCGCGCTGTGTCGGCGTGCAGGCCGAGGACGCTGCCCAGACGGTGATTCCGCGGCGGATCTGCGCCGGCGTGTTCGGCATGGCGCGAACCACCGCCTCGTGCTCCAGGCCGGTTGCCAGGGCGCGCAGTGTCGCGCCGGCGACGATCGACAGGACGACCTGCCCCGGCGCCAGGGAAGGACTGAGCTCGCGCATGACGCGCGGGAGCATCTGCGGCTTGACCGCGAGCACCACGATATCCGCCGCGGCCACGGCATCGGCGTTCATCTCGACGACCCGGATGGCGTGCCGTTCGGCCAGCGCCGTGCGGCGCTCGGGTCGCGGGTGCGACGCCACCAGGTCGTCGGGCGCGACGACCCGCTCGGCGAGCAGCCCGGCGATCATCGCCTCGGCCATGACCCCGGCGCCGATGATCCCGACCCGCATCTCGCTCACCCGACCTCCTTTTCCTCGCCGCGCAGATCTCGCGCCGCGCCGACCTCGTCCGCCGGCGCCGCGCAGCGCTCCAGCAGGTCGATGGCGATCTGCGCCAGCTGCCGCGCGGCCGTGACGTTGCCCATCTGCAGCTCGGCGCGGCCGAGGCCGAATGCGGCCAGCCCCTCCTCGCGCTCCGCGCCGATGTCGCGCGCCTCGCTGATCGCCTCGGCATAGTAGCGGCGCGCGCTTGACGGATCGCCGGCCATCGTCCGCAGCTCGCCGATACGGCGCGCGGCCCTCGTGGCCTGCAGCGTCATGTCGGCGCGCTCGAAATGCCACAGCGCTCGATGTGCCCACGCGTCGGCGGCCCACCACGAACGGTCGACGATGGCGCGTTCGGCAGCCGCACCGGCGGCGGCGGCCGCACGACGGTGCTCGCCGTCATGCTCGGCTGCCAGATATGTTTCCGCCAGCTCGCCGCGTCGCAGCCGGGCCGGCAGGTGCGGGATCCGTTCCGCAACAGCGACCTGCCGCCCACCGAGCGTGCGACGCAGCCGGTCGCGCAGCGTCGAGGTCCAGTGCCGCTCGCCCCAGCGCTGCGTCAAGCGGGCAGCCGTGCCTCGCCGGGCAGACCGGCAGCGTCGCGCAGCAGCTCGGCCCGGTCGGTGCGCTCCCAGGGCAGGTCGAGCTCCGGACGGCCAAAATGACCGTACGCGGCGGTCTGGCGATAGATGGGGCGCTGAAGATCGAGCGCATCGATGATCGCGCCGGGCCGCAGGTCGAAGTAGCGCCCGATGAGCTCGACGATGAGCTGATCGTCGACCGCGCCGGTGCCGAAGGTATCGACGTTGACGGCCAACGGATGGGCCACCCCGATGGCGTACGCCAGCTGCAGCTCGAAGCGGCGTGCCAGTCCGGCGGCGACGACGTTCTTGGCGACGTAGCGGGCCATGTAGGCGCCCGACCGGTCGACCTTGGTCGGATCCTTGCCCGAGAAGCTGCCGCCGCCGTGGCGGCCCATGCCGCCGTACGTGTCGACGATGATCTTGCGGCCCGAGAGCCCGGAATCGCCCATCGGCCCACCGATGACGAAACGCCCGGTGGGATTGACCAGGTACCTGGTCTGGTCGTCGAGCAGTTCCTCCGGAATGGCGCCGTCGATGACCTCGGAGCGGACGGCCTCGGTCAGGTCGTCGGTCGATACGCCGGGATCGTGCTGGGTGCTGATCACCACCGTATGCACCCGACGCGGATGCCAGTCGGCGTCGTACTCCACCGTCACCTGGCTCTTGCCATCGGGGCGCAGGAACGGCAGGGTGCCGTCCTTGCGCACCGCGGCGAGCCGTTGCACGACCCGATGCGCCAGCTGAATGGGTGCCGGCATGAGCTCATCGGTCTCATCGGTCGCGAAGCCGAACATCATGCCCTGGTCGCCGGCACCGAGCTCCGCGGGCTCGAGGCCGCCCCGCGACTCGAGGGCGTCGTCGACACCACGCCGGATGTCGGGCGATTGCTCCTTCAGGGCGGTGATGGCGCCGCAGGTCTCGTAGTCGAAGCCAAGGGCCGAATCGTCGTAGCCGATTCCCTTGACCGTCTCGCGGACGACGCTCTGCACGTCGACGTAGTGCTCGGTCGTGAGCTCACCCAGGACGAAGACGAGGCCGGTCGTGGCCGCGACCTCGACCGCCGAGCGCGCCCGCGGGTCGTGGGCAAGCACCTCGTCGAGGACGGCATCGGCCACGGCGTCGCACAGCTTGTCGGGATGGCCCTCGGTGACCGACTCCGAGGTGAACAGGATTCGCAGGTCAGGATTGGGCATGCGCGGTCTCCGGCGTGGCGCTCGAGGGGCGCTGCGGAGAGTGTACCGCCGCTACGTGCCCGACTCCCAGGACGCGGAGTAGGCCTTCTGCTCGGGCGTCATGCCCGCCAGGTCGATGCCCATCGAGGCGAGCTTCAGGCGCGCGACTTCGTGGTCGATGTCGTCGGGAACGCCGTACACCCGAGGCTCCAGCTCATCGAGGTGGTCGCGCATCCATTCCAGCCCGAGCGCCTGGTTGGCGAAGCTCATGTCCATCACCAGGGAAGGATGTCCCTCGGCGGCGCCCAGGTTGACGAGGCGCCCATCGGCCAGCAGGTAGATGCGGCGGCCGTCTTCCATCACGAACTCGGTGGTGAACGGCCGCACCTCGCGACGGCTCACCGACTGCGCCTCGAGCGCGCCGAGCTCGAACTCGTCGTTGAAATGGCCGGCGTTGGCCAGGATCGCGCCGTCGCGCATCAGCGGGAAGTGGGCCACGCCGAAGACGTTGAGGTTGCCGGTGGCGCTGATGAAGATCTCGCCCTCGGCTGCGGCGGCATCGGCATTCATGACGCGGAAGCCGTCCATCGCCGACTCGAGCGCGCGGATCGGGTCAACCTCGACCACGATCACGTTGGCGCCCATGCCGTCGGCGCGCATGGCGATCCCGCGCCCGACCCAGCCGTAGCCGCCGATGACCACCGTCTTGCCGGCGAACAGCACGTTGGTGGCGCGCAGGATGCCGTCGATGGCGCTCTGCCCGGTACCGTAGCGGTTGTCGAACAGGTGCTTGGTGAGCGCCTGGTTGACGGCCACGATCGGGTAGCGCAGCTTGCCGGCCGCCGACATCGCGTTCATGCGGATGACGCCCGTCGTCGTTTCCTCCGTTCCGCCGACGACGCCGTCCAGCAGGTCGGTGCGCTGGGTATGCAGCGCCGTGACGAGGTCGGCGCCGTCATCCATGGTGATGTGCGGCGCGTGATCCAGCGCCGCGCCGATGTGCGCGTAGTACGACTCGCGATCCTCGCCCTTGATGGCGAAGGTCGGGATGCCGTAGCGCGCCACCAGCGCCGCCGCCACGTCGTCCTGGGTCGACAGCGGGTTCGACGAGCAGAGGACGGCATCGGCCCCGCCGGCGACCAGCGTGCGCATCAGGTTGGCCGTCTCCGATGTGACGTGCAGGCAGGCGCTGATGCGCCAGCCATCGAACGGACGCTCATCCGCGAATCGCTCCCGGATGTCGGCCAGGACCGGCATCTGGCGGTCGGCCCATTCGACCTTCAGCACGCCCGCATCGGCCAGGCCCGGGTCGCGGATGTCGCCGATGGTGCTCACCGGCCGTCGCGTGGCCATGTCTGCCGAATCGCCTCTCGCAGCGGTCTCATGAGGCCCCATCCTCCGGAACGTCGGCGCCCGATGCGCTCCACGATCTCGGAGTAGGTTCGGTAGCCGAGCCGCGCGTAGGCGGCCACCGCCGGGGCGTTGTCGGCGTGCACGTTGAGCGCCACGTCCGCGGTGCGCTCGAGCAGTTCGGCAGTCACTGCGGCGGTCACCATCTTGGCGAAGTCATGCCCGCGAAAATCGGCGTGGGTCATGACGTTGCCGACCACGCCGATCCCCTCCCGCGGGTTCACGACGTGCGTGCCGGCCGCGCTGACCAGCCGGCCGCGGACGCGGACGCCGTAGTAGATCCCGTCCTCGACCACCGAGATGGGGAAGCCGGTTCGAAAGCCGAGCTGGTAGAGCCGGTTGAGGTCGTCGATGTCGCCGGATCCGAGCCGCTCCGCCGGACCAGCGAAGGGCCGGAACGTGGCCTGGTCGACCACCATGCGCAGCATCACCAGCGGTGCCTCGAGCTCGTACAGCTCCGACAGCACGGCCTGGTGCTCGTCGCTCGCCTGGAAATAGGCATCGCGCGGCTTGATGACGCTGGCCAGCACCGCGCGGACGCCGTCACCCGCTCCCATGACGAAGAGTGGCTGCGGCACCAGGCCCTCGTGGTGCATCGCCAGCGCGGTGGGCCGCCCGTCGGCGGCATAGGCCATGCCCCAGGTGAGGCGACGGCGGGTCGCAGAATCAAGGTCGCCGAGCGCATAGGCCGCGTACAGCCGGTCGGTGCGCAGGAATGCTCCGATCTGGTCACGGTCGGTGACCTCGCGTGCCCGGACCTCGAGGCGTTGCGCCACCGCCATGATGCTGTCGAGCTCAGTAGGTGAGCAGCGTATTGATCTGGAACTCGCCCAGGTGGTCACGGCCCTTGAGCGCGGTGAGCTCGACCATGAACGACAGGCCGGCGATCTCCCCGCCCAGCCGCCGCACCAGCTCGATCGTGCCCATCACCGTCCCACCGGTGGCCAACAGATCGTCGACGATGAGCACGCGCTGTCCGGCCTGGATCGCGTCGCGATGAATCTCGAGCGTCGCGGTGCCGTACTCGAGCGCGTACTCGACCTCGAGCGTCTCCGCCGGCAGCTTCCCGAGCTTGCGCACCGGGACGAAGCCGGCCCGCAGCTTGTAGGCCAACGGCGCGCTGAAGATGAAGCCGCGCGACTCCATGCCCACGACCAGGTCGACGTTCGCGTCCTTGACCTGTGCGGCCATCTGGTCGATCACCTCGGCGAAGGCGTCGGCCTCCTTGAGGAGGGTGGTGATGTCATAGAATCGGATGCCCGGCTTCGGGAAATCCGGGACCTCGCGGATCTTGGCGCGCAGGTCGTCCATGGTGCTGGTCGTCACGGGTTGGGCACTCCAGCCATCTCATCGGCGAAATTCGACGCTGCGAGTCTAGACCGATGCGGTGGCGCCCGTCCATGTCGTCCCCCTTACGCCGTCCCCTCACGAGCCAGCCGGCGCAGCACCGTCTGCAGCACCCCGCCATTGCGGTAGTACTCGACGTCGATCGCACCGTCCAGTCGGGCGATCACCCCGAATGACTGCTCGGAACCATCCTCGGAACGGGCGCTGACCATCAGCTCCTGGTGGGGCTGCAGGCCGTCGCCCAGGCCACGGATGGTGAACACCTCGCGGCCGCTCAGACCCAGCGACGATGCGCTGTCACCGGGCAGGTACTGCAGCGGCATCACGCCCATGCCGACCAGGTTCGACCGATGGATGCGTTCGTACGACTCGGCAATCACCGCGCGCACGCCCTGCAGGTACGGCCCCTTGGCCGCCCAGTCGCGCGACGAGCCGGAGCCATACTCCTTGCCGGCAAGGATGACCAGCTCCGTGCCATCGCCGGCGTAGCGCATCGCGGCGTCGAAGATCGACATGCGCTCGCCGGTCGGCAGGTGCTCGGTCCAGTTGCCCTCGGCATCCGGCGTCAGCGCGTTGCGCAGGCGGATGTTGGCGAACGTGCCGCGCATCATGACCTCGTGCTGGCCGCGCCGCGAGCCGTACGAGTTGAAGCTGCGCGGCTCGACGCCGTGCTCGGTCAGCCACAGGCCGGCCGGCGAGGTGCGCGGAATGGCGCCGGCGGGACTGATGTGATCGGTCGTCACTGAATCGCCGAGCATGGCCAGCACGCGTGCGTCGACGACATCGGCCACCGGCTCCGGCTCAGGCGACAGCCCCTCGAAGAACGGCGGCAGCGCCACGTACGTCGAGTCTGCGTCCCACGCGTAGCGATCGCCCGGAGGAACAGGCAGCGCACGCCATCGGTCGTCACCGTCGAAAACGCTGGCGTAGTTGCGCACGAAGATCTCGGAGCTGACGCGCTCCTCGATGACGCGCGCCACCTCGGCCGGCGACGGCCACAGGTCGGCCAGGAAGACGTCGCGCCCATCCGACCCCACACCGAGGGGCTCGGACGTCAGGTCGATGTCGATCCGGCCGGCCAGCGCAAAGGCGACCACCAGCGGCGGCGACGCCAGGTAGCTCGCCCGGGTGTGCGGATGGATACGGCCCTCGAAGTTGCGGTTGCCGCGAGAGCACCGCACGGCGGTCAGCTCGTTGGCCTCGATGGCCTCGGCGATCGACTCGGCCAGCGGCCCCGAATTGCCGATGCAGGTTGTGCAGCCGTAGCCGACCAGGTTGAAGCCGAGGGCGTTCAGGGGATCGGTCAGGCCGGCGGCGTCCAGGTAATCGGTCACGGCGCGGGAGCCGGGCGCCAGCGAGGTCTTGACGTAGGGCGGGACACGCAGCCCGCGCTCGACCGCCTTCTGGGCGAGCAGGCCGGCGGCGACCATCACGTTCGGATTGCTGGTATTGGTGCACGACGTGATCGCTGCGATCACGACCGATCCGCTGCGCAGCTTCAGCGTCTCACCGTCGAGCTCAGCCTCCGCCGCGCGGTAGTGCGCGCCGACCGGCACCGGACCGGGTTCGACGCGCGGCGCGCTGACCGCGTGGTTGCCGTCCTCGCCGTCCTTGGTCCAGCCCGGGGCGTCGCTCGCCGGGAACGAGTCCTCGGAAGCTTCCTGCACCTCGTCGACGGGTCGCGGTCCCCCCACGGCGTGCGTCCGCCACCCTGGTCGTGGGTATGCAGACCGTTCGGGAAGAGGCCGCGGAAGCTGTCGCGCAGGTCGGTCAGCGCCACGCGGTCCTGGGGGCGCTTCGGGCCCGCCACCGACGGCCGGATCTCGGCGAGATCCAGGCTCAACGACTCGTTGAAGGCCGGGTCCGGGGTGGCATCGGTGCGGAACAGGCCCTGCGTCTTGGTGTACGCCTCGACCCGGGCGACGAGAGCGGCCGGGCGGCCGGTCATCCGCATGTAGCGCAGCGTCTCGGCGTCGACCGGGAAAAGGGTGGCGGTCGCGCCGAACTCCGGTGACATGTTGGAGATCGTGGCGCGGTCGGCCAGGCCCAGCTTCGACAGGCCGGGGCCGTGGAACTCGACGAACTTGCCGACCACGCCGTGGGCTCGCAGCATCTCGGTCACGTACAGGACGAGATCGGTGGCGGTGGAACCGGACGGCATCTCGCCGTCGAGCCGGAAGCCGACCACGATGGGCATCGGCTGGTAGAGCGGCTGGCCCAGCAGCGCCGCCTCCGCCTCGATGCCGCCCACGCCCCAGCCGACGACGCCCAGGCCGTTGACCATGGTGGTGTGCGAATCGGTCCCGACCAGCGTGTCCGGGAACGCGTACTCGACCCCGTCGTCGCCGGCGCGCGTGGCCACCACCGAGGCGAGGTACTCCAGGTTGACCTGGTGCACGATGCCGGTGCCCGGCGGCACGACGCGGAAGTCGCGGAAGGCCTGCTGCGCCCAGCGCAGCAGCGCGTAGCGCTCGCCGTTGCGCTCATACTCGCGCTCGACATTGATGGCGAACGCGGCGTTCGACCCGAACATGTCGACCTGCACACTGTGGTCGATCACCAGGTCGGCAGGCACCAGCGGGTTGATGCGTGACGGGTCGCCGCCCATCTGCGCCATGGCATCGCGCATGGCCGCCAGGTCGACGACGCACGGCACGCCGGTGAAGTCCTGCAGGATGACGCGCGACGGCATGAACGGCAGCTCGTACTCGGCTGGCACGCCCGGATCCCAGGTCGCCAGTGCATGGACGTCATTGGCGGTCACGCGCCCGCCGCCCATGGCGGCGTGGCGCAGCATGTTCTCGAGCAGGACCTTGACGGTGTACGGCAGCCGCTCGAGCTCGGCTCCGGTGCGGTCCAGGCGGTAGATGCCGTAGGACCGATCCCCCACGGTCAGGGTGTCGCGGGCATCGACCGGATCGGGGGTGGGACGGCTGGTCACGGAAAGCGCCTCCTTCGTCATCCGCGCGCGATGCGCGGCTCTGCGGCAGGTCGGCGCCGGACGGGTGCGCCCGTCCCGGGTCGAAGGTCTGCCATCGAGTATACGCCGCCATTGACCGATGCGGCCGACCCCTGCTATTTTGGCAATTACCTAATTAGATGACCACCGAGATCATATGAGCAGCATCTACCGCATGCTTTCCGATCCCACCCGGCGAGAGATCCTGGCGCTGCTGCGCGAGCGCGACATGCCGGCCGGCGAGATCGCAGCACATTTCGCGCAATCGTGGCCGACCATTTCGGGTCACCTGCGCCTGCTGAAAGAGGCCGACCTCGTCCAGGCCGACCGCATCGGCTCGACCATCACCTACCACCTCAATGTCAGCGTGCTGGAGGAGGCCATGCTCGGCCTCATGCGCGCCTTCAAGATCGGATCAGAGGCACCCACGTGAACCTGCGTCCCTACCTCGTCACGGCCGCCGTGGTCGTGCTCCTCATGCTGGCGATCAGCGTCTGGGCCTGGCCGCAGATCCCCGAAGGCGCGCAGGTGCCCATCCACTGGGGCATCGACGGACGCGCCAACGGCTGGGCCCCCAAGCCGATTGCCCTGCTCGGCGTGCCGCTGCTGACCGCCGGGATCGCGCTGCTACTCGCCTTCGCGCCGCGCCTGGACCCGCGCTACGACAACCTCGCCCGCTCGGCGACCGCCTACCTGGGGGTCGCCTTCGCCGTCCTGGCGCTGATGCTCGTCATCCACTCGGCCGCGATCCTGGCGGCGACGGGACGCGCCATCGACATCGGCACCGTCGCACGGTTGGCGGTGGGCAGCCTGTTGATCGTGGTCGGCAACTTCCTGGGCAAGACGCGCAGCAGCTGGGTGTTCGGCATTCGCACGCCGTGGACGCTCAGCAGCGAGCGCTCGTGGGCGCGTACGCATCGGCTGGGCGGCTACCTGTTCATGCTGGTCGGAGCCGCGACCATCGTCGCCGGCGCCTTCGCCCCGCAAGGCGTGGCGGCGATCGTCCTGCTCGGTGGCCTCGGGGCCGTGGTCGTTACCGTGGCGGTCTACTCGTACCTCGTCTGGCGTAACGACCCGGACCGCCAACAGATCGGTGCCTTTCACCCCCGAGCGCCTCGATGAGCCCAACCGGACACATCATCCCCCGTCGTGGTGCGCGAGCGGCCGACGGGTTCGTGGGCGATGCGGAGTCCGGGCTCGAGTCCTAGCTCGGGTCGTGGCGGTTGATCGCGTAGGTCACCAGGTCGTGCCAGCCACCGTGGCGCCACTGCGAGCCGCGCTGCACGCCCTCGCGGACGAAGCCGGCCTTCTCCAGCGCCCGCTGCTCGGCCAGGTTCTCGACGTCGGTCGAGGCCTCGACCCGGTTGGCGGCCGTCTCGGCGAAGAGCCGGCGCGCCAGCAGCCGCTGCGCCTCGACGCCGTAGCCGTGGCCGCGGGCCTCGGGGATCAGCGAGATGCCGATGTTCCAGGCGTGCGACTCCGGGTTCGGCCCGTACGTGACGCCGTGCCATGACATCGTGCCGATGGGCGTGCCGTCCAGCGTCTCGACCAGCAGCGTGCCGCCGCCCTCGCCCACCAGCCGGCCCTCGAGCGCAACCTGCCGGATGGACCGATGCGGCAGCCCGAAGTCGTTGAACTCGCCCTCGACCTCGGGCGACGCCGCCCAGCCATCGACCAGCTCGACGTCCTCGGCCGTGATCTTGCGCAACCGGACGCGCACGTGGCGGCTCATGAGCCTGCCACGCCGGCCAGCGCTGCCAGCGCGCGGAGCGCGGCCTCCACCGAATCACGGCCGGCGGCCAGCGGGATGCGCACCTGGTTCGACCCGGCGACCGGCCGAAAGCCGGCGACCATCAGCGCCGTGGTGACACGCGCGCGGTCGTAGCGCGGCCACTTGAGGGTGATGCGACCTGCCTCGGCACGCACGTCGGGCACGCCGGCGGCCTCGGCCGCGAGCCGCACCGACACCGCGGTGAAGAGTCCCTCGACCTCGGGCGGCACCGCACCGAATCGGTCCAATAGCTCCGCGCGCAGCGCATCCGCATCCTCCGGGGAGCGCGCGTCCGCGAAGCGTCGGTAGATCTCGAGCTTGGCGCCGCTGTCGGCGATGTAGGCATCCGGCAGGAATGCGGATCCGGGGAGATCCAGACGAACGGGAGCCGGCTCCGCGACCGGCGGACGGCCGCGCAATCGGTCCACCGCCTCCGCCAGCAGCCGGGTGTAGAGCTCGAAGCCGACCGCCGCCATGAACCCGTGCTGCTCGGCGCCCAGGATATTGCCGGCGCCACGGATCTCGAGGTCCGACAGCGCGATCTGGTAGCCGGCACCCAGGTCCGAGGCGCTGAAGATGGCATGCAGCCGCTTGCGGGCGACCGGCGTCAAGGGGTGCGCGCGGCGGTGCAGCAGGTAGGCGTACGCCCGCCGGTCCGAACGTCCGACCCGCCCGCGCAGCTGGTAGAGCTGCGCCAGGCCGAACGTGTCGGCGCGGTTGATGATGATCGTGTTGGCGTTCGGGATGTCGAGCCCCGACTCGATGATGGTGGTGCTCACGAGCACGTCGAAGTGGCCGGCGTCGAAGTCGAGCATCACGCGTTCGAGCATGCCCTCGGCCATCTGGCCATGACCGATGGCAACCTTGGCCCGCGGCACCAGCCGCCGAACCCGCTCGGCGACGGCCTCGATGTTCTCGATGCGGTTGTGGACGAAGAAGACCTGCCCGCCGCGATCGATCTCGCGGTTGATCGCGTCGCGCACCAGGCCGTCATCGTCCTCGGCGATGCGTGTCTGGATGGGCAGCCGTGCCTCCGGCGGCGTCTCGATCACGGAGAGGTCGCGGATACCGACCAGCGACAGGTGCAGCGTGCGCGGGATGGGCGTCGCCGACAGGGTCAGCACGTCGACCTCGCGGCGGAACGACTTGATGCGCTCCTTGTGCGCCACCCCGAAGCGCTGCTCCTCATCGACCACCAGCAGGCCCAGGTCGGCGAAGGCGATGTCCTTCGACAGGATCCGATGCGTCCCGATCAGGATGTCGACGATCCCCTCGCGCACGCCCTCGACGGTCGCCAGCTGCTGCTTGCGCGCCACGAAGCGGCTCAGCATCTCGACGCGCACCGGGAACGGCGCCAGGCGGCGCTGGAAGGTGCCCAGGTGCTGCTGCGCCAGGACGGTGGTCGGTACCAGCACGGCGACCTGCTTCCCGTCCTGGACGGCCTTGAACGCCGCCCGCAGCGCGACCTCGGTCTTGCCGTAGCCCACGTCGCCGCACACCAGCCGATCCATCGGCCTCCGGCGCAGCATGTCGGCCTTGACCTCCTCGATGGTGCGCGCCTGGTCCGGCGTCTCGGTCCAGGGGAACGCCTCCTCCAGCTCGCGCTCCCAGGTCGTGTCGGCGCTGAAGGCGAAGCCGGGAGCCGCCTCGCGCGCCGCGTAGATCTCGAGCAGGTCGATGGCCAGCTCGGCGACGCGCGCGGCGGACCCGCGTCTTGGTGCGCTCCCACTCGGTCCCGCCGAGCTTGCTGAGCGCCGGCGCCGGGCCGCCCGAGTAGCGCGTGATGCGGCCGATCTGGTCGGCCGGCAGGAAGATCTTGTCGTCGCCGGCGAAATCGAGCTGCAGATACTCCTTCGTGGCGCCGCCGTATTCGCGCTGGGTCATGCCGGCGTAGCGCGCCACCCCGTGGTCGATGTGCACCACCGGATCGCCCGCGTTGAGCTTGCCGATCAGGTCGCGCGTCACGACCCGCTTGCTGGGCGCCAGCCGCCGGACGCGCGTCGCGCCGAACAGCTCTCGGTCGGTGAGCACCAGCAGGTTCGACGGCGCGTGGCTGAACCCGGCGCTCAGCGAGCCGTGCACCAGCCCGATGACGCCACGGGGCGGCACCTCGGACAGCTCTGCGGTCGCGGCCGTAGGGCGACCCGCTTCCTCGAGCAGCTCGCCAATGCGACGTGCCTGGTCGGTCGTGACGACCACCCGCTTGCTCCCGGTCAGCTCGGCGAGCCAGCCCCCGAGCCGTTCCGCGCGACCGGGAAGCGGTGGCGCGGCGCCGAACCCGCCGGCCGCGTCCGACTGCTCCTCGAGATCCTCGCTGGCGCGCCCCGCCAGCACGTCGAGCGTGGCCGCCGCGGCATAGGGCAACGGCCAGTCCGCCGGGAGCTCTCCGGCGTGCACCAGGCCCGCTCGCCGCTCGACGGCCTGCGCGTCGAGCTCGGCCGCGATGGCGCGCAGCTCCGACGCGTCGGTGAGGACGAGGTGAGCATTTGGCGGCAGATGATCCGCAGTCGGACCGGCGGTCAGCAGCGCCGCCCAGGTCTCGGCTGCCTCGGCGAGATCACCCTGCTCCAGCCTGGCGAGGTCCTCGTCGAGCTGCTCGCCACGCCCCGCCGGCGCGAGGTGTGGCAGCGATGACCAGGCGCCCGGCGGCAGGAACTCGCTGGCGGGAAGCAGCGTGACATGCTCCACGCGGCGGCGGCTGCCCTGGGTCATCGGATCGAAGGCACGAATCGAATCGATCTCGTCGCCGAACAGCTCGACCCGGACCGGATCGCCGGTTCCGGGCGGCCAGATGTCGACGATGCCGCCGCGGTTGGCGAACTCCCCCAAGCCCGAGACCTCGACGACGGGGTCGTAGCCCCCTGCCACCAGGCGGGTCAGCAGCGCACGCTGGGTGATCCGCTCACCACGCCGCAGGTCCAGCCGCGCGGCCCCCAGCTGCTGCGGCGAGATGGTTCGCTGTGCCAGCGCCTGCAGCGGCGCGACGACGACGAGGCCGTGTCGCGACGACGCCAGGCCGCCGAGGACGTCAAGCCGTTCGGCCGACTCGTCGTGCTCCGGCAGCGCTCGCTCGAGGGGCAGTGCCCCACGCGCCGGCAGTACGCGCACCTGGGCGCCGCCAATCCAGGCCGCCAGGTCGTCGGCCAGTCGGTGAGCTTCCTCGTCGGTACGCGTGACGACCACCATCTGGCGCGTGGCTGCCAGCTCCGCACGGCGAGTGGCCAGGTGCGCCGCGCGCGCCGCGGCAGGCACGCGAAGGACGCCCGGTTCGGGCAGATGTGGCCGAAGGACGTCGACGAGCGTCGCGACGCGACGGTCACCGCCGCGCGAAGGGGACATGGACCGCGAATGGTACCCGGCGGATGGCCGCCGCCGCGAGCCGGGGTCCGACCGTCCCAGCACGCCGGTCAGGCCGGGGCGGCCAGATCGGTCCCGTTGAACTCGTTCATCGCTTCCTCGATGCCATCGGAAAGCCAGCGCTCGACGGCGTCGGCGGCGGTGGCGATCGCCAATGCGGCGAGGTCGCGCTCGTTGGGCCGGAAGGTCGCCAGGACATGGTCGACCGTTTCCCCGCCGCGCCCAATCCCGACCCGCAGGCGCGCGAACTCGTTCGAGCCAAGGGCGGAGATGATGTCGCGCAGGCCGTTGTGCCCGCCGGCCGAACCGGAGCGACGCAGGCGCAGCTTCCCGAGCGGCAGGTCGACATCGTCGCAGACCACCAGCAGCTCGCTGCTCGGATCGCCGCTCGCCTGGCGCACGGCCGCGGCAAGCGGTGCGCCGGACTGGTTCATGTACTTCATCGGCTTCACCAGCAGCACCGCCCCGACCGGCGACGCGACCTCGATCCGCGCCGCACCCTCGCGAGTGCGCCCCCCACCGCTGACATGCCACCGGTCGGCCAGCAGGTCGATCACGCGGAAGCCGACGTTATGCCGCGTGAGCCGATACTTCTCGCCGGGATTGCCCAGGCCGCAGATCACGTTCATGGCTCGACCGATGGTAGCGGCAAGTGGCCGAAGCGCAGGTCCCGGCGATGTCACAATCGACTGGATGCTGAAGCCTCGGGTCGCCGTCATCGGCGGCGGGATCATCGGCTGCGCCGCGGCCGCGTTCCTTGCCGAGCGGGGCGCCTCGGTCAGTCTCTTCGAACAGACGGCCATCGGCGCCGGGGCCTCCGGGCGCAACCTGGGCGCCATCCAGCACCCGTTCGACCCGTCCCTGGCGCCGCTCTACCGGGACTCGCTCGACCGATACCGATCCCTGGGCGACGCATCCTCCGATTTCGCCGTGCCACCACTGCCCGCCGGCCTGCTGCTGCTCAACGCCGATGCCGATGCGGTTCGCCGCCAGGTCGAACACTTCAGCCGAGCGATGCCCGAGCTCGAGCCCACGTTCGTCGACGGGGCGACCCTCGCTGTGATCGAGCCGGCGCTGGCGGCCGGCTTCAGCGCCTGTCGGCTGGCCACCGGCTACCCGGTGCCACCCGACTCGGCGACCGCGGCGTATGCCGCGCTGGCGGTGCGGAATGGCGCGACCCTGCGCATCGGCATCGGTGCCCAGCCGTGGGTCGAGGCCGGCCATGTGCGCGGAGTTCACCTGGCAGATGGCTCCCGGGTCGCGGCCGATGCCGTGCTCGTCGCCGGCGGCCCCTCGTCGCCGCGGCTGGTCGATGCCGACGGCGGCTGGAACCCGATCCATCGCACCTGGGGCGTCACGGTCCAGTTGCGCCTGGGAGAGCCGCTGCACCACGTCATCGAGGAGGACGAGGTCGATTCGGTCAACCGTCCGGCCATGGCGACCGCCCGCGCGGCAGCCGCCATCGACGTTGAGCCACCCTCGCTGTTCAGCATCGCGAGCACCGGTGGCATCAGCACGCTGGGCTCGACCTTTCTACCGAGCGAGCCGGATCCCGCGCTCGTCGCGCGGCTGCTCATCGCTCGTGCTCGTCGCTTCATTCCCGTCATGGCCAGCGCCGACGTGCTGCAGATCCGTCTGTGCGCACGCCCGCAGTCGGTCGACGGGCGACCGTTCATCGGGCCTGTCAGCGCTGTCGCCGGCCTGTTCGTGTGCGCCGGACATGGTCCCTGGGGCATCTCGACCGGACCGGCCTCTGCCGCGTTGGTTGCCGATGTCATCCTCGATGGGGCGGCGCCCATTCCCGCTGAGCTGCGGGCCGACCGCGTTGTGCAATCTGCACATGCATTCGTCGATACGGGGCGGACCGCGGCCGATCGCTGAAGATTTGTTCTCGCCTACGCTGCGTGGATGTACAGCGAACGATACGAGCTCCTCAAGACGCTGCGTTCCAACCTCACGACGCTGCGCGTCCTGCTGCGCGACCTCGATGACCGGGCCGTCCGCTCCCGGCCGGCGCCTGGCGAATGGTCGATCATCGAGGTCGTCGCACACCTGGCCGACACCGAGGAACGGACCCTCGGGCGCGTTCGACGCATGCTGGACGAGGACCATCCCGTGCTCCCGGCGTTCGACCAGGAGGCCCTTGCCGTGCAGAACGGCTACCACGAGAAGGACTTCGGCGAGACACTCGAGCGGTGGGAGCGGCTGCGCGCCGAGCATGTTGCCCTGCTGGACGGACTCGATGACGCGGGCTGGCAGCGACGCGGCGTCCACGAAGAGAACGGTCCCATGACGGTACAGCTCTACGAATCGCACATCGCCGGGGAGGACTCCGACCACATGGCCCAGATAGCGCGCCTCGTGCCGGCCTGAGGCCAGGACCGGCGCTGCCGCGGTGGTCGCGGCGAGGTTGGGGGGGCTTCAGGTCCCCATCGTGACGGCGTGTCCGGCCCGATCGAACAGCGAGCCAGGCTGCCAGCCGATCTCACGATGCTTGCGGTGCAGGACGCGCAGCACGTCGTGCTCGACCGTGCGCATCGCTGCTTCCTCGTCGAGCTCGGCATGGTCGTGCCCCAGCAGGTGCAGCGTGCCATGGATGGCCAGCAGCACGATCTCCTCGGGCACGCTCCAGTCGCCTTCCGCCGCCTGGCGAACAGCCTGGTCGACGTCGATGACCACGTCCCCGAGCATCATGGCACCCGGCGGCGACAGGCCGTCGTCGTCGGTCAGGTGTGAGCGTCCCTCCTCGACGTACCACTCGTGCAGCGGAAAGGAGAGCACGTCGGTGGGACCTCGCTCGCCCATGTGGTCGAAGTTGAGACGCTCCATCTCGGCGTCGCCGCACAGGGTCAGCTCCACCTCGCAGCCGCGCGCGCGGCCGGCTGCGCGCGCCGTTTCGCCGATCGCGGACTCGAGGAGCTCCGAGGCGATCTCAACGGACAATGGCTCGACCGCGGTGGCCAGCCGCTGGTGACCGATGCGGTCGTGGATGGTGACGGCGCACGCCATGGTCGGGCCATCGTAGGCGCCCGCGGGCGCATCGGTCTAGGCCTGTTCTCGTCGCTCCAGGGGAACCACGTTGTCCGGATATTTGATGCGCTGGTGATACATGCCCAGCAGCTGTTGGACGAAGGCATCCTTGATCTGGGAAATGTGCTTGAGGGTCAGCTCCGCATCGTCGAGTTGTCCGTCTTCGACGCGCGCGTCCACGATCCGGTCGACCATGGCGCGGATCGACGGCTCGTCCTTCTCGTCCAGCGAGCGCACGCTGGCCTCGACGCCGTCGGAAAGCATCAGGATCGCCGCCTCCGGACTCTGCGGTTTCGGCCCCGGGTAGCGGAACAGATCCTCCTCGACGAGCTGCTCGTTGGTGCCGACCTCGCGCAGCGCCTTGCCGTAGAAGTAGCTCATCACACTGGTGCCGTGGTGCTGCGGGATGAAGCCGATGATCTGCACCGGCAGGCCGTACTCGTAGCCCAGGTCGATCCCGTCACGGATATGGCTGGCGATGATCCGGGCACTCGTCTCGGCGCTCAGGTCGTCGTGGATGTTATGCGCCCCCGCCTGATTCTCGATGAAGGCCAGCGGGTTCTTCATTTTGCCGATGTCGTGATAGTAGGCGGCCACGCGGGCGAGCAGCGGATCAGCGCCAATCGTCTCGGCCGCGCGCTCGGCAAGGTTGCCGACCATCACGCTGTGATGGTAGGTCCCCGGCGTCTCGAGCAGGAGGCGGCGCAGGAGTCGAGAAGAGGGGTTGGCAAGCTCGAGCAGCTGGAAGACGGTCATGATGCCGAACAGGTTGCCGAGCATCGCGAACGATCCGACCGCCAGGAAGACGGACAGCCCGGCGTTGACCGCACCGGCCGCCGCCCCCTGGACCACGGCGGCCACGTCCCGCTGGTTCAGCAGGCTGAATGCGACCAGCACGCCGAGGTTGCTCAGCGCCAGCAGCAGGCCGGCCCGCAGGAAGGCGTTGAGCCGCTCGGCCCGGACGATGGCCAGCAGCGACGCGACGCCGCCCGCCAGGACATAGACCGCCGGTTCAAGCGCACCGCGGTTCATGACCCCCGCAAGCACCGCCAACCCGGTGGCAATGGCCGCGGCGGCCGGACCTCCCAGCAGCAGACCGACCAGCAGCACGGTCGCCGAGGTCGGAACCACGAACGTCCACAGCGTCCGATCAGCCGCGACGCGCATGGCGATGGCGGTGGCCACCAGCGACAGCATGAACAGCAGCAGGGATCGGTTGCGGTGCCACACGTCGGGCTGGAAGCGCCACAGGAACCCGACGATCATCCCCGAAAGCAGCAATGCCACCAACAGGTTGCCGAGCAGCGCGGCGGTGTTGACGCGCACCCCGGTCAGGCCCAGCTGCTCGAGTGTCTCGACGTC
Organism: uncultured Chloroflexia bacterium; assembly: GCA_963716585.1. GTDB lineage: Bacteria > Chloroflexota > Limnocylindria > QHBO01 > QHBO01 > JAICUY01. The sequence goes on from CAVQTN010000004.1 coordinate 571,177, forward strand.
CTGCCGGGTCACCGGATCGCCGTCACGCACCACGATCGTGCCCTCGACCACGCTCACCAACACGGGCTCGACGGCGTCTTCGGCCTGTTGCCGAGCCAGTGCCGTCTTCTCGGCGCTGATCTGGCTGGTGGCCACCACGTTCTGCGCCGCGAGGTCGCCGGCCAGCTCACGGTCCTGCTGGCTGAGCTCCTCGGTGACGTTGGTGCGCACCTGCTGGCGAGCGTCGCTCAGCTGGTCCTCGCGAATGGTGGCGACGTAGATGCTCTCCAGGGCCGAGCGCCCGGCAGCGGCAACCGAGTCCCAGCGCGCCACCGACATGCCGCTGATCTGGCTGACCTGCGACTGGCTGAGGCCAGGCACCTCGGCCTGCAGAGTGCTCGGCACATCCTTCGGCGCGAGCGTACCGGCCGCGATCCTCCCGAGCACGCCATCTACCTGGTTCGCCAGGCGATCATAGGCACGCAGCTGGTCGTCCCGGACATCGGCCAGCGGCCTGATCGCGTCATAGACCGGAGCGACCGCGTCAGCGGCCTCCTGCTGGGCGGCCGAGGTCTGGCTGGCCGATATGAACGAGAGGCTGCGCGGCGCGCGGATGTCCTCGCTGGCCACGTCACCGACCTGCACGCTGACCTGGCCCGGGATGATCGGGGCGGCCAGGATGGCAAACAGCGCCAGCGCCAGCAGCCCTGCCACGAAGATGGCACGCGCCACGGCGGCGCGGCCCGGGCCGGCCTCGGTTTCTGCCAGGGTGCGGGGGATGAACATCCGGCGTCGCGCCGTCAGGCGCCGTGGTCCTGGGATTCGACGAGCAGACGGCGGGCGAGCTCGCTCACGGCGCGGCCGTCGGCGCGTCCCTTGATCTGCGGCGCGAGGCGGCCCATGACCGCTCCCATCTGAGCCGGCCCGGTTGCGCCGGTCTGCGCGATGGCGTCCCGCACCAGGCGCTCGACCTCGCCAGCATCCAGCTGCGCGGGCAGATACTCGGACAAGATGGCGGCCTCGGCCTCCTCGTCGACGGCCAGCGATTCGCGCCCGCCGCCGCGGAACATCTCGATGCTCTCGCGGCGCTGCTTCAGCTGGCGAGTCAGCACCTCGAGCATGTCGTCGTCGGTCAGCGGGCGCTGGAGCTCGATCTGCCGGTTCTGGGCCGCCGCCATGACCATGCGCAGCGTCAGCGTCCGTCGTTCGTCGCGGGCGCGCATGGCGTCACGCATCGCGGACGTGATTCGTTCCTGGAGGGTCATCGCAGCGTGTCGGGCAAGCTCCATGGGTCGATCTCCTCGGTCCTCTCGAAGAGTGGGCCGCCCGGGATGAGCATCTGGCGAACCTAGGCGCGGGTGACCTTGCGCTTCTTGGCTTCCTTGCGCTTGCGCTTCACGCTGGGCTTCTCGTAATGCTCGCGGCGTCGTGCTTCGGCGAGGATGCCGGACTGCTGAATCTTCTTGTTGAATCGACGCAGCGCGCTTTCGAACGTCTCGTTCTCGCCCACGCGGACTTCTGCCAAGCGTCTCGCCTCCTCTCTGCTCATGTCTCGCGGCCGAGCGTCGCCGCTGTCCGCGCAAGCTCGCGTAGCCTAGCAGCGAGCCGGATACGGGTCAATCAGCCGGGCGGCCATCCCATCGTGCGCCCGCCGAGCAGGTGGAAGTGCAGGTGCGGGACGCTCTGGCCCGCCGCCGGGCCGACGTTGGTCACGATGCGGTACCCGTCATCCAGTCCCTCGGCATCCGCGATCCGCCGCATCGCGCCGAACAGCGCGCCCGCCATGGCCGGGTCATCCAGCTCATGCGCCGAGGCGACGTGCTGGCGCGGGATCACCAGCACGTGGGTCGGCGCCTGCGGGTTCGTGTCACGGAAGGCGACCAGATCGTCGTTGGCGATGACGATCTCCGCCGGGATCTCTCCGGTCGCGATGCGACAGAAGAGGCAGTCGCTGGTCATCGGTTGAAGCCTACGCGAAGTCGCCGCTGCGCGAAAGGATCACCGCCGCGGCCGCCAGTGCCACCGATTCGGACCGCAGAATGCGAGGCCCCAGCCCCGCGAGCACGGCACCCGCGGCCACCGCGGACTCGACCTCCGCCACGCTGAATCCGCCCTCCGGACCGATGATCACGCTCGCCGGCGGCTCCAGGGCGGACAGGCGCGCACCGGTGTGGCGTTCGTAGAGCAGGGCCGATGATGCGAAAGCGAGCTCGCCGAGGGGGATCGGCTCGTGCACCGCCGGGACAAGGCCGCGCTCCGACTGCTCAGCCGCCTCGCGGGCGATGACGCGCAGGCGATCGAGGCGTCGAGGGCTGAGCTCGTGTACCACGCAGCGCTCGGTGACGATCGGCCGGAATGCCGCGACGCCGATCTCGGTACCATGCCGCACCACCTCCTCGAGGTGATCGCCCTTGATCAGCGCCTGGCAGACGGTCAGCCGGTGACGCGGCTCGCCGGCCGCGGCGGAGCGCTCGAGGACCACGCAGTCGCGACCGTCGAGGCGGCACCGAGCCTGCGATCCGCGGCCGTCGAGCAGTGTGATCTCGTCGCCATCGCCAAGGCGCAGGACCCGCCACACCTGGTGTGCGATCGCCGCAGGAAGGGCAAGGCGATCCGCGGCGATGTCATCGACGAAGAAGCGGTTCATGGTTCGCGGCGGAGCCGCAGTGAGACCCACTCGTCATCGTCAAGGCGCGTCACCTCGCTGAAGCCGGCCGCAACCAGCGCGCCGGCCACCTCGGCGACCCGAGGCTGGATGATCCCGCTCGCCAGCAGCGTGCCGCTCGCCTCGACGTGCGCGGCCAGGCGCTCTGCCAGCTCGACCAGGACGGAGGCCACCAGGTTGGCCAAGACCAGCTCGTAGGCGCCTTCGCGCGGCGACGATGAGAGCGTTCCGAGCCTCGCCTCGACCCGATCGCCGAGGGCGTTCGCCTCGGCGTTGTTCCGGGTCGCCTCGACCGCGAGGGGATCGGTATCCAGGCAGACGGCGCGCTTGGCACCCAGGCGCAGCGCGGCAAGCGCCAGGACTCCGGAGCCGGAGCCAACATCCAGCACGTCGGCCGGCATCGGCAGGACCTCCTGCAGCAGCCTGAGGCAGCCCCGCGTGGTCGGGTGCAGGCCGGTCCCAAAGGCCATCCCCGGGTCCAGCCGTATGGCGACTTCGCCAGGCTCGAGCGGCTCATCGAGCCATGACGGCACGATCACCACGCTGCCGATGCGCTGCGGAGCGTACGAGGCCTTCCAGCCGTCGATCCAGCCGCGGTCATCGACACTGGTCACCCGCAACGGCCCCACCGGGCGCAGCCCGAAGGCCTGCAGGTGCCACAGCGCGCGCTCGGTGGCGTCGATCGACGCGGGCGCGGATGGATCATCCGGGATATGGGCGGTGATGAGGTAGGGCGCCGCGGGATCCTCGCGGGCCGCCATTTCGTCACCTGGATCGCGAAGCAGCCGCGTCGGCCGCACGGCCGCTCCCCGGCCCAGCCGCCCAAAGATCTCGGAGATCGGCTCAATCGCCTCGACATCGGCCTCGACGGTGAGCTCCAGCCAGCGCATGCCCGCCGGCGTCAGCCGAACAGGTCGCGAATGCGGTCGAAGACGCCCTGGCTGCCGCGGGGCAGCTCGGCCGCCGGACGCTCCTGGCCGAGCTCCCCGAGCAGCTCGCGTTCGCGCTTCGAGAGCTTCTGCGGAACCACGACGTTCACGATCACGTGCAGGTCGCCCCGTCCGTTGCCGCGCAGCCTTGGCACGCCCTGGCCGCGCATCCGGATCTCGTGGCCGCTCTGCGTCCCGGCGGGAACCTCGACCTCCATCGTCCCGTCGACCGTCGGCACCGACAGCGATGCGCCGAGCGCGGCCTGCGGGAAGGTGAGCGGCAGCTCGTAGAAGAGCTCGGTGCCGCGGCGGAGCAGCTGCGGATGCTCCCTGACCGTCACCGCGACGTACAGGTCGCCGGGTGGGCCGCCGCGCGGGCCGGACTCGCCCTGTCCCTCGAGGGCGATGCGCTGCCCCGATTCGATGCCCGCCGGGATGCTGACCTCCAGTGTTCGCTGCTCGCGCAGCCGCCCATCGCCGCGACATTCGTGACAAGGCGTCGTGACGATCCGTCCCTCTCCGCCACAGCGCGGACAGGCGACGATGTTCACCATCTGGCCCAGGATCGTCTGGCTGACGCGCCGCTTCTCACCGCTGCCGTTGCATTCGGGGCAGCGCTCGGGCTCGGTCCCCGGCTCGATGCCGCTGCCATCGCACACCCCACAGCGCACCAGTGTCGCAAAGCTGATCTCGCGGGTCACCCCACTGACCGCCTCCGCGAACTCGATCGCGAGGTCGTAGCGCAGGTCCGAGCCGGCCACCACGCCACGCCGGCGCCGACCTCCCGCTGGCGAACCGCCAAAGAAGGCGTCGAAGATGTCGCCGAACGGACCGAAGCCGCCGCCGAAGCCCTCGAAGCCGCCGCTGCTGGCGGCCGCGTCGACGCCGGCGTGCCCGAACATGTCGTAGGCCTGCCGCCGCTGCCGGTCGCCGAGCACGCGATAGGCCTCGTTGAGCTCCTTGAAGCGCTCCTCGGCGCCGTCCGTCTTGTCGACATCCGGGTGGTGCTGCTGCGCCGCGCGCCGAAACGCCTTCTTGATATCGTCGTCGGACGCCTCGCGGATGACGCCCAGGATCTCGTAGTAGTCACGCTTGATGGCCATGCGCCCGCCAGTATACAAATTGGCACTCCGGCGTTCAGAGTGCCAGATGATTCGCTACTGAACATCCGTGCTAAATGTCCCTCCGTCGGCTAGCATCCCAACCTGCATGACCGACATCATCCAGATCAGCGCGGACCACGCTCGTCGGTTTCTGGTCAGCCGCCACCTGCTCGACCCGCCGCGCTCGCTGCCTCCGACGCCGGCATCGGTACTGCGCGTCATTGATCGCCTGGGCAGCATCCAGTTCGATCCGATCGAGGTGCCCGGCGCTCGCAACCACGACCTCGTCCTGCACAACCGCGTCGCGGGCTATCGGCGGGAATGGACCGACCAGTGGCTCTACGGCACGCAGCGACGGCTGGCCGAGCTCTACAACAAGTCGCTCAACATCCTGCCGATCGAGGAGCTGCCCTACTACCGTCACGCCTGGGATCACGCCGCGAGCCGTTACGACGACGGGATCCTGCGCGAGCACGCCGGGACCGCGCGCGCGATCCTCGACAAGATCGCCAGCGACGGACCGTTGTCCACCGATGCCTTCCGCCACCTCGCGGCCCGGGTCGACTGGTGGTGGGCCGAGACGCCAGTCGCTCGTGCCGTCATGGAGGCCCTGTTCGTGACCGGTCGCCTGGGGATCGCACGGCGCATCGGCAACCGCCGCTACTACGACCTCGTGGAGCGCCTCTTCCCCGCCGAGCTGCTGGCGCGGCGAGTGACGAAGCCCCAGTCACTGAAGCACAAGCTGCTGAGCCGCCATCGGGCGGTGGGCCTCATGGCGGTCGGCGGCGCGACGGATCTGGTCACCGGCACCGGCAGCGCCTCCGATCGCATCCGCATCACCGCCGAGCTCGTCGCCGACGGCGTGCTACTTCCGGTGGCGGTCGACGGCGTGCGCCAGCCACGCCACATCCTTGCCGACGAGCTGCCCATCCTGCGCGCGACCGCCACGCCGGTGGCGACGGCTCCGTCGGTCTCCTTCGTGGCGCCGCTGGATCCGTTCGTCTGGGACCGCCGGATGCTCCAGACGCTGTTCGGCTTCGACTACACGTGGGAGATCTACACTCCCGCGGCCAAGCGCCGCTTCGGCTACTACGCGCTGCCGATCCTCTTCGGGGCTCGGCTGGTCGGTCGCGTGGAGCCACGTCTCGAGCGCGCGACGGGCACCCTGCGCGTCCTCGGCATCTGGTTCGAGACCGGCTTCAGCCCTATGTCGACGCCCCACTTCCTCCCGGCGCTGCGCGACGCGATCGAGGATTACCGGCAATTCGTCGGGGCGCGGCGCGTGACGTGGCCGCGCACCAATCCGGGACGCCAGCTCGCCGGGGAGCTGCGTCAGCGCTCCGTGAAGTCGACGTAGATCGGGGCATGATCCGATGGGATGCCCGGATAGGTCGACGGCTTGCGCGCATCGCGGTCACGCTCGGCGCTGACGGCCCGCGCGGCGAGCGGCTCCGACACGTAGACGTGGTCGATCCGCATCCCCAGGTTCTTGTGGAAGTTTCCGGCGCGGTAGTCCCACCAGCTGAAGAAGCCGGGCTCGGGATGGAAGCGTCGCACGACGTCGACCATGCCCCACGCGCGGAGCTTCGCCACGGCGGCGCGCTCCGCCGGCGACACATGCGTGGCCCCGTGGACCGCCGCCGGATCCCAGACGTCGATGTCCTGCGGGCGCGACGTTGTAGTCGCCGCAGATGGCGACCTCGGTCGTCGGCTGGTTGTCGTCGAGCCAGCCCGACAGCCGCTCCAGCCAGTCGAGCTTCTGCAGGTAGAACTCCGAGTCGACCACCCGGCCATTGGGGACGTAGATGCTCGCCACGCGGACGCCGCCACAGGTGGCGGCCAGAAACCGCCCGCCGTCATCGGTCCAGCCGTCGGCAGCCGGGAGGCCGCCCACGACCCCCTCGAGACCGATGCGCGACGCGATGGCGACGCCGTTCCACTGCCCGCTGCCATGGTGCGCGATCTCGTAGCCGAGCTCGCTGAAGGCGAGCGCCGGGACAGCCGCATCGGAGAGCTTGGTCTCCTGCAGGCACAGGATGTCGGGCCGATGGAGATCGGTCCATGCCAGCACCCGTTCGAGGCGGGCTTTCAGCGAGTTGACGTTCCAGGTGGCGAGACGCATGCGCAAGCGAGTCTACCCGTGCACCCACCGCTCATCCGATCGTGGCTCCCATGCGGTGGCGCGTCTCGACCTCGACCTTCGTCTCCGAGCCCTCGGTGGCGGGGTGCTCGACGAGCGCGATGACCCGGCTGGTCATGAAGCGGCCGGTGCGCACGGGCGTGCCGCCGCGCGTCACCTCGCTTACCTCGACGACGCCGCGGGCGGTGGTCACCTCGACGCGCCGGCCATTGCGCGTGGCGCTGATCTCAAAGGTCCTGACGCCGCCCTGGCCGCTGTCCACCACCACCTCGACTCGATCTCCGCGCATGACATCTCCCATGCAAGGCTGCTGCCGTCGCTCGCTCTCCGGCCAAGCCTATACTCCCCGAAGAACTGCCCGAGCCAACTGCGGCAACCAGAGGTATCCAGATGGCCAAGGAATTCCGCGAGTTCATCATGCGAGGCAACGTCATCGATCTTGCCGTGGCGTTCGTCATCGGCGTTGCGTTCGCCGCGGTCCTCAACTCCTTCGTGGCCGACATCCTGACACCGCTGCTGGGCTTGATCGGGGTTCCCGACTTCAGCGCGGCTTCCTTCACCGTCGGCGAGGCGGAGGTGCGCTACGGGCTCTTCCTGAACGCGCTGATATCGTTCATCCTGATCGCACTGGCCATCTTCCTGTTCGTGGTCAAACCGATGAACGCCATGGAGGCTCGCCGTCAGCGCGGTGTCGAGCAGACGCCGACGACCAAGACCTGCACCGAGTGCGCGACGGAGATTCCGTACATCGCGCGGCGCTGCCCCAACTGCACGCAGCCACAGGCAGCTGGCTGAGAGAAGGAGACGCAACCGATGGCTGGAATGGAGAACGACCTCTACAAGCTGAACGGGATCGGCCCGAAGCACACCGAGATGCTCGAAAAGATCGGCGTCGACACGATCAAGGAGCTCAGCCACCGCACCGCACCATCGCTCAAGGCGATGATCGAGGAGCGCCACGGCCCCGTGGTCGGCCTCTCGGAGGCGCAGGTGCAGGGCTGGATCGACCAGGCAAAGGCCGCCCAGGGCTAGTCCGTCCACCGAGATGCGATGAGGCCGGCCACGTGGCCGGCCTCATGCGTGGCGTGCCGCCCGGAGGATCAGACCTCCTTGTACTCGCCCTCGATCGTTTCCTCCTCACCGCCCTCGGTACCGGCCTCACCCTCGCCTTCAGGCGCTGACCCGTTGCCGCCCGGCGTTTCGGCGGGCGCCTCGGCGTAGGCCTTGGCCCCGACCCGCTGCAGCACCTCGGAAAGCTGCTGCTTGGTGGAGTCGATGACTCCCGCATCGGTCCCATTCAGGGCTTCGCGGACGGACGCCACGCGGGCCTCGATCTCGGTCTTGTCCTCGTCAGCCAGCTTGTCGCCGAGATCCTTGACCAGGCGCTCGGCCTGGAAGGTGAGCGCATCGGCCTCGTTGCGGGACTCGACCTCGGCGCGCCGCCGGCGGTCCTCTTCGGCATGCTCGGCAGCATCGCGGACCATCTGGTCCACGTCCTCCTTGGCGAGCATCGACGAGGCCGTGATCGTCACCTTCTGCTCCTTGTTGGTCGCCTTGTCCTTGGCCGCCACGTTCAGGATGCCGTTGGCATCGATGTCGAACGTGACCTCGATCTGGGGCACCCCGCGAGGAGCCGACGGGATACCGTCCAGGCGGAAGGTGGCGAGCTTCTTGTTGTCGCCCGCCATCTCGCGCTCGCCCTGCAGCACGACGATGTCGACCGATGGCTGGTTGTCGGCCGCTGTGCTGAAGATCTGGGTGTGTGACGTCGGGATGGTCGTGTTGCGATTGATCATCTTGGTCGCCACGCCGCCGAGGGTCTCGATGCCGAGCGACAGCGGAGTGACGTCCAGGAGCAGGACGTCCTTGACCTCGCCACCCAGCACGCCGGCCTGGATCGCCGCTCCGACCGCCACGACCTCGTCCGGGTTGACGCCCTTGTGGGGCTCCTTGCCATTGAACAGCCCCTTGACCGCCTCGATCACGGCGGGCATGCGGGTCATGCCGCCGACCAGGATCACCTCGTCGATGTCGGACGGCTGCATGCTGGCATCCGCCAGGGCCTTCTTGACCGGGCCGGAGGTCTTGGTGATCAGGTCAGCCACCAGGTCTTCCAGCTTGGCCCGCGACAGGGTGACGACCAGGTGCTTGGGGCCGGTCTGATCCGCGCTCAGGAATGGCAGGTTGATCTCGGTGGTGGCCGTCGACGACAGCTCGATCTTCGCCTTCTCGGCGGCCTCCTTGAGGCGCTGCAACGCGATCCGATCCTTCGACAGGTCGATCCCCTGCTCCTTGCGGAACTCCTCGATCAGCCACTCGATGACACGCTGGTCAAAATCGTCGCCGCCGAGGTGCGTGTCACCGTTCGTGGAGCGCACCTCGAAAACGCCCTCCGACAGCTCCAGGATCGAGATGTCGAAGGTGCCGCCACCCAGGTCGTAGACGGCGATCTTCTCTTCCTTCTGCTTGTCGAGCCCGTAGGCCAGGGCCGAGGCGGTCGGCTCGTTGACGATGCGCTTGACGTCGAGCCCGGCGATGCGCCCGGCATCCTTGGTCGCCTGGCGCTGCGTGTCGTCGAAGTAGGCCGGTACGGTGATCACCGCTTCGGTGACTTTCTCGCCCAGGTACGCCTCGGCGTCGCCCTTCAGCTTCTGCAGGATCATGGCGCTGATCTCCGGCGGCGTGAAGTGCTTGCCATTGGCCAGCTGCACGACCATCCCGTCGGACTTGGGGTCCTTGACGACCTCGTACGGCACCAGGTCCTTGCTGTGCTGTACCTCGGGATCGTCCCAGCGGCGACCCATGAAGCGCTTGATGCTGAAGATGGTGTTCTCCGGGTTGGTGATCGCCTGTCGTTTGGCCACCTGTCCGACCAGCCGCTCGCCGCTCTTCGCGAATGCGACGACCGATGGCGTGATGCGGCCACCTTCCGCGTTGGTGATGACCTGGGGCTCGCCAGCCTCCATGACCGCCACGACCGAGTTGGTCGTTCCCAGGTCGATACCGATGATCTTGCCCATGCGCTCAGTGCTCCTTCGGGTTGTTCGCAACTCGGACGAGCGCCGGCCGGATCACCCGGTCATGGAGCCGATAGCCCCGCTGGAGCTCGCCGATCACTTGGTTGTCTGGATATTCGGTCGTCTCTTCATGAACGACCGCCTCGGCGACATTGGGATCGAATGGCTCGCCGAGCGCCTCGATGGCTGTCACGCCCTCGGTCTCGAGGACGCCGCGCAGCTTGCGATCGACGAGCCGAACACCCTCGACCCACGACTCGTGCGCCTCCGGCGGAACATTCTCCAGGGCACGATCGAAGTCGTCCAGGACGCCGAGCAGCTTGCCGATCAGCAGCGCGTTGGCGAACTGCGCCGCCAGGCCGCGCTCCTCATCCGTGCGACGCTTGTAGTTCGAGAAGTCGGCGGCGCTGCGCTGCCAGTTGCGCAGGTGCTCCTCGGATTGGCCCCGCAGCTCGTCGACATCGCGAAGGGCTTGCTCCAGGCGTTCGGCCAGCTCGCTGCGGCTCGGGGTATGGACCGCGTCGGCCCGTTCCTGGGCGCGCGTCCGCGGACGCGCGTCGCCATCGGTCTTCCGATCAGTCATGTGTCTCGCCGTAGTGACGGTTGATGAGCTCGTCCATGAGGGCCGCCAGGTAGCGGACCGTGGGGATTGCGCGCGGGTAGGGCATCCGCGTCGGTCCAAGCACACCCAGCAAGCCGAGTGCCTGCCCCGGCGCGCCGTATGGCGCGAAGACGAGGCTGACCTCGTGCATTGCGTCGTTCGTGTTCTCGTGACCGATGATGACGTGAACGCCAGCGCCCCGGCCGAGGACCGGCACCAGCTGCTCCAGGAAGTCGCTGCGACGCAGGACTTCCAGGATGCCGCGCAGCTTGGCGCCCTCGGCGAACTCGGGCTGCTCAAGGACGTTGACGATGCCGTCCGTGAAGACATCCTCGATCAATGCCCCGTCCGCTTCCTCGAGCAGCTGCGCGACGATCTCAGCGACATGGCCGGCCAGGGCCGGCAGTCGCGGAATGCGGCGCCGCGCCTGCGGCGCGGAGAGGCCTGACAGCTCCGCGTTCAACGTCGTCGCCACGTCGTCGAGCGCCACCTGGTCGACAATCGCCTCGCGGTCGACCCGCTCAAGCAGTGCCGGGTCGAGGCGTCGCTGCACGACATTGCCGTCGGCCAAGACCACCACCGCCAGCCGGCTGCGATCGGCCAGCTCGACGAGCTGCACGTGGCCGAAGCGCGCTCGGCGGGCACGGGCCGGCGTCACCACCGCGGCGGATCGGGTGTTGGCGGCGAGGATCGAAGCCGCCAGGCGCAGCCACTCGTTGGTCGTCAGCTGCACCTGCGAGAACTGGTGCCGGATCGTCAGCTGGTCGGCCCGGTTGAGCGTCGACTCGCGCATCAGCGACTCGACGTAGAGCCGGTAGCCGAGATCGGAGGGAACGCGGCCGGCAGAGGTGTGCGGGTGGCTCAGCAGTCCGAGCGCCTCCAGCTCCGCCATCGCGCTGCGCACCGTGGCGGGCGACACCTCCAAACCGAAACGTTGCACCAGCATCTTGGAGCCGACCGGCTGTGCCGAGGTGACATAGTCCTCGACGACGGCGCGTAGCACCGTCCGCTGCCGCTCCGACAGCTCGATCGCCGGACCGGTCGCGTGCTCCATTCGGATGCTGCGCTCGCCGACCATGTTCCTCCTTCGGATGCGTTGGCACTCTCACGTCGAGAGTGCCAACGGGTTCGCGACCTATGGTAGCCAGCCTGCCGGACCGCGTCAACGCGTGGCCGGCGCGAAGCCGACGAGTGCCTCGTTCGCGAGCAGCCGGCCGGTTGGCGTCAGGCGGAGCCTGGTGGCGTCAACCTCCATGAGGCCCGTGCGGGTGGCGTCCGCGACCGCCTCCGGGAAGCGGTCCAGCGGATCCTGGCCGAACTCGACGCGGAACGGCTCGCGCTCCAGGCCATCGACGCGTCGCAGGCCGAGCGCGACGGCCTCGAACGCACGCGCCGCCTGGTCGAGGGTCTCCGACCCCACCGTCGGCCGGTCACCGCGCTCGACGAGCGCCAGGTAGCCGTCCAGGTCGCGCTCGTTCCATGACCGGCACCGCCCGTCGTACGAGTGCGCCCCGGCGCCGAGGCCGGTGTACGGCCGGCGCCCCCAGTAGGCAGCATTGTGGCGCGACGCGAACCCGGGGCGCGCCCAGGAGCTCAGCTCGTAGTGGCGGTAGCCGGCGGCATCCAGCAGCTCCTCGGCGGCCTGGTACTGGTCGGCGGCCAGGTCGTCGTCCTGGCCGGCGGCGGCCCGGCGCCGCCAGAGGATGGCACCCGGGCGTGGGGGTGCCGCCCACTCGTCCGGGGCGAGCGCCAGCTGCAGCCCGTAGAGCGACAGGTGCTCCGGGCCGAGCCGGACCGCCGCCCGCAGGCCCGCGGTCCAGTCGGCACGCGACTGCCCCGGAATGCCGTAGATCAGGTCAATGCTCAGGTTGTCGAAGCCGGCACGGCGCGCGGTTGCGAATGCTTCGCGGGCTTCCTCCGCGCTGTGCCCGCGCGCCAGCGATCGCAGCTCGGCATCGCGAAGTGACTGGACGCCGAGCGAGATGCGGTTCACCCCGGCGGCGCGCAGACCCGCCCAATCGGGACGTTCGCGGCTACCCGGGTTGGCCTCGACGGTCACCTCGCAGGGCTCGACCGCCCAGCGCCGAACCGCGCCGGCGATGATGCGCTCGACGGCCAAAGCCGGCAGCAGCGACGGAGTTCCGCCACCGAGATAGATCGTGTCGAGCACGCCGACCGCCGGTCGCATCTCGAGCTCGGCCATGAGGGCATCGACGTAGCGCGGGATCTCGGCTGCGCGTCCGCCGACCGTCACGAAATCGCAGTAGGCGCACAGCAGCCGGCAGAACGGGACGTGAACGTAGAGATGGTGCGAATCGTTCGGGTCAGGCATCGCTGAAACCGGCCGGTGACGCGAGGCGTGGCATCCTGCCGACCCGCCGCATCGCTTCTAGATCGGCCGCTGACGGAGCCGAGCTCCGGCGAACGCGAAGAACGACATCGTCACGGCGAAATGGCCGACGATGGCCGGGATGACCGAACCGGTCGTGACCGTCGCCAGGCCCGCCGCATAGCCGAGGATCACCGAGCCCGCCAGGAAGTACCAGTCGCGCTCCTGCCACAGTCGCCGATGCGCCAGCCCGTAGAGGAGTGCCTGCACGACCAGCGCGATTCCCGCCCCGAGTCCCGCGAAGAGCAGCATGCCGAGCACGATCGAGCGGAACTGGAGCTCCTCGGCGATGGCGTTCGCCGCGGCGCCGATGACCCGATCCGGAAGCAGCTGCGAGGGCAACGGCAGGATGGCACCGAACCGCAGGTAGGCCAGCGCGGCCGCGTTGATCAGCGCGACGATCACGAACAGGACCATCACCCCGAGCGTGCTGTCCGGGTCGCCGCCGGTCAGGAACAGCTGTTGCCGGCCGCTGGGCAGGATGATCGTGATGCCGATGGTGAAGGCGATGACCAGGCCGTAGTAGCTCAGCGGTCCGAGCCATGGCGTGCGGTAGCGGAAGTAGTCCGAACGCATGATCCGCTCCGAGTCGAAGCGAAGCAGCACCAGGAACAGGGTCAGCCCCAGGGCGATGGCCACGCTCAGCGAGTCGAAGAAGCTCATGAACACGCCTCGTTGACGCGCAGCACCGCGAGAAACGCTTCCCGGGGGATCTCGACGGAGCCGATGCGCTTCATCCGCTGCTTCCCCTCCTTCTGCTTCTCGAGGAGCTTGCGTTTCCGGGTGATGTCCCCGCCGTAGCACTTGGAAAGGACGTTCTTGCGCATCGCCCGGATCGTCTCGCGGCTGATGATATTGGAACCGATGGCGGCCTGGATCGGCACTTCGAACATCTGGCGCGGGATCAGCTCCTTCAGATGCTCGACCAGCGCCTTCCCGCTGCGAAACGCTCGGGACCGATGCAGGATCAGCGAGAGGGCATCCACCGGTTCGCCATTGACCAGCACGTCCAGCTTCACGAGATCGCCGCTTCGGTAGCCGATGTACGCGTAGTCGAGGCTGGCGTAGCCCGAAGAGCGACTCTTGAGCTGGTCGTAGAAGTCCACGATCAACTCGGCCAGCGGCATCTCGAAATGCATGTTGACCCGCTTTGGATCCAGGTACTCCATGTTCCTGAACGCACCGCGCCGGCCGGTGGTCAGCTCCATGATCGGGCCGATGTAGTCGCTGGGCGTGATCACCTGGGCGCTGACCCAGGGTTCGCTGATCTGCTCGATCTCGCCGGCGTTCGGCATCTGCGCCGGGTTGTCGACGACCAGCTCCTCGGTCCCGTGAGTGAGCTGCACGTGGTACTCGACGCTCGGCGCGCTGGCGATGAGGTCGAGAGCGAACTCGCGTTCCAGGCGTTCCTGCACGATCTCCATGTGCAACAGGCCCAGGAACCCGCAGCGGAAGCCGAAGCCCAGCGCCACGCTCGACTCCGGCTCGTAGACGAAGCTGGCATCGTTGAGGTGGAGGCGCTCGAGGGCCTCGCGCAGAAGTGGGTAGTCATCGCCGCGCATCGGATAGATGCCGGCGAAGACGAGTGGCAGAGCCTGCTTGTAGCCGGGAAGCGCCGCCGGAGCGGGGCGCGAAACGCTGGTGAGCGTGTCGCCAACCCGAGCCTCGGCGATGCTTTTCAGGCCGGTCGCCACGTAGCCGACCTCCCCGACGGTCAGCCGCCTGGTGGCGACAGGCCCGGGCCGAAAATAGCCGAGCTCCAGGATGTCGCTCTCGGTGGTGGCGGCCATGAAGCGGATGCGCTCGTGGTCCTCCAGCGTGCCATTGGCGACCCGCACGTAGGCGACGACGCCCTTGTACGCATCGTAGTGGCTGTCGAAGACGAGTGCCTGGAGTGGCGCGACCGCGTCGCCGCGCGGCGGCGGAACGCGCTGCACGATCGCCTCCAGGATCGCGTCGATGCCGGTCCCCTCCTTGGCCGAGGCGAGGATCACCTCCTCGCGCGGGATGGCAAGCGTTTCCTCGAGCTCAGCCATCACCATCTCAGGGTCAGCACTCGGAAGGTCGATCTTGTTGATGACCGGGATGACCACCAGGTCCTGGGCGAGCGCGAGGTGCACGTTGGCCAGGGTCTGCGCCTCGATGCCCTGGCTCGCATCGACCACCAGGATCGCCCCCTCGCACGCCTGCAGTGAGCGGCTCACCTCGTACGTGAAGTCGACGTGCCCCGGCGTGTCGATCAGGTTGAAGGCATAGGTCTGCCCATCGGCCGCGGCATAGTGGAGCCGGACGGCGCGCGCCTTGATGGTGATCCCCTTCTCACGCTCAAGGTCCATGGTGTCCAGCACCTGGCTGGTCATGTGCCGCGGATCGATGGTGTGGGTTACCTCCAGGAGCCGATCGGCAAGGGTCGACTTGCCGTGGTCGATGTGCGCCACGATGCTGAAGTTGCGGATGCGTTCCTGGGGGATCACGAGGCGGAAGTCTACCGGGCGCCGATGCTCTCCGCGCCCGAGCAGGCCTGAACCCGCCCCCACGCTACGCTGGCGGCCTGGAATCCGCGTCTGAGCCAGTCGCGCGCAGCTCGCCGGGCTCCGGCTGGCTGGCCAGGAGCGTCAGGGGGCCGGGCTGCTCGGCGCCGGCGACCCGGTCGGTGCTGCGGAGGCGCGCGGCGGCGACGCGGGCTTCGGACCCACGATCGTCCGGCCGTTTACCGGGCTGTAGTTGCTGAGGAACGTGTCGGTGTGGATCAGCGTGCCGTCCGCGGCGCGGACGTAGCGGGTCACGCTGACGTTCATGCCGTTGTGGGGCAACTCGAGCCGCACGCTCGTGCCGGGCTTCATGCTGGCACTGACCTCGACCAGGTCGCGGGCCGCCCGCACGTTGCTGACGATCGGCCGGGTCAGCGTCACGCTGCGTCCGGTCGGCACCCCCCACAGGTCGAAGCGAACGAAACCCGATCCGGTGTAGCTGCGGATGACGATCGGGTCGGGGGTGTCATTCTGGAAGGTCATGGTCAACGTGTAGCCGTCGGTCTGGAAGACGGTCGCGTCAAGGCCCATCGGGTAGCGGCTGATGTAGTAATAGTGGTTGCGCCGCTCGCCCATCTGCAGCCCGGCGCGCAGTGCCGTGTTGAAGATGGTCGTCGAGGTGGAGCAGATGCCTCCGGCCAGCGCGCCGGTCGGCACACTCTTGCCGCCGATGATGGCGCCGCCCTGGCCGTAGCCTCGCGCCGTACTGATCGGGCCGATCGCCTTCCAGAAGTCGAACCACTCGCCGGGCGCCAGTACCTTGCCGTTGATGTCGCGGGCCGGAATGCTGATGTTGGCGCCCCAGTAGTTGCTGATGCCCGGCACATAGAAGGTCGTCCAGGTCGAGATGCGGCGCATCTTCGACATGGCAGCCCTGGCGGCTTCGGTCGTCAGGGCCGGCGGCGCGACGCTCACGGCCAGCTGCGCGCTGGAGGTCGGCGTGCCCTCGGCGCGCGCGGTCAGCGCTGATTGGACCGCCTCCAGCGAGGCGCCGATGCTGAGGGTCCTGCCGTCGACCCCAGGCTTCACGCCGGTGATGCCGCCGGCGCCGAAGACGAAGGAGGCATCCCGGGCGTCCCGGGAAACGCTGTCGGCAAGCTTCTCGAGCAGGGCGGCCGTCTTCGTCGTATCGGCCTGGACCATGTAGCCGCTGCCGGCGGGCTTGCCGAAGGCGAGGATGCCGAGCAGCTGCTTGGTGCTGATCGACAGCCGATCGCCATCCGCCACCACCAGCTCCAGGGGCTCGGCCACCACGGCGCGCGCCTGCGCGGCCACCGTCTCCGCGTCGGCGGTGCTCACCACCGCCCGCACCGGAGAGGTCGAAAGCTCGATCGTCACGTCGGCAGGGTCGGCCGTGCCGACCGCCATGCCGAGCAGCGATCGGATCTGTGCCGCGTCGAGCTTCGCACCATCGGCTGACGGGGTCACCTTGAACTCGCCGTCCACGACCGTCACGCCGGCCACCACCGGTTCGCGGGCAAATCGGGCACTGAGCTCGCCCACGACGCCGTCAATCGCCGCGGAGTCGTAGGCGTGGACGATCACCGGCAGGCTCGTGCCGCGGGCCAGCGTGCGCAGGCGCGCCAGCGACTCCGTCAGCGGATTCCCGTCGCGGGCCACCGCGGACGCCGCATCGAGCATGGCGTCGAGCTCGTAGCCACGACCGATGCGTTCATACGCGACCGTCACCGGCGAGCCATCCACGACCAGCGTCGCATCACCGCTGGTCAGCGATGGGAGCGACGCCTTCAGGCGCTCACCGGCCGCGGCACGGTCGAGCCCGCCGATCTGGATCCCGCCCACGCTGACACGCGGCATGATCCGGCCACTGCTGGTCATGGCCACGGCAAGCGAGGTCGCGGTCAACAACAGCGCGGCGGTGAGGAGCGTGCCAAGGAAGCCCAGGAGTGCCGCGCGGCGGCGCGGTGGGGTCGCAAGGGCTCCCCCCAGGATGCCTGGTTGGCTGAGAGTCGCCGTCGTCATATGCTCACCCGGGGATTCCGCGGGCCGACGATGGCGCACGCTGTGGCTGCTGCATGATGTCGGCGAGCACTGCCGCTGGTCTCCCCAACTAACGACGTTCGGCGCGGGCTGGCGGTTGCGACCGTGACGGCCACCGCCATCGACCCGGCGAAGTATCGCCGCTGCCGGCGTGCCTGTCGAGCGCCGAGGTTGGGGTGCCTGGGAGCGGTGCTATACTTTGCGGCCGGCGCCTCCCTCCGAGGCGCGATTTCATGCTCATCTCCCGCTGAGGATTCCACGTGGCAAGAAAGGCTCGAACCTGGAAGGGCGCTCGGACGCCCCAAGCCCTCAAGCGCGTTCGCCAGGCTGTTCGCCGGCACGCCGTCAACCAACGAGCGCGAAGCGCGGCACGCACGCTCGTGCAGCGAGCGTCGAGCATTGCGCTGGGACGTTCCGAGGGCGACGGCCCGGAGGCCGTGACCGCGGCGATCAGCGCGCTCGACAAGGCCGCCGAGAAGGGCATCCTGCACCCGAACAACGCCGCCCGACGCAAGAGCCGGCTCATGGCCAAGGCCAATGCCGCGCACCTGCTCGACCAGCACGAGGCCGCGGCCAGTGGTGCAGCAGCGAACGACCGCAAGCGAACCGTTGCGAGCAAGACCGCGCAGCGAAAGAAGGTCGCCGCCGCCAAGGCTTCGAAAGCGGCTGCCGGCAAGGCCGCCGACCGACCACGGACCGCCGCTGGCAAGGCGAAGGTGGCAGTCACCCGTGCCAGCCGTGAGTCCGCCGCGGCTCGCCGTCGCAAGAAGAGCGACAAGGGCGACGTCGCCGAAAGCTAGCGATGCGACGGCGGATCCGGCGTCGAGAAGTTCATCGCCTCGCCGCGAACGCCCCGGCGCCGGGGTACACCGCGGCGTCACCCAGTTCCTCCTCGATGCGCAGCAGGCGGTTGTATTTCGCCATTCGTTCGCCGCGCGACATCGAGCCGGTCTTGATCTGGCCCGTTCCCATTGCGACCGCCAGGTCCGCGAGGGTGGTGTCCTCGGTCTCCCCTGACCGATGGCTGATGACGGCGGTCCAGCCGGTGCGCTGCGCCAGCTCGATCGCCTCGATCGTCTCGGTCAAGGTGCCAACCTGGTTCAGCTTGATGAGAATCGAGTTGGCGCTCGCTTCGGCGATGCCACGCGCCAGCCGCTCGGTGTTGGTCACGAACAGGTCGTCCCCCACGATCTGCAGGCGATCGCCGAGCCGCTGGGTGAGCGCACGCCAGCCGTCCCAGTCGTCCTCGGCCAGGCCGTCCTCGAGTGACACGATCGGGTAGCGAGCGACCCAGTCGGCCCAGAACTCGATGAGCTCCTCGCCCGACAGGCTGCGGCCCTCGCGCTCAAGTCGGTAGCTGCCGTCGACGTACAGCTCCGACGCGGCCGGGTCGAGAGCAATCGCGATCTGCTCACCGGGCTGATAACCGGCACGCTGGATCGACTCGACCACGGCGGCGATCGCGTCCTCATTGCTGCCGAGGCTCGGGGCATAGCCGCCCTCGTCGCCGACGGTGGTGGCGAATCCGCGTTCGCGGAGCAGGGCGCCGAGCGCGTGAAACGTCTCGGCGGCCCAGCGCAGTCCCTCGCGAAAGCTCGGCGCCCCGAGCGGGACGATCATGAACTCCTGGAAGTCGGTCGAGTCGATGGCATGCTTACCGCCATTCAGGATGTTGACCATCGGCACCGGCAGGACGCGCGCGCCGGCGCCGCCCAGATAGCGGAACAGCGGCAGGTCGACCGCCTCGGCGGCAGCGTGCGCCGCGGCCAGTGAGACGCCGAGCAGGGCGTTGGCGCCGAGCGACGACTTGTTCGGGGTGTCGTCAAGATCGATCAGCAGTCGGTCCAGGCTGATCTGGTCGACAGCGTCGGTACCGAGCAGCTCGGGCCGAAGGACATCGTTGACATTGCGCACCGCCTGGAGCACCCCCTTGCCGTCGTAGCGCGCCGGGTCGCCGTCGCGCAGCTCGACCGCCTCGTGAGCGCCGGTCGAGGCGCCCGAGGGCACCATCGCGCTGCCGACCGCTCCGCCGTCGAGAAAGACGTCGACCTCGACGGTCGGGTTGCCGCGCGAATCGAGGATCTCGCGGGCGATGACGTCCTCGATGAGTGTCGTCATGCCGGTCCCTCCCTGTCCTGCAGCGCCGCCACGCCGGGCAGGGTCTTGCCCTCGAGGAACTCGAGCGAAGCGCCACCGCCGGTCGAGACGTGCGTCATCTGGTCGGCCACGCCCATCTGCTCCACGGCGGCCACCGAGTCGCCGCCGCCGACCACCGTGATCACCCCCTTGGCCGTCTGCCCCGCGACGAAACGGGCGATGGCGATCGTGCCCTCGGCGAAGGCCGGCACCTCGAAGACGCCCATCGGTCCGTTCCAGAAGATGGTCCGCGCTTTTGCCAGGTGCTCGGTGAAGGCTGCCACCGTCCTGGGGCCGATGTCGACGACCGTCCAGTCCTTCGGGACGTCGCCGGTGGCCACCACCTCGTGCGCCGCACGAAGGTGGATCTGCGGCGCGACGACCACGTCGCTGGGGATCATGAAACGCACACGCTTGCGCCGCGCCTCGGCCATCATCCGGCGGGCACTGTCGAGCTGGTCGGTCTCCACCAGGCTCTTGCCCATCGCCACGCCCTTCGCCGCCAGGAAGGTGTTCGCCATGCCTCCGCCGACCAGGATCGCCTGGCAGCGCGACAGCAGCGCATCGAGCACCTCGAGCTTGCCGGTGACCTTCGCCCCGCCCACGATGGCGTGGAACGGACGCGGCGGGTGCTCGAGCAGCCGTGACAGGGCATCGACTTCGCGCTCCATGAGCAGCCCCGCCACGCTCGGCAGGAAGTGGGAGATGCCCTCGGTGCTGGCGTGGGCTCGATGCGCCGATCCGAAGGCGTCGTCGACGTACACGTCGGCGAAGCCGGAGAGGGCCCTGGCGAACTCCTCGCCATTAGCCTCCTCCTCCGCGTGGAAACGCAGGTTCTCGAGCATCAGCAGGTCGCCGGGACGCAGCTTGTCGACCGCCACCTGGACGCCGGGACCCAGCGCGTCGCCGGTCATGCGCACCGGCCGCCCGAGGAGCTGCGAGAGCCGGTCGGCGACCGGCTTGAGCCGCAGCGCGTCGTTGATCTTGCCCTTCGGACGGCCGAGATGGCTGGCCAGCACCACGCTCGCGCCCCGCTCCAGCAGGTAGACGATCGTCGGCAGGCTTGCGCGGATCCGGGTGTCATCCGTGATTCGGCCGTCGTCGATCGGGACGTTGAGGTCGGCACGCAGGAAGACTCGCTTGCCCCGAACGTCGATGTCGCGGACCGTCTGCTTGTCCATGGGCGCCTACAGTCGCTCGGCCATGAACGCGGCAAGGTCCGCGACGCGGCAGCTGTAGCCCCACTCGTTGTCATACCAGGCGATCACCTTCAGCAGGGTATCGCCGGTCACCATGGTCGACCTCGCGTCGATGATCGAGCTGCGGTCGTCGCCCTTGAAGTCCATGCTGACGAGCTCCTCCTCGGTGTAGCCCAGCAGCCCCTTCATCGGACCTTCGGCGGCCGCCAGCAGCGCGGCGTTCGCGCTCTCGGCAGTCACCGGCCTGGCCGTCACGGCCACGAAATCGATGATGCTGACGGTCGGCGTCGGCACGCGCAGCGAGAACCCATCGAATCGGCCCGCGAGCTGCGGGATCACCAGCGCCAAGGCCTTTGCGGCGCCGGTCGTCGTGGGGATGATGTTCTGGCCCGCCGAGCGAGCGCGGCGCAGGTCCTTGTGGAACACGTCGAGCACGTTCTGGTCGTTCGTGTAGCTGTGCACGGTGGTCATCAGGCCATGTTCGATCCCGAAGCTGTCGAAGATCACCTTGGCCGGCAGCGCCAGGCCGTTGGTCGTACACGAGGCGTTGCTCACGATGTCGTGGTTGACCGGATCGTAGACATCCTCGTTGACGCCGAGCACGATCGTGACGTCCTCGTTCTTGGCGGGCGCGCTGATGATCACCTTGCGGGCACCGGCCTCGAGATGAGCCCGTGCCCTGGTCGCATCGGTGAAGATGCCGGTCGACTCGATGACGATCTCGACCCCGAGCTCCTTCCAGGGCAGGCTCGCCGGGTCCTTCTCGCTCGAAGCCCGGATGCGCGTGCCCGTCGACCACGATCTCGCCGTCGCCGGCGCTCGACCTCGCCGGCGTAGCGGCCGTACGTCGAGTCGTACTTGAACAGATGCGCGTTGGTGGCGGTCGGTGCCAGGTCGTTGATGCCAACCACTTGGAGCTCGTCGGCGTGGCGGTCCAGGATGGCTTTGAGGGTCTGTCGACCGATGCGACCGAAGCCGTTGATGCCGATGCGCGTCGTCACTCAGTCTCCTCCAGCTTGTCTAGCGCCCCGACCCGAAGGCGGGATCGTGAATCCGTTCATTCCAGAGCGGCAGCCAGCCGAGCAGCGAAACGTCGTCGGCATGCTCAGCCAACACGAGTCGCACGCGACGTGCCGGGAGCGAGAAAGCGCGGCGCGCGATCTCGGCCCGCACTGCGGCGAGCATCTCCGGGCGGTGGACGCTGATGCTCCCGCCGAACACGATGACGTCCGGGTTGAGCAGGTTCACGAGGCCGGCGCACGCGGCGCCGATGGCGTCCCACGCTCGTGCCAGGATGGCACGCGACGCCGGATCCCCGGCATCGGCGGCGCGACCGACCATGGCCGCGTCCACGTCGCCGCCGGCCGTTGCCAGCTCCGCCAGCTGGCGCGACCCGTTGCGCGCCAGCAGCGCACGCGCCTCGCGCGCAATGGCCGTCCCCGAGCCGATCGCCTCTGCGTGACCGGGCTGCCCGTCGCCGCACAGAGGCCCGTCGAGGTTCACGGTCAAGTGGCCGACCTCGCCGGCGGTGCCGTCCTGCCCGATGAGCTGCCGGCCATCGATCAACAACCCGCCGCCGATGCCTGTCGAAACGGTCACGTAGATCGCCGTGCGCGCGCCGCGTGCCGCGCCGAAACGCCATTCGCTGACGAGCGCCACGTTGGTGTCGCGCTCCAGGAAGGTCGGCAGGCCGATCGCCGTCGCCACGCGCCGGCTGAGCGGAACGTCCCGCCAGCCGCGCAGGTTGGGCGGCGCGACCACGACGCCGCGCCACGGGTCGAGTGGACCCGGCGACGAGATGCCGACGCCGCCCGGAGGGGGCAGGCCCTGGGTCTGCGCGTCGTCGCGAGCCCGTCGCCGCGAGGTCGCAGATGCGGCCGACGACCGCATCCACCCCGTCCTCGTCATCGGTGGCCACCGCGTGGCGACACGACAGCGTCAGGTCCGGGGAGATATGAGCGGCGCGGATCTGGGTGCCGCCGAGGTCGATCGCCAGGACCGGCTGAGCGGCGGCTGCCTCCACGCGGCCATTCTAGCCGCGTGGCACGTGAACGGCCGCTCGAGCGCGTCCTCGGTTCGCCGATGACCCGTCCGAGCGGCCAGCATTGCGGCTGGAGCGGAAGAAGCTATCCGCCGATCTTGAACATCTTGGTGCCGCAGACCGGGCACGTGCCCTGGGTCGCAGGCTTGCCGTTCTTCATCGTGATCTTGCTCTCGTTCTTCATATCACGCTTTGCCTTGCACTTCACGCAATAGGCTTCGGTCGCCATCGGTCAGTAGCCTCCTTGTTCCGGCTTCTGGTGCCGGTCTGCCGTTGTTCGTCACCCGCCCCGGTTGCCGATGAACGACGACCAGCGCGCATGCGCATCGCCTGCATCGGCCTGATCGATCGTCCAGAGCAGGTGGATGCCGGCCAGTCCGGCATCGATACAGCGAGCCTCCGCGGCCTCCTTCGCCGCGCCTTCGAGGAACGTCCCGTCGGTGCGCTGCGCGTAGGCCGCGCAGATCGTCCCCGAACGGAGCCCTGCCAGCCCGGCGAGGATGAACAGGGCCGAAGATTCCATTTCGAGGTTCGCGACGCGTTCGCGCCGCAGCTCCTCAGCGAGCTCAGGATAGCGAACCGGGAGCGTGCGCATCTGCCTTCCCTGCGGGGCAAAGAAGCCGCTCGCCGTTGCCGTCAGGCCCACGTGGTACGTCGCCCCCAGCTCGCGACAGGCCGCCTCGAGCGCCCAGACCACATCTCGGTGAGCGATCGCTGGGTATCCCTCGCGCACGTAGAACGCGGTCGTATTCTCGAGCCGGACAGCGCCGGTCGAGATCACCAGGTCACCCAGCGCGATCTCAGGCTGCAGAGCACCCGATGACCCGATGCGGACGAACGTTGCGCCGTTGGTGATCTCCATCACTTCCGCCAGCACGATCTCGACGTTGTCGGTGCCCATCCCCGTCGACATCACGCTCAGCGGCATGCCGCGAAATGTCCCGGTCGCCGTGGTGATCTCGCGGTTGCTGCGCTCGAGCTCGACCGCGTCGAAGCGCTGTGCCACCCTGGCGACGCGGCCCGGATCACCGACCAGCAGGATGTACTCGGCCAGCTCGCCTCGCTCCAGCGCCACGTGGTACTGCCGGGCACCGCTGCGCGGAGCATCGGCACGCGACAGGTCAGCGGTGGGTTGTGTCAAGCCGTGGCGTCTCCCTGGCTGTATTCGTTCCTGCTCGTGCCCACGCTTGCCGAGCAGACCTCAGATCCGCGGGAGTATACGCGTCGCTGAGCGTGGAGACAGGCAACTTCACGCTCAGCGGGCCTTGGGCTCCTGCGGCAGCGGGACGACGCTCAGCCGCGGCGGCCCGTCCATGACGACGTCGATCGGCTCCAGGATCGCCTCCAGGTCGTCCGTCGCGCGCGCATCGTTGGCCGCGCCTGCTCGGCTGATCGTGTCGCGCAGGCGCCCGAGTGCGCCGTTCTGCCAGGCGACGAACGCCAGGGTGACAAGCGACGCGAGCGCCAGCAGCAGCACGACAAGCGGAGCCTGACCGCGAGACGCGGTCGCCGGGTCGGCCGTCCTGGAGACCGGGCCCCGGTCGTTGACTTCGCGACCCGTCTGGTCCGACGTGCGCGCTGCCGCGGTGAGCGCTATGCGACCGGCGGCGGCCCGGGACGCTCCATCGGCCGTCGCGACGCGGTCGATGCCACGCGGACCAATCGTCGTGGGTAGCGAGTCACCCGCGGACATGGAATCCTGGCTCGAGGTGGGCGTGGCGGCAATGGCGGACGGCGACGCGAGAAGATGGATGTCCGACCTGTCACGCGGCCAGATCCGGTAGCCGCGCAGGGGCTGACTGCCCGTGGTGTCCTGGCCGAGAGCGCCCCGCACCTCGACCCACGCGCCGGCGGCGAGATTCCCAAGGGAGATGCGGCTCGACTCGAAGACGACGACGCGCACCTCGCCGCTGCCATCGTCGATGGCGAACGAGACATTGCCGGCGGTTGAGCGTCGTGGCTTCGCGGTGAGCGCGCCGCGGGCCACCACCAGCTCGGCCTCGAGCTTCTCGCCCAGCCCACCGGTGGCTGTCCTGACGACAGCTGGCTCCGTCTGCGTCCCGAGTTGGGTCGCCCGATCGCTGACGCGCAGCGTGAGCATGCCGCTCTTTGTCGAGCGCGTGCCCACCAGCTCGACGAGCTGGCCGCGGCGCAGCTTTCCCGCGTCACCGCTCAGCCGGACGAGGATTGCAGCACCGGTGTCCTGGATCACGGCGCTGGTCGGGTCGACCAGGCCGTTGCCGACGGTGACGATGCCGCGGACGCGGACTCGCTTGCCAGTCGCCGAGGCTCGGGCCTGCCGAATCGAGATGACGGCCGGCGAGGCAGCGATCGGCGTCGGCGTCGCGGACGGCGTCACGCTCGGCGTGGAGGTCGGCGACGGTGCAGGCGGGGCGACCACCCCGACGTCGGAGGGGGCGCGCGGCTGGACGCGATATCCCGATGAGCCGCTGCCCGTCGCGTCGCGTTGCCCGACGATGCCGATGACCGCCAGCCTCGTCCCACGCTGCCAGCTCGACGTGTCGATCCCCGTGTCCGCGCCGATCAACACACGAACCGGACCGGAACCATCGTCGAGGTCGTAGGCGATCCCCGTAGACAGGCTCGTCGCCGCCGAGACGACCTCGCCGTGGACGGCGACCAGGACCGCCTCGACTGCCTCGCCGACGCTCCCGGTCCCCACGCCGAGCGGATCGGGCTCAAGTCCACTTCCCAGTTCGACCACGCCGCTGGACGAGGCACGCACGGTTCGCTGCTCATACCGCGTGTCGAGCTGTCCGGTCACCCGCAGCGTGGTGCCCCGAGTGAAGCTCCCGTCCGAGAGCAGCACCGCGATGCCGCCGGTCGCATCGGCCAGGTATCCGCCGCCCTCGCTGAACGCCGCGTCGCTGAGCGCCACGCCGATGATCGTCACCGTCGCGCCATCACCGAGCCGGCGCGCGTCGGCGATGGTCATGGTCGGTGCCGGCGATGACGTGGGGATCGGGGTCGGTGGCAAGGTCGGCGTGGGGGCGACAGTCGGCGTCACCGACGCGGTGGCTGACGGGCTGATCGATGTCGACGCCGTGGCCGTTGGCGCGGGCGTGCCACTGGCCGTGGCCGTTGGCGCCGGTGTGGCGCTGGCGGTGCCGATCGGGCTCGGCGACGGCGACGCCGCGACGATCGGCGGGGATGCCGTGTTCTGTGGGTCGGGCGCCGGGCTGGCGACGAAGTCGACGAGGTTGCTTCCGGTGTCCTGGAACGAGCCCGCGGCGCCACCGGGAAGGCGCTCGAGGCTCGATCCGGCGGCAGGCGCGGCGGCCGTCGGCGGCTCGAGCCAGCTCGTCGCAGATCCCCAGCCGAGCGCATCGATGGCGATGGCCGCACCCTGGATGCGCAGGGCGACGCTGCCGCCGGTCGCTGCCAGGCCGCCTGTGTAGGTGACGTCCGCCACGGCGGCGTAGACGCCGGCATCGTTCGCCAGCAGCAGGTGCGCGCCCGGGGCGATGCTCCCCGCACCGGTCGCCCACCCGGCCTTGCGGGTCACCGTCGCTCCGCTGGCGGTCACGTACACGACCTCCAGGCCCTCGAGCGGCAGCGGCGCCGTCGTCGGGTTGAAGATTTCGATGAACTCGTCCGATGCGCTGGCCGCGCCGGTCAGCAGCTCACTGATCACGAGGTGGGCCGAAGGGTCGTCAGCCTCGATCAGGAACGCGTCGAGCGGCTCCCGGACTGCGCGAGCCGGAGCAATGGCCATGAACGCAACGGCGATCGACAGGATGGTCGCAACAATGCACGCAATGCGGAGCGGGAGAGGACGGGGAACGGGCACGGCACACCTCGGCTGTCGGCGGAGACGGCAACCTCGAGAGCATGCCCGATCAGCCCTTACCCACCGCTTACCGACCGCTTATCGGTCGCCAAGCCACGCCATCCGTTCGCGTCGCGTACAATCGCCGCCCAATGTCCAACCGATCCCGACGCGAGGCCGAATCGCGAGCGGAAGCGCGTCGTCGCGCCCGCTCCGCAGCTGTTCGCGTCGAAACCGATGATGACGGTGATGCCGAGGAGGCCTCCGAAGCTCGAGGCGCTGGCAGCAGCACGCGACGGGCCCCCCAGGCGGCAGCGCAGGGCACGTTCATGCAGCGACTCTTCCCGTCTGCCCCGCCGCTGCCAGGCAAGTCCGATCCGCTGGCCCGCTTTGGCTATCAGGGTCCGCTGCGCTCGGCCGTCGCGACGCTCTACCTGCTCGGCCGCAACCCCCTGGCGTGGATCGCCATGGGGGTCGTCTTCGGCGTGTCGTACCTGGCGATGCTGATCTACGCACAGCAGCCGATTGGCGTCATTGCCTCGGTCCTGTCCTTCGTGGCGTTGATCGCCGCGGGCTGGATAGGCTGGCAGCGCCCATGGGCGTACGGTCTGGCTGCCGCGATCTTCGGCTACCTTCTCTTCGTGGTGTTCCTTCTGGTCAGCTTCGGCCGCATCGCGGAGGGCGACAAGTTCGATGCCGCCGCGTTTACGCAGTATTACGGTGTCACCGGGCTGCTTCAGGCGGTCATCGGGATCGTGGCCGGCTTCTACGGCGGCTACCTGCGACGCCGCATGGCGGAGCCCCGCCCCGGTCCAACCACGCGCCGCCGCCGCTGACTGGGTCACGGTTTGGCACGATATCTGCTCCACGCGGGCGGCGTAGACGCAGAGTGGGCACAGACCAGGACGACACCCCTCGGGAGATGGTCGTCACCAACGGAAGCTCGGGCCAGCGGTGACAACTTTTGACCTCGCCCATGTCGCCCGGGGCCGCTCGCTCAGCGCGTCTTCATGAGGGCCGTTGTGGTTCCAGGACCCTCCGTACTGGAACCGCGACGGCCCTCTCTTCGCGCCCGCGCGGGTCGTGCTCGTGCGGGTCGTGCGCCGCGACAGCATCGCGCGCAGCGATCAGCGCCTCACCGAACGAGCCCGCCAGGCCCAGGACCTCGCCGGTCGACCGCATCTCGGGTCCCATCCGCGGATCGACGCCGGGCAGCCGCCACAGCGAGCTGACCGGCGCCTTGACCGCGACCAGCGCGCCGTCCGGCAGCAGCCCGCGAACCAGGCCGACCTCACTCAGCGAAGCACCAAGGGCGCAGCGCACCGACGCCGCCACGATGTCACGCTGGGTCGCCTTGGCGACGACGGGCACCGTGCGCGACGCGCGCGGGTTGGCCTCGATCACCACAATGCGCTCCTGCGCCACGATCATCTGGACGTTGACGATTCCGCGCAATCCGAGCGCCGTCGCAATCCGGCCGGCTGCCTCTGCGGCGCGCTCCTGGACCGACCGTGGGATGTTCTGCGGCGGCAAAACGGCATAGCTGTCGCCGGAGTGGACACCCGGCGGGTCCAGCTGCTCGAGGATGCCCGGTACGCACCAATCGCGGCCGTCGCTGATGGCGTCCACGTCGAGCTCGATGCCGTCGACGAGCTCGTCGACGCGCAACGGCCAGCCGATCTCCGTCTCCAGCAGCGCGGCTATGTCGGCCTCGTCGCGCAGCACCGCGATGCCTCGGCCGCCGATGACCCACGAGGGCCGCACGATGACCGGCAACCCGACCGCCTGCGCGGCCGCCCGCAGGCCTGCGTCGTCCGTCGCCAGCACGCCGCGCGGACCGGACAGCCCGAGTTCCTCGAGCAGCTGCGCGAAGCGTTCGCGGTCCTCGGTGATCTCGATCGCCTCGGCCGAAAGCCCCGCGATCGGCACGCCGGCATAGGCCAGGTCCCTGGCCAGGTCGATGGCGGTCTGGCCGCCGAAGGTCAGGACCACGATCGGTGGCTCGCCGGTCAGGGCTCGCTCGTGGTCGATGACGTCCAGCACGCTCTCCGTGTCGAGCGGTTCGAAGTAGAGCCGCGAGCAGGCGTCGTAATCGGTCGAGACGGTCTCCGGATTATTGTTGATGACCACCGCGTCGAGGCCCAGGTCACGAATCGCCCAGGCCGCGCGGACGCTGCAGTAGTCGAACTCGATCCCTTGCCCGATACGGATCGGGCCAGATCCGACGACGATCACGGAGCGTCGATCGGAGGGCGGAGGCACCTCTGGGCTGGCGTACGAGCTGTAGAAATAGGGCGTCTCCGCCGGAAACTCGCCGGCGCAGGTGTCGACCCGGCGATACACCGGGGTGATCCCTGCACGTACCCGGGCACGCCGCACTGCGACCGCTGGCACGCCGGACAGCTGCGCGATATCGGCGTCGCCGAACCCGAGGCGCTTGGCCTCGATGAGCGGCGCGCCCACGACCTCCCGCTCGGCATCGACAAGCTCGGCCAGCCGCTCGGTGAACCAGGGCGCGATCCCGGTCGCGGCCGACAGTCCAGCGGCATCGGTCCAGCCGTGGCGCAGCAGGGCGACCATGCGCCACAGCCGCGTGTCGGACGCCTCGAGGAAGACGGCGAGATCCCCCGGCGGGGCGTAGGCGAGCGACCACGATGCGTCCTCCCAGAGCCAACCGCGGCCGCGTGGCTCGAGTGATCGGATGGCCTTGAGCAGTGCCGATCCGAACTCGCGCTCGATGCCCATCGCCTCGCCGGTGGCCTTCATCTGCACTCCGAGTGAGCGATCGGCGGTCGGGAACTTGTCGAATGGCCAGCGCGGCAGCTTGACGACGACATAGTCGACCGCCGGCTCGAAAGCAGCCGAGCCGATGCCGGTCGCCGGGTTGGGCAGTTGGTCGAGGCGCTTGCCGAGCGCAATGAGAGCGGCCAGGCGCGCGATCGGGTAACCGGTCGCCTTGGACGCCAGCGCGGACGAACGCGACACGCGCGGGTTCACCTCGATGACCCGGTAGTCGTCGCCGTCCGGGCTCACCGCCAGCTGCACGTTGCAGCCGCCCTCCAGCTTCAGCGCCCTGGCGATCTTCAGAGCGCAGCGTCGCAGCCGCTGGACGAGCGGATCGGGAAGTGTCTGGATCGGTGCGACGACAATCGAGTCGCCGGTATGGACTCCCATCGGATCGAGGTTCTCCATGCCGCAGATGGCGATTGCGGTATCGCCGGCATCTCGCAGCACCTCGAACTCGATCTCCTTCCAGCCGAGCAGGCTGCGTTCGACGAGCACCTGGCCGATGGGACTGGCCGCCAGGCCGCGCGCGATCCGATGCCGAGCCTCGTCGCGCGTGTGCGCAAAGCCTCCGCCACCGCCACCGAGCGTGAAGGCGGGCCGGATGACGACCGACGCGCCGAGCGCCTCAACGAAGCGCATGCCGTCCTCGACGTTCACGACGACCGCGCTCTCGGGCACCGGCTCGCCGATGCCGAGAACCAGGTCGCGGAAACCGCCGCGATCCTCGGCGGCGCGAACCGCGGCGAGCGGTGTGCCGAGGACGCGCACGCCATGGAGGTCGAGGATGCCGGCGTCGTCGAGTGCCACGGCGAGGTTGAGGCCGGTCTGCCCGCCGAGGGTCGGCAGCAGCGCATCGGGCGCCTGCTCCTGGATCACTCGCGTCAGGAAGGCGACCGTCAGCGGACCGATGAGCACCGTTCCGCCGACGTCAGGATCGGTCATGACCGTGGCCGGGTTCGAGTTGACCAGAATCGTCTCCACACCCTCGGAACGCAGGGCCAGGCAGGCCTGCACGCCGGCGTAGTCGAACTCGGCGGCCTGGCCGATGAGGATCGGGCCCGACCCGATGACCAGGACCCTGCGTGGCGTCACGCCGGCATCTCGGTTGCCACCGGCTCCCAGGCGATCAGCATCGGAATGGCGAGCGCCACCGGCGCGAGCATCGCGAAGTAGGCGTAGGTCGTCCATCGGGCGCATATGAACGCCAGGATCGTCACGCCCACCCCGGCAAGGACAGCCGTTCCCAGGCGGCGGTACGGCAGTGCCAGGCTTACGACCAGGCCAAGCCCGCCGACCAGGGCGGTCAGCAGCGTTGCGGCCGGCACGTCCCAGACCGGCCAGGCCAGGTCCTGGGCGAGTGCCCAGACGTTCCAGCCGTAGACGTCGGCGTGGACGCCGGCGAAGCTCAGCATCTGGCGCACGTAGCTCGCCGCGTCGACGATGAGGAACGGAATGGAGAGCGCCGCAAAGATCCCCACGCCGGCGGCCAGGTAGCGCAGCGCGGCCCTCGAGCCGTGAACGCGCCAGAGATAGGCACCCGGCACCGCCACCAGCGGCAGCGCACTCTGCTTGCTGGCCAGCGCCAGACCGGCAACGAGCCCCGCAACAAGCATGTCTGCCGAGCCAGCGCCGCGTCGGATGGCCCAGACGAGGACGACCAGGGCCACCAGCACGAGCGTGCCAGTCGCGGTGTCGTTCGAGCCGTCGACGCTCAGGTTGATGAGATTCGGCAGGCCGGCGTAGAGCGCGGCGGCGGGCAGGGCGAGCAGCCACCAGCCGATCCGTCCCAGGCCCGCAAGCAGCAGAGTGGCCGCGGCCGCAAGGGCGACCTGCGTCATCTGGACGCCGTAGAGCCCCGACCAGGCGTAGCCGGGGAGGTGCAGCAGGAGAGCACCTGGCGGGTAAGGCATCGGCTGCCCGGCCGGCCGCGTCGCCAGGTAGACGTGGTCGTACGGGTTGCCCCCGGCCAGCATGACCCCGATCGCCTCGCTGATGGCAGCCAGCACATCCGAGCCGCCGGCGCCGCCCGGCGGGAAGTCCGCCAGGCGCAGCAGCAGGCCGCCCAGGACGAGGTAGGCCACGACCAGCCAGGCACGTCGCGTCACCCAGAACACCAGGCCGACGAACGGCAGCACCAGGAAGAGCTCGAGCCGAGCCGGCGACGGGAGCAGGTCACCGGAACGCCCCGACAGCAGCAGCAGGCCGAAGACGATCAACGCGAGGATGCCGGCGACCGTCACGCGGTCCGTCGGCCGCTGCTCGATCATTGGATGGCGGAAGCCACCGCGAGGTCAAAGATGCGCGACGCGTCAATGGGGCCCGGCGCCCCCTCCGGGTGGAACTGGACCGAGGCGATCCGGCCGCCGCGATGCCGCAGCCCTTCGACCGTGCCGTCGTTCAGGTCCCGGTGCGTCACCTGGTAGCCCGCCTCTTCGAGTGCCGCGTCGTCGGTCACCGCGATCTCGTGGTTGTGGGCACCGATGTCGACGCGTTGGCTGCCGGTCTCGATGACGGCGTGATTTCCGCCGTGGTGGCCGACGGCCAGCCGCCGCGTCCGGCCGCCGGCGGCCAGGGCGAGTAGCTGATGGCCGAGGCAGATGCCCAGGATCGGAGCGCCGCCGGCGATGGCCGCCCGCGCGACGAGGCCGACCATCGCGATCTGCGGGGCCATGCGCGCCGGATCGCCGGGTCCCGACGACAGGACAATCAGGTCCGGCGAGCGCGCGGAAACGTCCTCGATGCCCGCGTCCGGGGGCAGCACGACGACCTCCATGCCTCGCTGCGAGAGGGCACGCAGCAGCGAGCGCTTGACCCCGTAATCGATCAGCACGGCTCGCCCGTGGCGCTCACCCTGCGGCGCGACGACGAAGGCGCTTGGCGTGGCGACCGCCGCCACGTGGTCGACCGATTCCCACGCGGGCGTGGCGGTCGCATCGGCCACGGCCTGCTGCCCCTCCGTCGCGCTGTACGACCCGTCGTCGGCCGGATCCCGGCTCGGACGAATGACCGCACGGCGGTGGGCGCCGCGGCGCAGCTCCAGTGTGAGGGACCGCGTATCGATGCCGGTGAGGGCCGGGATGCCGGCATCGACCAGCGTCTCCTCGAGGCTGCGTCCCGGGCCGGCCGGAGGCGTCACCAGCCGCGACACGACCAACGCACGGGCATGGACGCGATCGGACTCGAGCTCCGAGGGCTGAATGCGGTAGTTGCCGGCCATCGGATGGGTGAGCACCACGATCTGGCCGGCATAGGACGGGTCGCTCAGGATCTCGCCCCAGCCGCTGGCTGCAGTCGTGAAGATGAGGTCTCCCTCCGCTGGCCGGCGCGCACCGCGCAGGCGGCCGCGATGCACGCTTCCCTCCTCGAGGGCAAGGAGTCCCGCCGGTGCGACGCTGGCGTCGACCGTTGGTCGGGCGGCGGCCGGAGATGAAAGAGACGCCGACCGCGAAGCCGCGGCTGGCGTCTCGTAGCTGATTCTTCGGGCAGTGCGCGTCATCGATCCGCTCCTTTCCGGCCTCTCGGTGCCGGTCTTAAAGGACCGCACGCAGTCTACCTGATCGCAGGGCTCGGGCAGCGGTGGAATGCGCCATCCACCGCTGCCCGGCCGTCGGTCACGCCATGGGAGGATCGTTCGGCGTCGAGGCCGCCACCGGAACGGGCATGCGGCGTCGCAGCTCCAACAGACCTCGCAGCACGATGAGCCCGATGATCGCCAGCACGAGGAGCACCGGCAGCCAGACAATGGCGAACCAGATCACGACGGATGCCAGCCCCTGCCCGATGTCGAGCAGCGCCGCCAGCGCCTGCGACGCCGTGGCGCCCGGATCCCAGCCGGACGACGCCTGCTGGATGGGCCGGTCCTGGGGCTGCAACGTGACCGTCAGGGTCGCCAGGTCGGCCTGGCCGGATACCGACTTCAGCTGTCCCTTGAGCTGTTCGATCTGGCCGCGCACGTCATCGAGCCTGGACTGCACGTTGAGGATGTCCTCGATCTTCTGTGCCTTGGCGACGAGGGCGCGGTACTGCGCCTCGGAGGCTTCGAGATTCGCAATGCGGGCCGTGAGGTCGACGATCGAGGCGGTCACGTCCTCTTCGCGTGTCGCTTCAAGCTTCACCTTGCCGTCGAGCTGGTGCAGCCCTGTGAGCAGGTCGTCGAATCGTGCCGAGGGAACCCGAAGCGTGAGGGTCGCCGAGTCCTCGAGCGTGCCTGCCTGGGATCCGCCGACATAGCCGCCCAGCTGGAGGGCCAGCGTGCGGACGCTCGCCAGCGCGGACGCCACGTTCGGCACCTCGACCGTCACCTCCCCGGTCTTGACGACCTGCCGCTCCGCGGCGATGTCCGCAGCATCGGGTGCTGATGACGGCCCGGCCTGGCCTCCCTTGTTCGCCGCCGCCGCATCGCCGTTCGCGAGGCTGCGGCCGCCCGTCACCTGTTCGGGGGCCGGCTTGGCAATGGATGCGGACCCAGCCCCGGCGCTACACGCTGCCAGCGCGAGCAGCAGCACGAGGGCGAATAGAACGATGGCGGCGTTGCGTCGCCGCGTCAGATGGGCGTCGCTGTGGCGCATGCGAGAGTCCTCCCGGTTGTGTGGTTGTCCGCCAGACGCATCCGGCGCCAGGAGGTTCCCGATCATCGGTCGGCACGCTCGGGTAGGATCAGCTCATGGACCGGCAGGCGATCGATCTGATGGGCGACGAAGCCGCTCGCGCGGCGCGCGGCGCCCACGAGTTCGACCGTGCCTGGGTCCGGGCGCACCTGGCCGAGGAGCGCCGTCGCGCCGGACTGCTCGGCGAAGTGCGCGAGATCGTGTTCGGCGCGCAGGACGGCCTGGTGAGCACCCTGGCGGTGGTCAGCACCGTGGCCGGTGCGAGCCCCGACCACTTCCCCATCCTGGTCGCCGGGATTGCGTCCGCGCTGGCGGGGATCTTCAGCATGGCCGCCGGGGAGTACACCAGCAGCAAGAGCCAGCGCGAGATCTTCGAGGCGCAGATCAGCGGCGAGCGGGAGGAGGTCGCCGAGCGCCCGGGCGAGGCCGAGGCCGAGATCGCCTACATGCTCGAGGAGGACGGTCTGCCGCGCGTGGATGCAGCGAATGTCGCGCGGCTGATGGCCAGTCATCCCGAGGTCGTCCTCAAGACGATGGTCGAGAAGGAGCTGGGGCTGGCGGTTGAGCATTCCGGTCACGGTTCGCCGTTGCAGGGCGCGGTCATCATGGGCATCGCCTTCGGCGTTGGCGCCGCTGTGCCGCTCGTCCCCTACCTGCTGCTGCCACTCCACGGTGGGGCGACCTACACCTCGATGATCGCCACCGCGGCGGTGCTGTTCGGCATCGGCGTCGTCAAGTCGCGCTGGACGCGCCGCAGCTGGATCGTCTCGGGAAGCGAGATCCTCCTGCTCGGGGCATTCGCAGGGGTGGCCGGCTACTTCTTCGGCAGCGTCCTGCCCGGCCTGCTTGGGGCCCCGGCCGGCGGCTGACCCGGAACGCGCGATCGTCCACGATCGCCGTCAGCCACTACGCGCCGACGGTCCGAAACGCTCCTCGATCCATCCCAGCACCAGGCCGACCTAGGGGAACAGAGCCTGGATCTGGGTGACGACCGCCGATGAGATGACCGACGTCCCTCCGACCACGAAGATGCGCGACGGCTGCAGCCGCCGCAGCTGCTCCACGGTTGCCGCAGGTGTCGAGCTGGTGAAGACCAGGAGCAGCGGCGCGACGTAGGCACCCGCCGCCGGGCCGCCCGCCAGCGCGTCGGGGAACGTCCGTCCGGCTGCCACATAGACGGTCGCCGAGGCGTTGAACTCCTGTCGGGCGATCTCCCCCGCCGTTTCGTAGCGGTCATTGCCCGAGATCCGGGTGACCGTTCCCGCGGTCAGTCCGTCGAGCTCGACCGCGACGTTGTCTGCCACGCTCACCGTGCCTCCGAAGATCACGATGTTGTCGGGGTGGAGGCGGATCAGCTCGTCCCGTGTGGCGCCCGGGAGGCTGGTTCCACGGGTGAGCAGCAGCGGCCCCGGCAGAACCGACGTGGCCGGCACACCGGCGAGTGCGTCAGGAAATGACGTGCCCGCGGCGATGAAGGCGGTCGGCACCGGGTCGACTCCCGGGTCGAACGCCGCCCGCGAGATCGCTGCGGCCGTGGCGTAGCGATCCGCGCCGGAGAGCCGGAACGGGCCCTGGCTGGTCGGGTCGTCGAAGCCGGCGAGTCGCTGCAGCACCGCATCGGAGACAACGGCCGTGCCGCCGAGCACGAAGATGTCGGTCGGCTTGAGCCGCTGAATCTCGGTCAACGTCGCGACGGGAAGCTTCGACTGGGCGGTCAGCAGCACCGGGAAGCCGAACTGCGCGGCGACCGCCCCTCCCGCCAGCGCGTCCGGGAAGCTGGCGCCGGCAGCGATGAACAGGTAGCGCTGGTACGGTGTGAAGGTCGCCGCCGAGATCGCTGCCGCCGTGGCGTAGCGGTCGACCCCGGCCAGCCTGCGAATGTCGGGGCGGTCGACGACTGCTGCTCGCGCGTCGAGCAGGCGAGCGTTGGCGACCCAGCCAAGCGTGCTCGGCAGGGCCTTGGCGGTCGCGATCAGATGGGTGCGCAGCGCCGCGGCGTCACCCAGCAAGGTCGGCATGGCCGATGCTGCCAGCGCCGCCACGCCGCTGGCGTTGGCGGCCGCCATCGAGGTACCGGTGAGAAGCCCGTAGGTGTCGCCGGGCAGGGTGCTGAGGACGTCCTCGCCGGGCGCGGACAGGTCCACGCTGGTCGGTCCGAAGTTGGAGCTGGCAGAGAGGAAGCCCTGGTTGTGGACGGAGGCCACCGACAGGATGTTCGGCAGCCCGTACGACGCAGGGTAGATCGGGCTGTCGTCGTTATTGGTGTTGTTGTTGCCCGCAGCCGCGATCAGCAGCGTGTTGGGCACCGCGGCGATGGCCGCTTTCAGGGTCGCGCTGTTATCCGATCCGCCCCATGACGCGTTGATGATCCGCGCGCCGTGTGCCACGGCGTAATCGATGGCCGCGATGGCCTGCGTGTCAGTCCCGCACGACGACGTGCCATCGATGAACTTCAGCGCCATGATCTGGACCGATGGCGCGACGCCGACCACGCCGACGCCGTTGGCCGACGCCGCGATCGTGCCGGCGACGTGGGTGCCGTGATAGTCATCGGGATCGTGCAGGCTGCTGTCGTCGTTGCAGAAGTCCCACCCGTTGATATCGTCGACCAGGCCGTCGGCGTCGTCGTCGAGCCCATTGCCCGCAATCTCGCCGGGGTTGACCCACGCGCGGTCGGCGAGATCCGCGTCGCTGAAGTCGACGCCGTCGTCAATGACCGCCACGACCAGGCTTGGGCTGCCGGTCGTGATCTGCCAGGCTTCGGGGACGTTCATGTCGACGTCCTTGACCCCGGCGAAGCCGTTCACCACCTGCCCGCTGTTGTTCAGGCTCCACTGCTGGCCGTAACCCGGGTCGCTGGCGGATACGACCTCCAGGCTGCGCCGGTACTCGGGCTCGACCGATAGCACGTCGGGGTCCGTGGCCAGCCGAGCCATGGTCTGCGACGCGCCACCAACGGGTGCGAGCAGCTCGGCATCGGGCAGGGCCACGCGAGAGACCAGCGCGGCGTGCTGCGCAGCGCGGACACGGGCTCGCGTCGCCTGCGAAGCGCCGTGACGGTAGCGGACGATGAGCCGACCGGTCGGCTGCGACCGGACCGGCGTGCCGGTTCCCTTGGCCTCGCCGCTGCGTGTCGGTGAGGCGGCGCGACGAACGAGGTGCGGAGGGTCGGCGGCGACGGCCGCCGACGGCATCGACCCCATGACCAGCGCTGCGATGACGAGGCCGAGTGGCGCGTGGCACACCGAGGCACGGGATCGACGGCCGAACATGAGTCCCTCCGAGATTGGCGCTGCCGAAACAACTGGGCGCGGCAGGCGAGCCCGAGTGTAGGCGTTCGTGGCAGGGCCCCACAAGAAGAACTTGACGCGCCACGCTGCGTGGGGAGTGGATCGTGAAGCGATAGATCCCGGGTCGTCAGCGGAACATGCGCTGCTGCCTGGCCAGATCCATGCGCGTCGTGCCGGCGATGACCTCGTCGACGCTGCGCAGCCGTCGCGCGACGACGTTGAGCACCTCACCCTCGACCTGCAGGACGCCATCGATCACCAGCAACGGGTGGCGATGCAGCAGGGCGCGGTACTGCTGGTAGACGTCGGGCCGAACCGTGACGTTGATCATGCCGCTCTCGTCCTCCAGCGCGATGAAGACGAAGTGCTTGGCGGTCATGGGGTGCTGGATGCTGACCGCCAGTCCCGCCAGCCTGATCATCGATCGATCGCGGCGCCGCCCCGCCTCCCGCACCCGGATGACACCGCGCGCCGCCAGGCGCTCGCGATACAGCTCCACGGCATGCAGGTTGGGTGACACGCCGGTGTCGCGATAGTCGGCGGCGACCCGTTCGGCATCGGTCATGGCCGGCAGTGAGGCGCCCAGTGCGCGCTGGGCATCATCGGTCAGGCCCAGCGCGGGATGCGCGGGGTCGGCATCCGCCAGGGTGCTGCGCAGCTGCCAGAGGAGCTCGCGGCGCGGCGCATCGGTCCAGTCGAAGGCACCGATGCTGATCAGGCGCTCGACGACCTGTTCGCCGAGACCGGCCCGGCTGACGAACTCTCTGACTGACCGATACGGACCATGGGCGTGCTCCTCGGTGAGACGCTCACGCTCGGCCTGGCCGATGCCCTTCACCTGGCTGAGGCCCAGCCGCAGCGCGAAGCCGCCGTCCGGCACGGGCTCGGTGTCGTGCTCCCAGGCCGATGCGTTGACGTCCACCGGCAGGACGCTGATGCCGTGGCGCTTGGCGTCGTTGATGATGACCGCCGGCGAGTAGAAGCCCATCGGCTGGTTGTTCAGGATGCCGGCGTAGTAGTGCGCCGGGTAGCGCAGCTTGAGCCAGGCGGTGTCGTAGGTGATCTTGGCGAAGGCCGCCGCGTGGGCGCGCGCGAAGCCGAACTCGGCGAAGGCACCGCAGCGGCGGAAGAGCTCCTCTGCGTCCGGCTCGCTGAGCCCGGTGTTCCGGGCGCCGGCCACGAAGCGGGCGTGCTCTTTTTCCATCTCGCGATGGCTGCGGTGACTGCCCATCGCCTTGCGGAAGATGTCGGCCTCGAGCGCCGAATAGCCGCACACCTCGATGGCGATCTGCATCACCTGCTCCTGGTACAGGATCACGCCGAGCGTGTCCTCCAGGATCGGCTGCAGGCTGGGGTGCAGGTAGACGACGGGCTCGGCGCCGGCGCGGCGGCGCAGGTAGGGATGGACGGCGTTGCCCTGGATCGGGCCGGGACGGATGATCGCGACCTGCACGACCAGGTCCTCGAAGCGCTCGGGGCGCGCCTTTGGCAGGGCCTGCATCTGGGCACGGCTTTCGATCTGGAACATGCCGACCGTGTCCGCGCTGCGGATGACGGCGAAGACGTCGGGGTCGTCGTGCGGGAGGGCGTCGAGGTCGGGGCGCTGCTGGGTGTCGCGTTCGATGCGGTCGAGCGCGTCGGCGACCACGCCGAGCGTGCGCAGGCTGAGCAGGTCGATCTTCACCAGGCCGAGCTGCTCGATGTCTTCCTTGTCGTACTGGGTCACGACCCTTCCCGGCATGCTGGCACGCTCGATTGGCACGAGATCGATCAGCGGCGTGCGCGTGACGAGCATGCCGCCGACATGGATGCCGAGGTGCCGGGGAAAGGCGTCGATCTCGGCGCACAGCTGCAGGAGCCACTGCCACCGATTGCGAACGTCAGGCGCGGGGATCGGCCGTTGCGCATCCGCATCACCGTCGCGCACCACGCGAGGCCGATACCGCTCCTCGATCGGCATGCCGCTCTCCGGATCGATGCGGATGACGGCGCGACGAGGGCTGGCCGGTCCTGGAGACCCGGTGTCGCGGGGCTCCGGCAACTCGAGCGCCTCAGCGGAGCCGCCGGCGTAGCGCTTTGTCTGCGTCGCCTCGTAGCGCACGGCGGTCACCGACTGGTCGAAGGGGCGCGGACGCTTCGACGGATGCCAGCCGCCCTCCGACATGGGCTGCGCCCGTCCGTCGCGCCCGGGTGGCACCGCGGCCATCGCCATGTCGACGCCCAGCTCGTCGAAGAGCCAGGCGAACGACCCGTCG
Source organism: uncultured Chloroflexia bacterium (assembly GCA_963716585.1). GTDB lineage: Bacteria > Chloroflexota > Limnocylindria > QHBO01 > QHBO01 > JAICUY01. The sequence goes on from CAVQTN010000004.1 coordinate 610,637, forward strand.
AGGGCCAGGTCGCGCGCAACGTCGGAGGCATCGCGCGTGTCGAGCGCCTTGGCCAGCTTGTCGACGGAATCGGCCGGGAAGCCGAGGGCCTTGGCCACCTCGCGCACCGCCGACCGCGCCCGGTAGGTGACGACCGTGCAGACCATGGCGGCGTGATCGGCACCGTACGTCGTGTAGAGGTACTGGATCACCTCCTCGCGGCGGTTGACGTCGAAGTCGATGTCGATGTCGGGCAGCGTGCGCGCCTCGTTGATGAAGCGCTCGAAGAGGAGCTTGTGCTCGATCGGGTCGACCTTGGTGATGCCCAGGCAGTAGGCCACGATCGAATCGCCGGCACTCCCCCTTCCCTGACCGATGATCCCGTTCCGCCGCGCGAACTCCATCAGGTCCCACACGATCAGGAAGAACTCGGCCAGGTGCGTGCGCTCGATGATGTCGAGCTCATGCGTCAGCTGCGTGAGCACCTGCTTGGTAATGGGCCGGTAACGGACCAGTAAGCCCTGGTGTGCAAGCTGGTAGAGATATGAGAACGCGGTCTCCCCCTCCGGGACGCTGAACCCGGGAAACCGATAGCGCTCGAAGCTCAGGTCGAGCCTGCAAGCCTGGCCAATGCGGCCAGCCTGCGCCATGCCCTGCTCCCACGATGCTCGTGCGCGGGCATCGGGCAGGACCGCGCCGATGGCGGCCAGCTCCGTGGCGGACTTGAGCCGGTACTCCGCGTTGGGCAGCAGCAGCTCCTGCGCGTCGCTGAGCGTCGCCCCGTGGCGGATGCAGACCAGAACGTCCTGCAGCCGATGCCCAACGCGCTCGGCGTAGTGCGCCTCGTTGGTGACGACGGTCGGCAATCCGGCCGTCTCCGCCAGCTCGGCGAGCTGCGCCACGAGCCAGTCGTCGTCCGACTGCAGGTGATGGCTGAGCTCCACCCCAAAGCTCCCCTCCGGGAAGCGGCGCGCCCAGCGCTGCGCCACGGCCAGCGCCTCGGCCCGCTCACCGGCAAGCAGGCGGCGTGGCACCTCGCCGTTGCGACAGCCGGAAAGGCCGAACAGGTGGCCGCGTGCCTCGTCGAGTGCGGCTTCCACCAGCGACTGCTCGAAGACCGGGAACTGCTTCTCGCCGGCGAGATGGCCGCGGCTGGCCAGGCGAGAGAGGGCGGTGTAGCCGTCGCTATCGCGTGCCAGCAGCACGAGGTGGTCGCCGGGCATCGGTCCCGCGTGGAACTCGCCAGGCCAGCCGCGGCTGGCCCTTGGACCGCGGAGCGGATCATTGAGCTTGCGGCCGCGACGCGCCGCGCGCAGCTCGGCCTCGGTGCGTGGAATCGACAGTTCGAGCCCGATGATCGGACGCACCGGGCCCAGGCCGGCGGCACTTGCCGCATCGGTCTGCGTCTGCTGGGCGGCCTTGCTGAGCCGCACCGCCGCGTAGAGTCCGGCATGATCGGTGATCGCCAGCGCAGCCAGGTCGAGCAGCGCCGCCTGGGCGACGAGGTCCTCGACGTGGCTGCCACCGTCCAGGAAGCTGAAGTTGCTGTGCGCATGCAGCTCGCAGTAGGCGGGAAGGTCGTCCGGCGTGCTCATCGGACCAAGCATGATAGAACATCCGTTCTATCCGTAGAAGTGCCGCGCAACCGACGATCGACCCCCGCCTGTGCCATGATCGGCAGATGGAGAACGGCATTCCAACCCTCGAGACGGATCGGCTCAAGCTGCGGCCGTTTCGCAACGAGGACGCGGATGCCCTGTTCGACCTGACGCGCGATGTCGAGGTGGTGCGCTACATCGGCGCCGGCAGCGTGCCCTCACGCGAGGACTGCTGGCGGGCGATCGCGACCTGGACCGGCCACTGGGTGCTCCGCGGCTACGGGCCCTGGGCGATCGAGGAGCAGGCAACTGGCATATTCATCGGCCGCGTCGGGGTCTGGAACCCCGAGGGCTGGCCCGGCCCCGAGGTGGGCTACCTGCTCGGCCGTGCGTGGTGGGGCCGGGGCTACGCGACCGAGGCGGCGCGCGTGGCGATGGGGTGGGGCTTCGAGGAGCGTGGCTTTGACGAGCTGCTCAGCTTCATCGACCCGGACAACACGGCCTCGATCAGGGTCGCCGCCAGGATCGGCGAACGGCTGCGCGGCGAAACGGAGCTGCGCGGCGTTCGTCGGCTGGTGTATGCCATCTCCCGCGAGGCCTGGACGGCTAGTCGGCCAGCGCCTCGAGGGTCGGCAGGTGCTCGCTCTGCCCTTCGGCGTTCAGCGGGATGATCGCCACGTGGTCCGCGCCGGCGTCCACGTGCTCCGCGATCCGCTCGCGTATCTCGTCGACATGCCCCCAGCGCACCATCGCGTCCACCAGCCGATCGCTGCCCGGCTTCTCCCAATCGGTCGCATCGAACCCCTGCAGGGCCCAGCTGGCCTGGTAGTTCGGCGTGCGCAGGTACGGCGCCAGGTAGGCCCGGCCAATGGAACGCGCTTCGATGGGCGCGGACGTCAGGACCACCGGCAACGTCACCGCCAGGGTTGCGCGCGGCCGGTTGGCGCCGGCCGATGCCGCATCCAGGCCCGCCCGCATCTGACTGACCCGCGACGGCGTGGCGAGATAGGGAAACGCACCGTCCGCATCGGTCGCCGACAGCGCAAGCATGCGATCGCGCAGCGCGGCGAGCAGCACCGGCGGCTGCCCCACGGCATCGGGCGCCATCGGTCCGCGGTAGATGGCCGAGCGATACGCGACCAGGAACTCGCGCATGCGGGTCAGTGGCTTCTCGTACCGGTGCCCACGGAGCCGCTCGGCGAGGTGCGGGTGCGACACGCCCAGGCCGAGCACGAAGCGTCCCTGGCTCGCCTCCTGGAGGGTCATGGCGGCCATCCGCGTCGTCTGGGCATCGTGACCCCAGATGCTGGCAATGCTCGTCCCGAGCTTCATGCTGGTGGTCGCATCGGCCAGGATGGCGAGCAGCACGAACGGTTCGCGTCCGATCGTCTCGGGCACCCACAGCGCCCCGTAGCCGAGATCGTCGGCGCGTCGCGCGTACTCGCGCGCCTCCTCCATCGAGAGCGTATCGAGGTGCCCCCACACGCCCAGCCGTCCGAGACCGATGTCGTGATCGTTCATCGCCCGATGCTACCTGCTGGCCCAAAGCGGTACCGCAGGAAGAGCTCGTCGCCACTGCGGTGCAGGCTCACCAGGCTGCCGCGCCGGGGATGGTCGGCCCACGGCGATCCCCCTGGAATGGGCGCGATCATGGGCAGCGCATCACTGGCGATCAACGTGGGGCCCAGCGTCCAGAAGACCTCGTCGAGGCAATCCCGTGCCAGGAACGCGGCGTTGGTCGTCGGGCCGCCCTCCAGCAGCAGCGAACCGATCCCCTCCTGCTGGAGTCGCTGCAGCACCCAGCCCGGATCCGGGCGCGGCGTCGCGGCCCGCAGCAGCTCGACGCCCGGCGCAGCTTGCTGCGGGTTGTCGCTGCCCACGACGAGGAGGCGTGGGCCGCCGCCCTCGTGCCAGCGCTCGAGCGGTACTGGGGCCGAGCCGGCGATCACCACGCTCGTCGGCTGCGCGGCGTGGCCCCGCGCGAGGCGCCCGGCAGCCAGCTCGCGCGGGAGGCCCGGCCAGAATCCGGCGGCGACCAGCGTGCCTGCGCCACAGGCCACGGCGTCGAATCCGGCACGCAGCAATCGCATCAGGCGCCGATCGACGTGGCTGCCAAGGCCCTCGGCGCCATCGGCAACCTGGGCCCGGCCGTCGATGCTGGTCACCATGTTGATGGCGACGTAGGGTCGATCGCTCGGCGGTGCGGGAAGCCGCAGGTCGGCGAAGGCGGCGTCGAGCGGCAGGTCCGGCTGCGGATCAGGCCATAGCCGATCCACGCGCTGCTCAGTCATGTCATCGATGCTAGCGCCGCGTGCCGCGGCTCGTCCTCGTCCCTCGCGGCGATGTCACAATCGCGGCATGCGGGTCACTGCTCGTGCCGACTATGCGATTCGCGCCGCCGCAGAGCTTGCGGTTGGCGGCGAGGGGCTGGTCAAGCGCGACGTCATCGCCGAACGCCAGGAGATTCCGCTCGAGTTCCTGGAGAGCGTGCTCCTGTCGCTCAAGTACGCCGGCATCGTGCAGAGTCAGCGGGGCGCCGGCGGCGGCTTCCGCCTGGCGCGACCGGCCGCCGAGATCAGCCTGGCGGACATCGTGCGGGCGGTCGATGGACCGATGTCCGATGTGCGCGGCGACCGCCCCGAGCTGGTCGAGTACGTCGGCCCGGCGCGCCACCTCCAGGAGATCTGGATCGCGGTGCGTGCCAGCCTGCGCGAGATCCTGGAGGAGACGTCGCTGGAGGACCTGGTCCGGGGCAAGCTGCCGAAGCACGTTCGGCAGCTGACCGAGGCGCCGGAGGCCTGGACCTCGATGGGCAGGATCCGTGGCGCCGCCCGCAGTCGCCTGCCCAAGGTCATCCGACGCCGCATCCCGAAGCCGGGGGGCAGGGTCGTTCCCGGGCCGGGGCCGAAGCCCTAGCTGCGCGCCTCGACCAGGCCGCGCCCCTCGCGGATCCGTCGCTCCAGCGTACCGAACACGAGCAGGTCGATCACCATCCCGATGCTCAGCACCACGATCATGGTGGCCAGCAGGCCTTCGGCATCGGAGAGCTCCCGCTGGAGCTGCAGGGTCGCCCCCAGCGAGGGCTGCTGGGCGACGATGACCAGCAGCTCGCCCGCCATCAGACTGCGCCAGGCGAAGGCCCACGCCTGCTTCATGCCGCCCACGAACGACGGCAGTGCCGCCGGCAGCACCACGAACCGATAGCGGTCGATGCCGCGCGCCCCAAGCACCTGTCCGGCACGCAGCAGGATGCGCGGGATGTGGTCGATGCCGTGGATCAACCCGTTCGCCACGGATGGTGCGGCGCCGAGCACGATGACGAACATGATGGCTCCTTCCGAGAGCCCGAAGAGCAGGATCGCCAGCGGGAACCAGGCGATCGACGGCATCGTCTGCAGGCCGGTGATCAGGGACCCCACTGCGGTGCGCAGCAGGCGCCAGCGCACGATCGCCAGTCCCAGCGCCGAGCCGATGAGCAATGCCAGGCCGAAGCCCATGGCCGCGCGACGCAGGGTGGTCAGGATCGCCGCCGGCAGGTCGTCTCGGAGCTCGTCGACAAGTCGCGGCAGAACGTCGAGCGGTCCCGGCAGCACCCACGGCGGACGCCAGCCGCTCATCACCACCAGCTGCCAGCCGACCAACACCAGCCCGAGGGCCGCAAGCTGCGGCCAGGTCGAGCTCCATGCCCTGCGCACCAGTGAACGTTGCCCGCTGATCGGCAGTTCGAGGGAGTCGAGCCCGGCCAGCGTCCGCTCGCGGCGCAGCTGTCCACCGATGTCAGTCGTCCGCATGACGCATGACCTCCTCGCGCAAGCGCAGCGTGATCCGCTCGGTCAGCGCGGCAACCGCCGGGTCGCCGATCGGCCGCGGCCGCGCCAGCGGGATGGGAACGTCATCGGCGACACTCCCGGGCCGACTGGTCAGGATGACAACGCGATCGCCGAGTCGCACCGCCTCGCGAACGTCGTGCGTGACGAAGAGGACGGTGATCTGGTTCGCGGCCCAGATGGCTTCAAGCTCGTCGTGCAGCAGATCGCGGGTCATGGCGTCCACCGCGCCGAACGGCTCGTCCATGAGCAGGATGTCGGCACCCTGCGCCAGCGCACGGGCCAGCGCGGTGCGCTGGCGCATCCCGCCGGAGAGCTCATGCGGCCGATGGTCGCCGAATCCCTCGAGGTGAACGAGCCGCAGCAGGTCGGCCGACCGCTGCGGCCACTCACGAGACGGCACGCCCGCGAACCGCAATGCGAGCTCGATGTTCTGCGCCGCGGTGAGCCACGGGAAGAGCGCGGCGTCCTGGAAGATAAGGCTGACCCGACCGCGCGCCTTGACCTTGCCGAGCTGCGGCTTCTCGAGCTTCGCCAGCAACGTCAGCAACGTGCTCTTGCCGCATCCCGATGCACCCACCAGGCAGGCGAACGTACCGCGCTCGACGGTCAGGCTGATGTCGGACAGGGCGAGAACGTGGCCGCCGCGCGGCCCATACGCCTTGTGCACGCCGCTCACCTCGATGGCGGGCTTCGGCGAGCCTCGATCGGCGACCGGCGCGGCCGGGAGCGCAGCGACCGCGGTCATGGCGCTGCGACCTCCGGGTCTCCGTGCTCGCGCAGCACCTCGTTGAGCAGCGTCAGGTCGTAGATGCCGTCGAGCTTGGCGTCCTTCAGCAGTCCGAGCTTTGTGGCGTGCTGTGCGGAGACGCTCAGCGATGAGGCGATGGGATCCACCGTAAAGGTCAGCTGATGCCATGCGGCTGCCAGGGTGCCGGCCGGCAGCTTCGCGTGCGTGAGATCGGCGATCGCTTTTTCGACAGTCGCCTGCGCGTCCGCCGGATGCTCATTGACGTAGGCGTTCGCCTCGACGTGACCCTCCAGGAGCCGCTTGACGACGTCTGGATGAGCCGTCAGAAAGGTCGTCGCCACCACCAGGTGGGTGGTCACGAACTGGCCATTCGGCCACAGGTCTCGCTCATCGACGAGCACGGAGCCCCCGCCCTCTCGGACGAGCCGGGTGGCCCACGGCTCGGGTACCCAGGCGCCGTCGATGCTTCCGGCGATGAATGCCTCCAGCGCCTGCCCATTGGCCTGCGGCTTGACGGACACCTGACCTCCGCCTTCCAGATCGGAGCTGAGCCCGTTGTCGGCCAGCCAGGCGCGCAGCGCGACGTCCTGCGTATTGCCCAGCTGCGGCGTTGCCAGGGTCCGGCCCACCAGGTCCGCCGGCTTGCTGATGCCCTTGCGAACCACCAGCGCCGCGCCGCCCGACGTCGCGCCGGCGATGATCCGGATCGCCTGCCCGTTGGAGCGAGTGAAGGCGTTGATCGCCGGGTTGGGACCCAGGAATGCCGCGTCCAGCGCGCCGTTGAAGATCGCCTCCACCGCCTCGGGTCCGGCGTTGAACGCCTGTGCCGTCAGCCTTACCCCGCTGCCCAGCGCCCTGGCCAGGATGCCGCGCTCGAGGCCGACGATTGCGGTCGCGTGGGTGACGTTCGGAAAGTAGCCGAGTCGCAGCGGCACCGGATCGCCGCTGCTCCCCTGACCGGCGGCGGAGCCACACCCGGCGAGCACGAATACCAGGAGCAGCGAGACATAGCGCACGAGCGATTCCCCCATTTCCAGAGCTTGTTGACCTACTAACTCAACAATACATCGAGGCTCTTGTCAAGAGGAATCTGTGATCGCCCCGCCGTTCAGCCCGGCGGTCGATACTCCTCGATGCGGTCGAGGGCTTCGGCGTCGAGCGAGATTTCGACGCGACCCGGGGTCAGCAGGGTCACCTGCGCGGAGGGCACCATGCGGATTCCGCCTCCCCGCTCCGGGTCCACCGCGATGCCGTGGAAGATGCCCTCATCGGTCCCGACCATCTGGCTCACCTTGCCCAGCCTGGCCGCGTTCCGCCCGATCACCTCGGTGCCTCGCTCGACATAGTTCCAGGCCACCGGATCGTCGGGTCCCGGCAGGTCCAGCTTGGGAATCTCCGGCTCGCCGGATGCGCCGACATCGTCGGCAGTGTCGCCAGGTGGCAGCCTGCGTGGCTCGACGTCCTGGCCGCCGCGGTCGCCCGGGTCGTCGATGGCTCCCGGATCGCGCTCGAAATCAGTCATGCGCTTGCCCGGTGCACGAGTGGTGCCACGCCCGGCACCGGTCGTCAGTCGAAGATGCGCTCGAGATGCCACGTGCCGCGGATCTCGTCCAGGAAGATGGTGCACAGCAGCCCGTCGCGTGTCACCAGCTTGAAATAGTCGCGGGCGACCGGCTCGCGCCACCAGTCGTCGTCGACGCGCCAGTGGTTGCAGATGCCCACCTCGCCGCTCGTCACGCCGTCCATGCGCAGCCGTTGCGGCGTGCCCGACGTATCGGTCTCGACCTGGACCAGCGGATGATTCGCGTACAGCCTGGTCATGGACCGATGTCCACCAACCGCCCGCGTTGCTCGGGCAGCGCCGCGTTCGGCCGGACGTGCTCGGCTCGCCACAGGCGGCCGTCGCCGAAGCGCGCCTGGACCCGCTCCAGGGACCAGCGCAGCTCCTCCCATCGGCCGGCCTGCGGCTCGAAGGCCGCCAGCTGACGGCCCTGCGGGTCGGCCAGCCGGTCGAAGGTCAGGCCGATGCGCGTGATGCATGGTTCCTCGCGCGCGTCGGTAACGGACGGAACGGTGCGCGCGGCGGCCTCCAGGCGCGACAGGAGGAGGCGCGCGATCCAGTCCGGCTCGAGCGCCGGCTGCGGAAAGGCGAGCTCGATGCGCAGCGGCGGCGCATCCTCCCGGTTGAGCTCGAGGCTCGCCCGACCAGGTGCCAGGTGCCGGTCACGCAACCGGTCCACGAGCTCGGTGGCCAGCACCCGCAGCGCCAGGCCGGCGGCGCCCACGTCGGAGAGCGGTGGCTCGAAGTGGCGATGCGCGCTCAGGCGCTCCGGCCGGCGTCGCGGCACCAGGGGTCGCGGATCGTTGCCGCGCGCCAGCTGCTGGAGCCGCTCACCGATGGCACCGAACTGTGCGCCGACCGCCGAGCGCGGCAGCACCGCCAACTGGCCGAAGGTCACCAGGCCGAAGAGGCCGAAGCGCTGACGGATGGCCGCATCGACCGGCAGCAGGGAGAGCGGCAGGTCGGCGAGCTCGTCGCGGTCGAGATCGCGGTAGGCGACCGGTTCGGGCGTACCGGTCAGACGCGCAGCGAGCACGGCCAGCCAGCGGTTGTCGCCCATGCCGGCCCGGACGGTGAGCGACGCAACCTGGCGGACGAGCGCCACGGCACGTGCCGCGATCCGGCGCTCGGTGCCGATGAGCGGCCCGAGGCCCGTGACATCGACCAGCGCGACCCCGACGGCCACCGCCTCGATCCTCGGGGAGAGATCGTCGAGCGCCTCGAGCATCGGCTCGAAAGGGGCGGGGTCGGCATCGGCCAGGCGCAGGTCGGGCCAGACCAGGGCCAGCAGGCGCGCATCGGGCATGGTCAGGCCGTGAGGACGTGGAGCGCCGGTCGCTCTTCGATAGGCACGCGCGCTGGCTGCGGCGAGGCGAGCGACGGCAGCAGCGGATCGATGCGGCGGCCCTCGGCGAACCACAGGTCGAGCTCGGCGGAGGCGCCGGCCAGCGCCCAGCGGTGACGGGCGACGGTGGCGTGAATGCGCTCTCCCACCAGGTCGCGGCCGACGGCCAGCCAGGCCCGACGCTCCAGCGACACGCGGATCCCGGCGACGCCTCCCACGGCCTCCCGTCCCGAGGGAGCCAGCGCCAGGACGACACTGCCGAACCGGGTCAGCAGTTCCGGCAGTCGCGCCAGCGCGTGTGACGCGACCGAGGCCAGGCCGAGGTCCAGGACCAGCACGTCGAGCAGGCGGGTGCGGGCCAGCCAGGCGGTCAGCTCCACTGCCTCGAGTGCATCGCACGGGCGAGCGAGCAGCAGCCATTCCAGGTTGACACCCAACCGCGCCGCGGTCGACGGATCGAAGCTGCCCTCGAGGTCGAGCCAGGCGACGAGGCCGCCGGCCGCCTGGCAGGCCGACAACGTGCCGAGTGCCAGCGAGGTCGCGCCGGCGCCGAGCGGCGCATCGAGCAGGGCCAGGGACCCGCGTGGCCAGCCGCCGGTACGCAGCGCATCGTCGAGCAGCGGCTGCCCGGTCGGGACGGCGGGGACGAGAACCTTCCCGGGCATCGGTCCGACCCCCTTGCGCAGGCCCTTCGATTGCAGCGCCTCGAGGATGTCGGCCAGCGGACGGGCGGCCTGCCTCTGCATCTGCATCGGTCGATGATATAGAACGTCTGTTCTACTGACAAGCCTTTGCTATACTCGCGCACGGCCCGGGGATGTAGCTCAGCTGGGAGAGCACCGCGTTCGCATCGCGGGGGTCAGGGGTTCGAGTCCCCTCATCTCCACCAAACCCTGTCTTATTTCGCCCCATCGCGGCTTCGGCCGAAGTGGTTCTACCAGAGGTTTGAGGCGCGCACGGTCCGCTCGCGACCTCGTCCGCTGCCGCCAACCAGGGACGGCTTAGACTCGCCCAGGCCCGCACATCACCCACCGAACCTGCTGGGCTGAGCGTGAACCCGGCGGAAGCAGGCGTGTCCTTGCGCCTCCGCGCAGCCCAAGCCCACGGTGATTGGCATCTGGCAGCGTCTTGGCCATCGGCCTCGAAGCTAGGGCAAAGTGAAGCCCCCGCCGCTTGCCTCGACGTCGCTGGCCGGCGGCTCGCTGATGGTCACCGGCTGGTCGAAGCCGCTCAGGCTGATCGTCGCGCTGAACGTGCCGGCCTGCGCGTTGTCGATGCTGGTCGAGACCGTGGTCAGGTACAGCTTCTCGCGATCGAACTGCAGGTTCAGCACGAGCGCATCACCGATGACCTCCGATGCGGAGGTGCCGGCCGACACGGCGGCTCCATCCAGGAGCGCGCTGGGGATCGTCAGCTCCACCTGGTAGCAGTTGGCGTCGCCGCATTTCACATCGGCCAGCTTCCTGGCCTCGACGCCGTCTTTCTTCAGGAAGGTCCCCAGCTCGGCCAGCGCCTTGGTCGGGTCCTGGACCTCGGGGATCGATCCGCCGGTTGTGTTGTCCTGCTTCTGCCATTTCGCGCCGGTCAGCGTGGTCTTGATGTAGGTCGCCGGCCCGGTGACGATGACCTCGCCGGCCAGGCCGAACAGCTTCGGCAGGCTGAAGGTCAGGTGGGCCAGTTTCCTCGCCAGGTCGAGATCGCCGCCGAGGGTGCTGTCGCTCAGCCGAACACCGCCGAGCTGCGGCAGCGTGAGCTGCCCGTCGAGCGCCACGTCGAGATGCAAGCTCTGCAGCTTGGTCGTCGCCTCGAGGCCCTTGGTGATGATCTGGTTGGCGTCCAGCGCCGGGGTCGGCGGTGCGCTCTGGCCACAGGCTGCCAGCAGCAGCGCGCTGGCGGCGAATATCGGAATCAGTCGACGAAACACGCTTCGGATGTACCCCTCTGTTGCGGGCCGGGCTCGGAACGCGAGTCCCAGCGGCGCGGCGGCAGCATACGACAGGCCGGCCAAGAGGGCCACCCGGACCAATCGGTGCCGGATGGCATCCTCCCCTGCACGCGACGCGGCGTACAGCGGACTCGTTGACGACCTGCGCCGCATCGCCGACGACATCGGGCGCTGAGCGCTACCGTCTCGGATGTGAAACGAGTCGAACGCAGCATCGCCATTCCGGCGGCCGCCGAGGAGGTGTTCAGCTTCGCGTCGTCGCTCGACGACCTCCCGCGCTGGCAATCCGGCGTCGCCAGCGCGCAGATGACGTCGACCGGACCGATGCGCATCGGCTCAACGGCGCTCGTCGTGCGCGAGCTGATGGGCCAGCGCATCGAGGCGCCGCTGGAGGTCACCGCCTATGACCCCCCGCGCCGGCTGCAGCTGCATTCCGAGGTGAGCGGCGTGAAGGCCGACGCGATCCTGCAGGTCGAACCGGACGGTGCCGATGCCTCCCGCGTCACCTTCGCCATGGAGATCCGTGGCTCTCTGCTGACCGGGTTCATGGAGCCGATGATCGCATCGGCCGCCGAGGGCGACATCGGCGCCAGCCTGGAGCGACTCAAGGAGCAGTTCCTCACGCGCGAGACGTGAACCGCGCTGGTGGCCGGCGGATTGAGGAGAATCGACCGCCTGTGCTATTCTCGCCGGCGAACGCGATGACGCGGGAGCAGTAGGCGCTGCCCTCGATCCTGCAGCGAGCCGGAAGTGGTGCAAGCCGGCGATTCGAGAGCGCCGAACTCGCCCGCCGAGCAGCCGCCGAAAGACGGTCGGGCGGGCGTCCGATACCACGCCGACGAGTGGATCGATCGTGGGGTTGTAGCTCAGCTGGGAGAGCACCTGCATGGCATGCAGGGGGTCGGGGGTTCGAGTCCCCCCAGCTCCACCACCTCATGGCGCGAGGCATCGGTCAAGCTCAGGTGGTACCGCGAAGAGCCCCTTCGTCCTGACGACGGAGGGGCGTTTTGTTTGACCGATGAGGCGGACACGGAATGACGACCATCGACGCGACGCGACAGCAGACCAGGGACGGCCGCGCCTGGACGCTGCGCGCCGCGCGCCCGACCGATGCGCGGGCGCTGGCCCGCCTGTTCGCCGCCGTCCGTAGTGAGGGGCGCTACCTGATCACGCCGCCGACCGCTGTCAGCGAGCCGTCCGAGGCATTCTTCATCGGCGAGATGATCCGGGGCGAGGGCAGCCTGGCGCTGGTCGCCGAGGCCGACGCCGACGTGATCGGCAACGTGCTCATCGGCGTCGAGCGCAACGCCTCGAGCGACCATGTCGGCACGCTGTCCATCTGCGTGGCGCACGACTGGCGCGACGCCGGGATCGGCACGGCGCTGATGCGGGCCTCCCAGGATTGGGCGCGCGAGCGTGGACTGGGGAAGGTATCGCTCGGTGTCTTCCCCGACAACGAGCGGGCCATCGCGGTGTACGAGCACGTTGGATTCGTGCGAGAGGGACTGCGGCGGCGCCAGTATCGTGGCCCGAACCACACCTTCCGTGACGAGCTGCTGATGGCATGGTTCCCCGACGAGCAGGAGACGGACGCATGACCACCCAGGCCCGCGCGCGCGCCGAGCGCTGGGACCCGGCGACCTACGAGGCAACCTGGCGCAGGCGCTGGGAGGCCGATGAGCTGGATCGGGCGCGCGACGACGACCCGCGCGAGAAGCAGTACGTGCTGACCATGTATCCGTACCCGTCCGGTGACCTGCACATCGGTCATTGGTACGCGGCGACCGGGCCGGATATCGTCGCCCGCCTGCGCCGCATGCGCGGCGATAACGTCATGTTCCCCATGGGCTTCGACAGCTTCGGCTTGCCGGCGGAGAACGCGGCCATCGACCGTGGCGTCGACCCCGCCACCTGGACCGCGAGCAACATCGAGCGCATGCGCGCCCAGTTCCGGACGATGGGCTGCATGTTCGACTGGAGCCGCGAGGTGGTGACCTCCGACCCGGAGTACTACGCCTGCACGCAGTGGCTGTTCGAGCAGTTCTTCAGGGCGGGCCTGGCGTATCGGGCCATGGCGCCGGTGGACTGGTGCCCAAAGGACCAGGTCGTGCTGGCGCGCGAGCAGGTGGAGGGCGCCGATCGCCATTGCTGGCGCTGCGGGACGCCGGTCATCAAGCGCGACCTGGAACAATGGTTCTTCCGCATCACCAGCTACGCCGACGAGCTGCTGGACTTCTCGGGGATCGACTGGCCAGAGCCGATCCGGCTGATGCAGACCAACTGGATCGGCCGATCCGAGGGGGCGGAGATCGACTTCCCGGTCGAAGCCGACCGGGTCGATCCGATCCGCGTCTTCACCACCCGGCCCGACACGATCTTCGGCGCGACCTTCATGGTGCTGGCCCCCGAGCATCCGCTGGTTTCGGTGCTGACCGTCCAGGAGCGGCGTGAGGCGGTCGATGCGTACGTCGTCGCGGCACGCAGCGCGACCGAGATCGAGCGCCTCACCGTCGAGCGCGACAAGAGCGGCGTGTTCACCGGCTCGTACGCGGTCAATCCGCTGAACAACGAGCGCATCCCGATCTGGATCGCCGACTACGTGCTGCCCGGCTACGGCACCGGGGCGATCATGGCCGTGCCGGCGCACGACGAGCGCGACTTCGCGTTCGCGCGGAAGTACGACCTGCCGATCCGTTACGTGGTGGTTCCCGCCTCCGCCGAGGTTCCGACCGACCAGGCGTTCGCCGCCCACGAGGCCGACGAGGTGCTCGCCGATTCGGGCGAGTTCAGCGGCATGCCGGCGACCGAGGCGATCGGCGCCATCACCCAGCAGCTGGCCGACATCGGCCTGGGGTCTGCCGCGGTGAGCTATCGGCTGCGCGATTGGCTGGTCAGCCGCCAACGCTACTGGGGCGCGCCGATCCCCATCGTCTATTGCCCCGACCATGGCGCGCAGCTCGTGCCCGAGGAGCAGCTGCCGGTGCTGCTGCCGTCGAACGTCGACTTCGCGCCGACCGGCGTCTCGCCGCTGCAGTCGAACGCCGAGTTCCTGGCCGCCGAATGCCCGGTGTGCGGCGGTCCGGCGCGGCGCGAGACGGACACCATGGACACCTTCGTCGATTCGTCGTGGTATTTCCTGCGCTACACCTCGCCGCATTCGGCGCTGGCCTGGGATCCGGACAAGGTCAGGCTGTGGATGCCGGTCGACCTGTACACCGGCGGCGCGGAGCACGCCGTGCTGCACCTGATGTACGCCCGCTTCTTCGTCAAGGCGCTGCGCGACATGAAGATGCTCGACTTCGACGAGCCGTTCCTGGCGTTGCGCAACCAGGGGCAGATCCTGGGCGCCGACCATCAGCGCATGAGCAAGTCGCGGGGCAACGTCGCCAACCCGGATGAGCTGGTGGCACGCTACGGCTCGGACGCCGTGCGCTGCTTCCTGATGTTCATCGGCCCATGGGACCAGGGCGGTCCGTGGAATCCCAGCGGCATCGACGGCGTGCACCGCTTCCTGGCACGCGTCTGGTCGGTCGCCCAGCCTTCGGCAACCGGCGGTTCCCCTGCCACCGATGGCGAGGAGCTGCAGCGCGCGCTGCGGCGGGCGACGCATGTGGCCATCGCCGGCGTCGGCGCCGACATCGAGGCCTTTCATTTCAACACGGCACTCTCCAAGCTGATGGAGCTGACCAACGCGATCATCCGCGAGCGCGATTCCGGGATGGAGCAGTCAGCCGCCTTCGCCGAGGCCGTCGACACGCTGCTCCTCCTGCTCGCGCCGATGGCCCCACACCTCGCCGAGGAGCTGTGGGCGCGTCGCGGGAAGCGGTACTCGATCCACCAGCAGGCGTGGCCCGCATTCGACCCGGCGCTCGCCGCGGTCGAGACCATCGAGCTGCCCGTGCAGGTCGACGGCAAGCTGCGTGACAGGCTGGTCGTCACACCCGACACGCCCGCGGAAGAGATCGAGAGGATGGCCCTCGCCTCGGAGCGGGTGCAGGCGTATCTTGCCGGCCGAGCGCCGCGTCGCGTGATCCAGGTCCCCGGCAAGCTGGTCAACATCGTCACGCCCTGAGCCCTCCCACCGGCTCCATTGCGACGCTCGCCGGATCCCCTGACGCGAGTGAGCCGGCGGTAAGCGACCGGTAATGGGCTCACGGGTAATCTGCGCCCCTGCTTCCGGAGCCGGGCGTCGAGTGCCCGGATGCCGGGCTCCGGACGCAGCAGCCGTCGCTCGCCTCCAAAACCGCAGCGTGGAGGCCTTGTCGTGGCGATGCGTGACCAGCTTCTTTTCGGCGCCGCGGGCGCCGCCCTGATCGCCGTGGCGCTGGGTGCCTGGCTGCTGCTGGCACCCGCACCCAGCGCCGCTCCCGGCGTCGACCTGGCTGCCGGCCTCGGGCCGCTCAGCCCCACGGCCGTGCCCCTCCGCAGCGGACCGGCGACAAGCAAGGCCGCGCCTCTGCTGGTGGACGTCGAGGGTGGCGTCGCACGGCCCGGCATCGTGCGGCTTCCGGCCGAGGCGCGGGTCGGCGACGCGATCTCCGCGGCGGGCGGGTACGCGCCGAGCGCTGACCTGCTCGTGGCGGCTGCCTCCCTGAACCTGGCGGCGCCTGTGACCGATGGCCAGCAGGTCTACGTACCAATCGTCGGCGTGACGCCGGCGCCCGGCTCGGTTGGCGCCGGACCGAGCAGCGGCGGTGGCCTGGTGAACCTCAACGACGCCAGCCCCGAGCAGCTCGATACCCTGCCGGGCATCGGCCCCGTGACCGTTCAGAAGATCGTCGCCGCACGCCAGGAGCGCCCCTTCGCGACGCTCGATGAGCTGGTCGAGCGCAAGGTGCTCAACGCTGGCCAGCTCGACAAGCTTCGCGACTTGGTGATCGTCTGAGCGCGGCGGGACGAGGCCGTCGTGGCACTCTCGGTTGCGCTGCTGCCGGGGCTGCTCGGCGGACTGACGACTGGGATCCTGCTGGCCGACGCCGGATGGCTGCAGCCGGTAGCGGTGCCGCCGCTGGTGCTCGCGGCGCTGGGTCTCGCCCTGGGGGCCGTGGTGCTGCGCCGGCCGTCGATCGTCGTCGGGTCGATCCTCGTGTTGGGCGTCGGGCTGGGCACATGGCGGGCATCGGCGACGACCATGCCAACCGGTCCGGGAAGCGTCGCCGATTTGGTCGGGACGACCGAGTGGCGGGTCTCGGGCACGCTCAACGAGGAACCGCGTCCGAGGGGCGGGCGAGCTCAGCTCATCCTCGACCAGGTGAACGCGGCCGGTCCAGGTTCCGCCAGCCGGCCGGTCGCGGGGCGCTTGCTGGTGTGGCTACCGCGTTCGGTGGAGGCCGTTGCCGGCGATCGCATCTCGCTCGAGGCGAGGCTGGACGCGCCACGCGACTTCGACGGCTTCGCGTACCGCGCCTACCTGGCCCGGCAGGGCATCGGCGCGATCGCCCGTGCCTTCGAGGCGCAGGTGGTCGGTCACCGGCTCGGGCCCCTGTCGGAGGCCGCAGCCAGCCTGCGCCGCTGGCTGCTCGACGGGCTGAACGCGACCGTGCCGGAGCCGGCCGCAGCGCTCGGCGCCGGGATCCTGCTTGGCGTGCGGAGCGGTATCAGCCCCGAAATCAGCGACGCGTTCGCGGCGGCCGGCCTGACCCATGTGGTTGCCATCTCCGGCTGGAACATCGCGATCGTGGCCGCCATCGTCGCAGCCGCGCTGCGCCCGCTGCAGCGCCGTCCCGGCGGCCGTTGGCTCGTCCCGCTGATGACGGCCGCCAGCATCTCCGCCTACGTCGTGCTCACCGGTTCGACACCATCCGTGGTCCGCGCCGCCCTGATGGCCGCGGCGATGCTCATCGCGCGCCTGGGAGGTTCCCGTGCGCACGCCGCCGGCGCCCTGATGCTGGCGGCGGCATTGATGCTGCTGGCCGCTCCCCCGGTGCTGTGGGACGTCGGATTCCAGCTGTCGCTGCTGGCCACCGCCGGCCTGATCTGGTTCGGCAGCGGTGTGGAACGGCGGCTTGAGCGCTTGCCATCGTGGCTGCGCGAACCCGTGGCGCTGACCCTGGCCGCACAGCTCACCACCCTGCCGGTCATCGTGGTCAACTTCGAGCGGCTCTCGCTGGTCGCACCACTGGCCAACGTGGTGGTGGTGCCCATCGTGCCGTTGGTCATGCTCTGTTGCGCGATCGCCGCACCGGTCGGCGCAATCGACACCGCGCTGCACCTGCCACTGCTCGGCGACGCCGCCACCTGGCTGGCCGGCGGCAGCGCCTGGCTCTACCTGCAGCTGATGATCATCGCCGGGAAGGCCGCGGCAGCGGTCCCGTTCGCCTCGGTTCCACTGACGGCACCGGGATGGTTCGCACTGGGCTGGTATCCGATGCTGGCCGTTGCCTGGCGGCGGTCGAGCGGCGAGGCGCAGCCGGAGCCGCTGCGCGGGCTCGGCTTGGCCGGCGCGTCCTCCCCACCGCGGCGGATGCCTCGGCTGATTCGCCGACTGCTGCGACCCGGTGCCATGGCCGTCGCCAGCACCCTGCTGCTCGCCGCGCTGTCGCTCGGCAGCCTGCCGGACGGGCGTCTGCATCTGAGCATGCTGGACGTCGGACAGGGCGACGCGATCCTGGTCGAAACGCCGGCCGGGACGACGCTGCTGATCGACGGCGGCCCGGATCCCGACCTGACGCTCGCCCGGCTCGGTGATGCGCTGCCGTTCTTCGCCCATCGCATCGACGTCCTGTTGCTGACCCATCCACACCAGGATCATGTCGCCGGGCTGGTCGAGGTGTTGCGTCGCTATCGCGTCGGCCTGGTGCTCGATGCGGGGCGCGCCTTCGACAACCCGACCTACACCCGCTTCCTGGCGCTCGCCGTCGAGGAGCCGGGCGCGCGCCTGGCTCACGCTCGAGCCGGCGACCAGCTGCGGCTGGACGCTCGAACGACGCTGACCATCCTCTACCCGACCGAGCGCGACGCCAGCACGCCGCTGCCCGACGACGACATCAACAACGCCTCGGTGGTCGCGCTGCTTCGCTGCGAAGCGTTCACGGCGCTGCTCACCGGCGACGCGGAGGCGCCGGTCGAGGCGCGGCTGGCCGAACGTGGCCTCCTCGCACCGGTCGACGTGCTGAAGGTCGGCCACCACGGGTCTCGATCAAGCACGTCCGCGCCGATGCTGTCCAACGCGCGACCGGTCGTGGCCCTCATCTCCGACGGTGTCGATAACGACTACGGGCATCCCAGCCCGCAGACGCTGGCCGCCCTCGGCGCCGAGGGAGCACGCATCCGGCGCACCGACCTGGAGGGCACCATTGAGGTCATCACGAACGGGGCTTGGTACGAGGTCGACAGCCGCATTGCCCGCGATCCGGCTCGCACGGCGCGCGGGGCGGCTCGCGGTGCACTCGATCCGGGTAGCATCGGCCGGTGGCTGTCCCGGGGCTCGATCACGCTCGCGAGATCCTTGCCGGCTTCGACTTGCCGGAGGGCATCGTGGTCCACTCCGAGGGAGTGCGCCGCGTCGCCGCCGCGGCGGCTCTCCTCGTGCGCAAGGCCGGGATTCCGACCGATGTGCGGCTCGTCGAGGTCGCCGCCCTGCTGCACGACATCGACAAGCTGGAAACGAGAGCGTCCGGCGAGCGCCACGGCATCGTCGGAGCACGCTGGCTGACGGAGCGCGGGTTTCCGGAGCTGGCCGTGCCGGTCGCGTCACATCCGCTGATGTGCCTCCTCGACGAGGAGCGCTACCCCATTGGCTGGCCGTCGGTGCTCGTCTCGTTGGCGGACAAGCACGTGACCGGCCGCTTCGTGAGTATCGACGAGCGACTCGACGACATGGCGCGGCGTCACCCGGCCTTCCGCGGCGAGATCGAGTCGGCCCGGCGGCCGGCGCATGCCCTTGAGCAGGAGTTGGCCGACGCGATCGGGCTTACCAGCGACGAGGTCGTCGAACGCCTCGGTGAGGCCTGGCACACCGGGGCACCGCAACCGTGACGGCGCAGCTGCTCCTCGTGCACGGCGATGACAGCTTCGGCCTGGGCCGGGCCGTCGCCGACTTCGCCGTGGCGGTCGGGGCGTTGGATCGCGAAGAGGTCATCGCCCAGCGCAGCCCTGACGAGCCGGCGATCGACGCGGCACGCATCGCGGCCGCGTCGGTGGGCATGTTCGGGCCGCACCTCGCCGTGCTGCGCCAGCCACTGCGCGCCGCGGGTCGCTCGAATGCGGCGACGGATCGCCTCCTGGCACTCGTTCGCGACCTGCCTGACGGCGCCGTCCTGGCGCTCGCCGAGGAACGGCCGTCGCGCGAGATCGGCAAGCCACCGGCGCTGTTGAAGCGGCTGATGGCCGCCGTGGGCGAGCGCGGCGGCACGGTGATCGAGCGCAACGCACCGCGTCGCAACGAGCTGGGAGCCTGGATCCGGGGGCACGCAACGGCGATCGGCGCGGCCATCGAGCCGCGCGCGACGGCCCTGCTCGCCGAGCGCATCGGCGGGGCGGTCTGGGAGAGCGACATCGAGCGCGGCGAGCAGACTCGCGTCGCCGACAGCGAGCTGCGCAAGCTGGCGACGTACGCCGGTGAGCGGGCGATCAGCGCCGCCGACGTGGAGGCCCTGACGCCGGACACGCGGCCGGCATCGGTGTTCGCCATCAGCAACGCGCTGGATCGTCGCGAGCCGGGAGCGGCGGCGGGCGCGCTGGGGCGCGCCCTCGCCGAAGGGCAGCCGGTGCTGCGGATCATGGCCTCCCTCGAAGGACGCGTTGCCGACCTGCTCGTGGCTCGTGATCTCATGGCGCGGCGTGCGCCGGCCAGCGAAATCACCCGGCGCATCGGGCGTGGCAGCGCGCGGGGGGCCGAGCGGCTGGTCGAGGCGGCCGGGCGCTACTCAACCGAGGAGCTGGAGGCGATGCTCGAGGGCCTGTTCGAGGCGGACCTGGCGATCAAGGCCAACCGCATCGAACCGGAGCCGGCGATCAGCGCCTGGTTGGGTGAGTACCTGCTGGGTGCCGCGCGCCCCGGCTGAGCCGCACGCGCGCCGGGAGCGAGATCAGGCGGCGCCGGCGCGAAGGACGCGGTCGCTCTCGATGGCAAACGTGCAGCGCGAGTCGCCGAGGCCCAGGATCCCGATCAGCTGCTGGTCGACGTAGAGCTGGCGGCAGGGCACGCACAGGGCGCCCGGAATGGCGAAGAACAGGCGCTCATCGGGCGACGCCTCGAGCGCAGGCCCATCGGCCGATACATCTGCCTCGGCGCGGAAGACGGTGTCGAAGACGCTGCTGAGCAGCTGGCCGCCACAGAAGCGACAGCTCTCGTTGCGACGCGACGTGCGCGTCGAACGAGCTGCACGTGGCGAGCGCGACGGATGGGATGGGTGCGTTTGGCGGGCCATGCCCCGCAGGATGGGTCCGCCCCGGGTCGCTCTCAATAGGAGGTCCGGCGCACGCCGGACCAGTACTCGCGTAGTACCGCGTGCCGCAGCTAGACGATGCGCACGACCTGTGGCGCGCCGCTCCACAGACGCTCCAGGCCGTAGTACTCGCGCTCCTCGGGAGCGAAGACGTGGACGATGACGCTGCCGTAGTCGATGAGCACCCAGCGCGCCGACGATTGCCCCTCGATACCCAGCGGACGGATGCCCTCGTCGCGCAGCGTGTCGACGATTGCGCCTGCCAGCGCCTGCACCTGCCGATCGCTGCGACCCGAGCAGATCACGAAGTAGTCGGCCATGGTCGTCAGCTCGGCCGTGCGCAGCATGACGATGTCGACCCCCTTCTTGTCGGACGCGAGCTCCACGATCCGATGTGCGAGCTCACCGGGATCGAGCACGTCGGGTTCGATGATCCGTTGCTCCAGGTCGCTCCTCCTCAGTCGCTGCGGGGTCGGTGTGCCGGTCGCGCGGCGCGGTACAGGCCGCGATCCGCGATCAGCTCCTCGACGGGCCGAGGAACAAGGTAACTGATGACACGCCCGGCCGCCACGCGCCTGCGAATCTCGGAGGAGCTGATGTCGAGCGACGGTCCGTCGAGCAGGTGAATCCGCGATGCCGCCCCGTCGAAGCGCTCTCGCAACGCGGACATGTCGGGCACGGGCGCGCCGGGGCGTGGGCCGACAATCCATTCCACCGTGGCCAACAGGCGGTCCGGCTCGCGCCAGGTGTCGATCTGCTGGAGGGAGTCGGCGGCCATCAGCAGGAACAGCTCGCTCGCGCCTCCGTATGTCGCCTGCAGCTGGGTGACGCTGTCGATCGTATACGACGGTCCGGTTCGCTCCATCTCGATGGGCGACAGCTCGAGGAGCGGGTCGCTACCGATCGCCAATCGCGTCATCAGCAGCCGATCAGTCGCTCCGCTGATCGTCCGGTCGCGCTTGTGCGGGGGCCGGGCCGCGGGCATGAACAGCACCCGCTGCAGGTCCATGACGTCCGCGGCAAGACTGGCCAGCCAGAGATGACCCAGATGCGGCGGATCGAAGGTTCCGCCCAGGATTCCCACGCGACGTGGACCCTCCGAGCCCTCGGCCGATGCCGGTTCGCGCGCCACGCGCGGGCCGGGGTGAGGCAGAACGGCGGGATGATCCCTCATTCCTCGTCGCCCCACTCGAGCTCGGCTCGACCGATGCGCACCGTCGTGCCATCGCCAGCGCCCATGCGCCGTAGCTCCGGATCGATGCCGAGTCGCTCGAGGAGGCGCTGGAAGCGCTCGCGCGACTCGTCGTTCTCGAAGTTCGTGCGGTTGGCCGCCTCTTCGATGCGGCGACCCCGGACGCGCAGCCCGTCAGCCTCGGCGACGACCTCCCAGCCCTGGTCGAGCGGATCGAAACGGTGGATCAGCACTTCGTCACGTCCTACATCCTGCTGCGCCTTCGCATCGGCCTCGGCAAGTGCCTCAGCCAGGACCACGCGCAGCTCGTCGAGACCGGTGGTGTCGTGCGACGAGATGCCGATGGCGCGCTGTCCCTGGCGTGCGAGCGCTTTCCGCAGCTCCGGCCAGCGTGCCACCACGTCGGGAAGGTCGAGCTTGGTCACCACCATCGGCATCGGACGCTCGAGGAGGCTGGCGTCATGCAGGCGCAGCTCGTCGGCGACAACCTGCCATTCGCCGATCGGATCGGCGGCCGCGCCGTCGACGACCCCGACCAGCACGCGCGTGCGCTCGACGTGGCGCAGGAAGTCATGACCCAGACCATGTCCGGCGTGCGCGCCCTCGATCAATCCCGGAACATCGGCCAGGACGGCCATCCGCTCGTTCGGGAGTTCCACGACGCCCAGGTTCGGGCTGGTGGTGGTGAACGGATAGCTGCCGATGCGCGGCGTCGCAGCGGTGAGCGCCCCAAGCAGCGTCGACTTGCCGGCGTTCGGCTGCCCGACCAGGCCGATGTCGGCGATGAGCTTCAGCTCGAGGTCGATCCAGCGCTCCTCGCCGGGATCCCCCTTTTCGGCGTGGGTCGGCGCCTGGTGGGTGGGGCTCGTGAAATGGACATTGCCGCGCCCGCCGCGACCGCCGCGAGCCACGATCAGGCGCTCGCCGGGCTGCAGGAGCTCACCGATCCACTCCGCCTGCGGCGACGTGCGCACCGCGGTGCCGCTCGGAACCAGGAGCTCCACGTCAATCGCGTTGCGGCCGTGCGAGCGTCGACGGCTGCCGTCGCCGCCGGGCTTCGCCCGGAAATGACGTGAACGTCGATAGTCGGCAAGGGTCGTCATGCCGGGCTCTGCCACCAGCACGACGTCGCCGCCCTTTCCGCCGTCGCCGCCGTCCGGTCCACCGCGAGGTACATGCGCCTCGCGTCGAAAGGAGGCGGATCCGTCGCCACCGTCGCCGGCCTCGACGAAGATGCGAACGTGATCAGCGAACATGGCCGGCAGGATACCCGGGCCGCGGCGCGAGCGGAGTGCTGCGACTAGAGGTAACGAAGCGGGTTGACGTAGACGCCGCCGACGATGACCTCGAAGTGGCAATGCGGGCCGGTACAGTCGCCCGTACAGCCGACCGCGCCAACGCCCTCGCCTCGGGTCACGCGCTGCCCGACGCTGACCCAGATGGCCCCCAGGTGGTTGTAGGCCGTCTGCAGGCCGTTGCCGTGGTCCACCTGGACGACGTAGCCGCCGCCGTTGTTGCGCCAGCCGGCCCACACCACCACGCCGCTGTCGGCCGCGATCACCCTGCTGCCAGCCGAGTTGGCGATGTCCAGGGCGAGATGGCCGGCATGGTAGTACTGGGTGATCACCCCGCCCGGCACCGGCCACAGCAGCGAGCCGCCACGAGAGGCGGTGGCGGCGCCTGCCTGTGGGGCGCCGGCCAGGTTTGGCGGCTCAGGCGTGACGGGCGGGGGCGAGACGGGTGTGGCTGCCGGGGTCGGCGGAAGGCTCGGGGCCGACTTGCGCGAGAGCATCGGGTCGTTGCGCAGCGGATCGGCAGCGATCTCGAAGTGTGCCGTCTGCCCGGCGTGCACGTACTCCGCGGCGCCTCGCGCGGTGGAAACGATGGCGAAGGCTGCCTGGCGACCGGACGAGGCGTCCGTCGAATCGGATTGCAGGGTCGCGAAACCAAATGCCGAGCTGAGAACGAGGAGGCCGATGACGCTGAGATGGGCGCTCGTGCGCGAGATGAGGCGCGACGCGCTCATTCGGCGCAGCGGTTGTCGCAGGTCGGGCAATAGGTCTCTCCCGCGATGCACGTGCAGATGGTCGGCTGCCCGACCTCGCTCATCCCCGAGCCGAGCCAACGTACGTCTGGCGGCCGAGATCGTGCATCCCGGATGGTAGCAGCGCTAACGACGTGAGGTCAATTCCCCAAGCGCGCCAGCTGAAGAGCGGGCGAGCCTGCATCACTCAACGGGTGGGTTCCGTCGGCGAGGGTCAGCCACAGCAGCTGACGATCGGAGCCATCCGGCGCTGGCAGCGAGACGGTCAGCTCCAGCGACTCGCCAGGCGCCAGGCGCGGCACGGCGACATTCAGAGGCCGGAGGCCCGCGGGTGCCGCGGCGAGGTACGGTGCCTGGCTGACCTGCCAGCCGGCGAGGAGCCTGAGCCCGGAGGGCCAGTCGGCCGTGCCGGTGTTGGTGAGGCGCAGCGGAAGCGAGATGCCCCCGCTCGTCACCGCGGGCAGGCTTGTCGCGCGGAATGGCGGCCCAGCTCCGGGTGCTGTAACGGGAGACACGCCCGCCTCCCCGCCCGGAACGAGAGCGTCGTAGCGCACCGCCAGTGGACGATCCGCGAAGTACTCGGCCAGGCCGTGCTCGATCCCGCGCGCAACCGTCTCCTGCCCCTGCGGGTTGACGAGCATCTCGTGCTCGGCCGGCAGGCTGATCGAGCCGACCTCGCTGAGGATCCCCGGCGCCTGCAGCCCGCGATGCGGCGAGCACCACGTGTCACCGGGGACCTCGCAGCGGTCGCCGCTGGCCCATTGGCGCGCGATGATGTAGAAGGCGCGCGCCTCCGTGCCCCGATCCTGCCGCTTGTAGCTCACTCCGCGCAACGCGTCGCTGACGCCCGCCTGCACCAGGTCCGCGAGCTTGGCGCTGCGGGCGATTCCCCAGGGGGTCTCGTCGTCGTAGTAGCTCTCGGTGAAGGCGATGTCGACCGGCACCCCGCTCTCCGTCGGCGAGTTGATGTGGATGCTGACAAGCACGTCCGCGCGCGCCAGGTTGGCAAGGTCGATGCGTGCCTGCAGCTCGTCACGGGTGCGCACGCGGCCGGTCTCCTCGAAGCCCGCTTTCCCGTCACCGTCGACGTCGCGCCACGGCAGCCCTGCCGTGCAGCCCAGACCCGGGTCGTTGTCGCCGGCCAGCGCGACATCGCCGTTGCGGGTCATCACCACGCGAACGCCCTGTGCCTGGAGCAGGGTGCGCAGGGCAGTGGCGATGCCCAGGGTCATGGTCTTCTCCGCGAAGTTCGGGCCGCGCTTCAAGGGATCCGGCACGCCCCAGTCGAGACAGCCACCATGGCCCGGATCGATGGCGACCGTGATCGCCCGCGGGTTGGGCCGATAGAGCTCGCTGTTCGATCCGGGCGCCGGCACGATCGCGCCGCTGCCATGCGGGCTGCCCGACGGGGCGGCGGAGGCATCAGTCCCCGGCGATGGGCCGAGGCTGCCAGAGGGCGAAGGAGTGCCGCAGGCGGTCAGCGCCAGCAGCAGGACGGGAACGAGGAAGCGGGGGCGCGGGACAGGCACGCAGCCGCTAGCGCTCGGAAGCCTCGACCGACTTGGTGAGCGAGACGAGGAACTCGGCGTTGTTCTTGGTCTTGCCCAGGCGCTGCATCAGCAGCTCGATTCCCTCGTTGGGCCCGACCGCCGAAAGCATGCGCCGCATGGTCCACACCATTTTCAGGGTGTTCTCGTCGAGCAGCAGCTCCTCACGTCGCGTGCCCGAGCGCAGCACATCGATGGCAGGGAAGATGCGCTTCTCACTGAGCTTGCGATCCAGCGCCAGCTCCATGTTGCCGGTGCCTTTGAACTCTTCGTAAATGACGTCGTCCATGCGCGAACCGGTGTCGACCAGGCAGGTGGCGATGATCGTCAGCGATCCGCCGTGCTCGATATTGCGCGCCGCGCCGAAGAAGCGCTTGGGCGGGTAGAGCGCAACCGGGTCGACGCCGCCGGACAGGGTCTTGCCGCTTGCCGGCAGGGCGAGGTTGTACGCACGTGCCAGCCTCGTGATCGAGTCGAGCAGGATCACGACGTCGCGCCCGGTCTCCACCTGCCGCTTGGCGATCTCGAGCGCCATCTCGGCGACGCGGGTGTGGTTCTCGGTCGGCTCGTCGAAGGTCGAGGAGTAGATCTCGCCCTTGACGCTGCGCTGCATGTCGGTGACCTCTTCCGGCCGCTCGCCGATGAGGGCGACCATGAGGTGCGCCTCGGGATGGTTGTCGGTGATCCCGGCTGCGATCTGCTTCAGGACCGTCGTCTTGCCGGCCTTGGCCGGGGACAGGATCAGGCCGCGCTGGCCCATGCCGACCGGGGCGATCAGGTTGACGAGTCGCTGGGTCAGGTTCTTCTGATCGGTCTCAAGATCGAACATCTTGTCGGGGAAGACCGGCACCAGCGTGTCGAAATGGGGACGCCGCTTGGCAACCTCCGGCTCGACCGCGTTGACGGTGTCGACTCGCAGCAGGCCCCAGTACTTCTCCTGGTCCTTCGGCGGCCGCGTCTGGCCAGTGACCTTGTCGCCGGTGCGCAGGCCGAAGCGACGCACCTGGCTTGAGCTCACGTAGATGTCGTCATGTGACGGCATCACGCCGTGGCGCCGCATGAAGCCGAAGCCCTCGTCGACGATCTCGAGGATCCCCTCCGCCAGGCCGGGCTGCTGGCCGTTCTGCTCCGGCTTGTGCGGTGGTGCCAGCGGAACGACGTCGAGCAGCTTGAGGACGAGGTCCGAGTGCTCGAGGTCGTCGGCGTTCTCGATGCCATGCTCACCGGCGAGCTCACGCAGCTCCTCGATGGGCTTGGCCTGCAGCGAGGCGAGGCTCAGCCCCTGGTCGTCGCCATCCTCGTCGGTCGGAAACGGACCGGAGTAGATCGAGGAGTACTGGCCGCCGGCGTAGTCGTTGCGGCGGCGAGGGTAGGTGGCGCGAGCCGTCGACTGGCGGCGCGGGCCTCCGCCGTCGGGGCGGCGGCGCGGCCGACCACGGCGCGGTCGTGCTTCGTCGTTCATGAACCTCTCGGGAGTCTCTGGTGCGGGGGCGCGTCGGTCAAACGATCAGACCTTGCGGGTACCGGCGCGGGTGGTGATGTTGGGTCCGCCGTATCCGCTCATCTCGCCGATGAGATGCGTCCGTATCTGACGCAGGATCGGTCGCCAATCCAGATCATCATACCCGAGATGCGCAACCAGCGCCTCCGCATTCCATCCCTGGCCCCCGCTCCAGCTCTGCCGCAGCTCGACCCCAGCCGTGGGGTTCCGCCACCACTCGGAGCCGTGCTGCTGTCGCAGCCAGTCGCCCAGGCTCGCGCCGGCGCACCAGCTCCGGAAGCGCTGCGCCGTGCGCAGCTTGTCGGGGACCTCGGCCAGGTAGCCGGACTCGGGGTGACGAACCCCGACCAGCAGGCTGAACGTGCCGGCATAGTAGGCGCGCTGCATGGCCATGCCGCCGGGGCTGTACAGCCGCTGCTCAAAGAGGAGTCCGGCGATCGTGCGACGGACCTGGTAGAGGGCATGGAACGCGGCGAAGTCGAGCCAGCCAACCTGCTCCGCCTCGGACATCCCGAGCTCGGTGGTCAACCAATCGGGTTCGAGCATCAGGCTCTCGAAGAGCCAGGCTGATGCCTCGCCGATGCTGCCGTCGCCCGCGTAGCGATAGGCCGGTGCCGCATCGGCCGATGCATGAGCGTAGGTCTCGGCGTGGCCTACCTGGTGCAGCAGCGCGCGGTAATCGGCCTGGCCGCCAGCGTGGCGGAGGATGATCCGTACATCGCCGGGGACCGCGAGCGCGACGCAGGCGGCCAGGCCACCATCGCCCATGGCGGGCTGCAGCTCGACGGTCAGTCCCGATCTCCCGCCCGGTTGGAGGCCCAGTCCGGCGAGCGTGCCTTCGAGCACGACGCGCAGGTTTCGCTCCGCAAACCAGGCGTCCCATCCCGCGCCCCGAAGCACGTGCCACAGGTCGGCGATCGACGCATCGCCCTGCTCGATGTCGAGCTCGGCCAGGAAGCGGCGCAGCGCCGCAAAGTACGGCGTTTCCGACTCGACCAGGAACGTGCGCATCTGGCCAATGATGCGTTCGGCCTCGAGGCCGCGCGTCCACCGGGCCAGGGCGAACGAATCCTCGTGACCAAGCTCGCGCCAGGCGCCGCGCAGCCCCGCCAGCCGCGCCTCGCGCAACGGATTGATGGCCTCGACCGCCTCGCGGTAGCTTGCATCCAGGGCGTTGCGCTCCGAGCGCTCGCTGATGTCGGCGATCCGTGCGGGCAGCGCGCGATATGGGATTCGCTCGCCGCGCCAGATGATGACGGCACGCGCCTCGGCCGCCGCGATGCGATCGCTGAGCTCAACGACCTGTCGCTCCGCGTAGCCTTCGGCGGCGAACGGAAGCAATGCCGCGGCCAGGCCGGCCGGGTCGCCGCCGCCACCACGCAGCGCTTCGAGCGCGTCGACCGCCGTGCGGCTGAAGAGCGGTTCGTGCCGCGCGTAGATGAGCGCGACCTGCGCCGGTGGCTCGCCCGTCAATGCCGCGTGTTGTGCCTCGGCGAGCTCGACGTTGAAGGCCACGAGCTCGCGCTGATATGCGTCCAGATCGAAGGCCGGTGCTCGGCGGCGCCTGCCCGTGGCAGCAGTGGTCATGCCCTCCCCGAGATCGCAGTGTCGCGGCCGCGCGCCGGCGCCTGGGCCTGATCGCCATCGCGCACCTCGACACCGGCGCGCTGCGCCATGGCCCCGACAAACTCGCGGAAGAGCGGATGCGGCCGGTTGGGGCGGCTCTTGAGCTCCGGATGCGCCTGCGTCGCGACGAAGAAGGGATGGTCCGCGAGCTCGATGAACTCGACCAGGCGGCCGTCGGGCGATACGCCCGAGAATCGCATGCCGGCGCTGGCCAGCGGCTCGCGATAGGCGTTGTTCACCTCGAATCGATGGCGATGCCGCTCGTAGACGACCTCGTCGCCGTACGCGTCGCGTACCCTGGTGCCCGCCTCGAGCCGCGCCGGGTAGAGGCCCAGCCGCATGGTCCCGCCCTTGTCGGTCACATCGGTCTGGTCGGGCATCAGGTCGATGACCGGGTGCTCGGTGAAGACGTTGAACTCGCTGCTGTTGGCGTCATCCGTGTCGAGGGCGTGGCGCGCGAACTCGATGACGGCGCATTGCAGGCCCAGGCACAGGCCCAGGAAGGGCACGCCATTCTCGCGTGCCCAGCGAATCGCGCGGATCTTGCCCTCGACGCCGCGGTAGCCGAAGCCGCCGGGCACCAACACGCCGGCGACCCCGGCCAGCTCGCGCTTGACCTCGTCCGGCTCGACCCGCTCCAGGTGCTCGCTGCGGATCCAGCGCACCTTCACGTCGACACGGTGATGCAGTGCCGCGTGCTTGAGCGCCTCGCTGACGCTGATGTAGGCATCCGGCAGCTCGGTGTACTTGCCGACGATGGCGACCTCGACCTCGGGGCGCGGGGCGCGGATGCGATTGACCAGCTCCTGCCAGTCGGCGAGGTCCGGCTCCGCGCCGGGAATCTCCAGTTCGCGGGTGATCAGCTTGCCGAGCCCGGCGCGCTCGAGCTGGATGGGCACCTCGTAGATGCTTCGTGCGGTCTTGAGCGGGATGACGGCGTGGACGTCGACATCGGTGAACAGCGCGACCTTGTCGAGGATCTCCTCGTCGATCTGCTCGTCGCTGCGCAGGATGATCACGTCCGGCTGGATGCCGATGCCGCGTAGCTCCTTGACGCTGTGCTGGGTGGGCTTGGTCTTGAGCTCGCCCGTGGCGCCGATCTGCGGCAGCCAGGTGACGTGGACGTACAGCACATTGCGCCTGCCGACGTCCTTCCGCATCTGGCGGATGGCCTCCAGGAACGGCAGCGACTCGATGTCGCCCACGGTGCCGCCAACCTCGACGATCACCACGCCGTGCTGCGCCAGCCCGCTTCCGGCGACGCTTCCCGTCCCCTCGCGGGCGACACGCTGGATGCGCTCCTTGATCTCGTTGGTGATGTGCGGAATGACCTGCACGGTGCCGCCGAGGTAGTCGCCGCGGCGCTCCTTGGCGATCACACTCTGGTAGATGCGCCCGGTGGTGACGTTGCTCGCCTGCGACAGGTTCTCGTCGATGAACCGCTCGTAGTGGCCCAGGTCCAGGTCGGTTTCGGCACCGTCATCGGTCACGAACACCTCGCCGTGCTGGTACGGCGACATGGTCCCGGGGTCGATGTTGATGTAGGGGTCGAGCTTGAGGATCGAAACCGGAACCCCCCGGGCCTTCAGGATCCGCCCGATGGAGGCGGCGGTGATGCCTTTGCCGAGCGAGCTGGAGACGCCGCCCGTGACGAAGACATACTTCGGCATTGGTGTGCTGATTCCTCCGGGGTTTTTCCGATTCTAGCATCGGCCGATGCGCGCGGGCGGGGTTGGCATCCCGTATGCGCTCAGCGAACCGCATGTTGACGTTTCTCGC
This sequence comes from uncultured Chloroflexia bacterium, assembly GCA_963716585.1. GTDB lineage: Bacteria > Chloroflexota > Limnocylindria > QHBO01 > QHBO01 > JAICUY01. Next base: position 640,721 of record CAVQTN010000004.1, read on the forward strand.
ACAACCACTCGTCCTGCGCCTCAGCCTGTTGGCGCTGGCGCTGTTGCTCGCCGCCTGCAACCCCGGAAACTCGACCGGCGGCGGCTACTGAGGCGTGCCCGCGGGCGCCTCAGCGGCGCGCGACGTGATACGGCACGTCGGCCACCATCGTGTTGCGACGGACGAAGAGGCGCAGCTTGAGCCGCAGCGCGGTCTGGTTGTGCAGCAGCACCTCCCACCAGTGCCCTGGCACGTACTCGGACAGGACGACCAGCAAGGGCCGCTGCGGATCTTGGTGCTGCAGCGCATCGAGGTAGACCAGCAGCGGCCCGACGAGGGCCCGATACGGTGATTCGATGACCACCAGCTCCGTCGGGGCGCCCCAGCCGTCCCACTGATGTCGCAGCTCCGCGGAGGCCGGGGTGCCATTGCTGACGTGCACCGCGAGCGGCGCGTCCGAGATCGAGCGCGCGAAGGCGAGCGCCTGGCGTGCCGGCTCGTCCAAGCGGGCGATCGGCACGACAACGGTCGGTCGCAGAGGACGCTCGGCCGCGCCGGGAAGGTGGTCCACCGCCAGGGCGCGGTCGAGGACGCGGTAGTGCCGCCGGATGCCGAGCATCAGCAGCACCAGCGCCGGGATGGCGATGACGACCATCCAGGCGCCCGAGAGGAACTTGCTCTCGATCACGATCACGGCGATGACGCCGGTCGTCACGGCGCCGAGCCCGTTGATGATCATTCCTCGCCGCCATCCAGCCTCGCGCAGACGTCGCCAGCGCACCACCATGCCGGTCTGTGAAAGGGTGAAGGCCAGGAAGACGCCGAGCGTGTAGAGCGGAATCAGGGCGGTGACGCTCGCGCCGAAGACGACCAGCAGCACCGCAGCCAGCAAGGACAGGGCGACGATCCCCGTGGTGAAGGCCAGCCGCTCGCCGCGAAAGCCGAACTGGCGCGGCATGAAGCCGTCGCGCGCCAGGAACGAGCTGAGCCGCGGAAAATCGGCGAATGCCGTGTTGGCGGCCAGCGCCAGCACGAGCACGGTGGCTGCCTGCAGGATCACGAACATCGGGCCGTCGCCGAAAACCGCGCGCCCGATCTGGCTGAGCACCGTCTGCTGCTCGTGCGGGTCGGGCACGACGCCGATGGAGCTCGCCATGTAGCTGATCCCCAGGAAGAGCATGGCGAAGATGGCGGCGGCCCAGACGAGCGTGATGCGCGCGTTGTGCCACTCCTTCGGCTTGAACGCGGGCACGCCGTCGGAAATGGCCTCGACGCCGGTGAGCGCGGCGGCGCCCGAGCTGAAGGCGCGCAGGATGAGCAGGATGCCGAGGCCCGTGGCACCGCCGGCCGGCGAGGCCGACAGCCACTCGGCCGGTGGCCGGTAGACAGGCATGTCGCCGCCGGCCTGCCGCACGAGCCCGATCGCCACCATGCCCAGGATGGTGACGATGTAGAGGTAGGTGGGCGCCATGAACAGCGTGCCCGACTCGCGGACACCGCGCAGGTTTCCGAGCATCAGCACCGCCACGATCACCAGGCCGATGGCCACGCGCAGGTCGAAGAGCGACGGGGCCAGCGACGTAACCGCGGCCACGGCGGCCGAGACGGAGACCGCGACGGTCAGCGTGTAGTCGATGAGCAGCGACGCGCCAGCCACGAGTCCTGCCGATGCACCGAGGTTGTCACTCGACACGATGTAGCTGCTCGCGCCCTTCGGGTAGGCGTGGATCGTCTGCCAGTAGGAGGTCGCCACGATCGCAAGCACCGCGCAGATGACGATCGTCAGCGGCATGGTCAGGCTGATCGCGCCGATCCCGGCCAGCACGAGGATGCGCATCATCTCCTCGGTGGCGTAGGCCGAGGAGCTGATGTTGTCGCTGCTGAAGATGGCGAGCGCCTTGAGCTTGGTGAGCCGCTCGTGCGCTTCCTGCTCGCTGCTGATCGGCCTGCCGATGAGCACCGTCCGTAACCGGCGCAGGCCCGAGTGCCAGCCATGTCGTCGCAGAAGCGTCTGCTCGGTGGCGACCAGGTCGCCGCTGCCGCCGCGGGCGAACTCTCCGGCGAATGGCCGGATCACGCGAATGTAGGCGTCTCCGGCCCGTCGGCCATGATGCTGCTCGCGGACCTCGAGCAACGGGTTCGGCGCTGATCGGCCGTCCTGTGGCACCCGCCCCCGGTCGTCCATATCTCCAGCGTGGGGTCGCCCCCAAGAGGCGGGGCTGCCACGGGGGTCATCGGCCGCTCAAGAATCACTCAAGTCCTCGGCCACGGCTGATGGATCACGCACGCGGTATCCGACCCCCGGCTCGGCGAGGATCAGACCGGTCAGCTTGCCATCCGGATCGAGCGCCGCCAGCTTGCGTCGGATCTGGGCAACATGGACATGGAGGTAGTGCGCCTCCTGCGCGTACTCGACACCCCACACTGCCCGCAGCAGCCGGCCCCGGGTCACGACCCGCCCGCTGTTGGCGACCAGTGCCTTGAGCAGCTCGTACTCGCGCGGCGTCAGGTGGGCTCGCTGCCCGGCCACGGTCACCTGCCGGCGCCCGGGATCCAGCTCGAGCACACCGAGACGAACCGTGCCGTCCGGGTCGGCCGCGCCGCTGACCGCGCGCCGCAGCGCGGCGCGGATGCGGGCGTGGAGCTCGGGCATGCCGAAGGGCTTGGTCAGGTAGTCATCCGCCCCGGCGTCGAGCGCGCCGACCTTGTCCGGCTCGCGATCGCGCGCCGAAAGGATGACGATCGGCGTGGCCGCTTCGCGCCGAATGCGACGGACCACCGAAATGCCGTCCAGGCCCGGCAGGCCGAGGTCCAGCAGGATCAGGTCGGGGCGCCGCAGCTCCCACTGGCGCAGCGCCTCCTCGCCGTCCGGTACGGCACGTACCTGGTAGCCGTGCGCCTCGAGATTGGTGGCGACCGCGCGCCGCGCGGCTGCGTCGTCTTCGACCAGCAGGATGGCGACGCGCTCGTCGCTCACGACAACGCCTCGGACGGGGCGCGCGCGTGGGCATCGAAGCGGAGCGAGATCATCAGGCCGCCAAGTGGCGCGCGCGTCGCGTCGGCGTGACCGCCCATCGCCTCGACGAAGCCGCGCACCACGGCCAGACCAAGGCCCGATCCGGGACGCGCGCCGACCGTCGCCGCTTCGCCCGACCGGTAGAAGCGATCGAACAGCCTGGGCAGTGCGGCGTCCGGCACCCCCGACCCGGCATCTTCCACGGTCAACAGCACGCTGCCGGCCTGTTGGTCGCTCGTGGCCCGCAGGCGAAGTGGCGTTCCCGCCGGTGTGTGACGGGCGACGTTCTCGAGCAGGTTGGCGAGGATCTGGTCGAGGAGCGTCGCGTCGGCGCGGACTGGTGGCAGCTCCGGCGGGATCTCCACCTCCACGGGACGCGCCCCGAGCATCGGCCGCAGGCGCTCCATCACGGACTCCAGCGCGTATCCCAGGGGAATGGCCTCCAGGTCGGGGGCCAGCTCACGCCCCTCGATGCGGCTCATGTCGATCAGGTTGCCCACCAGCCGGTTCAGGCGCTCCGCCTCGTCGTCGATCGCGGCGGCCGTGGCGCGCCGCTCGGCGTCGTCGATGGCGATCGCTGGATCGGCGAGATTGCCGGCGGCCGCCCGGATGGCTGCCAGCGGGGTGCGCAGGTCGTGCGAGACCGAGACGAGCAACGCCGTCTTGAGCTCGTCGCTGCGTCGCGCGACCTCCAGCTCGACCGCCTGGCGCGCCAGCCGCTCGCGATGGATCGCCTGGCCCATCTGGTCGGCCGCGGCCGCGAGGAGGCGCGTCTCCTCGAGATGGGGCTCGCCGGCGTCGAGCGGGCGCACCGCCCAGAGCGATCCGATCGTCTCACCGCCGACCGCGAGCTCGACGCGGTGAACGAGGGCGGGCCGCAGGTCCAGGGCCGACGGCTGGAGCCTGGCCGCCGCGGGCATGTGGATGCGCACCCACTCGGCGCGACCCTCGTCAGCCTGGCGACGCAGCAGTGCGTAGGTCGCCGGCCGCGGCAGAGGCGCCACCGGCCCGGTACGCGCCACGATCCGTTCCTGCCCCTCGACCGTGCCCAGTCCGACCCAGACCGGATCCATGCCTGTCTCCGTGGCGAGGCGCTGCACGGCCGCAGCGAGCGCCGCCTCGCTCGGCTCGCCGCTGGACAGCAGGCGGCTGATCGCAAACAGCGCACGGGCCTCCCCTTCGCGGCGCGCTGCCTGACGCGCCCGATCGCGCTGCAGCCCTGCCAGGCGGCCGATGAGGATGCCGAGGCCGAGCAGCAGAAGCAGGGTCAGGAGCTCCTGTGGCCCGGCCACGATGAAGCTCAGGCGCGGATCGATGAACAGGAAGTTGTAGACGAGGAAGCCGCCCGCCGCAGTCGCGATCGCCGGCAGCGTGCCCCAGCCGATCGCCACGGCGGCCACGGCCAACAGGTAGACCGAGGAGGCATCGGCCAGGCCGAGCCACGTCTCGAGCAGGAAGGCGAGCAGCGTCCCACCAGCCAGGGCCACGCCGACCGCCAGCGCGGGGCGGCCGAGGTCTCGGGCGCGACGGCGCCAGTCCGTGGTCACGTGCGCCATCATGGCCCGATGGTTCCCGCGGCGCTGCGTCTGATCCACCCGGCACCGGCGACCGCCGTCGTCCTGCTCTCGGCGGCGCTCGGTTCGATCCTGCTCACCCAGGCCGGCATGCCGGCCGACGGTCGGCTCCTGCTGGTGGTGCTGAGCGTTGCCGGTTCGCAGGTTGCCACAGGAGCGTTCAACGATTGGGCAGATCGAGGGCGCGATACGAGCGCACGGCCCGAAAAGCCAATCGCCAACGGGACCCTGCGACCGCGCACGGCGGTCGCCATCGGCGCCGGCGGCCTCGTCCTGCAGCTGGGAGCCTCGCTGCCACTCGGGACCCCGGCCCTGCTTCTCGGCGCGGCGGCCACGGCGAGTGCGCTGGCGTACGACTTCGGCCTGTCGCGCACGCCCGCATCGGTGCTGCCCTACCTGCTCAGCTTCGGGCTGTTGCCGCTGTGGATCGCCGCGGGCCTGGGCCTGCCACTCCAACGGGTGGCCACCGCGAGCATCCTCGTGGCGCCGCTCGCCGCTGCGGCGCACCTGGCCAACACGCTGCGCGACTTCGACGCCGATGCTGCGTCCGGGTCTCGCAGCCTCGTCCAGGCGCTCGGCCGCGGACGGAGCCGGACATTGGCTCTGGGATTGGCGACGGGTGTCGGGCTGGTCGTGACGCTTGGGCTGGGGCTCTCCGGTCAGCCGCGGCCGGTGAGCCTGGGCCTGGGGATCATCGGCCTGCTGGCCATCGCGCAGGGCGCACCCCGGCCCAGCCGCTTATGGAACGGGATCCTGGTCGCCGCCGTGTGCTGGACGGTCGCCTGGGGGCTGGCGACCGGTTAGCCTCCGTCAGACGGTGTCGTCGAGCTCCATCTCGTCATCGTCGCTCTCCTCGGTGAGCTTCAACCACACGAAAAGCCCGGCCAGGATGGTGAGCGGGATGACGATCAGGGCCGCGAGGATCGCCCCGATACCGATGAACAGAACCTTCAACGCCTTCATGCTGGGTCTCCCGAACTGATCTGGTTGGTCACGCGCCGGGCGTCTCGGATGCGGTGCCGCGCTGCTGGGGTGCGCTCTGGATCATACCCAGAATCTCGTCACGGGTGAACTCGGTCAGGCTGTGCCTGACCACCCCGCCGACGTCGCTCCCGAGCATGCGCAGCACGAACGAACCCTCCTGCTCGAAGAAGAACAGGTCACGCGGCTTCTGCGTATCGACGTAGGCTCCCAGCACGCGGAGTGCCTGCTCGTAGTAGTGACCGATGTCGGCCTGCGGCAGCCGGGCATCGGCCCCCGAGCGTGCCGCGGCCTGCTGGTCGAGCAGCTCGCTGATCTGGTCCTCGACCAGCTCGTAGGTGTGCTTGGTCAGCGAGCCGGTTCCCTCCGCCCAGGCGCCGGTCTGTGACTGCCCGAGACCCTGCAGGATGAACCCGGCCTCGAGCTCGAGAAACAGGATCTCCTTGATGCGCTCGCCGTCGGCGAAGGCGCCGACACTGCGCAGGACCTCTTGCCAATCCTGGCGCGGACTGCCTTCGTAGATGCGCATCCGGACCTCCAGCATGACAGGGGCCGATGAGAGCTGAGGGTTGGCAGGATACCCCACCATCCCAAGCGCCCGGTCGCTCAGCCGACGAGGTCGTTCCGGGCTGCCTGGGCCGCGAGCGCGACAGCGATGCGCGCCGCGGTCCGCGCGTTGTTGACGATGAGGCCGATGTTCGTGGTGAGCGTTCGCCGACCGCTGCGCTCGGCGACTCGCGAGAGAACGAACGGGGTCACCGCGCCTCCCCGGACGCGCTGGGCCTCCGCCTCGCGCAGCGCCTCGTCGATCCAGGCCTCGACCTCCTCATACGGGATCGCCAGCCGGGCGGGCGGCGGCTGGACGATCAGGATCCCGCCGGCTCCCGGGATGGCCAGGTGCACGCGGATGACCGCCGCCGCCTCCTCGGCGTCCTCGACCCGGTGCGGCAGCGGCAACCCACTGCTGGTGCTGTAGAACGCCGGCAGCTCGTCGACGCCGAAGCCGATGACCGGCACGCGACGGGTCTCGAGCAGCTCGAGCGTGGCCGGCAGATCGAGGATCGACTTCGCCCCGCTGGACACCACGGCCACCCCGGTGGTGGCCAGCTCGTCGATGTCACTCGACACGTCGTAGCTCTCCGAAGCGCCGCGGTGGACTCCGCCGATGCCGCCGGTGGCGAAGACCCGGATCCCGGCCAGGTGCGCGGCGCGCATCGTGGCGCTGACCGTGGTCGAGGCCAGGCGCTTCCGGAGCAGCAGCGGCGCCAGGTCGCGGGAGGCCGCCTTGGCCGGCTGATTGGACGCGTCGGCGAGGCGCTCCAGCAGGTCGCGATTCGCGCCGACGACGAGCATTCCCGCGTCGAGCGCCACCGTCGCGGGGATCGCCCCCTCGCCACGGATCGCGGCCTCGGCATCGAGCGCCGTCTGTAGATTGTGCGGGGTCGGCAGCCCCTGGGAAATCAGCGATGACTCGAGCGCGACGGCGGCACGACCGGCGTCGAGTGCGGCCCGGACCTCGTCGGCGATCGCCAGCTGTTCCACGCCGGCTAGCCTACGCGACCCTGGGCGCCATTGACCCGCGCCACCTCGGCGCCGAGGCGGCTGGCGGCCTGCATGGCACGGCGCAGCTCCGGAGCCGGAGGTGGCCAGCTGCCGAGGTGTGCCAGCTCATCGATGAGGGCCGCCGCGTAGGCGTCGCCAGCACCCGTGGTGTCGAGCACCGGGCCGTCGGCCATCGGCGCCGGAACGTGGATTGGGTCAAGCCCGGGAGGCACGGCCGTCGAGCCGGCGGTGCCGGAGGTCACGATGGTCAGGCAGCCGGCGCCGCCGCGGCCCAGCGCCTCTGCCTCGTCCCGGCTCAGGAGCAGCAGGTCCGGCGCGGCCACGCGCAGCGCCTCTGCGAACGAGGCGGCCTCGTCGTCCGGCGGCAGCGATCCCCCGCCGACGCTCAGCCTCGTCTCGGCAGGCAGCGCGGCGAGCGCGCGGGCCAGCGCCGGGCCCGCCGAGTCGCGCAGGGCATAGCCGGAGACGTGGACCCAGGACGCATCAGTCATCAAGTCGCTCAATCCTTCGATGGCGAGCGCGACGCGATCGCTGAGCATGGTCCGCTCACCTTCGGCATCGAGCAGCGCCACGACCGTGCCGCTCGCCGGCGCCGGAAGCGGCTCGAGCTCCACGGCCTCGGCCGCCATCGCGTCGCGGAGCAGCCGCCCCACGAGATCCTCGGCCAGTGGTGCGATGAGCCGCACCGAGGCTCCCCGGCGAGCGAGCCAAACGGCCACGTTGGCGCCCTGCCCGCCGGGCGAGAAGCGGATCTCGGCGGGCGCGTCGGCGCCGGTCCGTATCGGTCCGGAAGGCCGAACGGAGATGTCGAGCAGGCAGTCACCGACGACGGCGATCAGCATGGTCTGCGGCTCGCGTATCCCTCGTCAGTGGCATGCCAGTAGGCGAGCTCCGGGTCCGCGAGGCGCCAGCACAGCCAGACCGGTTGGCCCTCTCGCTCGCCGGGAAAGTCGACGAGCCCCATCTCGAGGTCGCGCAGCTGGACGTCCATCTCGGCGAGGTGCTCGAGCAGCGCGCCGATGTCCTCGCCGATCTCTCGGATCTCTCGCTCATGAAGGTTCGCCTCGTCGGCGTGCCGAGGATCACCGTTGGCTTCGAGCAGCGCATGCAGGGCCACGTGCGCGTCGTCCTGCCGCCGCTTCTGGACCGCCAGCTGCAGCAGAACGGCGCGAACCTGCGGAACCAGCGCCCGCGCCTCTCCGAGCGTGTAGACCCTTGCCGGCTTCACGATCGCCGATGGTAGCAGCCACGGGCCGGCAGGCAGGCTCTGGTAGGATCGGGCGGCTTCTTACGGCGGGCCTGCTCCGCGCCGCGACGGCGCCCGTCCACACCGCAGGAGGCAGCCAGCCGTCACCCATGGCCGATGAACCGCGGCGCCATGCCGGCACCAACGACGAGGATCCACCCATCGGGTTGGATCCCTACATCGAGTTTCAGGACTTCGATCTGCCGAGCTACGTCGGCTCGGCCACCTTCCAGAAGCTCCCCTTCGTGTCCGATGGCGGGGCGCTGCGCGCACGCCGGCCGGACGTCGCGATCGTCGGCGCGCCGTTCGACGACGCGGTCAGCAATCGGCCGGGGGCCCGCTTCGGGCCGCGCGCCATCCGCGCGGCGACCTACCACTCCGGCTCCATCAACTCGCTGCAGCTCGACATCCAGCCGTTTGAGTGGCTCGACTGCGTTGATGCCGGCGACGCGCCGATCATTCCCGCCAACCCGGCCCGCGGCCACGAGGTGATCCGGCGCAAGGTGCTGGAGGTTGCCCAGGCGGGCGCGATCCCGGTTGTGCTCGGTGGAGACCACTCGATCACCTTCCCATCGGCCTCGGCCGTGGCGCAGACGGTCGCGCCTCGCAAGCTCGGAGTCGTCCACTTCGACGCGCACGCCGATACGGCGAACTCGACGTGGGGCGTGCTCGCCTCGCACGGCACCCCCATGCGGCGGCTCATCGAGTCCGGCGCGGTCGACGGTCGAAACTTCGTGCAGGTCGGACTGCGCGGTTACTGGCCGCCGCCGGAGACCATGGCCTGGATGGCGGAGCACCACCTGCGCTGGCACCTGATGACCGAGATCGAGTCGCGCGGCGCGGAGGCCGTCGTGGCCGATGCGATCGCCGAGGCACTCGACGGACCTGAGGTCATCTACCTGTCCGTCGACGTCGATGTCATCGATCCGGGCATGGCGCCCGGGACCGGCACGCCGGAGCCGGGCGGGCTGCTGACCCGCGAGCTCCTGCGGGCGATCCGGCAGGTCGTCGGGCACGTCGAGCTGGTGGGCATGGACGTGGTCGAGGTGGCACCCGCCTACGACGTATCGGAGGTGACCGCTGCGGCCGCACATCGCTGCGTGCTCGAGGCGCTCAGCGCGCTCGCCGCGCGGCGTCGTGATCGGGGCGAGGCGGCGCGGCCCACGGTCCGCTGAGCACTGCGACGCTCGCCCTCGCGCCCGCGGTCCGGGCGTCTCAGCCGGAGACTGTGAAGGGGGCCTCCGCGGCGAACGTTCCGTTTCGGCTGACGCGCAGGAGATAGCTGCCCGGGGACAGGCCGCCAAACGAGAACGTCGTATAGCCACCGGGGCAGCCATCCGCCGGGCAATTGATTGTGCTCAACTCGAGGCTGGTGTCCTGGAGCACTTCATCGGTATCGGCGTCGACCAAGGTGAAGCCGAGCACGTCGCTCCCCTTGCCATTCGTGAATCCGGCCCAGCCATAGACGGTCGTACCGCTCAGCGTGCTGCCATCCTCGGCACAGCCCGTCCTTGCTTCGCTTCTGTGTCGCGCACGGCTGGACGCTGGCGGTGAACCCGTCGGGGAAGGTCCCCGGCGGTCCCTGCGTCGCCTGGGCGCTCGATCCCGGCGTCGGGCTCTCGCCAACCGGCGAAACGCCGGGCGTGGGACTCGCCTGGGCCGCGATGGTCGGGGTGGCGGTCGCACTGGCGACGCCTGGGGAGCGGCCGAAGAGGCCGGAGAGCAGCACCCCGCCGAGCAACGCGACGAGCCCCAGCCCGATGATGCCCACGATCAGCCACGGCCCGCCCGTGCCGCGCTCCTCGGTGTCGTACGGCGCGGCAGCGTCGTAGCCATAGTCGCTGCCGTAGTCGTAGTAGGCGTCATCCGCTTCGTCGCCGGGCGGGTAAACAGCCTCGGCGTTCCGGTCATCGTCGGCGGCCCCGGACGGGTCGTGCGACGCCGGACCGGCCTGCGCGCGCGCGTCCTGACGATACCCACGCTCCCCCTCGTCGGGCTGCGCCTGAACCTGCGCCGATGAACCAGCGACGGCATTCGACGCATCGAGGTCGGTCGACGTATCGCCCTGGGACGCGACCTCCGACGATCCGGAGTGGAACGGAGCCTCGCGCGGCCAGCGCGGCGAGGGGGGGCCGGGGACATCTCCCGCGCGGGCAGGCGCCGCGGACGCGGCCGCCGCTGCTTCGCCGGCCGCCGAGAAGTTGTCGACGCGTGGGGCGGCCGACGCACCCGGGGGCAGATCGCGCTTGGCCAACGCGTCCTCAGGCTCCGGCTCGAAGCGGTCGAAGGCGGACCCGCCGGCGGCTCCCTCGTCCGCCGGGCTCCCCCGGCGGTACGGGGTGTCGCCGGCCCGCCGGCCGCGAAGCCTGTCCTCGAGCTCCTGCCGATCGAGGCCCCGTGGCCGCGCCAATGCGCTCGCCGGGATGGGTTGGCCGCACCGCGTGCAGAACGCGCCCGGCGGGGTCGACTCATGGCAGGTCGGGCAGCGGATCTGGCCCGGCTTCGGTGTTGACACGCGCGCCATTGTGCACGCCGCGACGGGATGGCGCCAGCCGGACGCAGGCTAGGCTCCCGCCCGTTTCCATTCGCTGCCGTCGTCGAAGCGCTCACGCTTCCAGATCGGCAGCCGCTCCTTGATCGCCTCGATGATGAAGCGGTTGGCATCGTAGGCTGCTGCCCGATGCGGCGCCGCGGTGGCGATCGCCACCGCGGCCTCGCCGATCGGCACGACCCCAGTCCGATGCATCACCGCCGCGCGCGCCCCGAAGCGCTGGGCCGTCTCCTCGACGATCTGGCGCAGGACGGCGTCGGCCATCTCCGGATACGCCTCGTACTCCAGCTCGACCACGCGGCGGCCGTCATCGGCCGTGTCGCGTGCGCGTCCGACGAAGGTGACCAGCGCCCCGTCGCCAGGTCCAGCGACGGCCGCTTCGAGCGCCTCGACGCGGATCGGCCCATCTGTCAGCCCGATGCCTCCGCCACCGCCGGACACCGGGGGGAGGAAGGCGACCTCGTCACCGTCGGCAAGGCGCTCGTCCCACGGCGCGTACGCGCCGTTGCGTGCGGCGCGCACGAAGGGGCGGTGATCGCTCAGCCCGGGAAACGCGCCGGCCAGCAACTGCCAGGCATCGGTCACGCTGGCCGCTTCCGGCAGCTCGACGACGCGCCGTTCCACGCTCAGCTCGCGTAGCATCGCGAAGGTGCGCAGCGTGACCCGCATCGGACCCTAGACCGGGACGCCGGTGAGGAAGGTGATGCTGGCGCCCGAGATCGAGCCGGCGATGACCAACGCCAGGCCGATGTACAGCAGCCCGGTGCTGGCCTGCAGGCTCGCCGCCCGACTCGCCAGCATGGCGAGGATGGTGATCCCGATGGGCAGGACGCTGCCGACCGCCATCCGCAGCCAGGTCAACCAGCCGATCGATCCTCCGAGCGGACCGCTGCTGACGGTCAGGATCGCCAGGCCGAAGGCGACAACCTGCAGGCCGAGCACCGCGATCAGCAGCCACATCATGCGGCGCAGCGGCTGCGGCGAGAGCCGGGGGGTCACCAGGTACCAGTGGCCCAGCAGCATCGCGGCGTTGACGGCGCCGAGCGCGAGTGAAGCCAGGACCAGCTGCGCGGCAAACAGCGGTGCGCTCAGCGTGCCGCCCGCCGCCGCAAGCGCGATCATGGCCGTCGCCCCCACGACCCCAGCCGCGACGGCCAGGCCGCTGCGCGGCAGCTTGAGCAGCGACGCCAGGAGGTAGGCCAGCGTTGCCGCCGCGAAGGCCCACACCAGCAGGCGACGGAGGCTCGCCGTCTGATCGGTGAGCGTGCCGGTCGGCAGGTTGAGCTCGGAGAAGAGCAGGATCGCGGCGAACACGACCACCAGCCAGGCCATGAACAGGCGGTAGCCGCGGGTCGTGCCGCCCAGCAGCTCGGTCGCGCCGACGACCAGCAGCGTCCCGGAGCCCAGGGCGGCCCAGAAGATCCAGTTGACGAAGGGGAGCGCCTCGATCGACACCTGCCCGAGAATAGCCGACGAAGCTATGGTCGGCATCGGACCTGCGAGGAGAGACATCATGCCCTCGCCGTACCCACCCATTGGCGATTACGGCGCGATCGGCGATTGCCGCACGATCGCGCTCGTCTCGCGTACCGGCTCGATCGACTGGTGGTGCGCGCCGCGGTTCGACGCACCGTCACTCTTCGGTCGCATCCTCGACTGGCGGAAGGGCGGCTCATTCCATCTCGAGGGCGCGGGTCTGAAGCCCGCCGGCCGCCGATACCTGCGCGACTCTGCGATCCTCGAGACTCGCCTCGACCTCCACGGCGGCAGCATCGTGGTGACCGATTTCCTGGCGATCGTTGGCAGGGATGACGGCGAGCTCGGGCCGGCGCCGTTCGCGCGGCAGAAGCTTGTTCGGCTCATCCGATGCGAGAGGGGTCGGGTCGACCTGGCCATCCATTGTGTGCCGCGGCCCGGCTACGGCCTGCGCCGGCCGCGGATCAGGCTGGCTGGACCGACTGCCAAGAGGCGACGATCGCTATCGCTCAAGACGCCCGGGGACCGGCGCAACATCATCTTCGGCGCCACCGTCGACTGGGCCTCGATTCGCGAGGCGCAGGGCCGCATCGAGCAGACCCTCGGCGCCGATGACGAGATCGGGCTGGTCGTGGACTACGGACCCGGGGACCTGGAGGGCGAGGGCGTCGGGGCGGAGGCGGGTCTCCGACGCGGAGACGAGCGTCGCGCCTTCGACCTCGACGAGCTGCACGCATGGCGCAGGGAGACGCTCGCGTTCTGGCGCGCCTGGACGAATGTCAGCACCTATGAAGGGCCGTATCGGAGCCTCGTCAGGCGAAGCGCCATCACCCTCAAGCTGCTGACCTACCATCCCAGCGGCGCCATCGTGGCGGCGGGCACCACCTCGCTGCCCGAGGAGATCGGCGGCGAGCGCAACTGGGACTATCGCTTCACCTGGCTGCGCGACGCGAGCTACACCCTGTATGCCCTGCACACCCTCGGCTATCGCGCCGAGTCGAACGCGTTCATGAGCTGGCTGACCAGGGCGTCCGCCGAGCGTACCGACCCGCTGGTGCTCTACCGCATCGACGGCACGCCGCCCGGGCGCGAGCGCCGGCTCGACCGGCCTGGAGGGCTATCGTCGCTCGGCCCCGGTGCGCGTCGGCAACGCGGCAGCCTCGCAGCGGCAGCTGGACATCTATGGCGCGGTGCTGGATGCGGCGTACCTGGACCAGCGCTCTGGCAACCAGATGAGCGACGCCGAATGGGAGCTGTTCGCGCACTTTGCCGATCTCGCGGCGGCACGCTGGAAGCGACCCGACACGTCCGTCTGGGAGGTCCGCGGAGGACAGCGCGACTTCACCTACTCGAAGGTGATGTGCTGGGTGGCGCTTGATCGTGCGCGTCGTCTTGCCGAGATGCTGGGCAAGACAGGTGACGAGGCCCAGCGCCTCGTTCATTGGCGGCAGGCAGCGGAGGCGATCCGGCGCTCGGTGCTCACCCGAGGACGGCGCGAGGATGGTGCCTTCGTCCAGTACTTCGGCAGCCAGCGGATCGACGCATCTGCGCTGGTCTTCCCGCTGGTCGGCTTCGTGAAGGCCAGCGCCCCGTCCGCGGAGGCGACCTTTGCGGCGGTGCGTGATCGGCTGGAACGCGACGGCCTCGTCAAGCGCTACGAGGAGGACGTCGACGTCGAGGGCGTCACCGGCAAGGAAGCCGCGTTCCTGATCTGCAGCTACTGGCTGTGCGACAACCTCGCCATGCGCGGCGAGCTCGACGAGGCGCGGCGTCGCTTCGAGGAGATCTCGGCGCATGCCAATGACCTGGGCCTCTTCAGCGAGGAGTGGGACCCGGTCCAGGAGATAGCCCTCGGCAACTTTCCGCAGGCGTTCACCCACATCGCACTGATCAGCAGCGCCCACAACCTGGAGCGCGCCGTCAAGGGCCGGCTGCAGGGCAACGTCCGCCGCGAAGCTCCATCCGACGAATAGGCTTCCGCGCCTGCGGCACGTTCGCCTGCCCGCGGCTCGTGGTGCACGCCGACGCGTCGCCTCCCCCTAGGGTCGCGCCAGGCTTCCTGTCAGCCCGATCTCGACGTAGCCGTCCGTCACCCGCGTCGGAAACGTCTCGACCGGCTCGGTCGCGGGCGGCACCACGGCTGCGCCGCTGCGCACATCGAAACAGGCCTCGTGCCAGGCGCAGATCAGCACGCCATCGCGGGGGTCGAAGCCGGCCTCGCTCAACGGGAAGTCACGGTGGGTGCAGTTGTTCTGGGTCGCGAAGAATTCGCCGCGGTGACGCACCAGCACCACCGGCGTACCGTCGATCTCGACCGGCAACAGCTCGCCGTCGCGCAGCTCAGCGGCGGGCAGCACCCGCACGAAGCGCGCCGCCACGACCGTCACGCCAGTGGTCGCGCGATCGCCAGCAGGCGCGGCTCGGTCATGTCCTCGATGGACCAGCGCAGGCCTTCGCGGCCGAGCCCGGAGTCCTTGACGCCACCGTAGGGCATGGCATCGGTGCGCCACGTGGGGCTGTCGTTGACGATGATGCCGCCGACCTCCAGCTCGTCCCAAGCGGCGAGCGTCCGGTCGAGGTCGTTGGTGAAGACGCCGCACTGCAGTCCGAAGGCACTGTCGTTGATCTGGCGCAGGCCCTCCTCGAACGTGTCAACGGGGAACAGGTTAACGACCGGGGCGAAGACCTCCTCGCCGCACACCCGCGCATCGGCCGGCACGTCGACGAGCACCGTCGGCGGGTAGAACTGCCCATCCGGCTCACCGCCCACGAGCGAGCGCGCACCACGCTGCAGCGCCTCGCTCACCCATTCGGCGGTGCGGTCGACCGCTCGCTGATCGACCATCGGCCCGAGATCCGTCGCCGGATCCGACGGATCCCCCATCTTCACCTCACCGACGGCTTCCACGAAACGGCGCTCGAACTCTTCGTAGACGTCGCGGACGATGTAGATGCGCTGCACGCTGATGCACACCTGGCCGGCATAGGCGAACGAGCCGAAGACGAGGCGCTTGACCGCCCAGTCCAGGTCGGCCGATGCGTCGACCACCGCGCCGGCGTTGCCGCCGAGCTCGAGCACCACCTTCTTGCGGCCGGCATCGGCCTTCATCTTCCAGCCGACGCTCGGCGAGCCGGTGAACGACAGCAGCTTGAAGCGGTCGTCGGAGACCATTCGGTCGCCGGTCGGGCGGTCCATGGGCAGGATGCTGACCGCACCTTTCGGCAGGTCAGTCTCGGCCAGGTACCCGGCGACGCGCAGCATGACCAGCGGGTCTTTGGACGGCGGCTTGAGCACGATGCTGCAGCCGGCGGCAATCGCGGGCGCCACCTTGTGGGCAGCCAGGTTGAGCGGAAAGTTGAAGGGACTGATGCCGGCCACGGGCCCGATGGCGTAGCGGCGCACCATGCCCTGGCGGCCGCGGTTGGCGGCGGTCCAATCGAGCGGCAGCCATTCGCCGTTGATGCGCGTCGCTTCCTCCGCGCCGATACGGAAGGTGAGCGCGGCCCGCGCCACCTCGCCGCGTGCGTCACGGATCGGCTTCCCCGACTCGCGCATCAGCAGCTCGGCCAGCTCTTCGGCGTCGCGCTCGATGCAGCCGCTGACGTGGGCCAACACGTCGCGGCGTGCATGGCTCGGCAGCTTGCGCGTCTGCTGGAACGCGTCGACGGCGGCCAGGGTGGCTTGCTCGAGCTCGGCCGCTCCTGCCTGGAAGGTGGTCGCCACCAGCTCCCCGGTGGCTGGATTGCGCACCTCGAGCGGACTGCCAGCCTCGACGAATGCTCCCGCGAGGAAGATCGGAACGGTTGCGGCACGAACGTCGGTGGTCATCGGCAGCCCGATTGTAGCTGGCTGCCCGCAACTCCTGGGGTGAACCCTTGACTTTGCAGCGGCTGCAAGGTCTAGCCTTGGCACGTGAACATCTCGACCCTCGCGCGACGTGCCGGCATTTCGCCCTCGGGCGTTCGCTGGTACGAGTCCGCCGGCATCCTGCCGCAACCGACGCGTCGCCGTAACGGCTACCGCGAATACGCCGATGCGGACCTTGCCCGGCTAACTTTGGTCCTCACCCTGCGGCGGCTGGGCCTGGCGCCCACCGAGGCCGGTGAGCTGGCGGAACGCTGCCTGGCAGGGGCGGCCGATGATCCGGCGCTGGTGGCGACCCTCGCTGAGCAGCGGCGCCGCATCACGCAGCAGCGCGAGGAGCTCGAGCGGGTCGAGCGCGAGCTGGACGATCTCGAGCGCACCATCGATGCCGCTGACATCACGTCGCGGCGCGCGCCAGCGCACGATCCGATCTGCGTCCTCTTCGTGTGCAACGGCAACTCGGCACGCAGCCAGATGGGCGAGGCCCTGCTCGCTCGCTTCGGCGGCAGCGATTTTCATCCCCTCTCAGCGGGGACGCGACCCAAGACGATCCATCCACTCACCATCCGCGTGCTGGCCGAGATCGGTATCGACTGGAACGCCGCCCGAGCGAAGGCCGTGGCCGAGCTGCTCGACGAGCGGATCGACTATCTCATCACCCTCTCGAATTCGGCGCGCGAGGAATGCCCGAGCATTCCCGGCCGGCACAGCTCGCTGCATTGGCACCTCGAGGATCCAGCTGCGGTCGAGGGCGCCGAGGAGGTGCGTCTGGAGGCGTTCCGGGCGTCGCGCCGCGAGCTCAGCGTCCGGCTGCGCCCGTTCATCGAGATCGCCAGGCGAACCGCCGGCCACGGCCCGGTCGCCGCCACAACCCACCATGAAGCCCCATGAAGGAGATAGAACCCGATGGTCCTTCCGTACGCTGAACCACTGACCGCCACCCAGCCCGGCGAGCGGGTCATCCCCGAACCCCCACGACGCGGTGAGTCCGGTGGCGCGCCGTGTGGCGTCTGCCAGGGCGGCTCCACCGAGGCGGTCTGGGCCGACGAGCACTGGACGCTCCATCCGCCGGTTGGCGGCAGCCTGCCCGGCACCGTCTGGCTCGCCAGCCGGGAGCACGTCGATTCGTTCGTGGACCTCTCGCCGCGGGCGCTCGCCGCGTTCGGCGACATCGTGGCGCGCATCGAGCGCGCGATCCTCGCCCTGGACGACGTCGGCCGCGTGCACCTGTATCGCTGGGGAGACGGCGGCGCGCACTTCCACGTCTGGTTCATGCCGCGCCCGCTGGGGATGCTCGAGGCCAGAAACTACATGCTCCCCCTGTGGGAGGACGTGCTGCCCAACGTCAGCGATGAGGAGCTGCGCCTCGCGGCCGAGAAGGTGGCCAGCGCACTGTGACCGCCTCCGCCGGGACCCTCGCCAGGCGGCTCGGGACGGGCGACGCGGTCGTTATCGGACTCGGCTCGATGATCGGGGCCGGTGTCTTCGCGGCGTTCGCGCCAGCGGCCGCGGTCGCCGGCAGTGGACTGCTCATCGGCCTCCTGCTGGCGGCGGGCGTCGCCTATTGCAATGCCGTCGCATCGGCGCAGCTCGCGGCGGAGTATCCGAGCTCGGGCGGGACCTACCTCTACGGCCGCGAGCGCCTGGGCGAGTGGTGGGGCTTCATCGCCGGTTGGGGATTCGTGGTCGGCAAGATCGCCTCCTGCGCAGCCATGGCGATGACCTTCGCGGCCTACGCATTGCCCGGGCAGGTCTGGCTGCAGCGACAGCTGGCGATCCTCGCAGTCCTCTCGCTGACCGCAATCAACTACCGGGGCGTCACGCGCACCGCAGGCCTGGCGCGGATCCTTGTCGCCGTCTCGCTCGCCGCGCTGCTGGTGCTGGTCGTCGTCATCCTGGCCAGCGGACGGACGAGTCTCGCGAACCTGGCGGCAGCCGGCGGTTTCGACGGCGGCGCATACGGCATCCTCCAGTCGGCCGGGCTCCTCTTCTTCGCGTTCGCGGGCTACGCGCGGATCGCCACGCTGGGCGAAGAGGTCCGCGAACCGGCGCGGACCATCCCGCGGGCCATTCCCCTGGCGCTGGGCATCACGGTGGTCCTCTACGTCGCCGTCGGTTTGGCGGCGCTGCTTGCCGCGGGACCGGTCGCGCTCAGCCAGAGTGCAGCGCCGCTGGCCACGGCGATCGATGCGGTCGGTGCGGCATGGGCGCAGCCGCTCGTCCGTATCGGTGCCACAGTCGCCAGCCTGGGCGCCCTGTTGGCACTGATCGCCGGGATCGGTCGGACCGGCCTGGCCATGGGACGAAACGGCGACCTGCCTCGCTGGCTGGCAGTCGTCCATCCGAACTACCGCGTGCCGGCGCATGCCGAGCTCGCTGTCGCAGCCGTGGTGTGTGCCCTGGTGCTGATCGCTGATCTACGCGGCGCCATTGGCTTCTCGTCATTCGGCGTGCTCGTCTACTACGCCATTGCCAACGCGTCGGCCTTCACCCAGGATCGCGAGCGCCGGCGCTGGCCGCGAGGACTCAACGTCATCGGGCTTGCGGGCTGCTTGTTGCTGGTCGCTACACTCCCGGCGCAGTCCGTGCTGGCCGGGCTGGTCATGTTCGGTGTCGGTCTCCTCGGCAGACTGCTCGTTCAGAAGGGGTCGGCTACCATCGAGCCAGCATGAACCCGCTCTACCTGCTGCTCGAGCTCTCTGTCGCGATATCGTTCACACTCGCGGCTCTGGCCGCGCTGCGCCGAGGCCGGCTGCCCTTCTACGAGCTCGTCTCGGCGGCCGTCTTCGGCATCCTGCTTGAGGAAGGCGACCAGCTGATGTTCGGCAGCTACCACTACAGCGCCGATTGGCTGGCCGTCATCGATCGGGCACCGATCGCCATCGGCCTCACCTGGGCCCTGATCCTGGCCGGCGCGATGCGCATCACCGATGCGCTCGGGGTTCGGCGCCGCTACGCGCCCTTCGTCGACGCGGTGCTGGTCATCAGCCTCGATCTGGCCTTCGACGCCATCGCCATCCGCATGGGACTGTGGACCTGGCGCGGCATCGCGCCCGACCAGGCATGGTTCGGCGTGCCGGCGGGCAACTTCTATGCGTGGTTGTTCGTGGCGCTGGGCTTCAGCCTGGTGAGCCGATGGTTGCGCGACGCGGTCAGCCGGCGCGCGGCCGGCGACTGGCTGCAGCTGCTGGTGCCGGCCCTGGCGTACGTCATCCTGATCGCCGGCCTCGTCCCGTTCATCATCCTGCAGCCGCTTCTCGAGCCGGGCCACGGCGAGGGACTCGGCATCTTCGCGGTCACGCTGGCGATCTTCGCCGCGATCGCGGGCTACGGGGTATGGGGGCCGAATCGCATCGCGCCGGACGGCGCCGGCACCGCGATCGTCGATCTGCGCCTGGCGTTCGCCAGCCGCCTGGCGATCCACGCCGTGTTCATCACCGCGTTA
This sequence comes from uncultured Chloroflexia bacterium, assembly GCA_963716585.1. Taxonomy (GTDB): domain Bacteria; phylum Chloroflexota; class Limnocylindria; order QHBO01; family QHBO01; genus JAICUY01. The sequence continues at coordinate 660,417 of CAVQTN010000004.1, forward strand.
TTCGTGATGGGCCTGCAGGCCAGCGTTCCCATCCTCCTCGTCGTGGCGCTCGTGCTGGTCACCGGCGAGATCCCGTTGGCGTGGCTGGTCAGCGCCCGACTGAAGACCCACCTCGCGCTTGCGCGCTCGGTCAGGGAGCAAGCCGCCGCGTGACCGACTGGGCCGTTGCGACCGATGCCTGCGTCGAGCACCTGCGGGCGCTGATCCGAATCGAGAGCGTCAACCCGCCCGGCGGCGAGACGCCGGCGGCCGAGTACTGCGCGGCCGTGCTGCGCGACGCGGGGATCGATGCTGACGTGCTCGAGACGGCACCAGGCCGCGGATCGTGCTTCGCGCGACTGCCGGCGACCGTCGAGAACGGACGACCGCCGCTGATCCTGCTCAGCCACCTGGACGTCGTGCCGGTCGATCGCGACGACTGGTCGCGCGACCCCTTCGGCGCCGAGCTCATCGACGGCGTGGTGTGGGGGCGCGGCGCGGTCGACATGAAGGACATGGTCGCCATGGAGCTGTCGGTCATGGTCGCGCTGGCGCAGTCGGGGGCAGCGCGCGACCGAGACGTGATCTTCGCCGCGCTGGCCGACGAGGAAGCCGGCGGCCGCTTCGGGGCGCTGCACTGGGTGCGCGAGCGGTCCGACCTGTTCGCCTCGCAGGCCGGGGTGGCGGCGGCTGCCATCAACGAGGTGGGTGGGTACTCGATCACGCTCGGCGGGCGGCGCTTCTACACCATCCAGGTCGCGGAGAAGGGCATCCTGTGGACCCGCGTTCGCGCCACCGGTACCCCGGGGCACGGCTCGATGCCGCACGACGACAATCCGGCGGTCAAGCTGGCGGCGGCCGTTACACGCCTGGCCGATGCGCCACGGCCGGCGCGCGTCACCCCGCTGGTGCGCAGCTTCTTCGAGGCGCTCGGCTTGGGCGAGGTGGCGCGGCTGGCGGCCACCGACCCCTCGGCCGCCGGCGCCACGCTCGAGCGTCTGGTGGACGACCCGGTGCTGCGTCGTTCACTGGATGCGATGCTCCGCGACACGGTCTCGCCGAACGTGATCCGCGTCGGGCAGAAGATGAACGTGATCCCCGGCCACGGGGAGGCGGAGATCGACGTCCGCACGCTGCCGGGGACCGACCAGGACGCATTCCTGGTCGGGTTGCAGCGGATCGCCGGTGACGAGGTGCGGGTCGATGCGCTGATGGCCATGCCGGCGGTCGAATGGCCAGCGGACGCGGAGATCGTGGGACTGATGCGCGAGGCGCTTGGGGCGGCCGACGCGGAGGCGACCATCGCGCCGATGATGATCACGCCGGGCACGGACGCGAAGGCACTCGCCACGCTCGGCATCCCGACCTATGGCTTCTCGCCGCTGTGGCTTGCGCCCGAGATGCCCTTCCTGTCGCTGTTCCACGGCAATGACGAGCGCGTGCCGGTCAGTGCGCTGGCCTTCGGCCTGCCGGTCCTCCACCAGGTCGTCGAACGCTTCTGCACCGTCGGCTGATCGAGCGCAAACCGACCGCGGAGCACGCTCGGCTATACTTCACCGGTTACCAGCTAGTCTCCAGCAATGACCGATACGACCGAACCTCTGGCCTCCGGCGAGCGCGCCCATGCCTTCGTCTTTCCGGGGCAGGGCTCCCAATACGTCGGCATGGGCGAGGCTCTCGTGGAGCGCTCCCCCGCCGCGGCACTCGCCCTGGAACGCGCCGACGCAACCCTGGGCTTTCCCCTCTCGCGGCTGATCCTCGAGGGACCGGCCGAGGAGCTCGACAGGACCGTCAACGCGCAGCCGGCCATCCTGGCGACGAGCGTCGCCTTCCTGGAAGCGATGCGCGATCAAGCGCGCGAGGCCGGCGTCGAGCTCCTGCCGCGATCGCTGGCGGGCCATTCCGCCGGACAGTACGCCGCGGCGGTGGCCGCTGACGCCATCGACTTCGCCGACGCGCTGCATCTCGTCCGCGAGCGCGGCCGAATCATGCAGGAGCGCGGCATCGAGGGCGGCATGGGCGCCGTCATCGGGCTCACCGACGAGCAGGTCGACGAAATCGTCGAGCAGGCGCGTGAGCACGGCGAGATCTCGGTGGCCAACGACAATGCACCCGGACAGATCGTCCTGTCGGGCGTGATCCCGGCGCTCGTGTTCGCCCTCGAGATGAGCAAGACGGTCGGTGCACGTCGGGCCGTGCGACTGACCGTCAGCGTCGCCAGCCACTCCCCGTTGATGCGCCGCGCGCGCGAGGAGTTCAGCGGCATCCTGGCCAAGGTTCCCTTCCGCGAGCCCAGCGTACCAATGCTCGGCAATGTCCACGCCAGCGTCATCCATACGGCCGAGGGGCTGCGCAACGAGCTTTCCGACCACCTCGTCCACGGCGTGCAGTGGACCGACACCGTGCGGCGCATGGTCAGCGATGGGGTCACTGACTTCGTGGAGATCGGCCCCGGGCGCGTCTTGACCGGCCTCATCAAGCGCATCAGCCCGCTGTCGCACACCCATGCGACGGATGCGCCGCGTCCCGACGGCTCCGGCTTCTGGCTGCCAAACGCCGCTGAGGACGAGGCGTGAGCCAGCGCCGGGTGGTGGTCACCGGCCTCGGAACGGTCTCACCGGTCGGCATCGGTCTCGAGGCCACGTGGGACTCGCTCGTCAACGGCCGGTCGGGGATCGCCGACATCACCCTGTTCGACACGACCGACTACCCGATCCACGTCGCCGGCGAGGTCACCGGCTTCGACGCGACACAGTACATGGAGCCCAAGGATGTCCGGCGCCACGACCGCAACACCCATCTCGCGGTGGCCGCCACCGGTGAGGCGCTGCGCAACGCCGGCCTGCTGCGCGAGGACAACCACCTCGTCGACGTGAACCCGGACCGCTTCGGCATGGTGTTCGGCACCGGCATCGGCGGGATCGGGATGATGAGCGACGGAATCAAGACCCTGCTCGAGCGCGGGCCATCCCGCGTGAGCCCGTTCCTGCTGCCCCACATGCTGCCCGACTCGGCATCTGGCCAGGTGGCCATCGAGTACGGGCTGCGCGGCCCGAACATGGCGGTCGTCAGCGCGTGCGCCACCGGCGGGCACGCCATCGGCGAGGCGATGGAGACGATCGTGCGCGGCCAGGCGGACCTCATGCTCGGCGCCGGAACCGAGGCGGTCATCGTGCCGCTCGCCTTTGCCGGCTTCAGCCAGATGAAGGCGCTCGGCTCCCCGATCGACCCGGATACCGGCGCGTACGACCCCACCATCGCCTCGCGGCCGTTCGACGCGACGCGCGACGGCTTCGTCGTCAGCGAAGGCAGCGCCGTGCTGGTGCTCGAGGAGCTGGAACATGCCCGGGCTCGCGGCGCCACGCTGATCGCCGAGGTGATCGGCTACGGCTCCTCCGCCGACGCCTACCACATGGTCCAGCCGGCCGACCTCGGCGAGGGCGGCCAGCGGGCCATGCGCGCCGCGCTGAAGCGCGCAGGCATCGGTCCCGACGAGGTCGACTACATCAACCCGCACGGCACCAGCACGCCGCTCAACGACCGATACGAGACACTCGCCATCGAATCCGTCTTCGGCGAGCATGCCAGGCAGATCGCCGTCTCGTCCACCAAGTCGATGACCGGTCACCTGATGGGCGCGGCCGGCACGCTCGAGGGTCTCGTCTGCGCCATGGTCATTCGCACCGGCTGCATCCCGCCGACGATCAATTACCGCCACCCGGATCCTGAGCTGACCCTCGACTACGTGCCGAATGTCGCCCGCTCGGCCAACGTGCAGGTCGCCCTCTCGAACTCGATGGGCCTGGGCGGCCACAACTCGACGGTGATCCTGCGCCGCGTCGATGAGCGCTGAGGATCGCCGGGCGGTTGTCACCGGGATTGGGGCCATCACGCCCATCGGCAACGATGCGGCGACGTACTGGCGCAACCTTTTGGCCGGGGTGAGCGGTGTGGCGCGCATTGCCGCCTACGATTCATCCGCCGAGGAGGTCCAGATCGCCGCCGAGGTCAAGGGCTTCGACTCGAAGGACTTCATCGACTTCAAGTCCGCCCGACGCATGAGCCGGTTCAGCCAGCTGGCGGTCGCCGCGGCGGGCCAGGCGATCGCCGACGCCGGCCTGGACGTGACCGATGCGAACCGCAACGAGATCGCGGTGGTGGTCAACACCGGTGGCGGCGGCATCGGCGAGGTGGCCCTCGGCGAGCGCGTCTTCGCTGCACAGGGCGGCAAACGGGTCAGCCCGTTCATGGTGCCGATGCTGTCCCCGTCGATGGCGGCCTGCCAGATCAGCATCCAGAACCACCTCGGTGGGCCGGTGGTCACCAGCGTGGCGGCCTGCGCTTCGGGCGTACAGGCCTTTGTCGAGGCCCAGCGCATGATCGAGCACGGCGACGCCGACGTGGTGATCGCCGGCGGGACGGAGAGCGCCATCCTGCCGGTCGCCTTCGCGGCCCTGGCGAACATGGGCGCCCTGTCGAAGCGCAACGCCGAGCCGGAACGTGCCTCGCGTCCCTTCGACGCCGGCCGCGACGGGTTCGTCTTCGGCGAGGGAGCGGCCGTCATGGTCGTCGAAACGGCCGAGCATGCCGCCCGACGCGGAGCCACCATCCTCGCCGAGATCGGGGGTGGCGGGCTGACCGCGGACGCGTTTCACATCTCTGCCCCCGACCCCTCGGGAAGTGGCGCCGCCCGGGCAATGACGCGCGCGCTGCGCGACGCCGGCATGGCGCCGGAAGAGATCGATTACGTCGCGGCGCACGGCACGTCGACCCAGCTCAACGACGCGACGGAGACGAAGGCCATCCGCGGCGCTTTCGGTCCACACGCCGACCGCCTGGCCGTCAGCTCCAACAAGAGCATGATCGGCCACACCCTGGGCGCCGCCGGCGCAATGAGCGCCGTGGCAGCGGTGCTCGCCATCCGCGATGGAATGATCCCGCCGACGATCAACTACGAGACCCCGGATCCTGCCTGCGACCTGGACTACGTGCCGAACGTCGCGCGGCAGGCGACGGTGAACGCGGCGATGGTCAACGGCTTCGGCTTCGGCGGGCAGAACGCGGTGGCGATCTTCCGCAGGTACGCATAGCGCCCGGACCTTCGAGCCGCTGCCGCGGCGCCGCGGCGGGGCCTAGGCTGCAGGTCAGATGACCGAGATCAACGGGCTGCGCCTCGCCTACCGCGGCTTCATCACCGGGCTGGCGGCCGGCTACGTCTGGCTGGCGATGGGCATGGCCGCGTCCGGGCTGTTCCTCGGTGACCCGCTCGCACCGCTTCGACCGATCGCGGCAGCGGTCTCGCCCGCCGCAACCGCCCCGGAAGTGGCGCTGGTCATCGGCCTGATGGTCGTGCAGGCCACCGGTGGTCTGATGGGTATCTGTTTCGCCTACTTCTTTGCGCGCTTCTTCACCGTTCGCGGAACGCTGCTGGCGGCCGCTCCGGCGTTCACCCTGCTCGCCTGGGCGCTGCTGCACGCCGGTCTGTCCGGCCTGACCAGCGTGCCCGCCGGCCTGGCGCCGATCTCGGCGCTTGCCTGCCTGGGCTATGGCCTGCTGCTGGGGGTCGGGGTTCCGGTGCGCAGCCAGGTCGTCCGCGCTCAATCGCCGGTGATGTAGAGCTCGGGCACGTGTCGGGGACCGCGAGCGGGCAATGACGCGACCCAGTCGCGCAACGCCGACTCGGTGGTGCTGAACGCGAGCTCGGCCCACGGAATCTCGTCCGGCCCGAAGGCACGCACCTCGCTCGTCTCGGCGCCGGGCAGCGGCTCGCCGCCAACGACGCTCGCCTCGTAGATAAGCGTCACCACCCCGGCGTGCGGCCGCGAGTAGGCGCCGATCAGGCGGCCGACCTCAACGAGCAGCTGCGTCTCCTCCTCCGTCTCGCGCCGTGCGCCTTCCTGGGTCGCCTCGCCCAGCTCCAGGAACCCACCGGGATAGCTCCACTTGCCGCGGGCGGGCTGAATGTCGCGGCGGGCGAGATGGACACGGCCGTCGGCCACCGGCAACGTGCCGACCACCATCCGGGGGTTGCGCCAGGTCACGTGCCCGTTGGGGCAGACGAGCCGCGGCCGGTGATCGTCCTCGAGGATCTGCGCGGTCACGCGTTCGCCGCATGCGGGGCAGAAGCGCGGCTCCTCGCCGAGGCTCAACGGATACTGGGACGTGGCGTCGCGATGCGGCATCGGTCCCATGCTAGCGGGACGGACGCCGGGGACAGGCCACCCGGCGCCGGCCGAGGCGCCAGCCGGCATCGGTACAATGCGAGGCATGACGCACGACACCGGTGAACCGATGAGGCTCGATCTGACCGCCCCCGAGCGCGACCTGCTGCTCAACATCCTCGAAGACGAGCTCGGCAGCCTCAAGGGCGAGATCTACAAGACCGAGACCCGGGACTACAAGGAGCAGCTCAAGGGCCGCGAGAGCACGCTGGTGGCGCTCATCGAGCGGCTGCAGCCTTCGGCGGCCGGCTGACGCAGCCGATGCCCGATGCGCTCCCGGAGGTCCGGCTCTACAACTCCCTGACGCGGTCGCTCGAGCTGCTGCAGCCCAACCAGCCCGGGCGCGTCGGCATCTACACCTGCGGCCCCACGGTCTACCGCTATGCGCATATCGGGAACGTGCGCAGCTTCCTGTTTCCTGACCTGCTCCGCCGGACGCTCGAGTATCTCGGCTACGAGGTGCGCCACGTCAAGAACATCACGGACGTCGGGCACATGCGCGACGATACCGACCAGGACCGCATGGAGCTGGCAGCCGAAACCGAGGGAAGGTCCCCCGCCGAGATCGCGGAGTTCTACACGCAGGCCTGGTTGGCGGACGAGGCGGCCATCAACATCCTGCCGGCCCACGTCTACCCCAGGGCGACCGAGCACATCGATCCGATGATCGACCTGACGCAGATCCTGATCGACAAGGGCCTTGCCTACCAGGCGAACGGCAACGTCTACTTCGACGTGAGCGAGTTCCCCGACTACGGCAAGCTCTCGGGACAGCGGATCGACGCGATGCAGGCCGGGCACCGGGTCGAGATCGAGGCCGACAAGCACGACCAGGAAGATTTTGCGCTGTGGAAGGCGGCCGGCGAGCATCGGCTCATGCACTGGCCGTCGCCGTGGGGCCCAGGCTTCCCCGGGTGGCACATCGAGTGCTCGGCGATGAGCCTGGTGCATCTCGGCGAGCGGGTGGACATCCACACCGGGGGGATCGACAACAAGTTTCCGCACCACGAGGATGAGATCGCGCAGTCGGAGGGTGCTCTGGGCCACCAGGTCGTCAACATCTGGCTGCACGGCGAGTTCCTGACCCTCAACGACGCCAAGATGGCCAAGTCGGCCGGCAACATCATCCGCGTCACCGACCTGCCATCGAAGGGCTTCGAGCCGCTCGCCTTCCGTCACCTGGCGCTGCAGGCGCACTATCGATCGAAGCTGGATTTCACCGAGGAAGCGATGCATGGCGCTGCGGCCGGCCTGGCGCGGCTGCGCCGCGCGGCGTCCGCCGCCTCGCAGACCGACGCCGCTGCAGTGGACCTCCGCGCGGCGCCGATGGCCGGCTACCGCCGCCGCTTCGCCGAGACAATCGCCGAAGACCTGTCCACGCCTCGGGCATTGGCGATCGCGCACGAGGTCGCTTCGACCTCCGAGCTGAACGATGCCCAGCGGCGCGCGCTGTTGACAGACTTCGACCGGGTCCTGGGGCTGGATCTCACCGCCGCGCCGGAGGCCGCATCCGCTGATCTGCCCGATGGTGCCCCGCAGATGCTCGAGCAGCGCGCCGCGGCCCGCGCCGCGCGCGACTACGAGACCGCCGACGCGCTGCGCGACGACCTCGCCGCATTGGGCGTCGAAGTTCGCGACACCCCGGCGGGACAGGAGTGGCGCCTGCTGCGCCAGTGATCGTCCTGCGGAGGCTCAGCGGTCGGGAATGCGCAACCGCGTTCCGATGGACAGGTTCTGCGGATCGTCGACCCGGTCACGATTGGCGTCGTAGATGACCTGCCACAGCGCGTCGTCGCCGTAGACCCGGGCCGCCACGGCACGCAGCGTGTCGCCGGGGCGCACGACGTAGAGCCGTGATGCAGCGACGTCGCCGGTCGGAGCCGGAGTCGCCGTCGTCACGACCCTCTGCTCTGCGGCCGGGTTGGCGGCCGGCACCAGCATCACATCCTTCAGCGTCAGGTCCACAGCCCACGCCCCGAACATGGCGCCGATGGCCAACAGGGTGGCCAGCACCACGCGGAACCCGAAATCCTCCGTCGCGAAGCGTGCGGCTCGCTTCGCGCCGTGGGCGGTCGCGGTGATTCGCCGCGGCGCGCGGGCCTGGCGCCCGACCGGCACCGGCCCGGCAGCGACCGTCGGTCGCGCACGCACGATCGGCCTGAGCGCCGGCGGCGGCATGCTTCGCACCTGGGAGGGCGCGAGTGTGCTGTGGATGGCGACGCCTCGCGAAACCCTCGAAACCGTGCCGGCCGGGCTCATGCAGGCGCGGCACATGCCGCGTGGCGACCAGCAACGAGCGCACACGAACAGGCCGCATGACCCGCAGAACGAGAATGGCGAACCGGATTCGTCGATCGTCGGGTAGCGACCGCAGCGGTCACATGGAACGGTGGTGGTCCGAGCTGTCATCGCAGGGCGCGCAGTATCCCACTGGCCCCCTCAGCGCACAAGACCGCAACGGCCGGTCGCGTCGTTCAGGGCGATGGGCGATCCGGGATCCACAGGCTGCTGCCGACGGCGAGGTTCTGTGGATCGCGGATGACGGCGCGGTTGGCGGCGAGGATCAGGGGCCACAGTGACTCGTCGCCGTAGATGCGGCCGGCAATGGCGGCCAGCGTATCGCCCCTGCGCACGAAGTAGCGGCGTTGCGGTGCGACCGCCGACGGCGTCGCGACGGGCGATGGCGAGGCGAATGATGTCGACGCGGCCGATGGCGACGGCACGACCACGCTCGATGCGGCCGGCGGCACCTGCCCGCCGAGCGTGAATCCGGAGGCCAGCGCCCACGCTCCGGCGAGGACGCCCAGGCCAACCAGCGTCGCCAGGATCAGGCCGAACAGGCTTCCCTCGGTGAGCCTGTTGGCCATCCGCACGACGATCGGCTCGCGACGCCGGCGCAGCCAGCGCGGGATCACGTCATCGGGAAACGAACCAGGCCCCACCGGCAGAAGCTCGGCGTCGGGGGCTGGCTCGAGGACGCGGGCGGGCCGCGTCGGAGCAGGGAGCGCCCGGTCGGTCTCCAGCGCGGGCAATTCTGCGCGGTCCGTCGCGAGGAGGGTCCCTGCCTGGGCGTTGGCTCGCCCAGCCCGTGGGCCGCGCCGCGCCCGGGCTCTGGCCTCCCGAGCGTGGCCGCCGGCTCCCATGCGCGTGACCGATCGGGGAGCGGCGGACGCCTGCCTGGCCGCGGAGGCGCCCGCGCAGGCATCACACACGGACTCACCCTGGGACCAGCAGGTCGCGCATGCGAACAGGCCGCACGACGCACAGAACGAGAACGGCGCGTCGGCGCCTTCCTCGGTCGGCCATTGACGGCCGCACCGATCGCAGGGAACGGTGACGAGGGGTGAAGGGCTCATTGGCTTCGGGCTGCCGCGCAGTATCGCATTCCGCCGATGTCCCCCACAACTCGATTCGTGGCGATCGCCTAGCCGTCGGTCGGCAGCGGCCCGAGCTCGCGAGCGGTGGCGTTCACCGCGTCGATGACCGTGTCGACTTCGGAATCCCTCAGGGCCGGATAGACCGGGATCGACAGGATCTCCTCCACCAGGCGCTCGGTGACCGGGAGGTGCGTTTCGCCCAGTCCGAGCGCGCGGAACGGATCCTGGCGGTGCACCGGTACCGGGTAGTAGATGTTCGAGCCCACGCCCCGCTCCGCCAGGCGCCGGGCGAACTCCTCAGGATGGGAGACGCGAAGGGTGTACTGGTGATAGACGTGATGGACGTTGTCAGCCACGTGCGGGGTCACGACCCCCGCCAGATCCCGGTCGTAGCGCGCGGCGATGGCACGTCGTCGGTCGTTGACGGCCGCCAGCTTCGGGAGCTGGCCGAGCCCGATGCTGGCGTGCACATCGGTCATACGGAAGTTGTAGCCGAGGATCTCGGGCCGATAGCGCTCGCGCATGCCGTGCTCGCGGAGCAACGTCGCGCGATCGGCGAGCGCCGCATCCGAGGTCGTGATGATGCCGCCCTCGCCGGTGGTCATGTTCTTGGTCGGGTAGAAGCTGAAGACGCCGATCCCCCACGCGCCGCTGGAGCGTCCGTCGAGCTGCGCTCCGTGCGCCTGGCAGGCATCCTCTATGACCGGAATGCCATGCCGCTGCGCGATCTCCAGGATTGCCGGCATGTTCGCCGGATGGCCGTACAGGCTGACCGGGATGATCGCCTTGGTCTTCGGCCCGATCGCCGCCTCGAGCTGTTGCGGGTCCATCGTGAAGGTCTGCGGGTCGACATCGATGAAGACGGGGCGCGCGCCGACGTGCAGGATCGGGCTGGCGGTCGCGGTGAACGTGAACGAGACGGTCACGACCTCGTCGCCAGGGCCGACGCCCAGCGCCAACAGGGCGAGGTGCAGCGCCGTGGTGCCGGAGCTGGTGGCGACCGCGTGCGGCACGCCGACGAAGGCCGCGAACTGATCCTGGAAGTCCTGGACGCGGGCGCCCTGGGCGAGCTGGCCCGACTCCATGGCGCTCCACACCAGCGCCTTCTCTTCCTCGCCCACCTGCGGGCGCGCGATCGGAATCACGTGTTGCATCTCCTCGAATGATTGCTCGACGCCTGCGGGCAGCACGGCGTCGCGGGACGGAGTCGCTAGCCTACCCCGAAATGACCCCGCGCGAATCGTCGCCACCGGCAGAATGTGGTGCCTGCGATCGACGCTCCCCCGCCAGGCGTTCGACGACCGCCACGTAGCGCGCGGCCTCATCGGTCCATGGATGAGCCAGCGTGAACGCCTGGGCGTTGGTCGCCAGCCGCAACCGGAGCTCCGGATCATTCGCCAGCTCGACGATCGCGTCGGCCATGGCGTGCACATCGCCCGGTTCGACGTAGCGCACCATCTGGTCGCTGAAGTACGCGCACGTCGCGCTGGAGCGAGCGACGACCGCTGGCACGCCGAGCGCGGCGTACTCCATCAGCTTGGTCGGCAGGATGCCGTCGGTGAACACGTCATTCCGGTTCGGGACCACGCCGATGTCGGCGGTTGCGATCGTGCGGGCGAGCTCCGCGGTCGGAACGAGCGCGGTCGACAGGCTGACGACGTCCTGCAGTCGAAGGTCGGCGACGAGCGCCTCGATCTGCGGCAGCATCTCGCCGCGACCGTGCAGGATCAGGCGCAGCGGCACGCGGCGACGGGCCAGGTCGATGGCCCGCACCAGGAGGTCGATGCCGTACCGGTGCGTGAGCGTGCCGTGGTAGATCACGGTCACCGGCGGCTTCCCGCCGAGGGCGGGCGGACGCCGCGCGAAGAGCGTCTCGTCGGGCGCGTTCATGACAACGTCCACCTTGTCGGGCGGCACTCCGCGCGCGATGAGCGAGTCGCGCCACAGGTCGGTCACGGTCAGGATCTGGTCAGCGAACGCGATGCTCAGGCGCTCCTGCCAGCGAACCATGCGGACCATCCGGCCGTCCATCGCTCCGCCGAAGCGGCTGGCGTAGAACTCGGGCATGAGGTCGTGCAGGTCGAGCATGACTCGCGTGCCGACGAGGCGGGCAGGCAGCGCAGCGAAGACCAGGAAGTCCGGCACGTTGTGCGCCTGGACGACATCGTAGCGACGGCGCAGCTGCAGTCTGAGGAGCTCCGCCGCCGCCCAGGCGCCGAACGACACGTACTCGGTCAGCTGGCGGCGCAGGCCCATCCCGCGCTGGCGTCGCACCGGGACGCGATGCACGCGGACGCCATCGATCACCTCGTGCCGTGGCTCATCCTGCAGCCGCGCGCAGATGACGTCGACCTCGTGGCCGCGAGCGATGAGGGCGCGGGCCTCCCGCTCGACGCGGATATCCGGATATGAGTTGTCGACGATCATGCAGTGGCGCAGGCTGCGCTGGGCGAGCACGTTTCTCCCCCGTCGGGCGGATGTGAGCGCACATGCTAGCCGCAGAGACGGGTCGGACGCGAGACGCTATGGTTGCGCCGTGCATACCGGGGGCGACAGCTGGCGCCGCGTCATTGCCACGACCAACCTGGGCGCCTGGCTGCTGGTGATCTGTTGGGCGGTCATCGTCTACGTGCTGTTGACCGAGCCCCACCTCGACGACGAGGGCCGCCAGCGCCTGCGCGTCGGCGTGTTCGAGATGGGGCATGCGGCGTTCTTCTGCGTGATGGGCTTCCTGCTCGCCCACGCCCTCCTCCGACTCCAGGTCCCGCGCTTTCGGTGGTGGACGGTCGTGGTCCTGACGTTCTACGGGATCCTGGGCGAGGTCGTGCAGACCACCATTCCGGGACGAACGCCGTCGATCATCGACCTCGCCGCCGATGCGCTCGGCGCCCTGCTGGGTGCGATGGTCCTGACCATCCTGGCGCGCTTGTCGAGCGGTGCGCCGCTCCGCCAGGCGATGCGCATGCGTCCGCACGGCAGGCCACCGGAGCATGAGCTCGCCGCACTGGATCGATCGATCCTGGTCTCGCCGGAGCGCTGATGCAGCGAGGTGTCGTCGTCATCGGCAAGAACCGCCTGGCGGTGGACTGTCTCGACGCGGTCCTTGCCGCGGGTGACGAGGTCCTGTTGGCGGTGGCCGATACCGGCGACGAGGGCCGCGACGGATGGCAGCCGTCCTTCCGCGGCGCGGCCGAGGCTCGGCGCCTGCCCGTGGTCGCGCCGGCCGACGTCAACGCGCCCGAATTCGTGGCCGAGGTGGATGCCCTTCGCGCTGATTTCCTGCTCTCGTTCCAGGCGGCGCAGATCCTCCGGTCACCGCTCATTGCCACGGCACGGGTGGCGACCCTGAATCTGCACTTCGGGCCCCTGCCGCGCTACCGCGGCGTGGCGCCGATCGCGTGGGCCATGATCAACGGCGAGGCGGCGACAGGGGTCACCATGCACCACATCAACCCGGGAGTCGATAGCGGCGAGCTCATCCAATCCCGGCACGTGCCGATCGAGGACACGGACACCGGCCGCACCCTGTACGACAAATGCACCGCGGCCGCCGTTGGCCTGTTCGGGGACATGTGGCCCCAGCTGCGGCAGGGCACGATCCACGGCACGCCGCAGGCCGACGCCGACGTGCTCTACTACAACCGGCACTCGATCGACTTCAGCCGGCGAGAGGTCTCGTGGCGGGCCGACGCACGCACGATCTTCAACTGGGTCCGCGCCTTCATCTTCCCTCCCTTCCAGTACCCGCTCGTCCGGCTCAACGGCGCCGAGCTGGAGATCGGCTCGGTGCGCTGGGATCGCCGACCACATCGCGGCCGTCCCGGCGAGATCCTGGCGGCCGAGGGGGAGGGTGGCCTGGTGGTCGCGGCACCCGGCGGCCGACTGATCGTGGGCGGGCTGCGCATCGGTGGTCAGCCGGCCGGCGCCGCTGCGCTGGCCGCCGCCGGTTTCACCGCAGGGGCCGTGCTGGACGACGCCTGATCGGCGGCCGGTGGCTGCGTGACGCACCGGTGAGTATCATGCGCGACGTGCCATATCCGGGGACGCATGCAGCCCCCGGATCTTCGTAGCCTCGGAGCTGGAGGGAGACGAATGCGGATTGCGGTGGTCGGGCTTGGCTACGTGGGTCTCGTCACTGCCGCGTGCCTCGCCAGGCTGGGCCAGCGGGTGATGGGCCTCGAGTCCGATCCGGCAAAGGTCGCCGCTCTGGCGGACGGTCGCGCGCCTTTCTACGAGCCGGGGCTGCACGGGGCGCTGGTCGAGGCGCGCGGGCAGCTCGACTTCACCACCGATCCCGGCGAGGCGCTGCGCGGTGCGGAGATCGTCCTGATCTGCGTCGGTACGCCGTCCCGTGAGACTGGTGAGGCGGATCTCAGCGCGGTCATGGCCGTCGCCGACACGATCGCCGAGCAGATCGATGGTCCGGCCGTGGTCGCCCTGCGCAGCACTGTGCCGGTGGGGACCACCGAGCGTGTCGAAGAGCGGCTCAATCGACGCCTTGCGGCGCGCGGCGTGACGCAGCGCGTGCCGGTCGTGGCCAACCCGGAGTTCCTGCGAACGGCTCGCGCGCTTGACGACTTCCTGCGACCTGCTCGCGTGGTGCTGGGACGCACGCCGCTTGCCACCGACGCGCAGATGGAGCTGCTCGAAACGTTGTACCGACCGCTCAACGCGCCCATCTTCGTGATCGATGCACGGAGCGCCGAGCTCGTCAAGAACGCGGCCAACACCTACCTCGCCACGCGCGTCAGCTTCATCAACGAGCTCGCCGGCCTGTGCGAAGCCACCGGCGCCTCGGTGAGCGCGGTGATCGCCGGCATCGCCTCCGATCCGCGAATCGGCGGCGACTACCTGACCCCCGGTTTGGGCTATGGAGGCTCGTGCCTGCCCAAAGACGTGCGCTCGATCATCGCGCAGGGAGCGGAATACGGCGAGCAGATGCCGCTGGCGCGCGCGGTGGACGCGGTCAACCAGCAGCAGGCCGACCGCGCTGTCGAGCGGCTCGGCGCGGCCATCGACCGACCGCTTGCCGATGCGCGCATCGCGTTGCTCGGCCTGGCCTTCAAGCCGGACACCGACGATATCCGCGACTCGCCAGCGCTTACCCTCGCGCGCGCCCTGCGCAGCTGTGGAGCGACCGTGGTGGGCTGCGATCCGCAGGCCGCCGATCGCGTCGCGGAGCAGGAGCCCTGGCTGGAGCTGGCCGCGGATCCGGTGGCGGCCGCAGCGGGCGCCGATGCGGTCGTTCTCGCGACGGAATGGCCACGCTATGTCACCGCGGACCTCGCGCCCCTTGCCGCGGTCATGCGCGGCAGGGTCCTGTTCGACGGGCGCAACGCCCTGGACGCAGGCCGGGTCGACTCGGCCGGGCTGAGCTACGTGGCGCTGGGCGGCGGGGGCGCTGCCGCAGGCGCCGTCGTAAGGGTCTCGTCGGCCGAGGGCTGATCGGCGCTCCGCTGCGCCACCAGCCACCGACAGAAGCGCTCGATCCCTTCCCGAAACGGCACCCTCGGCTCCCACCCCAGGCGCTCGCCGGCCAGGGACACGTCGGCAAATGTCGCCGGCACGTCGCCGGCCTGGGCGGGCAGCAGCTGCCGCTCGGCGGTCATGCCCAGCGCGCGCTCGATCTCGTCGACGACGGCGGCCGTCTCGACTGGGTGGTGGCTGCCGATGTTGACCAGCAGGAACCGATCGGACGCCGCGGCGAGACGCACGAGAGCCTCGACGACGTCGTCGACGTAGGTGTAGTCGCGCAACCCGCGTCCCTGGTCGAACAGCTCGATGGGCGCGCCATCGAGGATCGAGCGAGCAAAGCGATGGATAGCCAGGTCCGGGCGCTGGCGAGGTCCGTACACGGTGAAGAGCCTGGCGACGCCGACCGCCAGCCCGCTGACGGCATGATGCGCGTGGACCAGCGCCTCGCCGGCGACCTTGGTGGCCCCGTAGGGTGACTCCGGGCGTCCGCGTGCCTGCGACTCGCTGAACGGACGCCGATCGTCGTCGCCGTAAATCGAGCTGGATGACGCGAACACCAGGCGCGCGCCCACTCCAGCCACGCCGTCCAGCAGCGTCTGCAGCCCGCGAACGTTGACATCGATGTAGCCGGCAGGGTCGGCGATCGACGGCCGCACGCCGGCGCGCGCCGCGAGATCGAAGACCACGCCGGGCTCGGCGGTCTCCAGCGCAGCGCGGACAGCTTCGGCATCACGCGTGTCGCCCTCGACGAGCTCGAAACGCTCGTGGGCCAGGACGGAGCGCAGGTTGTCCATCTTGCGCGCGCGGGGATAGAACGGGTCGAAGTTGTCGAAGGCGACGACCGCCCAGCCATCGGCCAGCAGACGCTCGCACAGCGTGCTGCCGATGAAGCCCGCTCCCCCGGTGACGAAGGCGCGGCGACCCGCTTCGGTCACTGACGCTCGTCGTGCCCGCTTCGAGGCTGCGGCGCAGCCGGGACGTCGCCGGCGTCGCGCCGGATGCGGCCGAGGCGCAGCCGGCCATCACCGCCTGCCGCCGGTGCGCGCTCGCCCCAGCCCGGCATGAACCGACGAATGGCATGGACGGTCAGCAGCGCGATGAGGAACCAGGCCAGGTACCCCGCGGCCATCCGAAAGAACGCATCACCGGGGTCGATCCTCGTCGCCATGCTGATCACCAGCAGCGCGCCGAGGAGCCCGACCAGCAGGCCGGCAAGTGCAGTGAGCAGCGATCGGATGGCGGCCCGAGCAGTCATGAATGCTCCGTCTTGCGTACGCCGCCTCGAGGTGGCGCGATGCGCAACAGGATACAACCCGCCGACGCCCACCTATACTCGCCCGGAACTAGTCCTTCGTGGCGGAGCCGCATGGCGACCTCATCCGGGCGGCCGGCAGGTCGCTCATCGGACACCACCACCCACGTGTTCATCGTCGGCCTCCCGCGGACGGGATCCACCCTCACGCGTGGGATCCTCAACGCCTCGCCGGAGATCTGGGTCGCCGGCGAGTCCCACTTCTTCTCGGCTCCCACCCGCCTGGGCCTCGTCCGGCGGCCGGGCTACGCCGAGCGCTTCCGCCGCATCGGCGACATCGGTACCGATCGTGGGCTGGCACTGGTGCTCGACCATATCTATGCCCTGCGCGGGAAGAGCTTCTGGGCGCGGCTCGCGGCCGAGACCGACCGGGAGTCGTTCGAGCGCGACCTGCGAGCCACCGCGCGGACCGATCGAGAGCTCCTCGACCTGGCCATGGCGCGCTTCGCCCGGGGACGCCCGATCCGGGGCGAGAAGACGCCGCACCACGTCCATCACGTCCCGACCCTGCTGGAATGGTTCCCCGGGGCGCGGATCATCCAGACCTTTCGCGACCCGCGGGCGGTGTACACCTCGCTGCGACGCAAGGAGCGTCCGGAAAAGCTGACCGCCATGGGCCGGGCCGGCCGTCGGCTCGGCCCGCTCTTCGACAGCTACTCGATTGCCAACCTCGCCCGCAGCTGGCGTTCGATGACCCGCCTGCACGGCGCCTACGCCAGGCGCTTTCCCGATCGCTACACGCTGGTGCGCTTCGAGGACCTGGTCACGTCGCCGGAGGCGACCGCGCGACGGCTGTCGGAGTTCGTGGGAGTGCCGTACGCGGATGACATGCTCGAGCAGGTCGTCCACAACTCGAGCTTCATGGGCAAGGGCGAGGGCAAGGGCATCGACCCGACCGCCGTCGATCGCTGGCGCGAGCACATGTCACCGTTTGCACGATCGATCTTCGCTCGGCTCTGCGGGGACGAGCTCGAGGCGTTTGGCTACGGCCGCTGAACGACCGCGCCGCTCCAGGCGCCGCGCTAGGGGTAGTAGGGGTTCGGCGCCGGGTGCCCGACGCCGTTGTAGAAGACCCCCGTGCGGCGAACGACCTCGCCGATGATCCGCTGGTCGACCACGTCACGGACCGGTCGGGTCGCGCCGACCGAGGCGAGCACCGAGTTGTACGCCGACTGGGCGGCCGTGGCGCTCACGCTCAGGCCGCCGCACGCCAGGCTGTTGCGGATCACACCGCTCGGCGCCTTGATCGCGTACGTGAACCCGTCCGCGACATTCCCGGAGAGATAGACGCTGCTCGGATACGGGTTCGGGTTGGCCACATGATGCTGCCATTCGTAGACCAGCTTGTTGGTCGTCTCGGGCCCGGAGCGGAACCAGTTGCCGACCACGTTCATGGCGCGTGGGTTGCCGTGCAGCCCGTTGATGCCCCAGTTGTAGATCACGTTGTTCACCAGGTCGACGCATTCGGCACCCTGGACCACCGGCATGCGTTGATCCGAGGTGGTGAACAGGTTGTGATGGAAGGTCAGGCGCCGCGGCCACTGGACGTTCGGGTCGAGCTGGAAGATGCTCGCCCCCTTGCTGTGGCCGCCGTCCGCCGCGATCCCGCCGGCATGCCGCGACAGGTACAGGCCTTCGCCCATGATCGAGTACTGCACCGTCACGTCATGCACGTTGCCGAGGATGGAGACGCCCCCGATGTCGGGACCCCAGATCATGGTCAGGTGGTCGAGGACGACGTTGTAGACCTCGTCGGAAAGCCCGTTGAGGGTGACCGCGTCGGCATCGTCAGGGAAGCTCACCTGGTCGCCGGGTCGCAGCCGCAGGTCCCGCACGATGACGTCGTGGCTGATGATCTTGAGCATGTCATTGCGGATGACGATGCCGTTGCCCGGCGCGGTGCTGCCGTCGATGGTGATGTACGGGTTGGTGAGCCGCAGCTCGCTGTTGAGGGTGATCAGGCCGCCCACCTCGAAGACAACGATCCGCGGGCCACTGGCAGCGAGCGCCGCTCGCAGCGAACCGGACCCGCTGTCGTTCAGGTTGGTGACAGGGATCACACGCCCGCCGGCTCCTCCCCTGGTGCGGGCCCCGTACCCGGCAACACCCACGGGGCGTGGAGCCTTGGGGGGCGCCGAGGTCGGCTTGACGGTCGGCTTGGCGGTTGGGCCTCGTGTGGCGCCCGGCGTCTCGCTGGAGGGTGAGGCGGTCGACGTGGGGCTGGCCGAGGCACTCGAAGAAGGAGGCAGGCTGCCGGGCAGGAAGGACGAGCCCTGGGGCTGGCCGCCCGTGGCGGTGGCCGTGGCGGAAGAGCCGCCGGCAACGAGCTTGCCGCCACTGCCGGCCGTGGCGAGGAACGGGACCAGGATGGCGGGAACCAGCACCAGCAAGGGCAGGATCACCAGCCAATCGGCTGTGCTCGGGCGACGGGACGACGTCATCCGAGGATTGGCGGATGAGGGTGGCGGAGCTGAGCGACGGAGGCGGGGCACGATCTTGAAGCGCAACGGACAGGTCCTCGGCGGGCTGTGCCCTGCATGGCCGCGCCATCCGATCCTCCGGATCGCAGAGCTCCTGGGCCGGGGGCGCTGGATCGCTCGGGAGGCCCGGCGAGGCCGTCACACAGGCGATGGGGCACTATACCAAAGGATTGCAGCGAGCGATCCAGTCGGCCCCGCGCCATCCGTCCCGATCGGTGCCTACCAGGCGATTCCGTCGTAGTCGGGGGCTGTCGCGGCGACGCCGGCCAGGCGAACCAGGTCGATGATCTGCTGTCCGTCGCGCCGCTCGTCGAGGATGCGGCTGAACTCCGGGGAGTGGTTGCCGACGACGACAACCTGCGCATGGTCGAGCAGCGCCGGGAGATCGTCGACCATGAGCGACACGATGTGCGGGATCTCGCGCTCGATGTACGCCCGGTTGGCACCATGGATGCTCGCGAACGAAACGCTCGGATCCAGGACGCGAACGTCGTATCCCTTGCCGATGAGCCGCTCGACCAGCGTGACCAGCGGGCTTTCGCGGAGGTCATCGGTCCCCGGCTTGAAGCTGAGCCCCAGCAGACCGACGCGCTTCGACCCACTGCGGCGGACCATCTGGTAGGCCATCTCGATGTGCCGCTCGTTGCTCGGCAGGATCGCCTCGAGCACCGGCGACTGGAGATCCAGCTGACGGCCGTGATGGACCAGCGCGCGGAGATCCTTGGGCAGGCACGATCCGCCGAAGGCGTAGCCGGGGCGAAGGTATGCCGCGGAGATGTTCAGCTTGTCGTCTCGGCAGAAGAGATCCATCACGGCGTGGCTGTCGATGTCCTGTGCCTTGCAGATCAGGCCGATCTCGTTGGCGAAGGTGATCTTCAGCGCGTGCCACGCGTTGCTCACGTACTTCAGCATTTCGGCCTCGCGAATCGGCACGGTCACCACCGGCCCGTTGGTGGCCGCGTACAGCTCGGCCACCACCTCGGTTGCGCGGTCGCTGCCGCCGATCACCGTGTACGGCGGGCTGTGGAAGTCGCGGATCGAGCTGCCCTCGCGCAGGAACTCCGGGTTGTAGCAGACGCCGAAGCCTTCGCCGCTCGACATGCCGGAGCTGCGCTCGAGGGCCGGGACGACGCGCTCCTCGGTGCTGCCGGGAAGCATCGTGCTGCGGACCACCACCACGTGATAGCTGCCCTTGGCGGCGAGCGCGGCGCCGATGTCCTCGGCCACACGTTCGACGGCGCTCAGGTCGAGGCTTCCGTTCGCATTGCTCGGCGTGCCGACACAGATGAGCGATACGTCGGTCGCCAGGATCGCCGCGGTGGCGTCGCTGGTGGCGCGCAGGCGCCCGGCGGCGACGCCGCTGGCCATCAGGTCGTCGAGGCCCTCCTCGACGATCGGACTGCGGCCGGCGGCGATGGCTTCCACCTTCAGCGGGCTGACGTCGACGCCCACCACCTCGTGCCCGGAATCGGCGAGGCAGGCGGCCGAGACCGATCCGACGTAGCCGAGACCGAAAATGCTGACGCGCGTCATTCACGTTCCTCCAGGTCGGGACGACGTCGCGACCGATGCTGATGACCGGCAATCCGGTCGTTGATGAGCCCGATGAGCGAACGGCGCGTGCCCTCCCACTCCGCACTGCGGCGAGCGCGAAGGTCGCGAACGGCAGCGCGATTGCCGTCGACGTCGGCCAGGATGCTCCGCACCCCCGCGACGATGCCGTCTGCCGAGTTGTCGACGTGTGCCGTCCCGGCCGAGAAGTAGTCGCGCAGGACCTCCCAGTCGGAGGTCACGATCGGCGTGCCGTGAGAGAGCGCTTCGCAGGCGCCGTTCTGCATGGTGTGGTCGCGCGTGGTCAGGCAGACGACGGCATCCGCGGCGCGCAGCAGCCCGTGATACGTCCCCTCGTCGAGGAAGCCGGTGAAGCGAACGTTCGCGGGGATTGGCCGCCCAAGACCTGGGATCCGGTCGCTGCGGCCGGTGATGTGAAACGTGACGTCCGACAGCTGGGCCGCCGCGTCGAGCAGGGCGTTCAGCGGCTCGTCGGCCGCCCAGGTGTTGATCACCGCGACGTTGTGACCGCCGGCCATGGGCGGCGGATCACCGGCGACGAAGTCGGTCGGGATGCTCGGCACCTGGATCGCCGTCGCGCCCCAGCCGGCCACGCGATCGGCCCAATGCGCATTCGTGACCAGCGTCGCCGTTGCGCGACGGGCCACGGCTCGCGAGAGCCAGGCCGGCCTGGTCCAGATGCCCCGCTCGAACGCGTCGCTGTGCGCATCGATCACCACCGCGGCGCCGGCCATGAGGCCGTACAGCGTGGCGACCCAGGCCGCGAAGCTGGGTGGGCTCTGCACGAAGACCACGCGGGGCCGGCGGCGCATCAGGACGGCGAGGGTGGCGACCAGCTGCGCCGGATACTTCCGGCCCGCGCCGCGCAGGCCGCGCCGTGGTGTCGGTGCGAAGTAGCGCAGGTCCTCGATGCCGACCGACTCGGCGAGCCACGCGCTGCGCGTGCCGCGATGGCGCTCGGCCCAGACGATGAACAGTGCAGGCGCCGGCAGACTGGCGGATCGGTCGACGACCGTGGCCTGCTCAGCCATCGGATGGCGCGAGGGCGACCGACGGCGCCGAACCGAGCGACCGGAACCGATCGACGAGCCGTGCGATGTTGCGGTCGAGGTCGAACTCGCTGCGCACGAAGGCACGCGCCGCCGCCCCCAGCTGCGTCCCGAGCGGCGGGTCGTCGATCAGGCGCTCGATGGCATCTGCGACGGCGCGCGCATCGCCCTCCGGCACGACAAGGCCGGTCTCGCCGTCGCGCAGCACCTCGGGAATGCCGGAGACGGGGGTGCTGACCACCGGCACGGCGGCGGCCATCGCCTCCAGGATCACGTTGGGAATGCCGTCGCGGTCGCCGTCGGGCGCCACGATGCACGGCAGGACGAAGGCGGTGGCGTGACGGTACCGCTCCACGACCTCGGGATAGGGCAGCGGCCCGCTGAGCCGCACCTGCTCGCCGATCCCGAGGGCCTCCACCTGCTGCTGCAGCATTGCCCGCAGCGGACCATCGCCGACGATCTCGCAGCGAAAGCTGCGGCCGCGGTCGACCAGCAGGCGGCAGGCGTCGACCAGGTGGCGCAGCCCCTTGCGCTCGGTCAGCTGCGCGACGGACAGGATCAGTGGCAGCTCGGTCGAGGGCATGCGGTCAGGAGCGTCGAGATAGGTGTGCAGGTCGAGCCCGTGGTAGAGGCGGACCAGCCGCGACGCGATGCGCGGTCCCACCAGGCCCGCGAGGTACGTGCGGTTGTACTCGGTGCAGGTCGCTGCGAACGCTGCCTGGCCGATGCGCTCGCGCAGCAGGAACGCGTCGACGTAGATCTCCCGCGCATGGGCGGTCACGCTGTAGGTCGTGTCCAACAATCTGGCGGCCACCAGCGCCACCGTGGCGGCTCGGTCGACGAAATGCGCGTGAAGGTGCACGCCACGGCGCCTGCGCAGCACTCTCGCGAGGTAGACGCCCGTCGCGAAGTGATAGGCGGTTCGGCGCCGTGGTGCGCCGTCGTGTGGCCGCGAGAGCAGCCAGGCCAGCGTGCCGAAGTAGGCACGCGGCTGCCCGAGCGCAGCGCTCAGATGCGCCAGCGCGAACTGTCGCCAGCTGACCGGCAGGAGGTAGCGCACACGCCGGCTGAGCTCCTGCTGTCCGGGTGACAGGTCGGTGCGCGGCCGGCGGATCGACACGATCTCGAGATCGGTGCCGAGGTCGAGCAGCTGCCGGATCTCCCGGTCGATGAACGTCTCGGTCAGCACCGGGTAGGTGCCGATGATGTACGACAGACGCAGGGCTGCGGCGGGCGAGGCCGTCCCGTCTGCCTGGGCGATGGTCACTTCTCTCCCCCTCGATGGAGCGCCAGCCGCGAGCGATACAGATCGGCATGGCGCAGCGCTTGCGTGCGCGCACTGTAGCAGTCCTCGATCCGGAGGCGTGCAGCCTCGCCCAGCGAGGCGGCTCTCGATGGATCCCGAAGCACGCTGATCATGCCCGCCGCCAACGCCGCAGCGTCGCCCGGCTCGACCAGGACACCGCTCCGATCCGGCTCGATCACCTCGCGGGTGCCTGACACCGCGGTGGCGATGACCGGCAGACGGCTGGCCATCCCCTCGAGCAGTGCCATCGGGAGCCCCTCCCAGAGCGAGGGGAGGACCATGAGGTCGGCGGCTCCGAGCAGCGCCGGAACGTCGCCGCGGCTGCCGAGGAACGAAACGTGATCGGCCACGCCCAACTCGGCGGCGCGGCGCTCCAGTGCGCGGCGCAGCTCGCCGTCGCCGACGAAGGCCGTGTGCAGGCCCGGCACCTGATCGAGGACGATCGGCAGCGCATCCAGGTAGACGGCGTGCCCCTTCTGCGCCATCAACTTGGCGACGACGATGCCGAGCGGGCCGCGGAGCGGAACGCCCATCGACGCGCGGATCGCACGGCGATCGACCTCGCCGCCGTAGCGCTCGGTGTCGACGCCGTTGGGGATGACGGCCAGGCGATCGCTCGGCGGCCGGTACGCCGAGCGAATGGCTGTCGCGACGTCCGACGAGACGGCAATGAAGCCGTCGACCAGGCGGCTCCCGGCCCGGTACATCGTGCGGTGCCCGAGGCGCTTCGCTCCGAGCAGCCAGCGCTGGTCGGGCAGCTGATCGGCCCGCAGGTCGAGCAGGGCGTTGTGGATGGTCCAGAAGACCGCCTCGACGCCCGGCTCACGGCGAAGGCTGAGGGCGAGGAAGTCGAGCGAGCGCAGGAGGTGCGTCTGGATGACCTGGGGCCGATGCCGGCCGATCGCCGCGGCCAGGTCCCGCCGTATGCGCAGCAGCTCGCTCACCGCCGCCGGCCCGGACATCAGCGAGCGCGTCCGTCCGGGCACGATCTCGACCGGCACCCCCAACCGCTCGATCTCGCCGCGCAGCGGGCCGTCCGCCAGCGACACGACGGTCGGCGTGACCCCGGCATCGGGCAGGTAGCGCACGAGCGTGCGGACGACCTCCTGGCCGCCGCCTCGCTCGAGGTTGGCGATCAGCTGCAGGCTGCGGATGGGATCGGCGGTCATGATGCGTGGTATCTTCGCGCAGCCCGTGCCTGGTGTGCCATGCCGTGATCATCAGCCATCGCCATCGCTACCTCTTCGTGGAGCTGCCGCGCACCGGATCGACCGCGATCCGGCGCGAGCTGCGCGAGCTGTACGACGGGGGAGCCGATCCTTCACAAGCACGCGACCTACCAGGAATTCCTCCACGTCGCGACCGACGACGAGAAGCGCTACTTCGTGTTCTCGGGCATCCGCAACCCGCTTGACGACGCGGTGAGCCGCTACTTCAAGCTGCGCACCGATCACAAGCACCGGTTCTCGGATCGACCGGGCAAGCATAAGCGCCGCCTGAACCGGATCATCGATCAGCGCATGGTCGGTTTCCTGAAACGGACCGACGCGGACTTCGCGACCTACTTCATGCGGCACCATCTGCTGCCCTACGACCGCTGGTCGAGCCTGTCTCACGCACGCTTCGACTTCATCATCCGCTTCGAGAGCCTGGCGAGCGACTTCGCGGAGGCGCTGCGCCGCATCGGGATCGAGCCGCAGCGGCCGCTGCCGCAGATCAACACCACGGCGGCGCGCGGCCGCGACTACCGCGACTACTATCCGCCGCGCACGCGTGCGCGGGCCAGGCGCGTCTTCGGACCCTTCATGGAGCGGTGGGGGTACGCGTTTCCGCCGGAGTGGCGCATCGAACGTCCAACGCGCGCCGACCGGGTGCAGTACAGCGCATTCAGCTTCGTGGCCGGCCTGTACTGGCGCTACGTCAGGCCGCTCGGCTAGGTGGCAGAAGCACCCGGGGCGATGCCGCGCCATGTCTTCCTGGTCGGCTGCGCGCGCACCGGTTCGACCCTGCTGCGCCACGTGCTGAATCGCTCGCCGCAGGTGGTCATCGCGCCCGAGACCCATTTCGCGCGGCGCGCCGAGAAGCTGCACCTCGCCGATCGGCTGACCGCGGCCCGCACCGACGCGGGGCTCGACGAGCTGGTTGACCTGCTGTATGGCGTCGACGAGCAGAGCGCCACCGGCTACTGGGCCTGGCTGCGTCGCAACGTTCCACGTTCCGAGGTTGCGACGCGCCTCGCCGGCACGGACCGATCGCTGCGGGCCCTGTTCGTGCTCCTGCTCGACATCTACGTGGGGCGCAGCCGCGTCGCAGAGCCCCCGACGGTCATCGGCGAGAAGACACCGGCTCACCTCGCGTTCGTGCCGACACTGGACCGCTGGTTCCCGCAAGCCACGGTGATCCATACGTTCCGCGACCCGCGGGCGGTGTACGCCTCCGAGCTGCGTCGCCGTCGCCAGGGACGCTGGGGCGTCAAGCGACGGCTGCGGGGGATCCCGGATCGGATCCTCGACCCGCTCCTTGCGCCGCTTGAGCTCGTGCGAACGACCATCTCCTGGCGCCGCGCGGATCGGCTGGACGGCGTCTATCGACGGCTGCTCGGCGACCGCTACCGGCTGGTGCGCTTCGAGGACCTGGTGCGCCAGCCCGAGGCGCAGTTGGAGGCCGTCTGCGGGACGATCGGCATCGCCTTTGATGCCGCCATGCTCGAGATCGATCTCGTCGGCTCGAGCTTCGAGGCGCAGCGGCACGCCGCCGGCGGATTCGATCCGGCCACCGCCGAGCGCTGGCGCAACCATGTCAGCGGCGTGACGCGCGCCTGGTTCCGCCTTGCACTGGGCAGGCGGATGCGAGCGCGCGGCTACCGGGCCTGACGAAGCCCCGAGAGACGCGCGAACGAGACGTCGTCGACGTCGCTCGCCGCGTTCGGGCCCTGGACGATCAACGCCATCGGGACCGACGACGGCGCACGTCGGCGCCGCTGCTGCCGGCATACGTGCTGGAGCTCGCTCGATCAGCGGCGAGGGGCCGTTGACCTATGGCGCTGGCCGCAGCGCGACCAGCTGCCCGATGTTGTTGGACGCCTTGGCGGCGGTGGCCGTGCGAGCACCGGTGGCGCCGCTGGCCGGGATGGCCTGGTCATCCAGCGAGGCGCTGAGCTTGCTGGTGGTGGCGCCGGGGGTGGACAGTTCGGCCCGCTCGGTCATGCCGGCCGCGGTACCGATCGTGGTCTTGCCCGTGATCCCGAAGAAGCCCACCAGCTCGGTGTTGGAAACCGGGGTCGTGATCGAAGGCGCGGTGATGGCGGCCGAGCTCTTGTTGGCCTGCCCGCTGTTGCCGGCGATCGGGGTGGCGTTGTCGACCCCGCTGTAGGCAGCGATCGTGCCGACGGCGGTCTGGCTGGAATTGAAACTGAACGTGTAGGTCGCAGGCTCGCTGGCCCCCGCGACGTGGACATACACCGCCTGGGTGAAGGCCGTGCCCCGGGAATCCCTTCGCACCAAGCTCCAGCCTGACGGCGCCGTGATGGTCGGCGTCGCGCGGACGCTCACCGCGGCGAGCACGACGTCGCCGGCCGCGGTGCCGGTTGGGCGCGGAAGGACGAGCGTGGCGGTGTGCGCGTTCGCGCCGCTCGCGGCGGCGCGAAGGGCGATGTTCCCTCCACCACCGCCGGTGACCGTGATCGTCACCGTCGCCGCGGCCGACGAGTCGGTGCCGTCCGACACCTGGTAGGTGAAGCTGTCCGGGCCGGTGTAGCCGGTGGTCGGGGTGTACTGCACGCTGGCCGTGTCGTTGTTCGGGCTGCCGCTGGCGCAGGCGTTGTTGCCAATCGATCCCAGCGTGCCGTGGGTCGGAATGCTGACGATGCTGAAGGTCAGCTCGCAGGTTTCGACGTCGCTGCCGGCCAGGGTCACGTTGGCCGGCGTGTCCTGGGGCGTAGCGACGCTGACCGGACTGGCGCTGGGCACGGTATTGCCGCCACCGCCAGTGACCGTGATCGTCACCGTCGCCGCGGCCGACGAGTCGGTGCCGTCCGACACCTGGTAGGTGAAGCTGTCCGGGCCGGTGTAGCCGGTGGTCGGGGTGTACTGCACGCTGGCCGTGTCGTTGTTCGGGCTGCCGCTGGCGCAGGCGTTGTTGCCAATCGATCCCAGCGTGCCGTGGGTCGGAATGCTGACGATGCTGAAGGTCAGCTCGCAGGTTTCGACGTCGCTGCCGGCCAGGGTCACGTTGGCCGGCGTGTCCTGGGGCGTAGCGACGCTGACCGGACTGGCGCTGGGCACGGTATTGCCGCCACCGCCAGAAACGGAGAACTCATAGATCCGCCCGTCGTTCTCATTCGGATTCTGGCCGTTGTCGATCATCCGATCCGAGACGTAGATGTTCCATCCGGCGCCACCCGCCGACGGCGGCGCGATGGCGAGACCAGCCGCGGAGTTCGGATTGGCCGCGGCGATCGAGTAGCTGTTGACGAGCTGGCCGGTGGGTGTGACCTCGATCATCGGGTCCGGGGTACCGTTGTGCAGACGGTTGCTGACGACCCACAGGTTGCCGGTAACCGGGTGGACGTCGATGCCTTCAGGCTCCGTCTGGCCGTATTGCTCGAGGTCGTAGTTGGTCACCACGTCATCGTTGCCGGTACCGACCACGCCGTTGTTGCCGGCCTGGACCTTGACCAGGTCGTTGTCGATGGCATCGACCATGTACAGGATGTTGTTGGCGAAGGCGAGGCCCTCGGCATCCGCGTCGTTGTAGGGCGCCACGGTGACGTCGAAGGTACGGACCTGGGCCATGGTGACCGCGTTGTAGACCCACACCCGGCCGCCGCCACCATCATGCACGATGTACAGCTCGTTGCGGACCGGGTCATAGGCGGCGCCCACCGGCTCCTTGTTCAGCGGGTTGGTCGGCGCGACCGTCGTATTGAACGTCGCCGTCTGAGCCCCGCCATTGGTCGGCGCGAACCAGACGTTCGCGTTGTGGAAGCCGGCACCGGTGACCTCCTCGACCTCGCCATCAGCGATGACCAGCCCGCGCCGTGCCGCGGGGACGTCCGGATCGTTGATATAGGCCAGGCCGGAGGGATCCGGGCTGTCCGGGTTGAGCGTGCTGCCGGCCCCGGTGTTGACGGTCCTGACCAGCGTCACCGCGGCCTGCGGCGCGAGCAGTGCGGCCTGGGAGAGCACCGGCTCGCTGAAGGCGATCTCCAGGATGCCCGCGCCGGTTCCGTCGGCGGCGCCGGCATCGGCCAGGTAGAGGCTGGTCAGGGAGGGCGCATCATCGGTGTCGGCGGTGGGAGCCACGACCAGGCCCTGCGGGGAGCGGACGTTGAGCTCGTTGAGGTCGCGCTTCACCAGCAGCGTGCCAGCCGAGGTGAACTCGTAGAGCGTCCTCGTCGCAGCGCCGATGCTGAACAGGTGGCCGTTCGGCGCACTCGCCAGTCCGCGAAGCGCCTCGCCGGCGGAGGCCAGGGACAGGTTGCGCGTCACACGCGCCGCGCCCGTGCCGGCCGAGACGACCGACACCTTGCCGGCCGCGTCGAGAACGAGCTTCTCGCCGGCGGCGTTGACGGCCACGCCCGCAGCATGCTCAGCCGTCGATCCACCCTGCACCGATGCAGACGACCCTCGCGCCCCGGATGTGAGCTTGCCGGCGACGGCCGGGACATTGAGCAGCGCGGACGTCGACGTGGCGCTCACCAGCTGGTCGGTGAGCGGGTCGTAGGCAACGTTCGGCGAGGATGGCACCCCCGCGGGCAGCGGCAGCTCGGCCAAGGGCTTCTCGAGCAGTGTGATGGAGCGCAGCACTGACGATCGATCGGTCGCCGTGCCACTGATGATCAGGCTCTGCGATTCCGGCGCATACGCCAGGCCGTTCGGCCGCAGCAGGTCGATGTCGCCCGCTTCGATGGTGCGCACCAGGCGCAGCTCGCCCTTGGCCGGGGCATGAGGCCTTGCGCCGGCCTTGGCACCCACGAGGAGCGGGCTGGCAACGGCAAGCAGGACAGCGACGATGAGCGCCGCGAGGGCACGGAGGCGCACAGTTCTCCCCTATTCGGATGATTGCGGGACTATTGGGGGGCATCTTGCGCCATATGGACCAGTCTGTCGAGGGTGTGGTGCAGACCGGGCAGGTGTGGTGTGGACCGCTGTCAACGGCTTCTCAGCTAGACTCAGCGCGTGCCCCGAGAGCTCCCGATCGGCGACGACCGTCCCTTTGCGCGCCTGCGCAGCGCCGCACGCGGCAGCCCGCTGCACTCGGCCTATCGCTACGTCCGCTCGGGCCTCGCGACGCGACGCGACCCGCAGCTGCTGGCATCGGTGTCGACGTATTGCCTCTTCCTGGGCCATGCCCGCAGCGGTCACAGCATCCTGGGCGCGCTGCTTGACGCGCATCCCGAGATCGCGCTTTCCGACGAGCTGGATGCGCTGAAGTACGTGGCCGCCGGCTTCGACCGCGAGCGGGTGCTGTGGCTGTCCGTCCAGGTCGCCCGCGACCAGGCTCATCGGCAACGGCAGAAGCGTGGCCGCAACGGCAAGGTCTACAGCTACGAGGTGCCGGGCCAGTGGCAGGGGCGCACCAGCGACCTGCGCGTCGTCGGCGACAGCAACGCTGGTGGCACCGTGCGGGCGCTGTCCGAGGATCCACTCCTGCTCGATCGCCTGCGCCGTGTGATGCGTGGCCTGGACCTGCGCTTCGTGCACGTCGCCCGCAACCCGTATGACAACATCGCAACCATGATGCTGCGCAGCGGCCGCAGCTTCGGCAGCGCCTTCGAGCGCTACTTCGAGAACTGGGAGCTCATCGAGCGGCTGGTGGAACGCATCGGCCCTGAGGCGGTGCACCACGTCCGCCACGAGCAGCTGGTCACCGATCCGCGCGGCTCGCTGGCCGCGGTCGTCCGCTTCCTGGGCGTCGAACCGTCAGCCGAGTACCTGGAGGCCTGCGCCGGCGTGCTGTACGACTCCCCGTCGCGCACCCGCCACTCGGTCGACTGGTCCGCCGAGCAGCGCACGCGCATCGACGCGCGCATCGCCGAGACCAAGGCCCTCGACG
The DNA here is from genome assembly GCA_963716585.1 of uncultured Chloroflexia bacterium. Classification (GTDB taxonomy): domain Bacteria; phylum Chloroflexota; class Limnocylindria; order QHBO01; family QHBO01; genus JAICUY01. The sequence continues at coordinate 690,244 of CAVQTN010000004.1, forward strand.
GCTATTCGTTCGAGGCCTAGACTCCCTCGCCGTCCTCTTCCTCGAGCGTGGCAGCGCTGGGTGAGCGGCCGCCGAGGTCCCGAAGGTGCTCTCGGATGCGCCAGGCCTGCATCTTCCCGAAGGCGACCGGCCAGTCCCGGGCGAGGTAGCGCAGCCGCGTAGCGCCGTCGAAGCCCGCCTCGACGAGCTCATAGCCGTGTGCGTGCATAGAACGGCGTGTCCGCGACTGGATGAATGCCACGTCGCTTGGCGGCAGCGTCTCACGGAAGCGGCCGATCGATCGAGTCGAGATGGTCCCCGCCTCGAAGCCGCCGTACGAGCTGTTGCCGCCGCTCGAGCGGAAGTCGTCGGCGCCCTGCATGCCGAGCATGGCCGGGTCGTACGGCTCGCCGATGAAGTCCCCGACACGGCGGAGCTGGCGCTCCGGATCGGCGGCGAGGTCTTCATAGCGAAGGACCAGGTAGCGGTCGGGGTGATGCGCCAGGTTGCGCTCGCCGAGCTTCACCGAGCCGAGCCAGGCGGCGGTGGCGCCGCCCACGCCGCCGCGCACATGCTTCCAGCGCTTGAGGACCGACGCATAGCGGTCGCGGGGATCACGCAGCATGTGGATGATGCGGGCCTCCGGGAACTCGCCCAGCACGGTGTCGGCATAGCGCTCGGTATGCAACGACTTGTCGCCCCAGCGCGGCTTGCCCAGCCGCTGGGCGTGCTGTGCGGCGAGCAGTCCGAAGAGGCGCCCGTAGGTCGCCGGACCGTCCCGGAAGGAGGCCCGCAGCGCGTCGAAATCGGGAGCCAGCTTCCGATGGCGCCGGTAGCGGCCCATCACCCCCAGCAGCCGGTCCAGGTTCGCATCATCGGCCAGGTCACCGTAGCGACCGTGGAAATAAGGCCACCAGTTCGTACGACGCACCATCGCGATCCGCGGATGTGAGGCGAGCAGCGCGTAGATCAGGCTCGTACCGCTGCGGTCGAGCCCACCGATGAAGATTGGACCGGCCGAGGTCTCGCTCATGCCGGCGCCTCGTCGAGCCGGACCTTGTCGGCCTGCGCGGCGCCACCACGCAGGCGGGCGACGACAGCCACGGCCCGCGCCACGATCGGCGATGCGCTGTTGAACGGCCAGGTCATGCCGACGTAGGCCAGCCGCTGTCGCGGCGACATCGGGCGCCGCGCCAGGGGATAGCCGGTGGCCGCGAGCTCGGCGGCCAGGTGCGCATCGACGAAGGCAAGCTCGGTGCGCGACATGGCGGCTTGCCAGCCGCCCAGCGCGGCCATCTCGTAGCCGGCCCCCGGCGTGGCCGCCCAGTCAATCGCCGCGGCCGCCAGCCGCTCCGGCGCCGGCTCGCCGATGAACCGACCGATGCGCTCCACGGTCTCGCGCGGCGCTGCCGCCAGGTCCTCGTAGCGCACGACGAGGTACGCAGCCGGATGGCTGGCGGCATTGGCCAGCGCGCGCCGGGCGTTGGCCCGCCAGCGGCTGACCGAGATCCCCAACAGGCCCGGTCGACGACCGCCGGCGGCCACCGCGAGGTGCCGGTCGCGCGGGTCTCGAAGCATGTGCACCACCCGCGCGTCGGGGAAGGCCGCCAGGATGTCGCCCAGGTGATCCTCGACGCCGCCCTCCTGCTCTCCCCAGCGTGGCTTGCCTGCGGCCAGCGCGGCCTGCGCGCCGATGAGCCCGAAGAGCCGCGCGTAGGTGGGCGGGCCCGCCTCCAGCTCGCGCTCCACGACCGCGAGGTCCACGCCCAGCTCGTCGAAGCGTCGATAGCGCCGCAGCTCCGCGAAGCAGCGCGCCCGGCGTGCGTCCTCGCCGAGGTCGCCGTAGCGGCCGAGGAAATGCGTCCACAGGTAGGTCCGACGCGAAAAGGCGATCTCAGGCGATGACTCCAGGATCCGGCGCAGCGGCGTCTTGCCGCTGCGGTCCAGCCCGCCGATGAAGACGGGGCCGTGATCAGCCGGCATCGGTCAGCAGGTGGTGCGCCGGTGGCGTCCTGCCGGCAAGGCGCGGCAGCCGATGCGCCGCGGCCTGGCGTGCCTGCCAGGTCGCCATGCGCGCCAGGTTCAGCGGCAGGTCCGCGGCTGCGTAGCGCAGCCGGTCGACGCCACGCAGCGCAACGCCGTCCGGCTCGTAGCCGAATGACCGCATGGCTGCGCCGGCGCGGCCCTCCAGAAAGGCCAGTTCACGCGCGGGGATGCGACCCCGATAGCGCCCCACATGCGCCGTCGAGATCAGCGGACCGCCCGGTGAACCGGCTGCGAGCTTGTCGCGGTAGGTCGGCATGCCGGTCATCTCGAGCATCTCGGGGACGAAGGCCTCACCCACGAAGGTGCAGACCTCGGCCACCACAGCGGCGGGGTTCGCGACGAGGTCCTCGTAGCGGATGACGCGATAGCGCCCGGCGTGGCGTCGTTGGTTGCGACGCGCGTGCCGCGCCGAGTACAGCCAGCGCGCCACCGCACCCCCCACGCGCAGTCGCCCCTCGGGCCACATGGTCAACGAGGCGTCGTAGCGATCCCGCGGGTCGCGAAGCATGTGCAGCATGACAGCGTCGGGATAGGCCGCCAGGACGTGGTCGGCATAGCCCTCGATGAGCCCGGTCTGGTCTCCCCAGCGCGGCTTGCCGGCGCGCTCCGCGCTCTGCTGCTGGATGAGCGCGAAGAGGCGGGCATACGTCGGCGCACCTTCGGCAAAGTCGCGTCGCAGGCGCCCCGCATCGGGCGCCAGGAAGCTGACGTGCTTGTAGCGTTCGAGAGCGGACAGGCAGCGCTCGAAGTTGCGCGCATCGGCCAGGTCACCGAAGCGTTCGTAGAAGAGGGTCCACATGTTCGAGCCCACCGCCGGGATGCTGATCCGCGGGTGCGAGGCCAGCACGGCCGACAGCAGCGTCTTGCCGGCCCGATCGGTCCCGCCGATGAAGATCGGGCCGTCCGCGCTCATCGGGCAGCCCGCGAAAAAGGGCCGATGAGGCGATGGCTGCCGTCGGCCAGGGCGCGTGCCGTCCGGAGCCGCTCGGCGGCCTGGCGGACGAGGGCCGGGTCGGGCTGTTCGGCGTCGCGGCGGAGCAGGATCGCCGCGCGCCGCAGGCTCAGCAGCTCCAGCAGGACAGGGGCAAGCGCAAGCTCCGCCCGCATCTCCGGCGCAAGCTCGAGGTATCCGCCCAGAAAGGCCGCGAAACGATCGGCGGAGAACCCCGTCCGGCCGACCGAGAAGCGCGGTGCGGCAGTCACCACGTCAAGCAGCCGCCAGTCCAGCCTGGCGAGCTCGAAGTCGATCACCACGAGCGGCCTGCCCGAGCGCAGCAGGAGGTTGTAGGGCCCGTAGTCGCCATGCACCAGCGTCGTCCGCAGCGAGCTGCCGGCGAGCTGCGCGTCGAGCCCGCAGAGACGCTCGGCGAGCGTGGCCGTCGCTCGCGACGAGGTCGACAGGGCAGCGGCTGCGCGGCGCAGAAGATCGGCATGTCCGGCCGATGGCAGCCGCCGCGAACCGTCCGGCCCGAGGCCGGTGGACGGGTAGGCCGCCGGCGGCACGTCGGCAAGTGCCTCGTGAAGGATCGCCAGCAGCGTGCCGGCGGCACGCGCCTGCCGACGCCGCTCGGCAGGCAGGGTGACCAGCTCATGCATCGGCAGGTGACCGTCGATGTGGTCGAACAACGCGAAGGCGCCGTCCGCTCGACGCACGACCGTGGCCCCCTCGGGTCCGGCCACCAGCCGCGGAGCGGGCAGCTGCAGCTCTGCAAGGCGCTGCAGCACCCCGTGCTCGCTGACGACGGCGGCGTCCTCGACGGAAGGCTTGTAGCGCTTCATGACCAGGCGGCCGCGGTCCGTCTCCATCACGACGTTCCAGCTGCGCCCCACGCCGACCGAGCGAGCCGCGCGGACGTCGCCGACACCCAGGGCGGCCGACACGTCCTCCACGACCCGTTGCTGACCCGTAGCGAGCGATCGCGGCCGGTTGCGCCACCATCGATCGACGCGACGGATGGGTGGGAGCCGGTGAACCGCCGCGACCGGCCAGCCGCCGATGGGAGCCGCGCGGTCCACGGCACCAAGCCGCTGCAGGCCTGCATTGAGCTGGCGGGCAGCCTCCTCGAGCGTCGAGATGTTCTCGATTTGCACCCAGCGAGCGAGATCGCCGGTCTCCTCCGGCACCGTCCGCGCGATCTCGCCGGCGGCCGCCAGGAATGCCGCGACGCGACTCGGACGGTGCTCGCGCAGGCGCAGCGGCAGGCCCCGCGAATCAAGCCGGGCGCCAGTGACGGCATCCGGCGCACCGACGAAGATCGCGAGGTCCGGCGCTGGAACGGCGCGAAGGTAGCCGCGCAACTCGGCGCGTCGCGCGGCCGAGCGCCGCGGATCGCCGCCTCGCCAGGCGAACAGGTTCACCGAGCGGTGGTAGAGGCCCTCGTCGAACACCGCGATCTCGTCGCCCAGGCGCCCGCGAAGAAACCCCTGGCGCGCGGCCACCCCACCCCAGCGCATCAGGAGCGTCCAGCGGTGGCCCCAGCTGACCGGCGCCCGAAGGATGGCCAGGACGGCCGCCAACGCCGGACGCGGCCGCGAGACCATGAAGCCGACGCCGTACGGAAGGTCGACGAGCAACGCCCTCAGCCGGCGCGGCCGCGCGCCGAGCAGCGGCGCCAGCAGGCGGCCTGTCGGCGACCGACGCAGATGGTCATCGACCGCGTCGTTCGCCGATCGGCACGGACGTCCGGACCAGCGTCCAATCGCGTCGATCGCGGCCGGCAGCATGGCGCTCTTGCCGGCGCCGGGTGGCCCCAACAGCTCGACGATCATGGCTACAGCCGGTCCCAGACCACGCTGGTCACCTGCCGGAGGACGTTCTCGAGTGGCGCGGCGGCGTCGATGACAACCATCGTCGCGTCGCCCTCTCCGAGTGCTTCGAGTGCCTGCGCCTTGGCGTCGAGGGCCTGCGGTGCGGCGGGCTTGCGCGATCGGGCCGTCAGCGGATCCAGGCGCAGCACGACCAGCGTCTCCGGCGCCGGAATGGCCCGATAGATCGCGCGCTCGCGCGCTGCGAGGCGCCGTGAGAGCCATGCCCCGGCCGCTGCGTATGGGAGCCGCGAAGCGTCCATCGAGCGCTCCCCGACCCGCAGCGCCGGCATCGGATACCGATCGAAGAGCACCAGCCAGCCGGCGGCGGCCAGGCGGCGGCCGTGGGTGACCCGTCGGGCACGATCACGTGCCTCCGCCACGGCGCGCACACCGGTCGACACCTCGGCCAGGCGGGCCGCCAGACCGACCACCGGGCTGCGGGTACCGAGTTTGCGTTCCAGCCAGCCGTCGAGGCGCCGCGTGCCGCGGGCAGTGGCCTGCGAGGCCGCGGCCAGCGGCCCGGGCCGTGCGGAGCCGAGGTAGAGGGTGATGACATTGATTCGCCAGCCGAAGGTCTCCACGAGCTGGTCGATGACCGTCGACTTTCCGGCGCCGTCGATGCCGATCACGGCGATCGCCCTGCCACCGGCTGCCGGTCGCTTGCGCCGGCCCGAGGGGCGATGCCGCACGCGTTCGTCGAGGTGCCGCGCCGACCTGGCGAACCGTGACCGGCTGACGGCCGCACTGGCGCGGACCGACAGAAGCGCCAGCTCGCCGCGGCGTCGGTACGGCAGCAGTGCCCGCTCGAGTTGCCGGCGCAGCCCGCGCAGGCGACGGGGATCGCGACGTCCGCTGGCCGCAACCTCGAGGAAGCCGACGATCACCGGCGCAGGCAGCATCGGCAGATACCGGTCGACGGCCTCGCTGACCGCCGCCGCGGTCGTGCGGCCGAGCAGCTCGTGCACCTCGTCGACGATCGCTGCCGGAAGGCCGCCGCGGTGCCCGAACGGCAGCACATCCCGGATGAATGCGTCCTCGCGGTACTTGAGCAGGGCGCGAACGGCCAGGATCGCCAGCTCCAGCTCCGGCCGTGGCACGCGAATTCCGTGCTGCACGACGGTGTTCGAGAGCAGCACCTCCTCGACCGGCAGGCGGTGATTCTTGACCAGCTCCTCGCCGAGGATGAGCTCGTAGTAGACGTGCAGGTGGATGAGGCGTCGCGTCGACGGGTCGAGGCCCAGCCAGTCCTCCACCGCGGGCAGCTGGCGCGACGAATGCGAGATGAAGCGCTTGAAACCCAGGGTGCCGACGCACGTGGCGAAACGCGCCGACTGACCGCGGTCGACGAGCAGGTCGAGGTCGGTGCGGCCGGCGAGCGCCTCGGGGATGCCGGCGCTGCTCTTCCAGTGACAGTGGCGAATCCCAGCGTCGTCCAGGGCCTCGAAGAGGCGCAGCACGGTCTCGAGCGGCTCGAGGCGCGACGGACCCTTGCCGCTCACGCCGGCTCCCGGCGATAGCCCAGCGCCGCCAGGTCACGGCCCAGCAGGGCACGGAACCAGCCGTCGACCCAGCGCGGCAGCGTCCCGCGCCAGCGGTCGGCGGCCCCGGCATCGATCCCCTGTTCGCCGAGCCGCGACCCCATGCTGACGACGCGCTGCTGCAGCATCTCCGGGTCGAACGCCACGCCCAGGAAGTCGCACAGGGCCGCGATCTCGCGCTGCGGCTCGCGGACGAGATCCTCGAAGCGCAGGAGACGGTAGCGAGTCGGAAGGTCCCGCCGATAGCGCCGCCAGCGACGAGCGCCCTCGGCCCAGGAGATGGTCGTCTCGACCAGGACAAACGCATCCAGCACGGGTCCGAGGTGGCCAAGCAGGCGGTACGGCAGCCCGCCGGGGTCCTTGCGACGGCGCCGCACCTCGGAGGCATAGATGGCGCGCGGATCACGCATCATGTGGATGACCCGACCGCCGGGATACCAGTCCATCAGCGTCGGCACGAAGCGGAGATGCGCCGGGGTCTTCTCGCCCCTGATGCGCTTTCCCTTGCGCTCCGCGTACGCATCCATGACGGCGCTGAAGATCGCGCGCTCCGATCGGTCGGAGGTCATGATCCGGTGGGTCAGCTCCTCGCGCGGCACCGTCCGCCGCAGCCAGGTCCACAGCCGGCTCGGCGATCGCCAGTGCGACGCGCGCTCGAGCCCGCCGTCGTACAGGAACCCGACCGCGCGCTCCACGTTGCGGTCGTCGGTCAGCGGCGCGTAACGGCGCAGCTTGTGCCGCACGCCCTCGGACGGCAGCAGGTGGCCCATGAAGTGGTTCTCCGCGCAGATCGCAATCTCGGTGTGCCGGTTCAGGACGTTCCGCAGCAGCGTCGTCCCGCTACGGCTGAGTCCGACGACAAAGACGTGGTCGACCGGCGACGCGACAGGTGCCGGCCACGCGTCGCGCGCCGGCGCCGTGGCGCCGCCCGGCCAGCTCACGGCTGCGTCGGCTGCGATGCTCGCCACCAGTGACGCTGTCGCGGCTCGGCCGCGACGCTCTGCAGCGTGGCGGCGATGAGCCCCAGTGCCAGCCACCACAGCGAGGTGCCCCACAGGTAGGCGTGGATCATCTCCAGGAAGTTGCTGACCGCGAATTGGTCGACGAGTGCGAGCCACAGCACGACGACCAGCGCCCAGGCGACCGCGTCGCCCTGTTTCAAGCGATGACGCGCTCGAATGGTCCGGATCAGCAGCACCAGCGGGGTGAGGAAGTAGAGCACCACCGCGGGCAGACCCATCTCGGCCGCGAGGTTGAGGTACGTGTTGTGGGCGCTCCCACCGAGCTTGAGCGGGATGTCGCCGACCCGCTGCTTGTACTCCTCGTCGTATCGCTCGAAATTGCCGAAGCCGAAGCCGATGAATGGACGGTCCTCGATCATGCGCGTCGCCGCATCGTTGGTGATGATCCGCGACTCGACGGTCGCCTGGTCGTCGAGACGCTGCTGGGCGTAGGCGATCTGATCGCCGAGGGGCCCTGCCGCCAGCGACCCCGCCAGCAGCAGGCCGATGGCGGCCATGAGCGCCACGGCCCGTGGATACAGGATCGCCAATCCCCCGAACGCCAGCGCCGCTCCCAGCCAGCTGCCCCTGGACAACGACAGGAAGACCGCCAGCAACGACGCGATCACCAGGCCGAAGACGACCACGCGGCGCAGGCCGGGCCGGTCGCGCATCGCCCACTGGATGGCCAGCAGCGCGAAGAAGACCAGGGTGATGGTGTACGGCGCCGGGCCGCCGAACGTGCCGACGGTCCGTTCCCCAGCCCGTCCCAGCCACTGGCTCGGCAGCAGGCTCGGCGCGAACCAGCTCATGACGCCCAGGGTGACCTGCACGGCGATCGTCAGCAGCCCGACGGCGACCAACAGTCGCATATCGCGTCGCGACGGGCCAATGGCGCGCACCAGCCAGAACAGGATGATCGGCACGGCCAGCTTGTCGTAGAAGGAGACGAGCTCACGCTGCGTGTTCACACCGTAGAGCAGCACGTTCGCCACGCCGAGAGCAAGGAAGCCGAGGATTGCGAAGTCGATGATGCCGATGCGGAACGGAGAACGTCGGATGCCAAGCCCGTGATAGACGGCTACCAGCGCCAGCGTCAACGGCAGACCGATGCGATGCAGCGCCCACAGCCCCGGGCCTGCTTCGGCCGACACCCCCTCCAGGAAGAACGGCAGGATCAGCGCCCACAGGATCACCGCCATGAACGGGTGGCGCAGCACAAGGGCAGCGACCGGCAGCATCACCGCCAGCGCGAGAGCGAATTCCGGATAGCCGAAGGCGACGAGGGCTCCGGCCGCCGCCGCGAGCAGCAGGGAGCCGCACAGCAGCAGCGCGGGGAGGCTCGCCGTGCGCAGCCACGCCGAAAGCGCACGGCGCCAGGGCACCGAGTGCCGAGCTGGGAGGCGTGCCGCGTCAGCCACGGCTGCTCGCCTCGGGCTGCGGCACCCGCTGCTTTTTGGTCGGCTTCGAGGATCGGCCCCGACGTAGCAGGCGCCCCTTGATCCGGTCGAGCACCAGGTGGTCCTCTGGATCAAGCCCGAGCAGGACGAGGACGACGCCGTACACGCCGAAGAGGCTTGTGAGGCCGACCAGCAGCTCGGCCACCGGGCCCGCATCGCGCAGGATGCTTCCGACCACGATCCCGGCCAGCCAGGCGACCAGGCCGGCGATGATCGGCTTCAGATAGGTGCGGTTGTACGGCGACGCTTTGACCAGCAGCGCCACTTCGGCGAGGCGCATGACGTTCACCGCGCTCTGCGATGCGAAGGCGGCAATCGCGGCGCCAACCAGCCCCAGCGGTGGGATGAGCAGGAAGCTCAGGCCGAATCCCAGACCGACCGCGACGCTCGAGTTCAGCAGCTTCACCTTGGTGTGGCCGGTCATGTCCAGGACAGCACCCGACGTGCCCGTCGCCGCGTTCACCAGGTTCGCCCATGCCAGGATGATGAGCGCGATCTGGCCGGCCTCGAATTCCCGACCGAAGATCGCCAGGAGCGCCTGGGGGAAGGCAATGACCATCAGGAAGAAGGGCAGGTTGAGCGACACCGACCACTTCGAGGTGGTCTGGTACAGGTGCTCCAGCCCACGTCGGTCGCCCTTGTCCTGCGACTCCGCGAAGAGCGGCATCGAGGATGCCACCACCGCCGACTGGAAAATCGACCCGACCAGGTTGACCTGATTCGCCACGGCGAAGACGCCCACGGCGCCGATGGTGCTCATGGCACCCAGGAAGAGGGTCTGCAGGTTCGATCCGAAGGTCGTGATGACGTTGGAGAAGAAGACCGGCAGGGAGAAGCGCATGAGCTGGCCGGGGGCTCGTTTGGGCGTGATCTTCGTGCCGCGCAACGGAAAGAGGCGGTTGACGATGACGACGAGCAGCACGCTGGCCACCAGTGCCGAGAGCATCGAGGCGAGGACCGCATACGCCGCCGTCATCCCGATCACGGCAAAGACCGCGAGCAGGGCGAATCGGACCAGCGGCTGGCCAAACTGCTCGGCTGCGACGTCGTACTCGATCCGCTTGAACCCCTGGAGCGTCGCGGCCAGCTGACGGTTCAGCACGGTCGCCGGGATCAGCAGGCTCACGATGATGAGCAGCGGGACAAGGCGCTGCTGATGCATGATCCCGACTGCGATCGGTTCGGCCAGGACGATGACCCCGGCCGCGAACGCGATGCTCAGCAGCGCCGGGACGCCGATCGCCAGCTGCAGGGTGCCGAGCAGCGAGCCGGAGTCCTTGCGCCCGGCGAAGACGGCGGTATAGCGCACCAGGGCCGCATCGAGGCCCAGCGTCGGGAAGCTGGCCGCGACCGTGGCGACGGTCAGCGCCAGGTTGTAGAGGCCATACTCGTCGGCTCCCAGGACGCGGGCCAGGAAGACGGCCAGAACGAAGCGGGTGCCCCAGGCGAAGAGCTTGCCAGCGAAGACGGCGCCGCCGCCTCGCGCCGCAATGATGACGTGATCATCGCCGTGGTGGTCGCCCACGGGTCACGCGCCGGACTGGCTGGACAGCGCCGAGAATGACTGCGTCTTACCGATGGGCACCGTCTCGGCGTCCTGGAGGGCGCGCAGCGCGCGCTCGATCAGCTCCTCGTCGCTGAGCGCCTCGCCGTGATAGCCGACCACACCCGCGGCCGGCTGCACGCGGATCGGCTCGCCATCGGCGGCCACGCCCAGCGCCGGCATCGCCATCCGCGAGCGGAGCGCGTCGATCATGCCGATCGCCGAGGCCTCATCGGTGTCCGGGAAAAGCAGCGCGAAGGCGTCCGCGTTGAGGCGCGCGCTCATATCCTCGGTGCGCAGGTGCGCGTCGATCAGTCCTGCCATCTGGCGCAGCGCGTCAGACCGCAGGCGAGAGGTGTGGCCGTCGAGCATCCCGCGATGGTTGACGTTCACCACGGCCACCGCCAGTCCGGCGCCGGAGCGCTTGGCCCGGCTGACCTCCTGCCGCAGCCGCAGGCGGAAGTATGGAGCGCTGTAGGCCGATGTCTCTTCATCCAGCATCTCCATGCGCGCCCGCGCCGGGCGGCGCGTCTTGAGCAGCTCGGCGAGCAGCCCGATCCCAACGCTCAGCGCGGCGCCGACCATCACGCCGAGCACGATGTTGAGCGGCACGTTCGGCGAGACGGGCCGGCTCGGCGTGCCGGCGTCGTAGACCGACTTGAGCCCGAAAGGCGTCTCGAGCTTGGTGACGTAGTCGACGAGCGCGGTGGCCACCGCGTTGGTGTAGTCGCGCGCCAGGTTCGGGTCGGTCGACTGTGTCGCCACGCTCAGCAGGGTGGTCCCCGGGATCAGCCGGCTATCGACGCTGACGTCGTTCTGCTGGACCGCGGTGAGGTGCAGCCCGTCGATCGCCGCTCGACGAATGGGCGGACTGGTCGCGATCTCGGCGTACGTCTGGGCGAGCTCCGACTGACGGGCTATGAGGCTGTAGACGTCGAGCGTGTCCTTGCTGGCGCCCGAGGTGATGGGCTCAACGAACAGGCGCGAATCGGCCTCGTAGATCTTCGGCTGCGAGAGGGTCCAGACGACTGCCGAGCCGACCACCATGAGGAAGGTGGGGATGATCAGCCACCATTTCTCCCTCATGGTTCGCAGCAAAGAGCGGATCTCCATCACATCACCTTTCAGCAGGGCGCGCGGCGCCCATCATAGCGAGAGATGCGAGACACGCTTCGGCACCCCCCTTGCGTCAGTCGCCAACGGGTCCGGCGAGGCGGCTAGGCGCTCTCCGCCGACGCCCCGGTCACGTCCGGAAGCACGACGCCTCCGGCGGCCGGCACGATTGGAATGGCCGTCAGTGGGCGCGGCTCAGCCTGCAGGCGGATGGGTCGCGAGCCGTCGTGCATTGACAGCTCGGCCGCCTCGAGGATGCGGACCGTGCGCAGGCCGGATTGCGCATCGGCGACCGGGCGTCCGCCGTGCAGGATGCAGTCAATGATCTCCTCCGCCTCGACGGCAAGCGCCTCGCGGTTGTCGAGACGTGGGGCGCGCATGTCGCCGGACCGGTACGAAACCAGCTGGCTGTACACGGTCTCGGCGTCGTCCCACGGGGCGATGGTGACGCCCTTGTCGTAGACGGCCAGCTTCTCCGAGGCCTGCATGTCGTCGTAGACCGCCATCTGCTTCGACCCGCCGACGATGGTCCGCCGAATCTTGGCCGGTGCCAGCCAGTTGACGTGGACGTGCGCCAGCACGCTGGGCCCGTAGCGCATCGTCAGGTAGGCGACGTTCTCGCGCAGGCTGCCGGCATGGGCCGCGCCGATGGCTGACACCTCCGTGGGTGTTTCGCCCTGCATCAGGTAGTCGATGATGCTCACGTCGTGCGAGCCAAGGTCCCACACCACGTTGACGTCGGACTGGAAGACACCCAGGTTGATCCGCACGCTGTCGATGTAATACAGCTCGCCGAGGTGCCCGGTGTCGATCATCTCGCGCATGGCTCGCACGGCGGAGGTGTACACGAAGGTGTGATCGACGGCCAGCATGACGCCCTTGCGCCGCGCGCGGTCGACGAGGTCCTCGGCATCCGCCAGCCGCGTCGTCATCGGCTTCATGACCAGGACGTGCTTGCCGGCCTTGATGGCTGCCTTCGCCAGCGGGTAGTGCGTCAGCGAGGGCGTGGCGACCACCACGAGGTCGACGTCGGGGTTGGCCAGCAGCGCCGCCGCGTCCGAGGTCACCTCCGGAATGGAGTACAGCGAGGCCAGCTTCTGGGCGCGCTCGAGCTGGGCATCGCAGACCGACACGACGCGAGCGCCGTCGGTCCCGGCGAAGTTGCGGACGTGGTTGGGACCCCAGTAGCCGCAGCCGATGACGCCGACGCCGACGGAGCGGCTCATGATGCGCCTCCGCCGTCGACGAACATGACCCATGGAGTCCGAAGCATGATCAGCAGGTCCGCCGCAACGCTCCACTGGTGGATGTATCGGATGTCGAGCACGCACATCTCGGTGTACGTCAGCCGGTTGCGCCCGGAGACCTGCCACAGGCCGGTGATGCCGGGGCGCACCGAGAGGCGCTCGCGCTGCCAGTCGTCGTAGTTCTCGATCTCGTATGCCAGGGCCGGACGCGGGCCGACGATCGACATCTCGCCACGCAGGACGTTGATCAGCTGCGGCAGCTCGTCGAGTGACGACCGGCGCATCCAGCGGCCAACCGCGATGACCCGGCTGTCGCCGTTCACCTTGTACGGCTGGCCCTTGCGATCGCCGGCTGCCGAGATCTCGCCATTGACCAGCATGCGGGTCACCAGCTCGCGATGCGCCTCCTCGCTGACGCCGTCATGCATGGTGCGGAACTTGAAGCATGTGAAGGCAGCTCCGCCGGCGCCGATCCGCTGCTGCCGAAACAGCACGGGCCCGGGCGACGTGGCCTTGATGAGGACGGAGGCCACCAGCCAGATCGGGCTGGTGAGGATCATGAGCAGTGCCGCGATCACCACATCGAGCGTGCGCTTGGTGGCCGACATCAACGCAGCCGGCCGTGGGCTTCCGACTTCGCCTGATTCCGGCGTCGCCGAAAGAGGCGGCGCAAGGCGCGCCCGCCTAAGAGTTACCATTTTCCACCCCCGTACGATCCGAGTGCGGCGGGGCACCCGCCTCCTCGCTCGGGCAACTTGCCGCTCCCAATAACGATGAAGTAAGCGGCTGATAAAGAACGTTCATATCCTGACCGAACGGAAGTACTATTTCAAGGCCCAGGACCGCTTCGTGGTGCGAATTCGCACCACGAGACGTGGTCGCTCAGAAGGGAAACACGATCGGGATGAGGGTCAGGCTCATCACAATCGAAACCAAGTTGAGCGGCAGTCCCACACGAGTGAAGTCGCCGAACCGATAGTTCCCGATGCCGTAGACCATCATGTTGGTCTGGTAGCCGATGGGGGTCAGGAACGAGAGGCTTGCGCCGAGCGTGACGGCGATGACGAACGGACGCGGATCCGCCCCGACCGCGGTCGCGGTCGCGATCGCCACGGGAAACACCAGCACGGCCGCGGCGTTGTGGCTGATCACCTCGGTCAGCGCCATGGTCGCCAACAGCACGCCGGCCAGTGCCCCCACGAGCCCGAACGGCAGGAACACGGTCAGCAGCAGGTGCGCGATCACGTCCGCGAGCCCGCTGTCCTTCACCGCGGCCCCCAGCCCGAATGCCGCCGCGATGAGAACGACCACGTTGAGATCGACGGCGTTGCGTGCCTGGCGGACGGTCAGCGCCCGGGTCGCGACCAGCAGCAGAGCGGTGAGCAGCGCGGTCTGCAGGATTGGCAGCAGGCCGCTGCCGGTCAGGATGATGAAGCCCAGGCCGATGAGCGCAACACGCTTCGCCTTGCGCGGCTGCGTCGGTGAGATCCCGCGCTGGGGAGCAATGACCAGGAAGTCGCCGGAGTTGCGGTAGCGGCTGCGGAAGTCGGGGCGGGCGAGCACCAGCAGCGTGTCGCCCAGCCGCAGGGAAAGCTCACCGAGCTTGCCTTCGATCCGATGCCCGGCCCGATGGATGGCCAGCACCGCGGCACCGTACCGCCCGCGAAACCCGAACTCGCGCAGGTTCCGTCCGGCGAACGCCTCACCGAGCACGACCTCGTAGAACGCGTGGCGATCGCCCTCCAGCTGCTTGATCTGCCGCCGATGGGTCGACTGCAGCCCGCGCATCCGTTGCAGGTCGACGACCTCCTCGACGCGCCCGACGAAGGTCAGCACGTCTCCGGCGTGCAGCTCGGTGACCGGGCTCACCGGCGCTATGCGCTCGCCTGCACGCTCGATGGCGACGAGGTACACGCCCTGCAGCTGCCGCAGGCCGGCCGCCTCGACCGTGCGCCCAACCACGGGACCGTCGCGCTGGACCGCCATGCTCACCGAGTAGTCGCGGCTGGCCGCAGGATCCGGGCCGTCTCCCTTTCTCTCGGGAAGCAGGCGGCTGGCCACGAGGACGAGGACCAAGGCGCCCACCAGGGCGATCGGCAGGCCGACCGGCGTCAGCTCGAACAGGCTCAACGGTCGATAGCCCGCCTCGCGGAGCAGTCCGGAGACGGTCAGGTTGGCCGAGGTGCCGATGGTGGTGATGACCCCGCCGAGCACGGCCGCGTACGAGATCGGGATGAGGAAGCGCGATGGAGAGAGGCCCTTCCGGTTGCAGAGGTCCATGACCGCCGGGATCGACATCGCGACCAGCGTGGTGTTGTTCATGAACCCGGACACCAGGGTCAGCGGAAAGACGATGCGTGCCAGCAGGCCGCGCGGCGGCGGTCCGTGGCCGATGAACCGGTCGGTGAGCGGTTGCAGCACCCCGGAGATATCGGCCGCCCGAGCAAAGATCAGCAGGGCGCCGATGATGATCGGAGCCTCGTTGCTGAAGCCGGAAAACGCCTGGTCGCCGTTGATCACGCCAACCAGCAGCAGGAAGATCGTCGCGACCAGGACGGCGAAGGCGGGCGGCGCCATCTCGCGGGCCATCACCACGATGAGCACGACGATCGTGGCCAGGGTCACCCAGGCGTGAATGCCCATCGCTCCTCCATGCGGGTAGAATCCGTCCTCACTCGCCGTCGCGGACGAAGGCGCGACGCCGCGCGGAGAATAACGGAGGGAGCGGGTGGACAACACTGACCCGATGGGACTGGACCAGCAACGGTTCGCGGATGCGATGCGCGGAGCGCGGCGCATCACGGCGCTGTGCCACGAGAACCCGGACGCCGACACGATCGGCGGCGCGGTCGCGATCGCGCTCATCGGCGACCGGCTGGGCAAGCAGGTGGAGATCGTGAGCGTCGATGCGCCGGCGCCGGCGTTCGACTTCCTGCCGTGGTACGACCGTTTCAGCCCCGCTCCGACGCTCGAGCCGGACCTCGCGGTGATCTGCGACGCCGCGACCCTCGAACGCGTCGGCCGGGTGCGGGTCGAGCACGCCTCGTGGTTCGAGTGCGCCCGCCTCGTCAACGTCGACCATCACGTCACGAACTCCCGCTTCGGCCATGTCAACCTCGTCGACCCGACAGCGGCGGCAACCTGCCAGGTCATCGCCGCCGCGCTGCCGGCGCTTGACGTTCCGCTTGATGTCGAGATCGCCACCGCACTGCTGACCGGCATCGTCCGGGACAGCCACGGCTTCTCGGACCCGAGCACGCGCGGCGAGACGCTGCGGATCGCGGCGGGCCTGGTCGATGCCGGCGCGCCAGTGAGCCTCATCCACCGCCGCGTCCTGTCCGAGCTGCCGTATGCCACCCTGGCACTCTGGGGTCGCATGCTGAACGGCCTCGGTCAGCGCCGGGACGGGCGGATCGTCTACGCCACGCTGACCCAGGCAATGCTCGACGCCACCGGCACGCAGAACCACGACGCCGACGGGCTCGCCGAGTTCATCGCCACGGCCAAGGGCGCCGATATCTGCATCCTGGTGCGCGAAACGGGGCCGGGCCGCACACGCGTCAGCCTGCGCGTCAGCGAGGCGGTCGACGCCACCAAGATCGCTGCGGTGTTCGGCGGCGGCGGCCACACGACGCGCGCCGGCTGCACCATCGAGGCACCGGCGCACCTCGCCATTGAGCAGCTGCTCGACGTCTGCGAGCGCTACCTCGACGCCTGACCCTCGCGAGGCAGGTCCGTGGGCGGTGGTGTGCCGGCCGTCCAGTGCGTGACGTCCCGATCCAGGAACGTTGACAGACGCTCCGCCTCGTCGTTGAACTCGCGCCGCAGACGCTCCCGCGTCTGCGGCGGCATGGGATGGCGGGCGGCGGTCCGGACGTTGATCTCCTTTGCGCGCTCGTACAGCGCGCGCCGCAGGCGACGCGGAACGGTGCGGCTGATCATCCGCCGCGGCAGGTCGGGCGGGCGCGCCAGGAAATGCCGCAACCGCTCGCTGCGCGTTCGCTTGCTGGCGTTGACCACCCCGAAGCTTTCCGGCCGCACGTCGTCACGGACGCCCACGAAGCGAAGCGTGTCGGCGTAACTCGCCGGGGTATCGGCCGCGAAGTCGTCGTACAGGATGACGTGCAGCCGCTCGCGGCCGAAGGCCTGGGCATAGCGCTCCAGCTGCTCGGTGTAGCGCGGCACGCTCGAGTACCAGAGCCCCTGCGGAAGATGCGCGTGCGGGGGGATCTTCCGACCGGCCCGTCGATCCGGTTCGGCGTCCAGCGCCGCGGTGAAGTCGGTGATCTCCTCGTTGCCGTTCGACAGGTTTTCAGCATGGAGCGCGTGCAGCATCTCCACGGGGTTGCGCAGCATTGCGATGATCCGGGCTTCCGGCGCGAACGCGGCGATCTCGGCAGCCGCGGTGCGCGAATACAGGTACCACACGTACGCGGTGCCGATGCGCTGCGCCGGCCGGGCATCCGCGAAGTGGGCCAGGTACTGCGCGGTCGTCAGTGGCTGCCGATCGCGCACCTCCAGGTCGCTGCCGAAGAAGCGCAACTCCTTCTGCGATGGCAGGTAGAGATCGGGATGCGCGCGCAGGTAGGCGTACATCGCTGTCGTTCCGGACTTGGGCGCGCCGACGACGAAGAAGTCGGGCCGGCGTGCCGTCATGCTCGCCCCGAGAGAATCCGAGGCAGCTCGCGGAAGAGCCTGGAGCGGGCCCACATCGGTCCGAGCCCGGCGGCGCGCGCGGCGGCGTGCGCCTCGAGGTCGGTGTGCGGACCGAACAGGATCAGGCGAGCTCCGCCATCACCGCGCCAGGCGACGAGCTGGCCGGTCCAGGACGGAGCACGCTCCGACCAGTCGACCAGCAGCAGGTCGAGGTCAGCGGCGGGAGGCAGCTCGACCGGCGACCGCAGCCAGGTCAGCGGCACCCTTGCACCGGCAGCAGCTGCCTCGATGCGGCTGAAGAGCATGAGGTCGGAGGTCAGTGCCGCCAGCCTCACTCCGGCGAGGCGGGACCGGAGGCGGTTGCCGGCGAGCCGCCGGCCACGAAGCCGGGCAGGCCTCCACTGCCGCGCGCTCCGGCGGGCGTGGCTCCGTTCGAGAGCGCTGCCGAGCCGTTGGGGTACTGCTCCTGGATGAAGCGGGCGATGTGCATCGGATAGATCCCGACGACCACCGGGGCACGCACCTCCACCGACATCTCCAGTCCGATCTCGCCGCGCTCCCAAAGCTCCTGGAGCTTGGCCGCCTCACGCTCCGGCAGGCCGACGAACGCAGAGCTGCCGTCGCGCCGCATGCAGCAGACCGCATCCGGGTCGTCGAGGCAGAAGCGCCTGCGCAGTTCCGCGACGGTGACGTAGGGACGGGTGGTAATGAATCGGCGGAGGCTCGAGGTGCTCGGCCGCTTGCTGGCACTCATGGGTATCCGCGGAGTCTACCGCGCCAGCCCCCCGTCCGCCGGAGGGCCGTTCATCGGTTCAGCCGCGCTCGCCGAAGACGCTGCGCAGGACGAACAGCACATTGGCCGGCCGTTCGGCCAGCCGCCGCATGAAGTACGGGTACCACTCGGTGCCGTACGGCACGTAGATCCGCATCCGATAGCCCTGCTCCAGCAGCTGCCGCTGCAGGTCGCGGCGAATTCCGTACAGCATCTGGAACTCGAACCTGTCGTGGCTGATGCCGCGCTCCGTCACGAAGTCGCTCACCGCGGCGATCATGTCCGGATCGTGGGTGGCGATGGCCGGGTAGGCGTCGGCTTCCAGCAGCAATTCGGCGATCTCGACGAATGATTGACCGATGCGCCCGCGGTCGTGCCAGGCGATCTCGGCCGGCTCGGCGTAGGCGCCCTTGCAGATGCGCACCCGGATGCCTTCCGCTGCCAGCGTCCTGGCATCGACCGCCGAGCGATGCAGGTAGGCCTGCAGCACCACGCCGACATCCCAACCCTCGGCGTGCAGGCGGCGCGTCACGTCGAGC
Source organism: uncultured Chloroflexia bacterium (assembly GCA_963716585.1). GTDB lineage: Bacteria > Chloroflexota > Limnocylindria > QHBO01 > QHBO01 > JAICUY01. The sequence continues at coordinate 708,946 of CAVQTN010000004.1, forward strand.
GTGCGCTCGGTGTAGGCCGCACCCTCCATGTCGATGCGCACGAAGATCCCATGCTGCCGGCCGGCGTCCACAACCGGGCGCAGCACCTCCACGCACGCGTCGACACCGAGGTCGAGGCCCATCTGCGTGAGCTTGAGGCTGACATTGGCGTCCAGCTTCTCGACGGCGATGCGCTCGATGGTCGCCACGTAGGCACCGGCCGCGCGCTCGGCGGCGGCACGGTCGTCGACGCTCTCGCCGAGAACGTCGAGCGTCGCGGTCGCGGCCGCCTCGTTGAGTGCCCGCACAGCCGCCACGGCCTGGTCGAGCGTCGTACCTGCCACGAATCGCAGCGCCACGCGGCGCACCAGTGGGGTGTGGAGCGCGACGCCGGCGACCCAGCGGCGGTTGCTGAGCCATAGGAAGAAGCCGCGCATGAAGGAGGCGAGCATCGGCGCGAGTGTACCGAGGCTGCGCCGTGCGGCGTGGCGTTCGATTGCCGCCGACGCCGAGGTGCCCAGCTGCCTAGCGGCGGCCGTGGCTCCAGCCGCGCGCGCGCTCGACCGCTCCCCGAATCAGCTCCTTGTCGGGCAGTGGCCGGCGCAGCGAGAGCCCGATCGGGCCGCCGGCCTCCCGACCGACATCCTGTCCGTCGATCCGGATCGTCGGAGAGCCAGTGAACCGCAGGAGCTCCGCATCGGCCTGGCTTCCGACGGCGACCATCTGGATGGTGGTCTCGAAGGCGTCCTCGGTGAGGACTTCGACCAGCTGCTGCCGGGTGGTCATGTAGTCGGGATCTGCGTCCCAGTAGAGCAGCTCGACGCGCATCGGCGTCAGGTCAGCTGCCGGCGTACGTGAAGAAGCCGACCAGGCAGAAGAGAGCCACGACGCCGAGACCGATGCCGATGAAGACGCTGCGTCGTTCCTCGCCGGTCATCCCCTCGCTCGGCCTCTCCGAGCGCGACATGGCGCGCCCTCGCCAGGCCATGTAGCGATCGGCGTTGGCGTCGGCGACATCTCGGCGCCGGTATGCCTCCCAGGCGCGCCAGCCGACCAGGTACGAGGCGGCACCCGCCACCAGCGCGGCGAGCAGCCACGGCCAGGCAGTCACTGCCCCGCCTGGGGACCGGCGGCGTCGATGTCCACCAGCCATTCGGTCCGCTCGGCGTTGACCCGTGCCGCAGGCAACCCGCTGCTGCCGCCGCGCACCGCGTTGAACGCCGCCGCCTTGTCCGCGCCGGTCACCACGAAGACGACCTGCCGCGCGGCATCGATGAGCGGAAACGTGAAGGTCATGCGCCATGTCGCGAGCGCCGGCGACCAGTTGGCGACGACCCACCGATCCCGCACCTCGAGCGCCGCGCTGCCGGGAAACAGCGAAGCGGTGTGCCCGTCGGGTCCCATCCCCAGCCAGATCAGGTCGAACGACGGCAGGGCGTCGCCCGGTGGCTGGAAGACGGCGCGCAGCTCCTGTTCGTAGGCCGCCGCCGCCGCGTCGAGGTCAGCCGCGTCGGCGTGCATGCGGTGGACGCGCTCCCGGCGGACCCCGGGCAGGCGCGAGACGAGCATCGCGTCCGCCACACCGAAGTTGGACTCGGGATCGTCAGGTGGGACCGCGCGCTCGTCTCCCCAGAAGAAGTCGACCCGGCTCCAGTCGACGCTGCCGGCCCGCCGATCGGCGACGAGCAACGGGTAGACGGCCTTCGGTGACGAGCCGCCGGAGAGTGCCACGCGAAACACGCCACGCTCGTCGATCGCGGCCTGGGCCGCGGAGATCACGCGGTCGGCTGCGGCCTCGGCGACCGCGGCGGGATCCGGCAGGACCGCCACGTCGCGACGGTTCACGCAGCCCCCTCGATTGGCTGGGCTGCGGCGAGGAAGATGGCCGCGGCCCGGAGTGACGCCTCATAGACCGGCTCGTTGCGCTCGGTGATCAGGTCGGCGCTCAACAGATCGGCCTCGCTGGGCTCATCCATCGGCACGTGGCGCAGCAGCGCGGTCATGCCGTCGGCGTTGGTGGCGACCGTGGCCACGTCGCCGTCGCGATCGATGATGAACTCGGCCGCCCCCGTCTCGCCGAGTGCGCGGAGGTGGACGTTCAACAGCTCGCCGGGCGGATAGGAATCGGTCTTCACCGGCTCGAGGATCAGCTCGATCATCTCGTAGCGGCCCTCGAGGCGCAGGCGCAGGCGCCCGTCGCGCAAGGGCTCCTCGGCGCGGTCGCGCTTCCAGCGCAGACGCGAGGCGAGCCAACCGGCGTACAGCAGCGCCTGGCTCATCGGCGAACGGACTCCCGGCGCGACGTCGGCGTCGTCCCGGTGTCGGGAGGAGCCGCCGGATGCGACGGCATAGCGCAGCAGCAGTCGGTTCAGGTTCGGCAGGTAGCGACGGAAGCGCGGAACGTCGAAGAACTCTGCGGTCAGCTCCTGCCACCAGCCAAGGCGATCCCAGAGCAGGTCGCCCACGCCGCTTCGACGACGCAGGGTGGCCAGGCGCCGATAGCCGGTCAGCAGGTCGACGAAGTCCGAACTGTCAACGATGAGGCGGTCGGCCATCCCGACCAGCTGGTCGAAGACCGGATGGCCGAACGGCGGGTCGCCCGGCCACCAGACGTGGGTCGGCAGGTCATGGATCAGCAGCGGCGCGACGATGCCGGAGAGGTGCCGGGCGGCCTCCCCGCGGACGGTGAGCACGACCTCCTCGTAGCACACGCGCTCGCTGTCCTCGCCGGCGGTGTGGCAATGGGTGCTGATCCGCGCGTCGATGGGATCGCCGGCGGCCTCGGGGTCGGCAACCAGCACGATCGCTCGCGACGGGTGCCGGATCCCGAGGTCCATCATGGTGCGCACCACCCGACCGGCCGCCTCGGCATCGACGACCGTCACGATGAGGTTCAGGACTGACGCGCGCGCGTGCGGCAGGCCCTTCTCGGTGACAAGCCGCGTGCCACCGTCGTCGACCGGCGGCGCCCACAGGCTGGCGAGCTGGCTCTCGATCGCCGGCACGCTCGTGCCACGTTGCTCCCACACCGGCGTCGCCAGCGACTCGGCATCGGCGAAGCGAGCAAGCCGACGCTGGACAGCGCGCTCGTTCCCGCCGCTCACGGCCGCCGCCATTCCCGGCCGTCGCGTTCCATCAGCTCGTCCGCGGCTGGCGGGCCCCATGACCCGGCCGAGTAGAAGTGCAGCGGACCGCCGTCGCCGGCCGACCACGCCCGCAGGATCCCGTCGAGGATCTCCCAGGCGCGCTCCACCTCGTCGTCGCGGGTGAAGAGCGACGGATCGCCGATCATGGCGTCGAGGAGCAGCGTCTCGTAGGCGTCCGGCGAGTCGACCGCGAACGAGCTTCCGTAGCGGAAATCCATGTTCACGGTGCGGATCTGGAGTCCCTGACCGGGCACCTTGGCGCCGAAGCGCAGCAGGATCCCCTCGTCGGGCTGGATGCGCATGGCCAGCACGTTGGGCTCGATGACCGGGTTGCCGGCGCGGGCGAAGAGTGCCAGCGGCGCACGTTTGAACTGGACGGCGATCTCGGTGACCCGCGTCGCGAGCGCCTTGCCGGTGCGAATGTAGAACGGCACGCCGGCCCAGCGCCACGAGTCGATCGCCAGCTTGATCGCGACGTAGGTGGCTGTCTCGCTGTCCGGAGCCACGTCCGGCTCATCGCGATAGGAAGCCACCTTGGCTCCCTCGACCCAGCCCGACACGTACTGGCCATGCACCGACTGGTTGGCCACCTCGGCGACAGGAATCGGCTTGACGGCACGCAGCACCTTGACCTTCTCGTCACGGAGGTCCTGGGCCTTGAACTCCACCGGCGGATCCATGGCAAAGGTGGCCATCAGCTGCAGTGCGTGGTTCTGCACGATGTCGCGCAGCGCCCCGACCTGGTCGTAGAACTCGCCGCGTCCTTCGACGCCGACCGTCTCGGCAACCGTGATCTGCACCGAGTCGATGTAGCGGCGGTTCCAGATTGGCTCGAAGATTCCGTTGCCGAACCGAAAGACGGCCAGGTTCTGGACCGTTTCCTTGCCGAGATAGTGATCGATGCGGTAGATCTGGTCCTCGTCGAAGACCTCGCGCAGCTCGCGGTTGAGCGCCCGCGCGGAGCTCAGGTCGTAGCCGAACGGCTTCTCGACGATGACCCGCACCCAGCCCTGCTTGCCGCCGTCGGTGCGCCGATGACCGGTCAGGCCGGCCTCGCCCAGCCGCTGGACGATCTCAGGGTAGAGCTTCGGCGGCACCGCCAGGTAGAAGAGCCGGTTGCCCGCCGTGCCGCGGTCGCGGTCGATCCGTTCCAGCCGCTTGCCCAGCTCGATGTAGGCCTGCGGGTCATCCAGGTCGCCGCGGTGGTATTCGACCCCTTTGGCGAACGACCCCCAGACCGATTCCTTGGCCGGCCGGTTGCGACTGAATTGGTCGATCGACTCACGCAGGTGATCCCGGAAGGCCCCCTCCGCCAGGTCCCGACGCGCGAAGCCGACGACCGTGAATTCGGGCGGCAGGAAACCACCGAGCATCAGGTTGTAGAGCGCGGGGGCGAGTTTGCGCTCGGTCAGATCGCCGGTGGCGCCGCAGATGACCATGGTGCACGGCTCCGGCATGCGATCCAGGCGCAGGCCCTCGCGCAGCGGGTTCCGCGACGAGGCCGACGCCATCGCGCCGCCTCGCCTGCCCGTCGCATCGTCGCGGGTCGCCTGCGCGTCCGGCTCGGTGGCGCTGCGGTTCGGGGCGCTGCCGGTCGGCATGGCCTAATGTTCGCTGCGGGGCACGGCCGGCGGCGCGCTCTTGATCGCGTGCCCACCGAATTCGTTGCGCAACGCCGCCAGCACGCGGTCGGCGTACGAGTCGGGAGAGCGCCGGCTGCGCAGGCGCTGCAGCAGGCTCAGGGTGATGACCGGTGCCGGCACGTCGTGATCGATGGCGTCGAACACCGTCCAGCGTCCCTCGCCGGAGTCGGCGACCCATCCCGAGATGTCGGCGAGATCGCTTCCCTCCTTCTCGAACGCGTTGCCGGCAAGCTCCAGCAGCCACGATCGGATGACGCTGCCGTGATTCCACATGCGCGCCACCGCCGCCAGGTCGAGGTCGTAATCCGACGCATGAAGGATGTCGAACCCCTCGCCGTAGGCCTGCATCACGCCGTACTCGATCCCGTTGTGCACCATCTTGACGTAGTGCCCCGCACCCGCCGGGCCGCAGTACAGGTAGCCCGCCTCCGGCGCGAGGGTCCTGATCATCGGTTCGACGCGATCGAACACGTCGCGCGCGCCGCCGACCATGATGCAGAAGCCGACTTCCAGGCCCCATACCCCGCCCGACACGCCGAAGTCGAGCCAGCCGAGGCCCTTTCCGCCGAGAGCCGCGGCGCGACGCTGGGAGTCGTGGAAGTTCGAGTTGCCGGCGTCGATGATCACATCACCGGGCTCGAGGATGCCAGCCAGCTGGTCGATCATCGCCTGTGTAGCGTCGCCGGATGGCACGCTGACCAGGACGTGGCGAGGCGCGTCGAGCCTGGCGACCAACGTCTCGAGCGGCTCGGCGACGACGATGTGCCCGTTGTTCTCGGGCTCCCCGGCGACCTCGGCGGCGACCGATGCGGTCCGGTTCCAGACGACCACGTCGTGCCCCCCGCGCGCCAGGCGCCGCGCCATGCCAGCGCCCATGCGCCCGAGCCCACAGATGCCGATCTGCATGATCTCCCTTTCTTGGTATCGGTCAGGCGCTGAGCAGGCCGGACAGCGCGGCGGCGACCATCTCTTCCAGGGCCGGCAGGCCGGCGCCGGCATCTGCCAGGTGGAGGCGCAGCACGCGCCGGCGACGGCGTTCGAGCGACTGCAGATCGCCGAGCGCCTCGGCCGCGATGAGCAGGCCGAACGTCTCGTCCCAGCCGGGAATGGGCAGGTCCTTGTGCGGTTCGGCGGTGATCTGCAGGTAGACGCCGCTGTCGGGGCCGCCCTTGTGCAGCTGCCCCGTCGAGTGCAGGAAGCGCGGGCCGAAGCCGAGCGTCGTGGCAACGCCGAGCGCATCGCGAATCTGCGCTCGAGTTCGCTGAAGCAGGGCCTCCACCTCTCGATCCTTCGGCAGATAGGCAAGCATCGCGACGTAGTCGCCCGGCTGCACCAGGCTCAGCAGCTGGCGGATGCCGCCGTCAACACTCGGCGGCGTGTCGCCGATTGCCACCGGGTCGCCGTAGAGCGCCATCCCCTGCGTCGCGACCAGCGGGGCAGCTGACGTCAGTCGGCCCGTGTCACGCGCCGAGGCGAGCAGCTGCCTGGTGGCGTCCTTGCTCTCCTGGACGTTCGGCTGGTCGAAGGGGTCGATTTCCAGGATCATGCCCGCAGCCGCGGTCGCGACCTCCCAACGGATGAACTCGCCCCCGATATCCAGTGCGTCGGCCAGCTCGATGTGCAGGAAGGGATGCCCCAGCCCGGTGAGTGACTCCGAAAGGCGGCCCCACTCGGTGTCGGGATCGTCTGCCAGGGTGATGAGCACGAAGCAGCGGTCGTCGCCGTACTGGCGCGGCTCGCCGATCGGCTCGCCGACGATCGGCACGATGCCGGTCCCCCTCTTGCCCGTGCTCTCGGCGATGAGCTGCTCCACCCAGTCGCCGAAGCTGGCGAGGCGTGACGAGGTCAGGATGGTGAGCTTGTCGCGGCCCGCCGCGGCGGCCTCGCCCAGGTAGGCGCCCAGCCGAAGTCCGGGGTTGTCGTCGGGCGCCTGGCGGCAGCGCTCGCCCATCGCAGAGGCGCGTGCCAGCAGCGCCGTGATCGGCACCCCGTGCAGCGCCGCGGGCAGCAGCCCGAACACGGTGAGCGCCGAGTACCGGCCGCCGACGTCCGGCGGCCCGTCGACGATGGCTCGGAACTCCTGGCTGCGCGCCAGGTCGGCAAGCGCGGTGCCTGGATCGGTGATGGCGATGAAGTCGAGTGCCGGCGCCTCGGCCGCCATCACCGCGTGGAACGCATTCGGTTCGGTGGTCGTGCCCGACTTGGAACTGACGCAGAAGATGGTGCGCGCGGCCGTGGCCCACTCGCGGAAGCCGCGCACCGCGGCTGGGTGGGTCGAGTCCAGGATCCGCAGCTCGAGGCCGTCGCTGCCCGGAGCCGCGGCGCCATCGCCGAAGCCGAAGACCCGGCTGAAGACCTCCGGGGCAAGCGACGAGCCGCCCATGCCCAGGACCGCCGCGCGCGTGTAGCCGTCGCGCCGCACGGCGGCGGCGAGCTGCTCCAGCTCGGGCAGGCGTGCCTGCATCGACTCGGGGAGGTCGAGCCAGCCGAGCCAGGCGGCGAGCTCATCGGGCGGCTTGCCCGACGCCGACCAGAGCGTGCCGTCCTTCTGCCAGAGGCGCCCGGCGACGCGCGCATCGGTCCAGGACTCCAGGCGCCCTGCGATCGCGGACTGCAGCTCCGCGCTGACGCTGCGGTCGACCCGCTCGGTCACCGGATTGCTCACGCCGGCGCGAGGGCCTTGCGCTGGCTGTCGATCGTGTCCATCAGGTCGACGAACGACTTGGTGAAGGACGCGATGCCCTCGGTGATCAGCTCGTCGGTGACCTGCCGCATGTCGATGCCCTGCGCACCGAGCTCTCGCAGCGACTGGCGGGCGGCGTCCACGTCGTGATCGACGGTGCGCTGCACATCACCGTGGTCGAGGAATGCCTTGATCGTGTCGATCGGCATGGTGTTGACGGTCTCGGGGCCGATGAGCGCCTCGACGTACAGCACGTCGCGGTAGTCGGGGTTCTTTGTCGAGGTGCTGGCCCACAGGCAACGCTGCACCTGCGCTCCGGCAGCCCGCAGCTCCTCGAAGTCGGCGCCGTGGAAGATCTCGGAGTACGCCTGGTATGCCATCTTGGCGTTGGCGATGGCTGCCTGGCCGAGGACGTTCAGGGCACCGTCCTTGCCCACCGCCTGCAGCTGCTTGTCGACCTTGGTGTCGACCCGGCTGACGAAGAAGCTGGCGACCGAGGCGATCCGGTCGATCGGCTGTCCGTTGGCCTGCCGCTGCTTGAGGCCGTCGATGAAGGCCCGCGCGACGTCCCGGTACACGTCCACGCTGAACATGAGCGTGATGTTGATGTTGATCCCCTCGGCGATGCACTGCCTGATCGCCGGGATGCCGGCGTCGGTCGCGGGGATCTTGACGAAGACGTTGGGCCGGGCCAGGCGCGTCCACAGGTGGCGGGCGCGCGCGATGGTCCCCGCCGTGTCGTTGGAGAGTGCCGGCTCGACCTCGATGGAGGCGAAGCCGTCGGTGCCGTTCGAGGCGTCGTACACCTCGCGCAGTGCATCGGCCGCATCGCCGACGTCGCCGATCGCGATCTCCTCGAAGATCTGGTCGTTGGTGTGGCCCGCGTCGATCTGCTGCTTGATCAGCTCGTCGTACTGGCCGCTGCTGACCGCCTTGGCGAAGATGGTCGGGTTGCTTGTCAGCCCGCGGATGCCCTGGCCGATGAGATCGGCAAGCCGCCCGGTGCTGATGAGCTCACGGTCGATGAAGTCGATCCACGGGCTCTGGTCCTGCTCGGCGTGAAGCCGCTGCAACGTGTTCATGGGTGCTCTCCTCAGGGATGGGCCGGCGTCACCGGGATGCTCCGACCGGCTGGTCGACGAGCGTCCGTGCCGCCGTGGCGATGTGCGCCGCGTCGATACCGGCGGCGGCAAGCTGCTGTTCCGGGGTGGCCGAGCCGGGAAGGTGCCCCACCGCCAGCTTCACGATGCGCGGCCGCTCGTCGCTGTCGGCGAAGACCTCCAGGACCGCGTCACCCAGGCCGCCCTGCGGCCAGTGGTCCTCGACGGTTACCAGGTGTCCGGTGTCCCGTGCCGCGGCGCGCAACGTCTCGGCATCGATGGGCTTGATGGAGTAGAGGTCGATGACCCGCGCGCTGATCCCGTCGTCGGCCAGCGCGTCGGCCGCCTTCATGGCCTCGTGGAGCGTGATGCCGGCGCCGATCAGCGTCACGGCATCGTCATCGCCCTGGCGCACGACCCGGCTGCCGCCGATGCTGAACTGCTCGTCGGGCGAGTAGATCACCGGCGTCTTCTCGCGCGTCGTGCGCAGAAAGACGATCCCGTCGCGATCGGCCATCTGGGCCACCAGCTGCGCGGTCTGGTTCGGGTCGCTCGGGTAGAGGACCGTAGACCCGTACACCGCACGCAGGCTGGCGATGTCCTCCAGCGCCATCTGCGACGGTCCGTCCTCGCCGATGCTCACCCCGGCGTGCGAGCCGACGAGGCTCATGTCGGCCTGGCTGATGGCGCCCATGCGCACGAAGTCGTAGGCCCGGCTGAGGAACGCGGAGAACGTGGCGGCGTACGGCCGCCAGCCGCGGACCTGCATGCCCACCGCCGCGGCAACCAGCTGCTGCTCGGCGATGTACATCTCGAAGTAGCGATCCGGGTGCGCCTGCTTGAAGATCTCGGAGTAGGTCGAGTTGCCGACCTCACCATCGAGTGCCACGACCTTGCCGTTGGCATTGCCCAGGGCCGCCAGGGCGTCGCCATAGGCCTTGCGCACCGCCTCTTTGCCGCCGAGCTCGTAGCGCGGCAGCTCGAGGCTGCCCGTCGTCTCGAAGACATACGGTTGGGCGTCGGAGGTTGGCTTCGCCACGTCGATGTGGATGTTGCGCAGCCCACCCAGCCCCTTGATCGTCTCCTCCGGATTGGGCACCGGCTTGCCGTGCGCGCCATTCTTGTTGGCAACTGCCGGATCGCCCTGGCCCTTGACGGTGCGCGCCACGATGCAGCTTGGCTTGCCCCTGACCGATGCCGCCTCGCCCAGCGCCATGTCAATGGCATGCACGTCATGCCCGTCGACCTCGATGGCGTGCCAGCCGCAGGCCTCCAGCCGCCGCTTGAAGTAGTCGAGGTTCCAGCCATGCATCGTCTCGCCGGTCTGTCCGAGCCGGTTGACGTCGATGATCGCCGTCAGGTTGTCGAGCTCGTTGAAGGCCGCGTGCTCGATCGCTTCCCAGATGGAGCCCTCTGCCATCTCCGAGTCGCCGCACAGCACCCAGACCCGGTAGGGAAGCCGGTCCAGCCGCTTGCCGGCGAGCGCCACGCCGACGCCAATCGGCAGTCCCTGGCCGAGGCTGCCGGTAGCGACATCGACCCACGGGATGACCGGGGTGGGGTGACCCTGCAGCCGGCTGCCCTGCTGCCGGAAGGTGAGCATCTCGTCGTCGGTGATGGCGCCCGCCGCCTTGTACATCGAGTACAGCAACGGCGAGGCGTGACCCTTGGAGAAGATCAGGTGGTCGTTGTTCGGGTTCTCAGGCTCGTCGAAGTCGTACTGCAGGTACTTGGACATGAGCACCGCCATGAGGTCGGCGGCGGACATCGATGAGGTCGGATGGCCCGATCCGGCTGCCGCGCTGGATCGGATGGAGTCGACGCGCAGCTGTTGTCCCAGCTCGCGCCACTGGTCGAGGTCGTTCATATGCCGATAGAGCTCCGCAAGTTGTCTGCCGGGTGTGGTTGGTGTGGGACCATGATACGAGCCTCCCCCGCGCTTTACCGAACGAGCGGTTGACGTGACGGTGCGGCTTCAGTGGGCCACCGGTCCGAACGTGCCACCGGGTGGCAACGGGGGCGCAAGGGGCACGAAAAAGCGGCTTCCCCAAGGGGAAGCCGCCCGCATCGGTCGAAGAGACGCCGAGCGCTAGCCGCGCATCAGCCGGAAGCAGTCGCTGCAGTACACCGGACGCGCGCCGGTCGGCCGAAACGGAACCTGGGTGTCCTTGCCGCACCGTGCGCAGACTGCGTCGAACATCTCGCGCGGGCCGCGGCTCATGCCGTTGCCGCCAGCGCCGTAGCCACCGCCGTTGCCGTAGCTCGAGGCACCGCCGCCGTTGCCGGAGGCCCGCCGCTGCGCCCGGCACGACGAGCAGCGCTTGGGCGCAGAGGAGAAGCCCTTCTGCGCGAAGAATTCCTGCTCGGATGCGGAGAACACGAAGTCGACCCCGCAGTCAACGCAGTTGAGCACCGAATCGGTGTAGGCCACCAACGACCCTCCCTCAAGAGATGGTTACCACGCCGGGCGATCAGTCGCCTGTCGTCGGCGCCGGTCACGGTTCTTGCCGCTACCCCGTGAGCCGACGCATGGACGTGGTTGGGGAGGAGACGGAAGGCTTGCTCAGCGCCGTTTCAAACGGCCCGACGCGGCGGAGTATACGCAACGCATCGGCGAGCGCAAGAGTGAACTTCTGAACGTGAATGCGTGTGAGGCGCGCGCGGCCGGACGGCGGACCCGGCGAGTTTCGCTCCGCTGCCGGTCGCGCTATCTCGGATCAATCGACCGATACGTCGAAACCACGACGAGTGGCACTATCCACGTGCCGATGAGGACGACATGGATCGTGGTTGGTGCGTTGCTGGCGGTCGCCGGCCTGATCTGGACGCTCCAGGGCTTCAACGTGTCATTCGCCCCGAAGAGCTTCATGACCGGCGACCCGCTGTGGATCGTGCTGGGAAGCTTGACCCTTCTCGCCGGCCTCGTCCTCGCGATCTGGAGCTGGCGTCGTGCCTGACGCGGCGATGCGCAGCTGGCATCGCGCCTGACTTGCCGTGGAGCTTCACGTCGCGCCTTCTGCTCCGCAGCCCGCCAGCGCGCCGCGCGCCGCATCGCGTCGCAGCGAAGGGTCAGGCGAGCGTGACTCCCGCGGCAGCCATCTCGGCGATCGCGCGCTCACCATCGTGCGGCTCGAGGTCGACGGCCGCGATCGCAGGGGTCAGCAGGAATGTCTCGAAGCCGAGTCGCACGGCATCCAACGCCGTCGCGCGGACGCAATAGTCGCTCGCCAGGCCGCAGACCACGACGCGCTCGACGGCGCGTCGGCGCAGCATCGGCTCGAGCCTGGTCGGCGTCTCGGCGCCCGTGATTGGATCGCGCACCGTGAAGCCGGAGTAACCGTCTTCGCCGGCCATGCCCTTGCGCATGCCGTTCGCCCTCGACGCGCAGCGACGGATGCAGCTCCGCGCCCCACGTGCCGGCGACGCAATGGACCGGCCAGATACCGCCGTCCCGAGCGAAATGGGGCGTGAACTGCGGGTGCCAGTCCTGGGTGTAGACAACGCCTGCACCATGCTCGATCGCGTGTGCCACCTCGTCATTGACGCGCGGGATGATCGCCTCGCCGCCGCGGACGCTGAGGCTGCCCGCCGGATCGGCGAAGTCGTTCTGAACGTCGACCACCAACAGGGCGGCCCGCTCGTTGTAGCTGATCACGACCGGCATGGTACCCATGCCCCGCGCATCGGTATCACGCCGTGCGGCATGATCGCTGCACCCACCGGATCGCGTGGACCAGACTCGCGGGGACGCGCGCTTCGAAGATGCGCGGAGCGGCGGTAGCATGCAGCCAGCCATGGAACCAAGGACGATGGGTCGGCTCTCGGTGGCTGCCGCCGCGGTGGCGTTGGTCACGCTGCTGGCCGGGTGCGCTCCCGCTCCGGTCACCACCGAGGGACGCGACGTGGCCTCACTGTACGGGCTGTTCATGGCCGCCGCGGTCGTGGTCTTCGTCATCGTCGCCGGCCTCATCGGCTGGAGCGTGGTGCGCTACCGGGCCACGCCGGACAACGGCGCTCCCGCCACGTTCCAGACCAACGTCCCGCTCGAAGTCGTCTGGTGGGCGCTGCCGACGCTGCTGGTCGTCGGGCTGTTCGTGGTCAGCGCGCAGGTGCTCGCCAACGTCGACCGCAGGGGCGACGGTGGTGCGCTGACGGTGAACGTCGAGGGCTTCCAGTGGCAATGGCGCTTCAGCTACCCGGAGAACGGCGTGACGATCATCGGCCACGTCGACGCGCCGCCGGAGATCACCCTGCCGGTCGGCCGCCAGATCACCTTCGTGATCACCTCGCCGGACGTGATCCACTCCTTCTACGTCCCAGAGTTCCTGATCAAGCGCGACGCGGTGCCGGGCATCACCAACCGGATCAGCCTGACGATCGAGCAGCAGGGTACCTACGCCGGCCAGTGCGCCGAGTTCTGCGGCCTGCTGCACAGCGATATGCGCTTCTCGATCCGCGCCGTGCCGCCGGCCGAGTTCGACACCTGGCTGACCGGACAGGCGCACGCGTCGCCATGACCACGGCACAGCTCGAGCCGGGCGCGGTCGCCGGACAGGTCGCCCACCGGGGCGGCATCGTCGACTTCGTGACCACGACCGATCACAAGAAGATCGGCCTGCTCTACATCTTTTCGGGGCTCTTCTTCTTCCTGCTCTCGGGGCTGCTGTCACTCTTCATGCGCGCCGAGCTGACGGCGCCTGGGCTGCAGCTCATGGATCGGGCGACCTACAACCAGCTGTTCACCATGCACGGCACCGGGATGATCTTCTTCTTCGCGGCCCCGGTGGCCATCGGCCTGGCGAATTACTTCGTCCCGTTGCAGATCGGCGCTCCGGACGTCGCCTTCCCGCGCGTCAACGCGTTCAGCTATTGGCTCTTCGTCTTCGGCGGCTTGACGGCCTTCTCCGGCTTCCTGACCGCCAGCGGCGCGGCGGCGTTCGGCTGGACCGGCTACGCGCCGCTGTCGGACGCCACCTACTCACCTGGCATCGGGGCGAACCTGTGGATCATGGGATTGATCATGAGCGGCGCATCCGGGATCCTGGGCGCGCTCAATTTCATCGCCACCACGTTCACCATGCGCGCGCCGGGGATGACCATGTTCCGGCTGCCGATCTTCACCTGGAACATCCTGGTCACGTCGCTGCTGATCATGCTGACCTTCCCGATCCTCACCTCGGCGCTGGCCATGCTGTTCATCGATCGGACCATCGGCGGCGCGTTCTTCGAGCCCGCCCAGGGCGGGAGCGCCATCCTGTGGCAGCACCTGTTCTGGTTCTTCGGGCACCCGGAGGTCTACATCCTGATCCTGCCGTTCTTCGGGATCGTCACCGAGATCATCCCGGTCTTCAGCGGCAAGCGCGTCTTCGGCTATCGCGGCTTCGTCTTCGCCACCATGCTCATCGGCGCGCTCTCGTTCAGCGTCTGGGCGCACCACATGTTCGCCACCGGGGTTGTCAGCAATCTGTTCTTCGCCGTCACCTCGTTGATGATCGCCATCCCGACCGGAGTCAAGTTCTTCAACTGGATCGCCACCATGTGGCGCGGCCGCCTGCGCTTCGCGACGCCGATGCTGTTCAGCATCGGCTTCCTGTTCATGTTCCTGATCGGCGGCATCACCGGTCCTTTCCTCGCCTCACCGGCGATCGACTACGCCGTGCACGACACGTACTACGTCGTCGCCCACTTCCATTACGTGCTGTTCGGCGGCTCCGTCTTCGCCGCGTTCGCCGGCTTCTACTTCTGGATGCCCAAGATGACCGGCCGCCTGCTCTCCGAGCGGCTGGGCAAATGGCATTTCTGGCTGATGCTGGTCGGGATGAACCTGACCTTCTTCCCGATGCACCAGCTGGGTCTCGATGGCATGCCGCGGCGCGTCGCCGACTATCCTGCCAGCGAGACGGCCTGGACTGCGCTGAACATCCTGATCACGGTCGGAGCGGCCGTGCTGGCGCTCTCGATCCTGATCTTCGCGTGGAACGTCGTGTGGTGCGTCTTCCTGCGACGGGGGTCGGTGGCCCCCGACGACCCGTGGGGCGGCTACTCGCTCGAGTGGTGGACCAGCTCGCCGCCGCCGCACCACAACTTCACCTCGCTGCCTCCGATCCGCAGCGAGCGTCCGGTCTACGACTACCGTCACGCGACCGATGCGAACGCGCCGCATGGCTGAGGAGCTGCGCTTCTTCCTGCGCACGGGCGTCTACTCCATCGTGGTCGGCACGGTGTACTGGTTCGTGAGCTACGAGGTCGCCGGGAGCGTGCTGCTGGCCTTCGTCGTCTTCGCCGCGCTGGCCTTTGTCGGCGTGGCCGGCGCGTTCGTGCGCGGGGCTCGCTCCGAGGTCGTGCCACCGGGCAGCTCAGGGCTCGCCCGCATCCTCGGCTCGCTCAACCGCGTGCTCGGCTTCGAGGAGCACGCCGGCGCGGCCTCGTCCGATCCGCTCGCCGCCGGCCTCGAGCCGATCCCGACCGGCAGCATCTGGCCGCTCATCGGCGGCATCGCGGCGCTCCTCGTGCTGCTCGGCCTTGTCTACGGGCCGTGGCTGCTCCTGCCGGGGATTGCGCTGGGTGCCGGAACGGTCTGGGGCTGGGTCACCCAGCTCGACGCCCGCTGAGTCCGTGCATCCGAGCTGGGTGCATCGGCTGAGCAGGTGCATCCACTCACCAGCCGACTCACGCGAGGGTGAACCCGTGGGGGCTGGGCCAGTGCATCTGAACTGGTGCATTGAGTCACCACGAGACTGAAACGAAGGTGAACTCGTGGTTGTCGTGCGGTTGAGTCGGCTGCTGACTGAGATTGACCGGTTTGAGGGTGACCGAACGTCAAAGCGGTCGATTTGAGTTGCCTGATGCATCAACGGCACGTGAGCCGCGGCCTCTCACTCGTTTGAGTCTCGCGCGACTCGGCGGTGCCGCCAGTCAGCCGCCGCACGACAGAGCGCTACCGCGATTCAACCGCCGCATCGACCCGTCGCCCTAGCCGCGCTCCTGTCCCGGACGCAGCTCGGGGACCCGCGACGGTCGATCGCCCGAACCCGCCGGTGTTTCGGAGGCAGGCGGCTCGAGCGACGCATCCAGCGCCGCCGGGCTTTCTGTCATCGCGCTCTGGCCCTCGCCGAAGTGACGACGCAGCGGCAGCTCCGGCAGGCCGAACAGGACGACCAGCACCGAGATGCCCGCGGCTGCAACACC
Organism: uncultured Chloroflexia bacterium; assembly: GCA_963716585.1. Taxonomy (GTDB): domain Bacteria; phylum Chloroflexota; class Limnocylindria; order QHBO01; family QHBO01; genus JAICUY01. The sequence continues at coordinate 724,685 of CAVQTN010000004.1, forward strand.
GAGCCACAGCGCGCTGCCGATCGCCACGCTGAACGCCTCGTGGAAGCCCGCCACGATGTTCGGGATCAGCGGCTCGACGATCGGGCGTGCCAGGACCGGCGTCTGAGCCAAGATCTGGGCGCCGAGGTCGCCGACCGCCGAGATCTGGCCGTTGTTCACCTGCCCGGATCCGAACTGCGTGACGAGCTGCTGCGGCACGCCCGCGGCCGTCAGCTGCTTGGGCACCTCGGCGGTCAGGGCGTTGCCGAACAGCGTTCCGGCGATCGCCAGGCCCACCGTGCCGCCGACCTGCCGGAAGAAGGTGAGGTTGCTGGTGGCTACCCCGAGCTGGCTGAAGGGCACCGCATTCTGGACCACGATGGTGAAGGCTGCCATGGTTGGTCCGAGCCCGATGCCCGCGATGATCATCCACAGCCAGATGGTCGGCAGGCTCGTCTCGGCCCGCAGGCCGGTCATCAGCAGGAGGCCGACTGACATGGTCGCCATGGCGGCGACCACCAGCCACTTGTACCTGCCCGTCTTGCTGATGAAGAAGCCCGAGGCGATCGAGGCACTCAGCAGGCCCAGGAGCAGCGGGAACATCTGGTAGCCCGACTCGGTGGCCGACGAGCCGTACACCACCTGGAACCAGCGTGGCACGAAGATGATCGCGCCGAAGAAGCCGAAGGCAGCCAGGAAGACGGCGACCACCGAAGCCGTGAAGGTCCGGTTCTTGAACAGGCCCAGTGGCACAATCGGCTCGGCGGCGCGCGCCTCGACCCAGACGAACAGGGCGGTGAACGCGATGCCGACCAGGATCAGCCCGCCGACGAACGGATCGGACCATTCGGCGGTCTGCTTGTTGGTCAGGCCGATGAGGATCGGCACGATGGCCGCGGCGAAGACCGCGCTGCCGAGGTAGTCGATCGAGCCGGCCTTCTCCGGGTGCTTGATGGGGGGCAGCAGCCGCCAGATGATGTACAGCGCCACCAGGCCGACCGGCACGTTGACGTAGAAGATCCAGTGCCAGCCCACGTTATCGGTCAGGAATCCACCCAGGAACGGCCCGATGAGCGCCGAGACGCCGAAGACGGCGCCGAACAGGCCCTGATACTTGCCCCGCTCGCGCGGCGTGAACAGGTCGCCGATGACCGCCAGGCTGATCGGGAAGATGGCCCCGGCGCCCAGGCCCTGGAAACCGCGGGCCGCGATGAGCTGCCACATCTCCTGCGAAAGGCCCGACAGGGCCGAACCCGCCAGGAAGATCCCGATACCCAGCATCATCATCGGGCGACGGCCGTAAAGGTCGGAGATCTTGCCGTAGATCGGTCCGGTGACCGTGCTGGTCAGCAGGTAGATGGTGACCACCCAGACGTACAGGTCGTTGCCGCGCAGATCGCTGACGATCCGCGGCAGGGCCGTCCCGACGATCGTCTGGTCGAGCGCCGACAGGAACATGGCGAGCAGGATCGCGCCCAGGATCTCGAAGCGGGCCCGCTGGTCGAGGTGGATCGGGCCAAGATTGGCCATCTAGATGATCTCCCTTGTCGCGCTCGCCTGTTCGAAGGCGACACGCAGGTGATGAATGGATTCGAGGAGCCGTGCGCGGTGCGCGGATGACATCCGGGCGAGTGCCAGCGCCAGGCGCCGGCGGCGGATCACCTCGAGGTCGCGCAGCTTTTCTCTGCCCGCGGGGGTCAGTCGCACAAGCACCACGCGCCGATCCGTCTCGTCGCGAAGACGCTCGACCACGCCTCGCTCCTGCATGCGGCTGACCAGTCCGGTGACGTTGGGGAGCGCCGCCCCGAGCATCTCCGCTATGTTGCCCATGGTCATGGGGCCCCCGGTGTCGAGCAGAGCCATGACGTGCAGATGCGGCATGCTCACCGAGAGCTCGTGGCAGCGCTGGGCGAAGGCCGAGCGTTCACCGGCAATGATCGGGTGCAGCTCCGACCAGAGCGCGTCGACCTGCGAGTCGAGCGTTTCGCCCATCTGGGTATCCGAGCTAATAGTTCGTGGCAAGCGAACTATTATGCATATCCCAATGAATACTGCAACCGACCGTGGATTCGCCTCGGCTATCGTCCGCGCATGCGTTCGCTGCTGACCGTCGAGGACCGTTCGCTGCGCCCGGGAGCGGAGGCCCGCAACCCCTGGTTGCGCGAGGCGCTGCAGGACGAAGAAGCAGCCGTGCCCGCGTTCGACGCCGGCCCGCTCACCGGCCGGCACGACGCCGACGTGGCGATCGTCGGTGGCGGCTACACCGGGCTGTGGACGGCGCTGCAGCTGATCGACCGCGCCCCGCAGCTGCGGATCGTGGTGCTGGAGCAGGACATCTGCGGGGCCGGGCCGTCAGGACGCAACGGCGGGTTCGTCAACGGCTGGTGGGACGAGCTCGCCACCATGGTCGACCTGTACGGCGCCGAAGGCGCGGTGGCGGCTGCGCGCGAGGTGGCAGGATCAGTCGACGCCATCGGCGACTGGTGCGCGGTTAACGGCGTGCGGGCGCACTACCGTCGCGGCGGGATGCTCACCGTCTCGACAACCCCGCTGCACGATGGTGCCTGGCGCGGGTCCCTCGCCGCCTGCCGCGAGCTGGGTGTCGCGGACGAGTTCGTCGAGCTGACCGCTGCTGAGGTCGCGGAACGCTGCCGCTCACCGAGGTTCCGCGGCGGGGCGTTGATGCGGGGCGGCGCGACGGTGCAGCCGGCGCTCCTGGCACGCGGCCTCCGGCGCGTGGCGCTGGCGCGTGGCGTCGCGATCCACGAAGCCACGCGCGTGCGCGGCCTGCGTGACGCGGCCGGTGGCTCGCGGCTGCTGACCGACGGCGGCGAGCTCCGTGCGCCGCAGGTCGTGCTTGCGCTCAACGCCTGGGCCGCCGGCTGGCCGGGCCTTCGCCGATCGGTGCTCGCCTGGAGCAGCTACATGGTCCGCAGCGAGCCGATCCCCGACCGGTTGACGGAGATGGGCTGGACGGGCGGCGAATCGATCGTCGATGCCAGGGCTTCGGTCCACTACATGCGCGTCACCGCTGACGGACGGATCGCGTTCGGCGCGGGCGGCGGTCGACCGGGCTTCGGCGGACGCATCGGTCCGTCCTTCACCACGAGCCTGGCCGATGCGCGTCGAGCGTCGCACGGCTTTCGGTTCCTGTTCCCCCAGCTGGCGGACGTGCGCCTGACCGATGCCTGGGGCGGGCCGATCGACGTCTCCCCCGACCACCTGCCCCGCTTCGGGTCGCTCCGGTCGGGCCTCCACTACGCTGCCGGCTACTCGGGCAACGGCGTGGCCCCGTCACACCTCGCCGGTCGGGTGCTGGCGGCTCTGGTGCTTGCGTCGGACGAGCCGGTCACCCATCTGCCGATGGTCGGCGCGCCGCGCCGCCGCTTCCCGCCAGAGCCGCTGCGCTACGTCGGTGCCCGTCTCATGCGCGAGGCGATGATTCGTCGCGAAGATGGCGAGGAGGAGGGTCGCCCCGCCCCGTGGTGGCTGCGCCAACTGACCCGTGTTCCCCGGCGCCTGGGGTATCGCCTCGGTCCGGAATGAGACCGTTGGTCGGCGCACTTCCGCCGGAGCTTACGAGGCCAGCGCAATGCGTCGCAGGCTGACCATCGCGGAAATCCGGAGCTCAGGACGGAGCGATCGCCGGCGCGGCCAGAAAGTCCCCGGTCATGAAGTCGAGAATGACCGTTGTCCACCCCGGTCTCGGCGACCAGCAGGCTGAGCCATCCGGCGGGCAGATCGTGAAGTCAGATTCATATTTCACCGCCCACACGAGCCTGTCTGGGGCGACGGGATAGCCCGGTCCGATCTTGGCAGAATCGACTTCAGTGGCGAATGCGCCGGCTTCGGCGCTCACCAGCACGGCGTCTGCAGGAACGTGCTGGCGAGCAATGGCAATCGCCGAATCCTTCGGGATGCCGCCGGATGGGGCCGGCGTGACAGTCTGTGATGCCCCTGCTTCGGGGACACCTGGTTCGCCAACGCGTGTAGTCCGTGCGCAACCGGATGCAGCAAGCCCAACCAATAGGACGGCGCACACGCCGACGATCGCAAGGATCGCCCGACGTGTGATTCGGCGAGTCATGGGTTCCTCGCTAGCAACTGACTCTGCATCTAGCGTACGACCAGTAGCTATTGAACGTTTTGACGCTCACGACCACAGGCTCAGTCACCGCGCGGTTCGACCTCGTCGAAGCCGCCCTCGGCGTTGCGGCGCACGCTCACCGCGGCCGGACGCGGGCTGGAGAGGTCCGCGGTGTCCTGCAGCTCTTTCATGATTCGCCAGGTCAGCGCGAAGCCGATGGCCGGCACCACGAAGATCGCGATGCGCAGCACGTCGGTCATCGTCTCGACCCGGATCTTGAAGATGATCGCCGCCACGTCGTTGCCGGCCGCCAGCGTGGCGATGACGAAGACGAGCAGCGCGGCGACGCCCAGTGCGGATCGGAACGGGTTGTCACGGGGACGGTCCAGCAGCTCGTGCTGGGTGTCGTCGTGGGTCACGAAGCGCCGCTCGATGAACGGCCACAGGGTCATGATCGTGAACGCCAGCCCGGGAAGCAGCACACCGGGAATGAACGGCGAGGGGATCGTGATGCCCAGGGCGGTGACCTCGATGGGCGGGAAGAGGCGCAGCGCGCCATCGAGCCAGCCGAGGTACCAGTCCGGCTGCGCCGGTGCCGATACCGTCGTTGCGATGAACGGCCCATAGGTCCACACCGGGTTGATCTGCACCAGGCCGCCCATCAGCGACAGGACGGCCGCGACCAGCAGCATCAGGCCCGTCGACTTGAAGACCTGCGACGGCCAGAAGCTCTTGCCCACCACGTTGTCCTCGCGATGACCCTGACCCGGGAACTGGGTGTGCTTCTGGCGCCACAGGATGGCGAGATGCAGCCCGACACCGCCGAGCAGCACGGCCGGCAGCAGCATGATGTGGAACACGAACAGGCGGCTGACGATGGTCGCCGTCGGGAACTCGCCACCGAACACGAGGAAGGCCAGGTATGGACCGATGAACGGGATGCTGATCACCACGCTGTACACGATCCGCAGCCCGGTGCCCGATAGCAGGTCGTCGGGCAGCGAGTAGCCGGTCAGCCCCATCGCCAGGGCGAGCAGCAACAGCCCGATGCCCACCAGCCAGTTGATCTCGCGCGGCTTGCGGAACGCACCGGTGAAGAAGATGCGCAGCATGTGCACCACGATGGCCGCCACGAAGACGAGCGCCGCCCAGTGATGCACCTGGCGCATGACCAGCCCGGCCTTGACCTCGAAGCTCAGGTCCAGCACCGACCGATACGCGGCCGAGACGTCCTGGCCGCGCAGCGGCAGGTACCGGCCGTTGTACGTGACCTGGGTCGCATCGGGCACGTAGAAGAGCGTCAGGAAGACGCCCGTGAGGACCAGGACGACCAGGCAGAAGAGGGCCACCTCGCCGAGCAGGAACGACCAGTGGTCCGGAAAGATCTTGCGCAGTCCGGAGCGTGCCCAGTCGGCGATGCCCAGACGTTCGTCAAACCAGCCGAGCATCAGTCCGCGGCTCCGTCGTCGGTGTGGGTCATGTTCCAGAACGACGGCCCGACCGGCTCGGTGTAGTCGCTGCGCGCGACGAGGTATCCATCGCCGTCGATGTCGAGCGGCAGCTGTGGCAGCGCTCGCGCCGCCGGTCCGAACGTCGGCACCGCGCCGCGCAGCACGTCGAAGGTCGACTGGTGGCAGGGACACAGCAGCGAGTGGTCCTGCGCACGGTACAGGCCGACCGGGCAGCCCGCGTGGGTGCAGATCTTCGAGTAGCCGACAACGCCCTGCGGCGCCCACGCCCGCCGGTCCGCGGCAAGCTGCAGGTCGGCGGGGCGAAGCCTGATGAGCAGCGTCTGGCTGTCGGCGCGCCCGACGCTGCCCTCCGGGAAGACCGTCTGCACCGCGTTCTGATCGAGGTCCGCGGGGCGGATCGGCCGGCCGTCGCTGCCGACGACCCGCGAGCCGCTGCGCCAGCCGGTTTGGAACAGGCTGCGGCCGGGCTGCGGTCCGAGTGACAAGGCCGGCAGCAACAGCGCGGCGGCGAGCATGGCGCCGGCACCACCAAGCAGCCGGACCAGGAACCTGCGCCGCGAGATCTCCTCGACGTCCAGGGCCTGGTGCGTGGCTCGGACCGCCGGTCCGGAGCCGAATGGATGGCGTGGCTCCTCCTCGACCGGTGCGTCCATCAGGCCGATGGCCCACACCACGATCCCCACGCCGACACCGCCGAGCGCCAGCGCCAGCAGCACGCCCTCCAGCTGTGGGTTGCCGCCCATCAGGAGGTAGACGAGCAGCAGGCCGATCGACGCCACGATCGAGACGACCAGCGCGGCGCTGATGATGCCTTCAGCCTTCACGGGATGTGCCGATCGTCGCCGCCCTTGCGACGCCAGTCGCGACCCACCAGGACGACGATCACCAGCAGCAGGCCCATGCCCAGCACCCAGCCAACGAAGCCTTCCGGCACCGGCCCGATGCCGCCGATCGAGAACCCTCCGGGATGCTTCTCGTGACGCAGATACTCGAGATAGCTGGCCACGGCGTCCAGGTCCTGCGGCGCGTAGCCGAAGACGGGCATCTGGCCGGGTCCGGTGAGCATCGCCTCGGCCACCTGCAACGGGGTCGCGAGGTCGAGCGCCGGCGCCAGTGCGCCGCCCCCGACAGCCCCGCCGTTGGCCGTGGCCCCGTGACACGGCGCGCAGTTGCTCACGAACAGCTGCTGTCCTCGCGAGACGAACGAGTCGTCGACCCGAACCTGCGGAATCGCGGGCCCGGTGCCGAGGGAGGCGACGAAAGCCACCAGCCGCCGGATCTGCTCGTCATCGAAGGCGGGCGGCTTGCGCGTGGCCTGCCGCCCGGGCCCATCGCTGAACGGCATGCGGCCGGTACGCAGCTGGAAGTCGGCTGCCGCGGCTCCCACGCCCACGAGCGACGGCCCGAAGTCGCCTCCCTGCCCGGCCGGGCCGTGGCACGAAGCGCAGGAGGTCGCGAACAGCGACGCGCCCAGTTCGACCGGATCCGGATCGCCGGGGGCGGCCAGCGCCCTGGAGCCGCCCGGGCCTCCCGCGACCAGCATCAGCCCCACGGCCAGAGCCGCCAGGCCGATCGCCAGGACGCTGAGCGGGCGCATCGGTCCGGTCATCCTCAGCCGGTTGACAGCAGGCGCCAGGCCAGCAGGACGACCATCAAGCCGGCAACCGCGCGAACGCCGGAGCGTGGGCGCGGCGGCGCGTCGGCGGCAAAGCTGGACGCAAGCGGCAGCACGGCGAGGATCGCGACGCCATAGAGGAGATGCAGCGGCTCCAAGGGACGCGAACCGCCCACGTACAGCAGCACCCCAACGAGCACCTGCACCACCAGGCTGGCGCCCATCAGGAGCTCAGCGCGACGAACGGCAACGTGGCCGCGATCGAGCCAGGCCGCCACGCCGGCGCCAAGGGCGAACAACGCCGCGGACGCGATCAAGACACTGCCGAGGAGAGCATGCAGCGGCTCCATCGGCCGACCGGACGTCAGCTCGGGAAGATGCGGCGCAAGCGGCGGTAGGCGCGGGCAGCAGGGTCGCGCCGGCCGCGCAGCCACTCCGGTTCGCCGAACGGTGCCGAGCTCTCCGGGTCCGGCTCCGCCGTGGCGCGCGGCTGGAATGCGGGCGCAGGTCCCGGAGCCGGCTCGGCACGCGGCGATGGTCGCGGTCGCGCCTCGCTCGGCGCTTCGAGTGCAGGCGGAGATGAGAACTCTGCGGTGCCGACCTTCGACCACTGGCGCGGCTGAGGGGACCACGGGCGCGGCTCGGCAGCTGGCGGGGGCTCCACAGACGCGGGCGCGGACATTGGGGTGGCGGACACCCGCGGCCCAACCGGCCCCGCGCTGCTGTCTGACGGCGACTCCGGCGTCCTGCCACCGGAGGACGTCGGGAGGCCGAGCGCCTCGAGCGCGCGGTGCAGCTCATCACCGCCTGGCAGCATGAAGCTGACCGAACGATCTGCCTCCGGCCACGACGCCGCGCTCGCCTGCGGCTGTGCAGCTCCGTGCGCATCGGCCTGGCCCCATTCGTCGGAGGATGCCGGCTGCTCCGATGCCAGTGGAGTCGCCGCGCTCGGCGGAGTTGCCTGGCTGGCGCAGTTGCCTCGCTCGGCGCAGCCGCTCGGTCCTCGGTCGCGGATCCCGCCCCCGGATCGCCCTCGGGCGCCGACGGCTCAAGCAGGCTGCGAATCGCGGCGACCTCGTTCTGATCCCACCCCTGGTCCTGCGCGATCCGGGTCAGCTCGTCGCTGCTTCCCGGTGGACGCTTCGGCTGCCGCCAGCCAGCCGTCCCAACCTCGATCTCCGCCGCATAGTCGTCGCCGTCATCGAATTCACTGCCAAGCCACATCAGGGCGACCTCGCCGGTGTCATCTTGCCCCGCCTGATGCGCAGGCGACGGAGCAACCGCCTCCGAGGCGGGCGACGCAGGGCCGCTCGCCGGCAGCGAAGGCTCGGCTTGCGGCTCGCGCGCCGCCTGTGTCGACGATGATTGTTCCAGCTCCATTTCGCCCGCCCGGTCCGCATCGACTTCGGGTTCGGCAACAGATTCGCGCTCCGGCGCGGCGACGTTCGGCTCCCATGCCGCGGCGATCAGCTGCGGCTCGGACGCCTCGGCATCGTCGCCCACCCGGCTCGCGTCCTGAAACGCTGCCTGGTCGCTGATCCGCTCGAACGCATACGGACCGGCGCCGGCCGCCCAGTCATCGTCCCAGGTTGGCGCTTCGAAACGTGGCGCCGCCAGTGATGCAGCTTCGTCGCGGCGGTCTGCCGCTGCGATCGATGCCTCCGTCGGGGACTCGAGCACGGACCATTCCGGAGCCACCGGCTCCGGCGCGACGTCGATTTCCTCAGCCCCGCGATCCCCGGTCGCGGCGGCGGCATCGGGCTCGGCTTCCAGGTCGACGGGCTCGAATGCGCTCTGAATGTCGGCTTCGGGGGACTCGTCCGCCGGGGCGAGCTCGTCCGGCGCGGCGGAGATGTCCTCGGACTCGACGTCATCGGACTCGACCGCGGAGGGCGCGGGCGCAGCGACGAATTCCTCCGACATGGGTGCGTACGCTTCCGGCTCGTCCGTGGTCGCCTCGCCACCCGTCGCCGCCGGCTCCGCCTCGGCCATCACGGACTCGGGCTCGGAGCCGACCTCCTCGGCGGCGGCAACCGCCGCCGTGTCCCAATCCTGGTCGCCGCCGGCCTCCGACTGCTCGACGACATCGTCACCGTCGGACGGCGTGGCTTCGAATGCCTCGCGCTCGACAGCCGCCTGGCTCGCCGGCTCCGGAGCCGGGGCCGTCTCCTGCGCGCCGGCGTCCAGCCATGTGTACTCCCCCTCCGCCATCCAGTCCGGCTCCTCAATCTCGGCGCTGTAGCGAGATGCGTCGATCGGCGGGCCGGCATCGGCGACGGCCCCCTCATCGTCGAGCGTGGCGCCCTGCTCGTCAGTGTCGGCAGCCGACGCGATGTCGACCGGTTCGGGAAGCTCACCGGGGCTGGGGTCCATCGCCCGGGCGAGAGCCTCGGCGATATCGGCCGCGGGGAATCCCGTACGGCGGGGGCGCGCTCGCTTCGCCTCGCCATCCTCCTGCTCCGATGCCGCCTCGACGTCGCCGGAAGGGCCTTCGGCCGTCTCGAAACCAACTTCAGCGAGCGCGATTTCTGGAATCTCGCCTTGGTCAGCCGTGACATCGAGCGTGGCATCGGCCGCGGGCGTGACGGCATCGGCCTCGCCGGCGGGTTCAGGTTCAGGTTCCGATCCCGCTTCCGCTGCGACGGCCGGCTCGGGCGTCTTGCTGGCGGGCTCCTCCTCGGCCACGGCCGGCTGAGCTTCGGTCGGCTCGGCGACGAGCGTTTCATCGGTCGCGGCCGGTGTCGATGCCAGCGCGGCCTCCGCTTCGGCGATGACGATCTCCTCCGCGCTGGTGTCCTCCATCAGGAGGTCGGCGATCGTCTCGGCCTCGAACGTGGGGGCGGGCGCGTGCCATTCGACGACGGGCGGCGTGGCGGAGCTGCCAAGCCGAAGGTCCATGCGGGTCTCGAGGGCATCCACGCGACCGCGCAATGCGGCGACCTCGCCGCGAGACTCGCCCAGCGCGAGCAAGGCCTGACCGTAACGCTCGGTCAGGTTGCGGAATTCGGTGAGCAGCTCGCGGAACGGGCTCGCCTCGAAGCCGGGCTCCGGCTCGGCGGGCGCCTGGACCGACGCGGGTGGTCGCGGTTGCAGGAAGACGCGCAGCTCGCCGTCGTCCTCCTGGGAGCCAAGAATGACGCCGCGAGCAACGAGCTCCCGAACGCGTCGCTTCGGAACTCCGAGAACCTCGGCCGCCTCTTGGATCGAGTAGCCATTCACGGGGTCGATAGCGTAACGCCTCCGGCCCCCTTTGGCACGCGCCGGGGGTCGGTCGGGGCCTTCCGGCACCGATCAGATCGGTATCATCGGGGCTCCATGACGACTTCCATTCACGTCCCGACGCTGGCCGGGCATGACTTCAACCTGCCGCCGGGCCTCGAGGGACTGGGCGAGCTGGCCTACAACCTGTGGTGGAGCTGGACCCCGAGCGCCGGATCGCTGTTCGGCCGGATCGACTCCTTGGCGTGGACGCGGCACCGCAACCCCATTCCTGTCCTGCGCGGCGTGCAGGCAAGCCGCTGGGCGGAGCTGACCGCCGACGAGGACTTCATGGTCTACACCTCGCGGCTGCTCGACGAGTTTCAGCGCTACCTCGACAACGGATCCGACAGCTGGTACCGGGCCTCGCCGGAACGACAGCTGTCCGGACCGATCGCCTACTTCTGCGCCGAGTACGGGCTCCATGAGTCGATGCAGATCTACTCCGGTGGACTGGGCATCCTGGCCGGCGACCACTGCAAGTCCGCCTCTGATGCAGCGCTGCCGTTCGTGGCGGTCGGCCTCTTCTATCGTCACGGCTACTTTCGGCAGCAGATCGACGCCGATGGCCACCAGGAGCACGCGCAGCCGGATCTCGATCCCGCCACGCTGCCGTTACGGCGGGCCCGCGCGCGCGACGGATCACCACTCGAAGTCAAGGTCGATTTCCCCGACCGTATCGTCCACGCGACGGTCTGGGTGGCACAGGTTGGTCGGGTGCCGCTGCTCCTGCTCGACACCGACACCCCGGCGAACGATCCGGCGGACCGACCGATCACGCATATCCTCTACGTTCGCGGTCGCGAAATGCGGCTGGCGCAGGAGATCGTCCTGGGCATGGGAGGCGTGCGTGCCCTGCAACAGCTCGGCATCGAGCCGGCGGGCTGGCACCTGAACGAGGGCCATTCCGCATTCCTGCTGCTGGAGCGCGCACGCCAGCCGATCGCCGACGGCACGCCACCGGAGGACGCGTTGCGCCACGCCGGCCGAAACTCGGTGTTCACCATTCACACGCCGGTGCCCGCCGGCAACGAGGTATTCGAGCGGTGGCTGATCGAGAAGGACCTGGCCCCCTGGCTGGAGGCGACCGGCATGCCCGCCGAGCGACTGCTCGAGCTTGGCCGCGGACGCACCGACGATCCGAACGCACCATTCGACATGACCGCGTTCGTCCTGCGCCACGCGGCGGACGCCAACGCGGTGAGCGAGCTGCACGCCAGGACCGCGACCGAGACCTGGGAGCCGCTCGCCGGCCATCCGATCATGGCGATCACCAACGGGGTGCACGTCGCCACCTGGCTGGGCGGCCGCATGCGCCGTGTGTTCGAACCGGCGATCGGCGTCTCACTGGGCAGCGACCTCGCCGGCCCGGAGCCATTCGAGCGGCTCCCGGCGGTCAGCGACGACGACCTGTGGTCGGCCCACCAGCAGCAGAAGCGGGAGCTGATACGGTTCATGCAGGGCCGGCTGAGCCGCCAGTTCGCGCGTCACGGCGAATCGCCCGAAACGTTGCGCCAGCTGCGGGCCGCCTTCCACTCGCATGCGCTGACGATCGGGTTCGCCCGCCGATTCGCCACGTACAAGCGCGCGGATCTGCTGTTTCGGGACGAGGAGCGCCTGGCGCGGCTGCTGCACGATCCCGATCGACCGGTGCAGATCGTGCTCGCCGGCAAGGCGCATCCCGCCGACCGGCCCGGGCAGCAGGTCATCCAGCGCATCTTCGAGCTGTCGCGCTCGGAGCGCCTTCGTGGCCGGGTGTTCATCCTCGAGGACTACGACATGCGCATCGCCCGTTTCCTGGTCGCCGGGGTCGACATCTGGCTCAATAACCCGCGGCGGCCACTCGAGGCGAGCGGGACGTCCGGCATGAAGGCGGCGATCAACGGGATCCCCAGCGTCAGTATCCTCGACGGCTGGTGGGACGAGGGATTCAACGGCCGAAACGGCTGGGCGATCGGCGGGCGCGAGGCAGTCGATGACGAGGCCGAGCAGGACCGTGCCGACGCTGAGGAGCTGTACCGCCTGCTCGAGGAAGAGATCGTGCCGCGCTTCTTCGCGCGCGCCGAGGGCGAGGTGCCACGCGACTGGCTGACCACAATGCGCGCATCGCTCGACGGCGCCATCTGGCGCTTCAGCACCGCGCGGATGGTGATGGACTACGTCGACCGGCTGTACCGGCCCGCGGTCCGCGCCGCCGAGCCAGCCGCGGCGGGCTGACTCCACGTCCGGATCAGGGAAGATACCAGCGCGGGTTCTGCCAGACGCCGTTGTCGCTGACTCCAAAGTGCAAGTGGCACCCGGTCGAGTTGCCGGTCGAGCCCTCGTAGCCGATCACCTGCCCGACGCTGACCGCTTGGCCGGGGAACACGATGACCCGCGACTGCATGTGCCAGTACAGGGTCATGACCCCGCCCCCGTGGTCGATGATCACCCCATACGCGTAGTCGAACGGCCACGACGGGCGACCCGATGCCGCGACCACGCCGGTCGCGGCGGCGAGGATCGGCGTGTTGCACCCGCTGGACATGTCGAGGCCCGTGTGGAAATGCGGGTAGTACGTGCCGTTGTAGGTGTATGGCGGTTCGAGCGCGAAACTGGTCGGTCCCCACTCCTGGGTGATGGTGGGCGCAGCCTCCGGCCAGCTGAAGCCGCGCTGCGAGATCCTCGGATGCTGTGATCGCTTGCGCGCCTCCTCGGCGGCCCGGCGCTTCGCCTCCTCGATCGCCTTGGCACGCGCCGCCGCCTCTGCCTGGAGCTTGGCCACGAGGGCGTCGGTCTGTGTGGCCGCCCGCTCGTTGGCGGCGATCTGCGCCGCGACATTTCCCTTGGCCTGCAGCGCGGCGTTGAGTGCCGCCTCTTGATCGCGGCGCTTCTGGTCCGCCGCGGCCTGCAGCCTGGCGAGCTGTCGGCTCATGCCGTCGAGCTGTGCCTGGCGCTGCTTGAGGAGCGCGGACTGGTCCTCGGCAGCGGCGCGCGCATCGGCGAGCTGTGCACGGCCCTCACGCAGCGTTTCCTGTTTCGTCTGCAGCTGGCCGCGCAGATCGCGGATCTCGTCGGCCAGCGCCGTGTCCTGGGCCGAGATGTCGAGCATCCAGCTGACCTGGGTCGATGCGTCGTCGAGCGAGCGTGCCGAGATGAGGATCTCGAGCAGCGACGTCTGGCTCTGCTCGTATGCGGCGCGCAGGTGATCCTGCAGCAGCGCCTCGCGGGCGTCGAGCTCGTTGGTCTGGATCGTGATCTCGGAGGCGACCTGCGTCAGCTGCGCGTCGAGTGCCGCGATGCGGGTCCGAAGGTCGGCGAGCTGCGCGCTGATCTGCCGGACCTGCGTCGTGACCTGGCCAAGCAGGTCCCTGACGCGGTCGTACTCGGCGGTTACCTGGGCGAGCTCCGCCTTGGCCAGGTCGAGCGTCTGCGAAAGGCTTGCCGACGTTGCCTTCAGCTTGGCGAGCTGGGCGCGCTGCTCACCCAGCGTCTGCTGCAGCTGTTGTTGCTGCTGCTTCGCCTGGGTGAGCGGATCCGCGGCCCGGGCCGGGTTGCGGTCAGTTGTCGAGACGAGAATCGAGCCGACCGCCAGGAGGGCTACCAGCGTGGCGGCCAGTCGGTTCCGTCGCCTCATCCGGCGCGCGTCCGACGATTGAACAAGATGCTGTGTGCCCCAGCTGCGAGTGTTCGATTCACCATGCTACCGGCCGGTTCGGCCGTGTAACGCCCCCGAAGGTACTACACCGTACTACACCCGATCCCCCGACTCGAGGACGCTGGCTCGTGCCACCTCGGCGCCCAGCAGCAGAATCACGCTGGCGAAGTAGAGGAAGACCAGCAGCGAGATCGCGGCCGAGATGGGGCCGAACGCGGAGTCGTAATGGGCAACGTGTGTGGCGTAGTAGGTGAAGCCCCAGCGCAGGATGCCCCACAGGATCGTTCCGACCAGGGCGCCCGGCCAGACTTCGGCCATCGTCACGTGACGGTTCGGAACGACCCGATAGAGCAGCAGCAGGGCAACGAACACGAGCGCCAGCGGCACCAGCAGGCCGACCAGCGCGAGCGCCAGCTCGCCCCCCGGCACCACGGCCACCACGCTGGCCGTGGCATCCTGCAGCAGTCCTGCGATGAAGCCGATGCCCACGGCGGCCACGGCCAGCACGCCGCTGATCGCCATGAGCAGCAGCCCGAGCAGCTTGTCCTGGAGAAACGGACGGGGCTCCGACGCGCTGAACGCGCGCGACACGCCGCGGCTGAGCCCCGAGAAGAGGCCCAGGGCACCCCAGATCAGCAGCACGAGGCCGACGATCCCCACGCCGCTGCGCGCCTTGATGATCTGCTCGATCACGCTCCCGATGGTGTCGGCGTCGAGCGGGGTGGCCGCCTGGATCTGGCGCATGACGAAGTCGCGCGCGCCGCCTTCGCCAAGGAAGAAGCTGAAGCTGACGACGCCGAGCACCAGCAGCTGAAACACCGACAGCAGTGCGAAGTAGGCCATGCTGCCCGCGTACTGCAGCGCGTCGTGCTCCAGGAATCCGCTGACGGCACGCCGCGCCACGCGCGCGGTGCGATGGCGGCTGCTCCATGAGTCCAGGCTGGCCAGGATCTGCTTGGCTCGGTCGATCATGCTCTCGCCGCTCGCAAGGCTCGTGCCCCTTTCCCTCGCAGGCTACCCTGTTGGGCATGGCGACCGAGAAGGAAACGCTGATCCTCGACGGTCACGAGGTCAGCATCAGCAACCCCTCGAAGGTGTACTTCCCCGACGCCGGGATCACCAAGATCGAGCTGGTCCGCTACTACCTCGCCGTCGCGGATGGCGCCCTGCGTGGCGTTCGGGACCGGCCAATGGCGCTGAAGCGCTTCGTCGACGGCATCACCGGCGAGGCATTCTTCCAGAAGCGGGCGCCGAAATCGGTCCCCCGGTTCGTGCGCACGGTGGAGCTGGCGTTTCCCTCGGGGCGCACCGCCGACGAGGTCGTCGTCTCGAACGTCGCCGCCTTGACGTGGGTCGTGAACCTCGGCTGCGTCGACCTCAATCCCCACCCGGTGCGGGCCGATGACCTCGAGCACCCCGACGAGCTGCGGGTCGACCTGGATCCCGGTCCGGGCGTGCCGTGGGACGACATTCGACGGGTGGCGCTCGTCGTGCGCGAGGTGCTCACCGACCACGCCCTGACCGGCTGGCCGAAGACGTCCGGCTCGCGCGGCATCCACGTCTACGCCCGCATCTCGCGCGAGTGGGGCTTTTCGGAGGTCCGCCGCGCGGCCCTGGCCCTGGCGCGCGAGGTCGAACGCCGCGCACCGCAGATCGCCACCAGCAAGTGGTGGAAGGAGGAGCGCCACGGCGTGTTCCTGGACTACAACCAGAACGCCAAGGACCGCACGGTCGCGTCTGCGTATTCGGTGCGACCGGTGCCCAACGCGCAGGTCTCGGCGCCGCTGACCTGGGACGAGCTGCCCGACGCCGAGCTCGACGATTTCACCATCCGCAGCATGCCGGACCGATACGCGCGGCTCGGCGACGTCGGCGCGGGCATCGACGCTGCCGGCGGGTCGTTGGAAGGGCTGTTGGAGCTCTCGGCGCGCGACGAAACATCCGGCCTGGGCGACGCACCGTGGCCGCCGAACTACGCAAAGCAGCCCGGCGAGCCGCCGCGGGTGCAGCCGTCGAAGCGCCGCATGGCCGACCCGCGGCCTGCGACCGATCCTTCGGCGCCGCGCGGGCGGGCCGGCTCGGTGGCGCCGGCTTCCGCCTCCGCGTCGCTGCGTCGCTCGGACGGCACGGTGTCTCCGACCGGCCGGCGTCGCTCCTCGCAGCCGCTGATGGTCGTGGCACAGGCAAAGGCGAAGAAGGATGCGCTGGCCGGCCTCGAGCGCTGGAAGGAGCGCCATCCGCAGGCCGCCGCCCTGCTCGCCGTTGACGACGTGCTCGTCGACGGCATGCGCGGCCGCTCATCGCTCTGGTACCGGGTGCGTGTCAACCTGCGCAACGTCCCGGAGGCGGACCGGCCCGAGCCTGAGCCGCCGGATCCCGACTACGACCCGGCTGTCGAGTGGCAGGGCGAGTCGGAGTAGCGCCTGGCCTCATTAGCGCCGCGTTCGTCTTCCTATTCGCCGGCCGTCGCGCCCATTGCCGGCCCCGTTCGCGCCCGATTCCCGCCAGATACTCGCTGGACGAGTGAACGGCGCACGCATCGGTCACGATTCCGCCACATCGTGCTCGGCCCACCCGACACGTGAGTGGAGTGGCGAGTTTCGGGCAGGATTCCCCGCCCATCACTCGCCGGGTGGGTAGGTGGCGGACGCGTCGCTCGGTGGGTCGTTGGCGAGCGTCGATCCCGTCAGCTACTCGCTGCGTGAGCGAACGGCGGACGCACGGGTCACGATTCCGCCACATCGGGCTTTTTCGCACCCGACACGTGGGTGGAGTGGCGAGTTTCGAGCTGGATTCCTCGCCGGATCACTCGCCCGGTGGGTAAGTGGCGGATGAGCGGCTGGTAATGCCACCTGACGCACCATACGCCCATGAACGGACCGAACGTCGTAGGTCGCCTTCGAGCGCTTCGCAGGCGCAAGGGCTGGTCGCAGAAGGTGCTGGCAGTCCGGCTCGGGACCTCGCAGCAGACGATCAGCCGGCTGGAAGGCGGCGACCTTCGAAGATGCTCCCTGGATTTCCTCGATCGATGGACCGCGGTTCTCGGCGGATATCTCGTCGTCGATCTCCGGATCAATGGGCAGCCACCGCTGGCTGACGCGCGACACGCGGCGCTCCAGGAGTGGCTCGTCCGGCTGCTCGCGCGCTTCGGCTGGAACGTCACGGCCGAGGTCAGCTTCAATCACTACGGCGATCGCGGGCGCGTCGATGTGCTGGCGTACCAGCCACTGCTGAGCATCCTCGTGATCTTTGAGATCAAGACCCGCCTGGCCGATGTGCAGGACACGCTCGGCCGTCTCGACATCAAGGTACGGCTAGCTCACGAGATCGCGCGCCAGCAGGGCTGGGCACCGACGAGCGTCGTCTCGGCATTTCTGCTTCGAGACCAAACGACCATCCGGCGTCGGGTCAGAACGCACGCTGCCCTGTTTGGACGCTTCGCGCTTCGATCGACCGATGCCAGGCAATGGCTGCGCATGCCGACCCTGCCCCCGCCATCGGGCATCCTCATGTACCAGACGGATCCAGGGCCGGAGCCTCGAATCGGCGCCAGTCACCCACGCGCCGGGTGAATGACGAGTACCCCGACGGTCTTGACCCGGCGTGGTCGCCGGACGGCGACCAGCTGGCCTGGTCACAGCCGGCCGAGCCGGGGCCGCGCCACAGGTGTGGATCGGCGCGCCGGAGGGCGACGCTCAGCTCGGTGTCGCCGAAGGGAGACCTCCCGCCTGGCAGCCGCTCATCCAGCGCCAGCGCCGCGTCGCCGTCGGACGCCGCTGTCCGCGGCATGGATCCGGCGCCAATCACTCACCATGCGAGTGAACGGCGAGCTCAAAGCCCGACGCTCGCCACCGCGCGCTCGACGTATCTGCCAGTCGAGTGAAATGGCAGGACGTTCCACGAAAATTTCACCGATCACTCGTGTCATGGGTGTCTGGTGCGGTCCGAGCGCCAGGCGAACCGGCGTGTCGCGACCCGGCGCGCCGCGGTCCGAGCGCGCCGCGGTCCGAGCGCGTCGCGTTCCGAGCGCGTCGCGGGCGTCGAATTCAGGGTCGGTGCAGCCGCTCCTCAAGGCGATCCCGGATAGCCGGCCACTCGCCGGCCAGGACGGAGTAGTAGACCGTGTCGCGGATGAAGCCATCGGAAACCCACAGGTGACGCCGCAGCACGCCCTCGCGGACGGCCCCCAGCCGCTCGATGGCCCGCTGCGACTGCTCGTTCCGCGCGTCGGTCTTCAACGCCACCCGGCCCGCACCCAGCTCGTCGAAGGCGTAGCCGAGCTGGAGGAGCTTCGCCTCGGAATTGATCGCGGTGCGCTGACGCGACGGCGCGATCCAGGTCCAGCCGATCTCGACCCGCTCCGACGGGAGGTCGATGTCACCGAAGCGTGTCGAACCCACGGCGCGACCGGAAGAGCGCTCGACGGTGGCCCAGACCACGTAGCGACCGTCGGCCACGCCGTCGGCCGCCTCGGAGTACCACGCCTCCCAGCCGTGCGATGCCGGGTTGATCGACACGTAGCGCAGCGCCGCCGGATCTTCGGAAGCCGCGGCCTCGAGGTCGGCGCGGTGCTGCTCCCCCAGCGGTTCGAGGCGGACGAATCGGCCGTCCAGGATGACCGGCTCCGGCCGCTTCACCGAGGCGTGGCGACTGCCGACTGCACCCAGCCGGGGATCTCGCGCCGCAGCGTGGCGAGCGGCAGCGAGCCGTGTCCCAGCACCTCGTCGTGGAAGACGCGCAGGTCGAACTGATCGCCCATCAGTCGCGCCACCTCGTCGCGCGCACGCTCGATCTCGCGCTGGCCCATCTTGTAGGACAGCGCCTGTCCGGGCCAGATGGTGTAGCGATCGACCTCGATGGCCGCGTCGACCATCGGCAGCGCGCCGCGCTCGTTCATGAAGGTGATCGCCGTCTCGCGCGACCAGCCAAAGGCGTGCAAACCGGAGTCGACGACAAGCCGCGCGGCACGGAACGCCTGCGTGTCGAGCATCCCGAATCGCTCCAGATCGTTCGCGTAAAGGCCCATCTCGTCGGCGAGCCGCTCGGTGTACAGGCCCCAGCCCTCGGGATAGGCCGAGCCGACCATCCGCGAGCCGAGCGTGCGGAAGCGCGGCAGGCCCTCCAGCTCCTGCTCGATGGCGATCTGGAAGTGGTGCCCCGGCGTCGCCTCGTGGAAGGTGATCGAGGCAATCTTGTGGAGCTGCCGCTCCTCCGGCTGGTAGGTGTTGAGGTAGTACTCCCCCGGGCGAGTGCCATCGAGCGAGGGGGGCATGTAGAAGGCCGGCGGTGACTCCTGCTCGCGGTAGGACTCGACGGCCTTGACGATGCAGTCGGCCTTGGGCAGGCGACCGAAGTACTGCGGCGCGGTGGCGAACGCGCGCGCCGTCTGCTCGGACGCGATCTCGATGATCCGCGTCGCGTCGTCGGTGTGGTTCGCAGGGTCGCCGGACAGGAACGCGGCCAGCCCAAAGCGATCGTCGTGACCCAGCCGCCGCGCGATCTCGTCCTTCTCGGCCTCGATCGTCTCGAGGTCGGCCAGTCCGAACTCGTGGACCTCCTCGGGCGTGGCTGCCACCGTCGTCTGCATCCGGATGGCGAGTCGGTAGGCATCGGTCCCATCAGGTGTCGTGCTCAGACCGGGCTCCGGCCGAGCGTGGGCCTCGTACGCGTCGGCCAGGAAGTCGTGATAGCCCTGCAGAGCAGGGTAGATCTCGCGCTCGACGGCCGCGCTCAGCTGCTGGCGCGCCCCGTCATCGGCCACGTGCGCCTGCGTAACCGCCGGCGACTCGGTGGGTGGTGCCGCCAGCATGCGCTCGATCTGCTCGATCGCGCGACGCACGGGCACCGCGGCGGAGGTACGGCCGTCGGCAAGGCCTTCGCGCAGGGTCTCGATGCTCTGGTCGACCGCGCGCGGGAACTGCGCGTAGCGCGCCAGGAGCTTCTCGAGCCGCTCGGCCGTGTCGGCCGGCTGGTAGTGCGCCAGCAGGGGCGGCAGTGTCTGCACGCCGGCGATGTGATCGACCCCCAGCTGATACTGCTTGCGTTCGAGGGCCTCGAGGTTGTTGCGCGTCACGATGCGCAGCATGTCGGCCGTGATGACCTGCTCGATCGAGAGGCCGGAGCCGATCTGCTCCAGCTCGGCCAGCACGTCGCGGTAGGCCGCGGCCTCGTCGGCACGCCCTTGGGCGCCGAAGTCCGGCAGCCGGTCATCGTAGCGGTCGTCACCCAGCAATGTGGCCTCCAGCGGGTTGCGCTCGAGGACTCCCTCCCAGAATCGGTCGGCGAGCTGGTTGACGGCGTCGTTCGGGTCGATATTCGAGTCTGGGGCCACGCGCGATCTCCTCTGTTCGAGTCGGCTCAGGGCGGTTCGAGCCGGTTCGTGAAGCGTGAAGTCTAGCGACCGATGGGCGTTCTACGCGAGCCGGCGGATCACCCGAGCCGGGTTGCCCGCGACCACGGTCCGCGCTTCGACGTCACGCGTCACCACCGCCCCCGCGCCGACGATCGCCTGCGCACCGATGCTGATCCCCGGCAGCACGATGGCACCGCCGCCCAGCCAGGCGCCCTCGCGGATGCTGATCGGCTTGCCCGACTCCCAGCCGGCGCGGCGACGCCCCGCGTCGACCGGGTGCGTGGCGGTCAGCAGCTGCACATTCGGCGCGATCTGCACGTCGTCGCCGATCTCGATGGTATTGACGTCCAGGAAGACGGCGCCGAAATTGACGAAGCTGCGGGCGCCGATCCGGATGTTGTAGCCGTAGTCGCAGCGGAAGGGCGGCTCGATGAACGTCAGCTCGCCGATTGCTCCTAGGAGCTCGCGCAGGATCTGGCCGCGGGCGTCCGGCTCTGCCGCGGAGCTCGCGTTGAGACGCTCCGTCAGCAGACGACAACGCAGCCGCTCGGCGTTGAGCTCCGGGTCGTCGGCGATGTATTCATCGCCGCGCAGCATCCGGGCCTTGTTGCTGTCGCGTCGCGCCACGGGTTGGGTCAGCTGCCGAAGATGTCGGACAGGAGGGCGGGCGGCGTCTCGTCGAGCTGGTCGTAGCGGCACGACGCCGGCGAGCGGTCGGGGCGCCAGCGCTTGAACGTCGCGGCGTGGCGAAAGCGGTCGCCCTGCAGGTGGTCGAAGGCCACCTCGCAGACCAGCTCCGGCCGCAACGGCTGCCACGACAGGTCCTTGCCGCGGTTCCAGCGCGAGGTGGCGCCGGGCAGGCGCTGGCCGGCCGCCTCGGCCGCCATGGACGCCTCGGCCCACGACGCCCAGGGATGCCCGTCCAGCGCATCCACGCGGTACGGCTCCAGGAAGCCCACCAGCTCGCGGCGCTTGTCGTTGGTGAACGACGAGGTGACGCCCACGTGCTGCAGTTGTCCGGCGGCATTCCACAGCCCCAGCAGCAGCGAGCCGATCATCGTGCCGGGTCCGTTCTTGTGCCAGCGGAAGCCGGCGACCACGCAGTCGGCGGTGCGCAGGTGCTTGATCTTGATCATCGCTCGCTGGCCTGGCTGGTAGCGAAGGTCGTGGCCCTTGGCCACCACGCCATCCAGGCCCGCCCCCTCGAAGACCTCGAACCAGTGCCGTGCGGTCTCCGCGGAATCGGTGGCAGGCGTGAGCAGGACCGATTCGGGTGCTCCCTCCATGACCCGCTCCAGGCGCGCACGCCGATCGTGCAACGGCCTCTCGCGCAGATCGTCGTCGGCATCGGCCAGCAGGTCGAACGCGACGTAGGAGGCCGGCGTCTCGGAGGCCAGCATGCGCACACGCGATGCCGCCGGATGGATGCGCAGCAGCAGCGACTCGAAGTCGAGGCCGCCGTTCCGCGCGATGACGATCTCACCGTCCAGCACGAACCGCTGGCGACCGACACCCAGCAGCGGCTCGATGAGCTCCGGGAAGTATCGGTCCAGTGGCTTGAGATCTCGCGATTGCAGGTAGAGATCGGCGCCGTCGCGGAAGACGAGTGCTCGGAAGCCATCCCATTTTGGTTCGTACTGCCAGCCCTCGCCGTCGGGA
The DNA here is from genome assembly GCA_963716585.1 of uncultured Chloroflexia bacterium. Classification (GTDB taxonomy): domain Bacteria; phylum Chloroflexota; class Limnocylindria; order QHBO01; family QHBO01; genus JAICUY01. The sequence continues at coordinate 746,744 of CAVQTN010000004.1, forward strand.
ATGGCCGGCTGCGATTTGGCGAGCATCGGCGCGATCGGCGGCGCGATCGGAAAGGCCATGCGGCGATGATAGGCGCGCGACATGCACTGAAGGCGCCATCATCGAAACCGGCCACATTGGAGGCAACGTGAGTATCGAGATCCAGTTCCTGGGCGCGGTCGGCACCGTCACGGGCTCGCAGTTCCTGGTCACCGTGGGCGACAAGAAGATCCTGGTCGACTGCGGCATGTTCCAGGGATCGCCGGACGAGATCGCGCGCAACCGCATCCCGTTCGCCTTCGAGCCCGATGCCATCGACGCGCTGCTGCTGACCCACGCCCACCTGGATCACTGCGGACGCATCCCGGCGCTGGTGAAGGCCGGCTACCGCGGCCCAATCCACGCCACCGGCGGAACGCTGGACATCACCGACGTCGTGCTGCGCGACTCCGCGAAGCTGCAGGAGGAGGCTGAGAATCGGTGGCGCCGCCGCCACCCCGTCGAGGACGCGGCCAAGGAGGAGGCCAACGAGGCGGCGGAGGCAGACACGGCGCAGCCGATGCCCGAGCGGCTACGGAAGGCCGCGCCCGAGGCACGCACCGAGAGCCGCGAGGCGATCTACCGCATCGCCGACGTCGAGCAGACCATCACGCAGTTCAAGCCGGTCGACTACGAAACGGCGCTGAACGTGACCGATGGGGTCGTCGCCACATTCCACGACGCGGGTCACATCCTCGGCTCGGCGATCATCGAGCTGGCACTGACCGATGGCGCGGAGCAGATGACGGTCGTCTTCTCCGGCGACCTTGGCCGCGATCACACGCCCATCCTGCGCGACCCGACGCCCATCGCCCACGCCGACTACGTGCTGGTCGAGTCGACCTACGGCAACCGCGAGCACGCACCGCAGGAAGAGGCGACCAACGAGCTGGTTCAGGCTATCGGCGAGGTGTCTTCGGACGAGGGCGTGCTGCTGGTGCCATCGTTCGCCGTCGGCCGGACACAAGAGCTGGTGTGGGTGCTCGATGAACTGCTGCGCCAGGGCCGCATCCCGCACATGCCGCTGTTCCTTGACTCGCCGATGGCGTCGCGCGCGTCGGACGTCTACCTGCGCCATCCCGAGGACTACGACGAGGAGACCGCGAAGCTGCTGCAGTCGGGAGACTCGCCGCTCGAATACCCTGGCGAGACGTACACGAACAGCGTCGAGGAGTCGAAGTCGATCCCGCACCAGAAGCGGCCGATCATCGTGGTCGCGTCGTCGGGGATGCTGACCGGCGGACGGATCGTCCATCACCTCAAGGACTTCCTGCCAGACCCGAAGTGCACGCTGCTGTTCATCGGCTACCAGGGCGAGGGGACCCTCGGGCGGCACATCCAGGGCGGCGGGAAGACGGCACGCCTGGACGGCCAGGAGTACGACGTGCGCTGCCGCGTCCGCTCGATCTCGGGCTTCAGTGCCCACGCCGACGAACACGAGCTCGCCGCCTGGCTGGGGCACTTCGCCGCCGCCGGTTCGCGCGGCAACGGCCAGCCGAAGAAGGTGTTCATCGTGCACGGCGATCCCGATGCCGCGGAGGCGCTGGCCAAGACCGTCCGCGACGAGCTGCACATGGACGCACACGTGCCGGAGTACGAGGAGCGCATCTCCCTCAGCTGAAACGTTGCGGCGCTGCGGTTGCTGTTTCCGCCAGACACTCATCCGATGGGTGGACGGTGAAGGCAGCGATCGGATTCGCGCCACGGCACCCACCACGTGAGTACCGGACGCTAGGCGGTGGCGGAATCTATCCGGAATGCACGCCGATCACTCACCCGGTGAGTAGCTGGCACCGCCAGGGTTTCCCCGCGCAACCACGCCTCCCTCCGTTGGCCGAACTCCCGTGGCCGATTGATCGGCCGTTGTTCACTGAACCGGAACTTCATACCCGACCGCTCCGCCCCCGGGAACCGTCGCTGCAACGCCGGGACGGTGGCGTTGTGGACGAGCGGTGGATAACTCACCGCCGAGCCTGCAGGTTGGTGGATAAACCACCTAGCCAGCCGAAACGGGGGCCGCTATCGTTGACAGCGTCCCGAAGGGGCCAACGAGACCTGGAGATTGCATCAAGGGTCGGCGAGGTTCCTTCGGGGCGTTTTGTGTCCGCGTCGAAGCGCCCCATCGCGGCCAAGCGGCCACGCGGTCACGCCGCCACCGAAGGAATTCGGCGGCGCCGAGCGTCTAATCATCGAAACGCCGGCCGAGAGACGGCCGACCGATGAGGAATCGCTCACATGCGAAGCGCTCCCGCGACCTGGGACAGCCCAATGCCGAGTCTCGCGCGATTGTTCGATGATCAGGTCGCATTCCGCGACTGGTACGATCGCGCGCTGCCACGGGTCTACCGCTATTTGCTCGCGCGCTGCTCGGGTGACATCCACCTCGCCGAGGAGCTGACCCAGGAGACCTTCATCGAGGCGGTGCGCCATCCGGATCGTTTCGACGGACGGGCAGACGTCGTCACCTGGCTGTGCGCCATCGGGCGCAACAAGCTGGTCGACCACTATCGGCGTTCGGGCCGGGATCAGCGGCGCCACGAGCAGCTGGTTCTGCTCCCCCGCCGTGACGCCTGGAACGAGACCGAGACGCGCGATGCCGTCGAACGCGCCCTCGACCGGCTGCCCGGCGACCAGCGGCTGGCGCTCGTCTTCCGCTACCTCGACGAGATGGCCGTCCGCGACGTCGCGGGCGCCATCGGACGAAGCGAATCCGCCACCGAATCCCTGCTCAGCCGCGCCCGCGAAAGCTTCCGGCGCGCCTACGAGGCCCGAACCGATGCGTGACGATCAGCTCGCCAATCTCCTCCGCTCTCTGGATCGAAGTGACGAGCCCGATCCAGCCTTCGCTGACGACCTCTTCGGGCGCCTGAGCTCGACTGCCGTGGCCCGGGCACGCGGCCGCAGCCGCGGTCCGTTCCTGCTGCTTGCGGCGGCGCTCCTCGTCGTCGCCGTGGGCGGGGGAGCAGCCCTCGGCAGCGGTCTCATCCCGCTCCCCGGCCTGTCGCGCGAGGTTGTGCCGCCGCCGAGCGCAACCCCAACGTTTACCGCTAGCCCGACCATCGCCAGCGCGCAGCCCTCAGCCAGTCCCTCAGGGACGGCATCAGCGTCGCCTTCGCCGGGGCCAACCCCCCAAATCACAGCTCCCGACGGCATCCTGCCGCCAGGCAGCAAGGTGAAGGTCCTGGTCAATGGGCTGCGGCTACGGCGGGAGCCATCAGCCACGGCACCGGTTGTCGGCGCCCTGGCCCAGGGCGACACGGTCCGGGTCGTGCATGCCGCGACGCTCGCACTGCCGGTCATCGCCGACGGGGTCTCCTGGTACGCCATCGGGACCCCCACAACGTCCGAGCCGTTCGCCTGGGCCGCGGCCGCAGAAGGCGACACGAACTTCCTGGCCCTGGATGAGCCCTCGACTTGCGACGATCTTCAGCCTGGCGCGGTCACGCTCGAACAACTGATCGCGGCCGACTCGTGGCATCGGCTCGCCTGCCTGGGCGACGCGCCGATGACCGTGACCGGCGTGTACGTCACCTCCTGCCAGGGCGGCGCCCACTTCGGGCAGTTCCAGCCTGCCTGGCTGGTCGACTGGTGCCCAACCCAGGTGCTGACCACGCAGGATGGTGCGAAGAACTTCCCGACGAACGGCCTCGACACGGTCGCCGCGCCGAGCCTGGGTGGTGCATTCGAGCAGCCAGGGACGATCGCGCGGGTCACCGGTCACTTCGACGACCCGGCATCGACGAGCTGTGTCTTCAACGGCGGAATCGCCCACGACAATGGCTGGACCGTCTGGACTGGTGGAGCGACGCTGGTCTGCCGCGAGCAGTTCGTTGTCACGCAGATCGAGGAGCTCGGTTCGGTCACCGTGGCGCCGACGGGCTGATGGCCCTCGCGGCTCTGATCCGGCCGTGCAGGAGTGCACGTTCGGCAACGACCCTGCCGGGCGAGTTCCCCGAATGGTCGATCCTCTACTGCCGCGGGGCGTTCGTGGTTCATTCAGCCCGCGTGATCGCGGAGCCCTCCTGAGGCGACAGCAGCCACGACCGATACGTGGGGCGGAAGCCGATCTCTCGCAGCGCATCGGCCAGGGTTGATTCGGCGACCGGCAGCCGGTCGACGCGCTCCAGGCGCAGCTCGCGCATCGGTCCTCCGGGGGTCAGCAGCCGACGGAGTGCGGGCAGCGCCGCGCGGACGACCTCGGCGTCGTCGAAGGCCGGCAGCCTGAGGAGACCACGGCCGCCACGCTCGACGTAGAGCGCCGGCGCGCCGTCGATCAGCACCAGGTAGGCGCCCGGCACGCGCTGCAGTGGCAGCCGCTCGTCGTCGTCGCGTCGGGGCCAGGGAAGCGCCGCGCCGTAGGGCTGCGCCGGGTCGGCGGCGGCGAGCACCAGGACCGAACGCTCATCGTCATCGCGCGATGCGCGCAGCCGGTCGACCGCGCCGGGCAGTGCGAACTGCGCCGCGCCGAGCCCGTCGACGAAGTAGCCGCGCCGCGCCCGACCGGCCTCCTCCATGGCCTTCAGCACCGGATAGACCGATGCGAATCCCCCCGCGATCCCCTCGGCCAGCACCGCCTCGCGGGTCACCACGCCATGGCGCTCGAGGAGGGCGACCGCTGTGGCATGCGTGCGCTCGGTGGCACTGCGCGCCTCCCCGACGAGGTCGGCCATCAGCGACCAGCGGCCGGCGGCACGCGGCGGACCCAGCGCCATCAGGCGTGGCGAGCGACGCGTCGAGCGGGAACGCGAACGTGGCAACGAGAGGGCGCGCAGCGCCGCGAACGTGTCGTTGGTGACCTCGCCGGCCCAGGCCAGGTCCCACAGGGGGTCGAGCAGCTCGTCGTCGGTGCGGGCATCGGGGATCGCGCTGCGCAGCTCGCGGAAGAACGTGGCGCCGCGACGTTGCAGGTGCGCGCGAATGCGCTCGTGCAGCTCGCCGGCGGGGCGATCCACGCCCTCGAATGCGCCGGCGGAGGCGAGCAGCTCCGCCTGTTCGCGGCGGTAGAGCGCCACCCGGCCGTCGTCGCGCCCCACCGAGCCGCGGCCCAGCCACACGACCTCGCCGGCCGCGCCCAGCTCGTCGAGCAGGCGCGGGGTGTAGTCGCGCACGCGGGCGCGCAGGACGTCGCGCTCCAGGATCGAGACCGGGATGGGGTAGCCCTCGAGCTGCGCGACGACCTCGAGCAGGCGGTCGTGGCCGCCGGCCCGCGATCCGATCCCCTGCCAGGCCGGCAGGAAGCGCGCGAGCGCGTCGGCCGGCACCGGCTCGACCTCGCGTCGCAGCCGCGCCAGGGAGCGACGACGCAGCGCCCGCAGGACGTCGGCATCCGCGAACTCGTGCTCCGTGCCACCCGGCCGGAAGGCGCCCTCGAGCAGGCTGCCGGCGTCCACCAGGGCACGCAGCCGGTCCTCGACCGCTGCGGGGCCGATCCCCCAGCGCGCCGCGGGTTCGACGGCGGTGAACGGCGCATGCGACCGCGCCCAGCGCAGGAGGAGCGCGTCGAGCGGAGCGTCGCTCGTTGCCAGCCACGCCTCCGCGAGGCCGGGTGGCGGGCTGACGCCGAGCGCGTCGCGGTAGGGGGCCACGTCCTCGATCGCGATCCAGCGCTCCTCGCCGGCGACCCGCACGACGACCGCTCGTCGATCTCCGGCCAGTGTGTCGAGCGCGGCGCCCGCGTCGAGGTCGGCCCGTGCCGCCACCTCATCCGCCCGCAGGTCGCCAAGCCGGCGCAGCAGGTCGTGGACGCCGTCCACGGTCCGCGCGCGGCGACCGCCGACCAGCGCCTGGAGCTCCAGCTCGACCTCGGCTATGGCTTCGGGGTCGAGCAGCTCACGCAGCTCGTCGGCGCCCAGCAGCTCGGCCAGGCGCTCGCGGTCGAGGGCCAGAGCCTGCGCGCGACGCTCGGCAAGCGGCGCGTCACCCTCGTACATGAAGTTGCCGACGTAATCGAACAGCAGCGACGCCGCGAACGGCGAGGCGGACGCCGTCTCAACCGACACGACGCGGACCTTGCGTGAGCGGATCTCGGTCAGCAGGGAGCGCAGCGCCGGCATGTCGAAGACGTCGCGCAGGACCTCGCGGTACGTCTCCAGGATGATCGGGAACGAGCCGTAGCGGGATGCGACGGTCAGCAGGTTGGCCGCCCGCTGGCGCTGCATCCACAGCGGCGTGCGCTGACCCGGGCGCCGGCGTGGCAGCAGCAGCGCCCGCGCCGCGTTCTCGCGGAAGCGTGCGGCGAACAGCGCCGATCCGCTCAGCGCATCCAGGAGCAGGCCCTCGACCTCGTCCGGATCGACCAGGACGTCGTCGTCGATGCGTGCCGTATCGGCCTCGGGCAGGCGGACCACGATCCCGTCGTCCGACCACAGCGTCTGCACCTCCAGGCCGCGAGCCCGCAGCCGCGCCTCGATGGCCATGGCCCACGGCGCGTGGACGCGGCCGCCGAACGGCGAGAGCAGGCACACCCGCCAGTCGCCGAGCTCGTCGCGGAAGCGCTCGATGACGAGCGTGCGGTCGGTCGGCAGCGCGCCGGTCGCATCGCGCTGCTCGACGAGGTACTGGACCAGGTTCGCGGCAGCCAGGGGGTCCAGGTCGCTGCGGCTTTGCAGGCGCTCGGCGGCGTCATCGGCCCCGTCGAGCTCGCGTACGAAGGCACCGATCGCCCGGCCCAGCTCGGCCGGCCGGCCAATGGCGTCCCCATGCCAGAACGGCATCTTGCCCGGCTCGCCCGGCGCCGGCGTGACGATCACGCGGTCCGGCTTGATCTCCTCGATGCGCCAGGTCGACGCGCCCAGCATGAACGTCTCGCCCTCGCGCGACTCGTAGACCATCTCCTCGTCCAGCTCGCCCACGCGGCGACCGCCCTTGCCGTTGCCCGCATCGGGCAGGAAGACGCCGTACAGGCCGCGGTCCGGGATGGTGCCGCCACTGGTGATGGCCACCACGCGCGCGTCGTTGCGGGCGCTCACCTCGTCGGTGGCGCGGTCCCAGACGATGCGCGGCTTGAGATCGGCGAACTCGTCAGACGGGTAGCGACCGGCCAGCATGTCGAGCACTCCGGTGAGCTGCTCGCGCGACAGCTCTCGGAAGTTCTCGGCGCGGGTCACCGTCTCATGCAGCTGATCGACGGTCCATCGGTCGAGGGCGGTCATGGCCACCAGCTGCTGCGCCAACACGTCGAGCGGATTGCGCGGGATGCGCGTCTCCTCAATGGCGCCTTCGTGCATCCGCTGCACCACCACCGCCGACTCGAGCAGGTCGCCGCGGAACTTGGGGAAGATCTTGCCGCTCGACGGCTCGCCGACCTGGTGTCCTGCCCGGCCGATGCGCTGCAGACCGGCGGCAACACTGGGCGGCGACTCGACCTGCACGACGAGATCGATGGCGCCCATGTCGATTCCCAGCTCGAGGCTGGAGGTGGCCACCAGCGCGGGGAGCCGGCCGTCCTTGAGCGCCTCCTCGATCTGCAGCCGCTGCTCGCGCGCCACGCGAACCGTGATGCGCCCGCACCAGCTCCTCGCCGGCCAGCTCGTTGAGTCGCTGCGCCAGCCGCTCGGCGAGACGCCGCGAGTTCACGAAGATCAATGTCGACCGATGCGACCGAATCAGCTCCAGCAGGCGTGGGTGCATCGATGGGCCAGATGGAATGCCGACCATCGGGCGCGGCCGCACTGCCGCCCGGCTGGTCGGCCGGATCGAGCGGCTCGCCCATGCGGCTCATGTCCTCGACCGGCACGATGACCTCCAGGTCGAGCTCCTTGCGCGCGCCCGCGTCCACGATCCGCACCTCGCGGCGGGCGCCACCAAGGAACGCGGCGATGGCGGAAAGCGGCCGCTGCGTCGCCGAGAGACCGATGCGCTGCGGCTCCTTGTCTGTGAGGCGGCTCAGCCGTTCGAGGCTGAGGGCCAGGTGCGCGCCGCGCTTGGTGCCAGCCAGGGCATGGACCTCGTCGACGATCACGTGCTCGATGCCGCGCAGGACCTCGCGCGCCTGGCTGGTGAGCAGCAGGTAGAGGCTCTCGGGCGTGGTGACCAGGATGTCCGGCGGGTCCCTGACCAGCTGACGTCGCGCGTCGGCGGGCGTGTCACCGGTGCGGCTGGCCACCCGGATCTCGGGCAGCGTGGCGCCTTCGCGTTCGGCGGTGCGCCGGATGCCCGCCAGCGGCGCGCGCAGGTTGCGCTCGACGTCGTAGGCCAGCGCCTTCAGCGGCGAGATGTACAGGACGCGCGTGCGGCGCTGCTTCTCCCTCGGCGACGGCGCGACGAAGAGGCGGTCGAGGCACCAGAGGAAGGCGGCCAGGGTCTTGCCGCTTCCCGTCGGAGCGTGGAGGAGCGTGTGCGCGCCGTCGGCGATGGCCGGCCAGCCGAGCAGCTGGGCACGCGTCGGCTTGGCGAATGCCTCGCGGAACCAGTCGCGAGTCGGCGCCGAGAAACGGACGAGGGGGTCGAGGGAACGGGGACGAGCCACGGCATCGGTCAGTTTATCGGGCTGTCCGGGTTAGAACGAGCGTTCTGTTGTGGGAGGCCTGCGCCGCGCGTTCCGGACGGCCATTTCCGCCAACTACCAGCCGGATGGGTGAACGGAGCGAGCTCGGGCTGCATTCCGCCAGCGTCACGCACGACTTACCCGCCACGCGAGTGAGGTGACGCTGCCACCAGCGCCACTTGCACCAGGCACTCATCCGGCGGGTATCTGGCGAAACGTGAACCGATGCCCGGCGATCGTCGAGCCCGCCGCGTTCAGCCGCGCGCACCTGCTCGATGACCCGCGCGTAGTCGGCCGCGCTCGGCGTGACCAAGACACCAAACATGGGTGCCGATGGGCGCAGTGGCTCATGCTATGGCCATCATGGACCACACGCACGACGCGGCGCACGCGGCGCACGCGGCGCACGCGGCGCACGCGGCGCACGGGGCGTCGCACGACAAGCACGCAGGGCACGATCCCGATGCGTTCCGCCGCCAGTTCTGGATCGTCCTGCTGCTGACGATTCCGGTGGTGGTGTGGAGCGCCGAAGTCCAGATGTGGCTGGGGTACGCCGCACCCACCTTCCCGGGATCCGATTGGATTCCGGCGGTCCTCGGCACGGTCATCTTCCTCTACGGCGGGAAGGTCTTCCTGGATGGTGCCCGGACCGAGCTGAGCGACCACCAGCCCGGGATGATGACCCTCATCAGCCTGGCGATTCTCGTCGCCTTCACCGCCAGTTGGGCAGCCACCCTGGGACTCTTCCAGGTCGACGTGTGGTGGGAGCTCGCCACGCTGATCACGGTCATGAGCCTGGGCCACTGGATCGAGATGCGCTCGATCATGCAAGCTCGCGGGGCGCTGACGGCGCTCGCCGAGCTGCTGCCGGATACCGCCGAGCGCGTGACCGGCGACGAGCTCGAGACGGTGCGGCTGCATGTGCTGGCTGTCGGCGACGTCGTCCTGGTCCGCCCTGGAAGCCGCATCCCGGTCGATGGCGAGGTGGTCGACGGTGCGGCGGACGTCGACGAGTCGATGGTCACCGGCGAATCGCAGGTGGTGGCCCGGGAGAAGGGTGACCGGATCATAGCCGGCACGGTGGCCACCGGCGGCAGCCTGCGCATCCGCGTGGCGGCCGTGGGGGACGAGACGGCACTGTCGGGAATCATGCGCCTCGTCGCCGCGGCTCAGGCGTCGAACAGCCGGGCGCAGGTCCTCGCCGATCGCGCCGCGGCGTTGCTCTTCTACGTCGCGCTCGTCTCCGGCGTCATCACGCTCGCCGTATGGATGCTGCTCGGCGATCCGGAGGAAGCGCTCATCCGCACCGCCACCGTGCTGGTGATTGCTTGCCCGCATGCGCTGGGCCTGGCCATCCCCTTGGTCATCGCCATCGGCACGACGCTGGGCGCCAGGAACGGGCTGCTGGTCAAGGATCGGCTGGCCCTCGAGCGCGCCAAGGACCTGCAGGTCGTGATCTTCGACAAAACCGGGACGCTGACCCGCGGCCGTCCGGTCCTGGCGGGCCTTGCCAGCTCGTCCGCGACCGATGACGCGGAGCTGCTGGCATTGGCGGCGGCCGTCGAGGCCGATTCCGAACACCCGCTGGCACGCGCGATCATCGATGCGCAGCGACGCGCGGCGCGGAGCGGCGGACCGCGACCCGCTTCGAGGCGTTGCCCGGGCGAGGCGCATCGGCGGACGTCGACGGCAGGCGCGCCTCGGTCGGCGGGCCGCGCCTCATCGCTGATCTCGATGCGGAGGTGCCGCCAGAGGTCGCCTCGGCAGCCGCAAGCTGGGCTGCCGAGGGCAGGACGGTGCTCTACGTGGTCCGTGACGGTGCAGTCCTTGGCGCGATGGGCCTTGAAGACGAGATCCGTCCCGAATCGGCTCAGGCGGTGGAGCGCCTGCATGGCATGGGTCTGCGGGTGGCAATGATCACCGGCGACGCGCAGGCGGTGGCGGATTCGGTCGCACGCCGCATCGGCATCGACCAGGTGGCGGCCGAGGTGTTGCCGGCCGACAAGGCCGATGCGGTGCGTCGCTTCCAGGCCGGAGGACAGCGCGTCGCGATGGTTGGTGACGGCGTCAACGACGCGCCGGCGCTGGCGCAGGCGGACGTGGGCATCGCCATCGGTGCCGGCACCGATGTCGCCGTCGAATCCGCCGGAATCGTCCTCGTGCGGGACGACCCACGCGACGTGGCCGGTGCGATCGAGCTGAGCCGTGCGAGCTACCGCAAGATGATCCAGAACCTCGCCTGGGCGACCGGCTACAACGCGCTTGCCATTCCGGTCGCAGCCGGGGTCCTGGCGCCCATCGGCTTCATCCTGCCGATGAGCATCGGTGCGCTGGTGATGAGCGCTTCGACCGTCGTCGTGGCGATCAACGCGCAGTTGCTACGCCGGCTGAAGCTGCGGGCTGTTTAAGGCCCAGCACGGCGACCACGAGCCGCATTCGTGCGGCAGCTATGGCGCGTTCGACGACGCGTCGGCCGGCGGCAGGAACCGGTAGCCCTGGCCGCGCTCGGTGCGAATGAAACGGGGACGCTCGGGGTCGTCGCCGAGCTTGTCGCGAAGGCGACGAACGTACACGCGCAGGTAGTCGAGCTCATCGGTGTATTCACGTCCCCAGACGCGCGACAGCAGGGTCGCGTGCGGCAGCGTCCATCCGGCGTTGCGCACCAGGTGATAGAGCAGGCGGTACTCGGTCGGCGTCAGCTCCAGGCGCCGACCCGCGAGTCGTGCCTCCGACGCATCGAAGTCCACCTCCAGCTCCCCGCTCCGAAACGATGGTGCGCGGCTGCGCGGTGCCTCGACAGTCGAGCCGACGCAGCACGGCGCGGACGCGTGCCAGGAGCTCGAGGTGGTCGAACGGCTTGGTCACGTAGTCGTCCGCGCCAAGCTCGAGGCCGCGCACCTTGTCGACCGTGTCGCCGCGGGCAGTCAGCATCACGACCGGCACCTCCGAGAAGGCGCGCAGCTCGCGGAGCGCCTCGTACCCGTTCGTACCCGGCAGGCCCACGTCGAGCAGCACCAGGTCGGGGCGTTCCTCTTCGACGAGCCGCAGACCATCCTGCGGCGTTGCCGGCGCTCAGCACCTCGACCTCGCGCCATTGCAGGCTGAAGCCCAGGCGCACCGACTCGACGATGTCCGGGTCGTCGTCGATGATCAGCAGCTTCACGCCTCGTCACCATGGGGGCCCGCTTCCCGCGGCACGACGAGCGAGAAGCGGCTGCCGCGACCGACGACGCTGTCGACCTCGATCTCGCCGCCGTGCGCCTGGGCGATGGCCAGTGCCGTGGGCAGGCCCAGTCCGGCGCCGCCGCCATGCGCATCCGACACGCCGACGAAGAAGCGCTCGAAGAGCCGCGCCTGGTCGTCGGCGGCGATGCCCGGGCCGTGATCCTCAACGTCCCATCGCACCACGTCGCCATCGTCGCGGACGGTGACCAGGACCTCGGCGCCGCGTGCCGAGAACTTCTGGGCATTCGAGACCAGGTTGAGCAGCGCCTGCTCCAGCCGTCGTCGATCGGCATACACCGGCACCGCGTCGCGCGGCGCCTCGAGGCTGATCGCCTGCCCGGCGGCCTCCGCCAATGGACCGACGGCAGCCACCGCGTCGCGCGCCAGCGCGCGAGCGTCGAAGCGCCGCCGCTGGAGCCGGACCTTGCCGGCCCGATAGCGTGCCAGCTCGAGGAGCTCCTCGAGCAGCCGATACATCCGATCCGAGCTGCGGGCAATGGTCGCCAGCAGGCGCTGGCGCTCATCGGGGCTGGGTCGAAGCGTCGGGTCGAGCAGCAGGCCAACGCAGGTGCGCAGCGCGGTGAGCGGCGTGCGCAGCTCATGCGCGATGGTCGACAGCAGGTCGGTCCGCAGCCGCTCCAGCTCCTCGAGTCCGAGGGCGAGGTCTGACCCGCCGGCCAGATGAGCCTCTGCCAGTCGCTGTCCGAGCGTGGTGGCGACATGCCGCGGGCCATCAGGCCCGTGCGCGATCACGCGCACCAGGCCGAGCTGCGAGAGCTGCTCCAGGATCGCGCCGGCGCGCTCGGCCGAGACGGTGAGCCCCGTCCCGCTGACCTCGCGCGCCAGCTCGACAGAGGTTGTGCCGCCGCCGAGCAGCGAGAGCACGGCCGGGCCGATGAGCAGATCAATCTGTCGCGGATCATCGGCCGGCATGCGGCGAGGATAGCCGCATTCACGCAATGTTCACGTGCGTACAGCCGGATCTTCAGGCGGGCGGCTCATTGTCGACAGATCGGCGAGCGGTAGGCCAGCCGGCCAGCCACGCCATAGGAGGTTCTTCGCATGCAGGCTCCCTTCCGGCCGGCCGTGCACGTCACGTCGGCCATCGACTCCGCACTTCAGCAGTTCGATCGCGCCGCCGATCATCTCGCGCTCGATCCAGTGACACGCTCCATCCTCCGTGTTCCGAAACGCGAGTGGACAGTGCGCTTTCCGGTGCACATGGATGACGGTCGCACCGAGGTGTTCACCGGCTACCGCGTCCAGCACAACGTCGCCCGTGGCCCCGCCAAGGGCGGCATCCGCTTCCATCCGGCCACCGACATCGACGAGGTGCGCGCGCTGGCGATGTGGATGACCTGGAAATGCGCCCTGGTCAACGTGCCGTTCGGCGGGGCGAAGGGAGGCGTGACGGTGGATGCGCGGGCGGTCTCGCCGGCCGAGATGGCAGCGCATCACGCGGCGCTTCACGGCCGAGCTGCAGGGCATCATCGGCCCCGATGTCGATATCCCGGCGCCTGACGTCGGCACCAACGCCCAGACGATGGCCTGGATGATGGACACCTACTCGATGCATCGCGGCTACTCGGTGCCGGGCGTCGTCACTGGCAAGCCGGTCGAGATCGGCGGCTCGCTGGGTCGCGCCGACGCCACCGGCCAGGGCGTGGTCTACACCATCGAGCGGGCGGCGCACGCCATCGGCCTTGACCTGGCGGATGCTCGTGTCGCGGTCCAGGGCTTCGGCAACGTGGGCGAGGCCGCGACGCGGCTCATCCACCGGGCCGGCGCACGGATCATCGCGGTGACCGATGTCGGCGGGGGCGTTCTCGACGCCGGCGGCCTCGATCCGCAGGCGCTCAAACGGCGCATGCAGGAAACCGGCTCGGTCGCCGGCGCGCCCGGCACCAGGCCCATCGACAACGAGGGGCTCATCGGCCTCGACTGCGACATCCTGGTCCTGGCCGCGCTGGAGGGCCAGGTCACCGGGGCCAACGCACACGAGGTGCGGGCCCGGATCCTGGCGGAGGGCGCCAACGGCCCGACCACGCCTGACGCGGATCCGATCCTCCACCAGCGTGGCGTGGTCGTGATTCCGGACATCCTGTGCAACGCCGGCGGCGTGATCGTGAGCTACTTCGAGTGGGTCCAGAACCTCCAGTCGCTGCGGTGGACGGCCGGAGAGGTGAACGATCGGCTGCGCGCCGTCATCCACGAAGCCTTCGACGAGGTGTGGCACCTCGCCGCCGCGGATGGGATCGACGCAAGGCTGGCCGCGCAAAGCATCGCGCTCGGACGCGTCGCCCAGGCGCAGCAGGCGCGGGGGATCTACCCGTGACCACCATTCCATCGGCGTTCCGAGACCCGGGTGCGGACGGCGCGGTGCGAGCGCCTCGCCGCTGGCGCTCGGCCGAAGTACAGCTCGAGCTGGCGACCGGTCCGCTGCCCTTGCGGCTGGTGCGCTTCGGCGACCGCTGGTTGGCCTCGGCGTCGACCGCCGACGGGCCGACCCTCGGCTGCAACGCGTCGCCGTACCTCGCTGCGTCGGCCGCGCTGGAGCCCCTGGGCATCGGCCTGGTTCAGGTCCTGGTAGCCCTGGGCAGGCACTCCGCCGCGCTCGGGGAATGAGTCGTGCCCGTCGGAATCCTTTCCGGAATCCGCCAGTGCCTCGGGCCAGGCATGCCGAACCGGCCTGCCTGGTGGCTGGCCGGATTCGGCTGATGCGTTTGTCGCGCGGCCAAGATGAGGCTCGCCCATCCGGGGTCCGCGCGCCGCGAGCGACGCCCTAGCTGAGCGGGCAGCCCGCCTTGCCGTTATTCGCGGCGTCCAGCGTGCCGCCGAGCGCGATCATCGTGGCGCGATCACCCGACGCAAGGGCGCCATTGGTCGCGTCGATGACCTGCTGGGTGGTCTGGCTGAAGTTGACGCCGGGATCTGCCGAGTTGAGCAACGACGCGACCGCTGCCCGCAGCAGGATCCGAGCGCCTCCACTCACGCCCGAGCCTCCTGGGAACGCAAGAGCCTGGATCAGCGTGGTGTTGTCATACCCGAGGGAATCCGGAACGTTGAACACCGACTCGAGCGTCTGGCCCGTCGCGAAGCCGGTCGCCGGCCAGGCATCCTCGTGGTTCTTCCATAAGACCGATACGAATGCGCTTCCGACGATGAATGCGGCAAGCATCAGACCGCGTCGTTTCATTGAACCCGTGGGCACCATGGGGTGTCTCCTCCGCGTGTGGACAAGGACCGCTGGAAATAGCCAGGAGGCATGAGACCGGCAGCTGCTCATCGCGGCTCCGCGAGGGTTTGCGGTGCGGTCGCGTCCCCGCGGGCGCACTCTAGGTGGAAAGTCCCTGCCGCGGCTAGTACTTCCGGCTGCTTTGCGTTGCGGTTGAGCACCGTCGTGGGGGCAATGCGAAATCCGGCCAGTCCGAGACTGGCCGGATCCTGCTGCCCCCCGTTGCATGGGCGACTACCCAAGCACGTACCTGAGCACGGGCGCGCGCTTGACGATCGGATGCTCCTCCACCATCGCATCCACTCCGTAGACCTCGCCCGCGGCCATGACCGCCAGGAACAGCGAGCTGAGCATCAACACCACGTGGTAGTTGACCACGCCGTTGACGAAGTCCCACGACGCCAGCCCGATGAAGGCCATCATCAGCGCACCCATCACGCCCGCGAAGCGCGTCGCCAGGCCAAGAATCAGGGCCAGGCCGATCGCCACCTGCCCATAGGGGACGAGGAGGTTGATGACGTTCATGGCCGTGCCGTTGGTCGCCAGGTCAACCCAGAAGGCGTGCGTCGGGTTGACGATCGCGCCGTCGGCAGCCCCTGCCGCGGTGCCGAGCGTGCCGAACTGCAGGAAGCCTGCAGCGCTGAAGGCCTTCTCGCCGAGGAAGATCTTCTCGATGCCAGCGAACAGGAAGACCCATCCGATGGTCAGCCGGAACGCGAGGATTCCCAGCGCCCGGGAGCTCTTGAGTCCCGCCATTTGGTTCTCCACCTTTCGTACAACGTCTTCCCGAATCCGGGACGATTGTGTCTGGCTCAATTAAGCCGATGTCAACGTACGGCCTGGCGGTTGGGAACGTAAGGTGCCGTCCGGCCCGATTGCGGGACCCACGGGCCTACATTGGCCATGCCGTTCGGCATACCCACGTTCGAGCCGTCCGGGGCGATAGCTACCTCGATCTCGAGTGCGTCAACGCCCGCGCCTGCCGAAAGCCGATGGTGCGGGAGGCCCGCGCCGAGCAGGAGTCGATGGATCGCGGCATTGTCGGCAAACATCGACGCGACCAGCCGCCGGATGCCGAGACGGCGGGCCGCCACGATGACGCCGCGCAGCAACGCCCTCCCAACCCCGCGACCCTGGTAGCGGTCGGCGACGGCGAAGGCAACCTCGGCGACGCCGGCTGCCAGTAGCGGCATGCAGGCATGGCCAACAATCGCGCCATCGTGAGGCCCCGGTTCGCACAGTACGGCAACCATCCCGTGCTCCTTGGCGAAGCATCGCGCCTGGTGCCCGGTGAGCCCGCGCGCCATGCCCAGGAAGCGCCGGCGTCGGCTCTCGGGAGACAGATCGGCGTAGAACGCGCGCAACGCGTCGGCGTCGCCGGGCTCGATCGCGCGAAGCAGGACTGATCTGCCCGCGCTGATGCCGATCCTGTCCGTTGTGTGCATGCATGGAGCGTCGGGCAAGCCGGCCTTGGCGAGAAGTGCCGAGTGGACCGCCTGGGCGGGACCCTTGTCGCTGACCGACGCCGATCCTCCCGCCTAGACTCGGGGCATGCGCATCGTGTCTCCGTCCGAGGCAGTCGCCGGCATCGCCTCTGGCGACCAGCTGTTCGTGCATGGAGGCGCGGCGACGCCGACGGCCCTGCTTTCGGCCCTGACAGAGCGAGCACAGGAGCTCAGCGATGTCAGCGTCGTGCATTTCCACACGCAGGGTCCCGCGCCGCACCTGGCGCCCGAGATGGACGGTCACTTCAGACACAAGGCGCTCTTCATCGGTGCCAACGCGCGTCAGGCCGTGAACGAAGGTCGTGCCGACTACGTGCCGGTCTTCCTGTCGGACGTGCCGCGGCTGTTCGCCGGCCCACTCAAGCTCGACGCGGCTCTCATCAACGTGAGCCCACCCGACGTCCACGGCTTCTGCTCGCTGGGCACGTCGGTGGATGCGGCGCTGGCGGCAACGCAACATGCGCGTCGGGTGATTGCCCAGCTCAACCCATCGATGCCGCGCACCCACGGTGACGCGTTCGTGCATATCGACCGAATCGAACTCGCTGTCGAGGTCGATCAGCCGCCACACGAGCATATCGAAGCTGAGATCGGCGACGTGGAGCGCCGGATCGGCGAGCTGGTGGCCGAACTCGTGCCGGACGGGGCGACCCTGCAGCTCGGCATCGGCGCCATCCCGGCTGCCGTCGGGGCTGCGCTGCGCGGCAAGCGTGACCTGGGCATTCACACCGAGATGTTCACCGACGTGGTGCTCGATCTCGTCCGCCGCGGCGTCGTCAACGGCACCGCCAAGGAAGTCAATCGCGGCAAGATCGTGACGGCCTTCCTCATGGGCAGCCGCGAGCTGTATGCCTTCGTCAATGACAATCCGCTCATCGAGATGCGACCCGTCGACTACACGAACGATACCGCCGTCATTCGGCGGTTCAGGCGCATGACCGCGGTGAATTCGGCGCTATCGGTCGACCTTACCGGCCAGGTCTCGGCCGATTCGATCGGAACGCAGTTTTATTCCGGAGTCGGCGGTCAGATGGACTTCATCCGCGGTGCCGCGCTTGCGGAGGAGGGACGCGCCATCATCGCGCTGCCCTCGACCGCTGCCGGCGGCCGCATCTCCAGGATCGTCGCCACGCTCCCGCTCGGCGCGGGAGTCGTGACCACCCGCGCCCATGTGCGAACTGTCGTCACCGAATTCGGTGTCGCGGAACTGTGGGGGCGCAGCATTCGGGAGCGTGCGCACGCGCTCAGCGCCATCGCGCATCCCAGGTTCCGTGACCAGCTGTTGGCTGAAGCCGGAGCGCTGTACCACATTTGACGCGACCGGCCTCGCGCATGCAGGAGCCAGAACGATGACGACCACCCCTCCCTCGACTGCTGACTCGCACTCCGGTTCGCTGGACGGCGTCGAGCTCGAGCGACTCGACGCCTACTGGCGCGCGGCGAACTACCTGTCCGTCGGCCAGATCTATCTCCTCGGCAACCCGCTCCTCCGCGAGCGACTGGAGCCGGACGACATCAAGCCGCGGCTGCTCGGCCATTTCGGCACGGTTCCGGGACTCAATCTGCTGTACGTCCACCTCAACCGGGTCATCCGCCAGCGCGACCTCGACATGATCTACATCGCCGGGCCAGGCCATGGCGGCCCGGGTCTGGTGGCGAATGCGTACCTCGAGGGGACGTACAGCGAGGTGTACCCATGGATCAGCCGCGACGCCGACGGAATGGGCCGGCTGTTCCGGCAGTTCAGCTTCCCCGGTGGCATCCCGAGCCACGTCGCGCCGGAAACGCCCGGATCGATCCACGAAGGCGGCGAGCTCGGATATTCCCTGGCGCACGCCTACGGAGCCGCGTTCGACAACCCCGGCTTGATCGTTGCCTGCGTCATCGGTGACGGCGAAGCCGAGACCGGACCGCTGGCCGCGAGCTGGCATTCGAACAAGTTCGTGGACCCGCTGCGCGACGGTGCGGTCCTGCCGATCCTGCACCTCAATGGCTACAAGATTGCGAGCCCGACTGTCCTGGCCCGAATCCCGGACGACGAGCTGCGCAAGCTCCTGGAAGGCTACGGCCACGCGGTGCACGTCGTCTCCGGCGACGACCCCATGTCTGTTCATCGAGAGCTCGCCGCGACGCTGGACGCTACCCTCGGCGAGATCGCTGCCATCCAGGAGGCGGCGCGCTCCGACCGGCTCGACGAACGACCACGCTGGCCGATGATCGTGCTCCGTACGCCCAAGGGCTGGACTGGTCCAAAGGAGGTTGACGGGCTGCCCGTCGAGGGTACCTGGCGCTCGCACCAGGTCCCGGTGGCCGACGTCCGTGAGAATCCGGGGCATCTGCGTATCCTCGAGGACTGGCTGCGGAGCTACCGCCCCGACGAGCTGTTCGACGACGACGGGACGCTGCGACCGGAGCTTGGCGCCCTCGCGCCGGACGGCGATCGACGCATGAGCGCCAATCCACATGCCAACGGCGGCGAGCTGCTGCGCGACCTGGATCTGCCCGATTTCCGCGACTACGCGGTCAAGGTCGAACGTCCGGGCGCGACACTAAGCGAGGCGACGCGCGTGCTCGGCGAGTTCCTGCGCGACGTCATCAAGCGCAACCCGAGCAACTTTCGGCTGATGGGACCGGACGAGACGGCCTCGAACCGGCTGAGTGCCGTCTTCGAGGCGACCGACCGCGCCTGGAGCGCCGAGACCCTGCCGTCAGACGACCACCTGGCGCCCGATGGCCGGGTGATGGAGGTGCTCTCCGAGCACCTCTGCCAGGGCTGGTTGGAGGGCTACCTGCTCACCGGCCGCCACGGCCTCTTCAACTGCTACGAAGCCTTCATCCACATCATCGACTCGATGTTCAACCAGCACGCCAAATGGCTCAAGGTGACCCGCCAGATCGAGTGGCGCCGCCCGATCGCCTCGCTGAACTACCTCCTGTCCAGCCATGTCTGGCGCCAGGATCACAACGGCTTCAGCCACCAGGATCCAGGGTTCATCGACCATGTCGTGAACAAGAAGGCAGAGGTCATCCGCGTCTACCTCCCGCCCGACGCCAACACCCTGCTGTCTGTCGCCGATCACTGCCTGCGCAGCCGCAACTACGTCAACGTCATGGTCGCCGGGAAGCAGCCATCGCCGAACTGGCTGTCGATGGACGAGGCGGTCCTGCACTCCACGCGAGGCATCGGCATCTGGGAGTGGGCCAGCAATGACGACGGTGGCGAGCCCGACGTGGTGATGGCCTGCGCCGGCGACGTGCCGACGCTCGAGACCCTCGCGGCGGTCGATCTGCTGCGCCAGCACCTGCCGGACGTCACGGTCAGGGTCGTCAATGCCGTGGACCTGATGCGCCTGCAGGACGCGACGGAGCATCCGCACGGGATGTCGGCGGCCGAATTCGACGCGCTGTTCACCACGGACCGACCGGTGATCTTCGCCTACCACGGCTACCCGTCGCTCATCCATCGCCTCACCTACCGCCGGACGAACCACGCCAACCTCCATGTGCGAGGCTACAAAGAGGAGGGCACCACCACGACGCCTTTCGACATGGTGATGCTCAACGACCTCGACCGATACCACCTGGTCATGGACGTCATCGACCGTGTACCAGGATTGGCGGATCGGGCAGGGCCGGTGCGACAGCTGATGCAGGACAAGCGCATCGACGCACGCGCATACACCCGCGAGCACGGCGAGGACATCCCCGAGGTGCGCAACTGGTCGTGGCCGACCTGACGGCGCTGCGCATCCTGGTCCTCAATCCCGGCTCGTCCTCGCTGAAGGCGAGCGTGATCGTCGAGCCCGGTGATCGGACGGATGCAGAGCGCGAGATCGAATGGGGCGTTGACGAGAACGGGACCGATGCGCGCCTGGCGGCGCTCGACCGGCTGATCGCCGAGCTGCGGGCCGGCGAGCTCGACCTGGTCGGGTACCGGGTCGTCCACGGCGGGATGCGTTTCCGCGGGCCGACGATCGTCGATGAGGCGGTGCTCGACGTGATCGTCGAGCTGGACGAGCTCGCCCCTCTGCACAATCGCGTGGCGGTCGAGACGATCCGGGCAGCGCGACGGCTGCTGCCGGACCTCCCGCACGTCGCGTGCTTCGACACTGCCTTCCACGCCACGCTCCCCGAGGAGGCGTGGCGCTATCCGCTCCCCGGGGACTGGATCGAGCGCTGGGGCATCCGGCGCTTTGGGTTCCATGGCCTGTCGGTCGCCTGGTCCACCGAGCGAGCGGCGGCCGAGCTGCGACGCCCCGTCGAGGAGCTGCGACTGGTCGTCGCGCATCTGGGATCCGGCTGTTCGGTCACCGCGGTCAAGGGCGGAAGTTCGCTCGCCACCTCGATGGGCTACACGCCGCTCGAGGGGCTGATGATGGGAACACGTTCCGGCTCGGTCGACCCGGGGATCATCCTGTTCCTGGGCGCCAGGGGGCTGGCGATCGAGCAGCTGAGCGATGGCCTCGAACACGGCTCCGGGCTCCTGGGCGCATCCGGCACCACAGCCAGCGCAAAAGACCTTGAGGCGCAGGCGGCGGCTGGTGACGTGCCCGCGCACATGGCGATCGACATGTTCTGCCGCAGTGCGGCGGCCGGCATCGCGGCGGCCGCGACAGCACTCGACAGATGCGATGCAGTTGTCTTCACGGGCGGCATCGGCGAGCACGCCAAACGGATCCGTGACGACGTGTGCCGCCGCCTGGCCGTGATCGGCGTCGGCAAGGAGGGCGGGCCGGCAGTCCTGGTCGTCGCCGCCCGCGAGGACCTCGTCATTGCACGTTCCGCTGCGGCAGTGCTCGCCGGCTCCAAGACGTGACCAGCGGCCGCTCCGCTCGGGCCATTCGGCACTGCTGGCCAGTCAGCACCACCATGGACACTTGCTCCACAACCTGAAGTGGAGGACACGACCATGCGTGTCGTACTTGCCTATGATGGCTCGCCGTGCGCGGAGGCGGCGTTGCAGCTCGCCGCACAACTGCCATGGCCGGCGCCGACGCGTCTGACCGTGGTCTCGGTCATCGACCACCGCGACATCGCCGGCTACGGCGAGGCCGCGCTGCTGTTCGCAGCGAGCGCATCGAGCGAGCACGAGCTCGCCGCTACCGCGCAGCGTGCCTTGGACGAGGCCGCGGGAAGGCTCCGCGCTCCCGGACGCACGGTCGAGACGCGACTTGAGCACGGCCGTCCGGCCGCAACGATCGTCCGGCTCGCCGCTGAGCAGGCCACGGACCTGATCCTCGTCGGTAGCCGCGGGCTCGGTCCGTGGAGCGCCCTGCTGCTCGGCTCGGTCTCGACCGAAGTCGTCGATCATGCGCCATGCCCGGTGCTCGTCGCTCGCCATGCCGCCGTGGAGAGACTGGTGCTCGCCACCGACGGGTCGACATCGGCTTCCAGGGCGATCGATACCGTCTCGGCCTGGAAGCTGTTCACCGGCCTTCCTGCATTGGCCCTCGCGGTGAACACCGTGCGTCCACCGGCGGCGGACTGGACGGTGGCCCTTGCCGCGGGCTGGATCGAGGATCATCCCGAAGAGCTGCGGGCCGTTGCCGACGACCAGCGACGGCTGGCCGAGCGGGCCGCCGCTCGGCTCAGCGACGCCGGGATTGACGCCGAGCCGATGGTGCACACCGGCGATGCCGCGCAGCGCATCGTCGAAGCGGCTCGCGGCGAGGGCGACCTGGTGGTGATGGGCTCGCGTGGGCTCGGCACCTTGTCGCGCCTGCTCCTGGGTAGCGTGGCCCGCAAGGTCCTGCTCCATACGCAGGCATCGGTCCTGATCGTGCGCGAGCCGCATGCGACCGCCGCGCTGCGAGCACCTGCGACAACGTCCATAGCCATGGCCCTATGACCGATGACCGGTCCGCCCCGCTGAGGACCGAGCGCATCTGCGCAGGCCGCGGCCAGCCACCGGGTCAGGCGACCCAGGTCGATCCGGGCCGGACGGTGCGGACAATCTCGCCGAGCAGCGCCGGAAGCAAGGCGATCGCCGCGACGACGAGCCACTCGAGCGCCGTCAGTGGCCGCGCTCGGAACGCATCGGCCAATGCCGGAACGGCGGGGATCAAGAGTTGGACCGCGACGACGGCAAGACAGGCCGCGACGAGTACCCAGTTCGGGCGAAGGGTATGGATGGCCTCGGTGATGCTCCGGTTCGCGTAGGCGCGAACGACCTGCCCGATGACCAGCGCCGTGTAGGCGACCCAGCGCGCTTCCTCGAACGAATCGGTCCCGACCAGCAGCACGCCGAGCGCGGCGAATGCCGTGAAGCTGCCCGCAGCCGCAATGCGAGCCAGGATCCCCATGGTCAGCAGCGGCTCCCCACGCGGGCGCGGCCGGCGGCGCATGGCATCGGGCTCCTCAGGCTCGCGCTCGAAGGCGACCGACGCCGAGAGGTCGATGAACAACTCGAGCCACAGGATCTGCAGCGGCAGCAGCGGCTGCCCAAACCCGGCGATCGTGGCGATCAGGATGAAGCCCAGCAGCGCCACGTGCGTCGAGACGAGAAAGATGAGCCCCTTCTGGACGTTGGCCACGATGCGCCGTCCCTCGCGCAGCGCGTCCATCAGAGTCGCGAACGAATCGTCGCCGAGCACCAGATCCGACGCCTCGCGGGCGACGGCCGTGCCGCTGCCCATGGCGACCGCCACGTCGGCGTTGTTCAGCGCCGGTGCGTCGTTGACGCCGTCGCCGGTGACGGCGACGGTTCGACCGGCAGCCCGGGCAAGCTTCACCAGCCGCAGCTTCTGCTCGGGAAGCGCCCGGGCGACGATGCGCAGGTCGGGCAGCAAGACCCTCACGTCGTCGTCGTCGAGTTGCGCAAGCTGCGGCCCGGTGATCTCGCGACCGGCTGAGAGGCCGGCAGACGCCGCGATGGCCCCCGCCGTCGTGGGGTGGTCACCGGTGACGATCAGCGTCTGGATGCCGGCGCCGGCTGCCGCGGCCATCGCCTCCGGCACATCGTCGCGCAGCGCGTCAGCAAAGCACAGGGTCGCCTGGGGTCGCCACTCGCCGTTTTCCGGACGCTCGGCGAGCAGCACCAGCCGCCCACCCGCGCCAGCCTGTGCAGCCAGGAGCATCTCCCAGCGGCGCCGCTCCTCGTTCGGAAGGTTGAGGCTGAAGTCGAGCACGAACTCCGGCGCACCGAGCGTGACGTCCCGCGTTCCGCCGCGCGTCGCGACGGTCGCCTGGGAGTAGGGCCGCCCGTCGCCCGGGCCGGTGACCGTACGGCGCTCCCCCGGCTGCAACGGGATACCCCCGTCCAGCGCGGCCTCGATGGCCCGCGTGAACGAGCCACGACGTGCTGACACCGGGCTCCACGCCTCCTCCTGCGTGCGCAGGGCGTCGAGCAGCACGTCGACGCGCCGCGTGCCGCTGACGGAACCGTCAGGTGTCAGTACGTCGCGCAGTTCGAGCTGATTGCGCGTGAGCGTCCCGGTCTTGTCGGTGATGATCAGATCGACCGCACCCAACGTCTCCTGCGCCGAGAGCCGCCGCACCAGGACACCGCGCCGCAGCAGCCGAAACGCTCCCAGGCCGAGGATGACGGCCAAGAGGACCGGTGGCTCCTCGGGGATGGCCGCGATCGCCGCCGAGATGCCGGCCAGCAGGTTCGCGCCGGGTGGCTGCCCCCGCAGGAAGCCGAGGCCGACGGTGATGACGATCAACACGGTCGCCGCGACGAGCAGGATGCGAACGAGGCGGTCCAGTTCCCGTTGCAGTGGCGATCGGCCTCGGTCGGCGCGGCCGAGGCCGCCGGCGATCTTGCCAAGCTCCGTGTGCGTGCCGATGGCGACCACCAGGACCTGGCCGCGCCCCTCGACGACGCTCGTGCCTGCATAGACCATCGAGTGGCGTTCGAGCAGCGGAGTCGATGATTCGTCGGGAGCTGTGCTGACCGCCTCCGGGACCGACTCGCCGGTCAGCACGCTGCGATCGAGCAGCAGGCCGGAGGTTGCCAGGACCCGGGCATCGGCGGGCACGACATCGCCGGCGTTCAGGAGGACGACGTCACCGGGCACGACCTCGGCACCCGAGATCTCGCGGTCGCGTCCGTCACGGAGCACGTGCGCTCGGGGTGCGGCTGCCGCCTGGAGCGCCTCGAGCGCGCGCTCCGATCGGAATGTGGTGACGACGTCGGCGCTGACAATCGGGATCAGCCCGCCGAGCACAAAGAGGCCGTCTCGAACCTCGCGGAGCAGGACCGCCCCGATTCCGGCCGCGGCAAGGAGCACGATGAAGGGTTCGCTCATTGCCTCGAACAGCGCCTTCCACACCGAGGTGCGCTCGGGCTCCTCGAGCTCGTTGCGGCCGGCGACTGCCAGGCGTGCGGCTGCGGCCGAGGCCGTCAGTCCGACGGTGGGATCGACCTCCAACTCGACCGCAGCGTCGGCGACCGGGAGCGCGTGCGCGCCGGCCGCGTCAACATCGTCCCAGGTCACGAGTTCGTCCACACCACGTTGCAGAGGCTAGCGCGCCGTTTCGTTTGGTCGTCCTAACCCGTCGCGGGTTTGTGGACGACCAGCACCGATGCCTGGGCGTTGATCAGCACGTTGCGGCCTAGCTGCCGAGCACGGCACGCTTCAGTCCGGCGCGCCCACGTGAACCGATGATCGCCAGATCGCTGCCCGCCTTGCCGGCCGCCATCAGGATCTCGTGCGCCGGGTCTCCGGTACGGGATTCGGCCCTCGCCTCGATACCCGCTTCCTGCAACTGGCCGGCGGCTTGGGCGGCAAGTTGCCCGTACTCCGCCTGCAGCGTCGCCAGCTCGCCGCCGTAGTCGCCGATCACCTGCGGGTACATGCTCGGCGTGATACCGGACCGCCACAGCACCGGCGGCTGCGCGATGCTGATCACGGTGGTGTCCTGGCCACACAGGAAGGGCCGTCGGGTCATCAGCGCGACCGCCTCCGTCGACTCCGGCGATCCGTCGTAGGCGAGCAGCACACGTGCAGCCGCCGCGCGGCGCGCGACCAGGACCGGGCACGGCGCGCGGTCGACCAGCTCCGCCGACACCGAGCCGAGAAGCATCGTGGCTATTGGACCGTGGCCGCGGCTGCCAGCCACGATCAGGTCCGGGCCGAAGTCAGCTGCGACATCGAGGATCGCGTCGGCGGGCCGCCCGTAGAGCACTGCACGCTCCCCCGTGACCGCCGGCGCCACCGCCTTGGACGCCTCGTCAAGAACGCTCTCGAGGTCCTCGACGTAGGGCTGCTCCAGCGCAGCGTCCGGCGGCGGAGCACCGAGCAGCGGGAAGCCGAAATCCTGCACCGTGGTGATCACGCTGACGAACCGGATCGTGCTGCCATCCGGCCATGCCAGTCCGTTCACCAGGTCGATGGCGACCCGCGACCCGGGTGATCCGTCGACCGCCACCAGCACGCGCATGGGGTCGGGCTCGTGGCCGTCGATCGCGTCGATCCCCTCAGACGTATCGGTCATGTCAGCATTCTCCAGTCCGGCGCTGCCGAGGCGCGCCGGCAGCTGCACCTCGCTCATGGTCAAGACTGGCGCAGCGCCCCCTTGTTGGGAACGGCCATTCGGCCCGGTGGCGAGTGACCTCCGGCAGTCGACGAACGTCTCGGCCATAACCGATGCTCCATGCAGGCACCGCAGCCATTCGATCGCCGCGGCGAAGCAGGAGGAAACACGATGACGACGACAATGTCGACCGACCTCCGCGTCGGCGACGTGATGAGCTTCAACCCGGTGATGATCGGTCCTGACGCGCCGGTCGCCGAGGCCGAGCGGCTGATCAAGACCTATCGGGTGTCCGGCCTGCCTGTGGTCGAGGACGGCCTCGCCATTGGCGTGGTGAGCCAGACGGATCTCACCGTCGCTCACTCGAGTGAGCTGGTCAGCGCGAACTGGGAACGTATGCGTGTCCGGCACCTGATGACCGTGCCGCCGGTCTGCGTGCACATCGGGACCTCCGCCGAGTATGCAGCGCGGCTCATGCTGACGCGGCACATTCATCGGCTGGTGGTGGTCGACGATGACGATCGCGCGATCGGCGTCGTCAGCTCGCTCGACCTATTGCGAATGCTGGTGGACGACCCGGACCTGCTGTAGGCGCCTCGGCACGTCGGCTGGCAGCGATCTCGAGCGGGCCTTCGACTGCCCTACCTCATCCGTTTCGAAGACGGTGTTGCACCGATGGCAGCGTCCCGATTGCCGACGGGCTTCATCGAACGCGAGGCGAATCCTGCAACGCAGGACGCGGCGGCGCCGCTCCGGGCTGGCCACTTCATCAGGGCGTCACCAGGTCGGCCCGTGGTACGTCGCGCGTTCTCGGCGCGCGTCGCGCACCTTGGCCGTTGCGTGCGGCCCGCGGAACGCGTGCTCGATGGCTTCCACCAAGCTCGCGCGCGTCGGCGCCACGACCGGATCGTTCAACTCGGCGGCCTGACTGCCGGCCGAGTGATGCCCCGCCGACGACGTCACCACCAGTGGCTTGTCGCCGTGCAGGCGCATGAGCTCATCGACGAGGTCCGGGTGCATCGCGTCCCAGCGGTCGTAGAGCAGCACGTCGGCCGCCTCCACCTGCCAGCACGGCTGCCCGCGCAGGACCGGGCAGGGGCCGCCGCCGATCGGTCCGGCGCACTGATCGACCTCATACCCGGCGCGGCGCAGCTCGTCGCCCTCGATGTCCGCCACGTTAGCGTCGTGGTACACGAGGAGTACACGCGTCATCGTCGCCGCCTCCTTTCCTCGCCGCGGCTGCCTACGTCGAGATGGTGGCTACGCCCGCGAGATGTCAGTCAGGATCGGTCCACGCGCAAGCCGGCGCCAGAGCCGAATGTCACGCTCTGGCAGGACGAGTCGCCCGGTGACAGTGGCCCGTCAAGGCACACCGCGAATCGCCGGTGATGCGTGGAGTTTTGGCTGGTCCACCGGACGCGACAGCCAACAGCGTAACCGTGACCGACGGACGTCGGCCTGGTGGCCGCGCAGGCGCAAGGTCTTGGAGAAACCGCGATCCAGAATCCGAGGAGGCGCGCCGATGAAGGCTGTATCGCCGGCCTGGCGACTATCCCAGTACTCGGCAGAGTCCGTGCCGGGTGGTCGCATCGGTCATGTCACCTGGCCGTCCAGCCGCCGTCGACGTAGACCTCCGATCCGGTCATGTATGACGCGAGATCGCTGGCCACGAAGACGATCACGTTCGCGACCTCCTCGGCGCGGCCCCAACGGCCCATGGGCGTCGAATCCAGGATCGCTTGCTCGGTCGGCGTGCCCTTCAGCTCTTCGACCAGCGGCGTGTCGATGAACCCCGGATGTATCGAGTTGACCCGGATACC
Organism: uncultured Chloroflexia bacterium; assembly: GCA_963716585.1. Lineage (GTDB taxonomy): Bacteria > Chloroflexota > Limnocylindria > QHBO01 > QHBO01 > JAICUY01. The sequence continues at coordinate 774,509 of CAVQTN010000004.1, forward strand.
CTCTTTCGCGTAGCGAATCGCGGCGTTCTTGGTCATCAGCCGCACGGCGCCCTTGCTGGCGTGGTACGCGATGGATGCGCCGAAACCACCGACCGCTCCGAAGATCGAGCTGACGTTGACGATCGACCCGCCGCCGCCTTGACGCATCTTCGGGACTGCTGCCTTCATCCCGAGCCAGACGCCTTGCTGGTTGATGGCTATCGTCCGGTCCCAACCTTCGAGGGTCTCCTGCTCGACGTCGGCCATGGATCCGATGCCGGCGTTGTTGACGAGGATGTCGAGCCGCCCAAAGTCGCTCACCGTCCGCTCGGCCAGGTTCCGCCACCCGTCCTCATCGGTCACGTCGAGGTGAGCGTACGTCACTGAAGCTCCGTTGCCAGAGAGCTCGCGCGCAAGCGCCTCCCCCTCGTCATCCAGGATGTCCGTTGCGACGACCGTCGCGCCCTCGAGCACCAGCGACCTCACCGCTGCGTTCCCGATGCCGCGAGCGGCGCCCGTCACGATCGCGACCTTTCCTCGCAGTCTCTGTTCCATTGCCTCGTTGCCTCCAATGAGATCGTGGCCCGACGCGTTGGGCTGCCGGGCGACGCGCCCATCGTCAAGCGCCATTCTTCAACGTCCCCGCGCTGACCCGGCCAGCTGCCGGGCATCTGCCGACGCTGCCACCTGCTCAGCAAGCCACGCTGCCCAGGCGGCCGCTCGCTGCTCCTCGCCCGGCTCGAGCTCGGGCTTCAACGTCACGATGAAGCTTTCGGGTTCGGCGATCATGCGGGCGCCATCGGCCCGCAGTCGCTCGGCGATCTTCGCCGCCGCCGAGCCGGACAGCAGCTTCGGCCAGTGGACGCGGGTGTCGAAGGCCGCCGCCTGCAGACCGCTGAAGCTGCCTTTCGGAAGCCGATCGAAGAGCCTCTTGACCTCCGCGGTCATGCCGTGACCCTCGGTCGGCCCCCCGAGAAACAGCAGATCGACGGAAACCGGCAGTGCGACGACTCCCTCTGCGTCCACGAGGTCAACCCGTCCACGACTCTCGATCGCGGCAGCGATCGAGCCTGCGATCCAGCGCGTATTTCCCGAGTGCGATGCGTAGATGACGAGACTGTTCATGACGTCCCTCCTGTGACGCCTAGCTCGACCGGCGTCCAACTCCATCACCTTCCAAGCCGATGCTGTGACGCGGCCTGACGTCGAACCAGTGCCGATCGTTGTGGAACGCGGTGACATTCGGATCTCCCGCCAACTGACCGTGCGGGCGCTACGGAGTCCAGTCGCGCTCCCGTGGATCGTCGAGAACGCCGCATTCCGGGCACGCCGTTGCGAGGAACCTGAACCACTCCGCGACGGCGTGAGCATTGGGCAGGCCGCTGGGATCGACCGCATCGACCGCGTCATAGACCTGGCCATATCGGTCCACGATCAGCACCCGATGAGGGCGCTCACCGTCACGGTCAACGAGGACCAGCCGGCCATCCCATGCGGCGAACTCGGCGCTGGCTGCACCAAGGGCGGCAACGTATGCGCCAAGATCGTTGCCACCGGGCAGCACGAAGGCCGTCGCGTCCAGGCGGCGGACGGCGCCGAAGTCGACAATCGCCGGCGGCAGGATGTCTCCGATCCGGGCGCCCCGAACGAGCGACGCCAGCCGACCGGCTTCGACGCGCAGCGTCAAATGAGCTCGACCATCAGCTCGGGGAGGATGTCGACGCATCGGTCAGGGTCGCTTGTCCCTACCTCGTCGATGAGCCCGCACGCCCACGGCGTCAGCATCGGGCTGCCGGAGTGCGCGGTCGTATCGGCGCCGGCCTCGGCATCGGCGTCATCGGAGACTGCGTCGGGGGTGGTGAGAATCAACATGTTGAACGCTCCTCTGTGTGCAGTCCCATGTGAACAGGCGACGAGGCCCGGCGACAGGGCCGCATGGCTCGGTTCGTCGGGCCATGGGGCACTCAGGCCGGCTGTGCCACTTCCGCGACCGCCGTCCGCCCGATGCGGACGCGCCAGACCTGTGGTCCCTCCTCGAGGTAGTCCCAGCTGAATGTGCCACCCTGCTCCGCTGCGAACTGGTAGTAGAGCGGCTTGGGATCGTGGTCGTTGACCAGCACGAAGGCCGATCCGACCGCCAACTTGTCGAAGGTCTCGAAGATCAGCGCATGCCGTCGGATGGGCGGTTCAGTGCGCACGTCCAGTACAAGGTCCTCGCTCACCAGGGTGCTCCTCTCTGCTGTCTGCGCGGCTTCGACCCGCGCCAGGTGATGCATCACGCCATCGATGCGGGATGCGATACGCGGCTCGTCGCGCCGCACGCTCACGTAGGCCTCGGCGGCCAGTCGATTGGCCGCCTGGGGCTGACCGGCGGTGCCAAGCCGTCGCAGGGCCTTGATGAGCACCCCGGCCAGCCCATCGGCGGCTGAATCGGTCATGCGCTGTGCGCCTCGCCAAGCAGCTCATGCATGCCGCCCAGCAGCACGACCAGGTCGGCGTGCTCATCGGCGACCAGCGCCGGAATGAGCAGGTCGTTCTCTTTGGAGAGGTGCGAATCGAACAGCGCCAGGATGGCGCTCGACAGCGCGACTGCCTGGATTGCATCGGTCGCCCGCCGAAAGGCATCGACGTGTGTCACCAGGTTGCGATGCTCGTCCCGCATGGCGTGCACGAGCATCGCGGTCAGACCGCGATCGCCTTCCGGGTACAGCGCCTGCTCCTCGGCCAGCGCGTGTGGCAGCAGATCGTGCTCGAGGTACTCGAGCACCGCGCGCTGCTGGTCGACATGATCCTGCCGCGCCTGAACCGCCGCGCCGAGCGCCGCCACGCGTTGTCTGAGCGTCGTCGCCATCTCGTCATGGTGGGCGCGCATCGCATCGGCCGCCTGCTGCTCGTTCATCGTCATCGCTGCTGGCTCCTTGGCCGGGTGGTTGGGGACACTTGATATTTACGCCTACTTCCGTGCAAAATGCAACCATGCATCTCGAGCAACAGCACCATCGCGTCCTCGCCGGCGTCAGCAGGTCCCGCCTGCTGGCCGTCCTGCGCCGATCCGCGCAACCGATGGGCGTCCGCGAGCTGGCCGATGCCGTCGATCTCCATCCGAACACCGCGCGCGAGCACCTGGACCTGCTGGTCCGGGCCGGGCTGATCACACGAAGGTCAGCCGCGCCGACCGGCCGCGGCCGTCCCGGGCTGCGCTACATGGCCGAGCCGGTCGCCGCGGAGGCCGATCCCAACGCCTACCGTGCGCTGGCAGCTGTCCTGACGAACGAGCTCGTGCAGCGGCCGGATGCCCGAGACGCGGCGATCAGCGCCGGCGAGCGCTGGGGCCGGACGGTGACCGATCCGGCGCTTGGTGCCACAGCACCAGAGGCCATCGGCCGCCTGATCGCGCTGCTCGATGACGCGGGCTTCGCGCCCGAGCCGTCGACCGATCCGGCCCAGCCCATCCGTCTGCGGCACTGCCCCTTCGAGCCGCTGGCCCGCGAACACGCCAACGTGGTGTGCGGCGTACACCTTGGGCTGATGCGCGGAGCGCTTCGCGCGATGGGCGCGCCGCTCGAGGCGGTCAGCCTCGAGCCGTATGTCGCGCCGGATCTCTGCCTGGCCCACATCGAGGGGACACGATGACCGGCATGGACGTCGCCGAACTGCTCGCCACGCCCGTGCCCGAAGCGGTGCTGACCGAGGCACTGCGCACCGTGATCGATCCGGAGCTGGGCGTGAACATCATCGACCTCGGGCTGGTCTACGCCGCCGAGGTGCTCGACGGACAGGCCCGCATCCTGATCACCACCACCACGCCGGCCTGTCCGCTCGGCCCGTACCTCACCGACGGCATCCGCTGGGCGCTGCTCAACCTGGATGGCGTGCTGGACGTCAGCGTCGACGTCACGTACGAGCCGCTGTGGTCGCCCGACCTGATGACCGATTTCGCCAAGGAGCAGCTGGGCTGGCGGCAATGATCGAGCGTCGCAGCCTCGCCCTGGTGGCGCTCGGTGGCCTGTCGATGCTGGCCGGACTGACCGGCGCCCTCGTGCTGCTCGGCCTCCGAACGCCCGATGCCGCGGTTCACCTCGCCGCCGCGCACGGGCTGCTGATGGCGCTCGGCTTCCTGGGCACCATGATCGCCCTCGAGCGCGCCGTCGCGCTGGGAGCCACCTGGGCGTACTTCGCACCGCTGGCCGCCGGCCTGGCCGCCGTCGCGCTGATCCTTGACGCCCCGGACCTCGTCTCTGGGGCGCTGCTGCTGGCCGGTGGCGCCGCGTTCGTGGCCATGTACGTCGCCTTCGACCGCATCGAGGTCTCACTGCACACGCGCCTGCAGGCCGTGGGTGCCATCGCCTGGCCGGTCGCCGCGCTGCTGTGGCTGAGCGGCCGGCCGGTCAGCGTCATGGTCCCCTGGCTGGCCGCATTCCTGGTCCTCGTCATCGCGGGCGAGCGGCTCGAGCTCTCGCGCCTCGGCCAGCTTGCCCCCAGGGCGCGAGCGACATTCATCGCTGCCGCCGGGCTGTTCTCCCTCGGCGTGCTGCTGACCCTGTGGCAGGCCGATCTCGGGTTGCGCCTCGCCGGCATCGGCCTGCTGACCATGACCGGCTGGCTGGCGACGCACGACCTTGCCCGGCGGACCGTCCGCATGCGAGGCGTCACCCGCTTCATCGCCCTGTGCCTGCTCATCGGCTACGCCTGGATGGCGGCCGCCGGATTGATCTGGATCGGCTTCGGCGCCAGCGCGGGCGGCGGCGCCTACGACGCCGGGCTGCATGCCCTCTTCCTGGGCTTCGTGATGTCCATGGTCTTCGGCCACGCCGCGGTCATCGTGCCGGCGGTCCTGCGCGTCGCGCTTCCCTACCACCCGCGCTTCTACGCCCATCTGGCGCTGCTCCACGCCGGGCTGCTGCTGCGCCTGGTCGGCGGCGACCTGCTGGGGTTGCCGCCGCTGTGGCAGGCTGGTGGCGTGCTGAACGTCCTGGCGCTGCTCCTCTTCGTCGGCTCGTCGGCGACCGCTGTCGTCCAGGGCCTGGCCGCCCGCCGCCCGCCACCCGGTCGACGTGTTCATGCAACGATCCATGCCTTGCGCCGTCAGCCGGTGCGCATTGACTGATCTGAAAGGAACGGGATTGTGACAACCACCGCGGCGTGGCCTGTCTTCGAGGCGGCGCTGATCGAGCGCGAGCCGGTCGCCGATCGAACGATGAGCTTCCGCTGGGCGAAACCCGCTGACTGGACCTACCGGGCCGGGCAGTTCATCGACATCACCCTGCACGACCCGCCCGAGACGGACGCCGAGGGCGACACGCGCGGCTTCTCGATCTCGAGCGCGCCGTGCGAAGACGTGATCCAGATCACGACGCGGCTGCGCGACACCGCCTTCAAGCGTGTCCTGCAGAAGGTTCCCCTCGGAACCAGCATGAAGCTGGAGGGTCCGTTCGGAGACCTGCGATTTCATCACGCGGCCCGGCCCGCGGTGCTGCTGGCGGGTGGCATCGGTGTCACGCCGTTCCGCAGCATGCTGATCGAGCAGATCCGCTGCGGGTCGCTGCCCTACCCGGTGGTGCTCTTCCACGCGAACCACCGACCGGAGGACGCGCCGTTCGCGGACGAGCTCAAGGCCCTGGCGGATGCCGAGCCGATGTTCTCGTTCGTGCCGACCATGACCGCCATGCAGCCCTCACAACAGGCGTGGGACGGGGAGCAGGGTCATCTCGATGCCCAGATGCTGCGCCGGCACCTCGACGGGGTCGATCAACCGATCTACTACATCGCAGGCCCCGGGGGGATGGTGCAGGCGTTGAGCGCCATGCTCGTCTCTGCCGACGTCGACGAGGACGACATCCGAACGGAGGTGTTCACCGGCTACTAGGACGTGCTCACGACGGAGTTCATCACGCGATTGGCCGCCGGGGCGGCGGCAGGCAGGAGACACACCATGGCGATTGATTTCATGACCAAGACCACGCATCCCGAGACTTCGGTGGCAGACACGGTGACCGACGGGCCCTCAGCGCAACGACTGAACTACAGCCACACGCTGCCCGAGGCGACCCGCGCCATGCAGGGGTTGGAGGACGTCGTCAAGGCGAGCACGCTCGAGCCGAAGCTGCGCGAACTGGTCAAGCTGCGCTCGTCGCTGATCAATGGCTGTGCCTACTGCGTGGACATGCACACCAAGGACGCGGTCGCCATCGGCGAGACCGAACAGCGCCTGCATTTCGTATCGGTCTGGCAGGAGGCCCCGGTCTTCAGTGCGCGTGAACGAGCCGCCCTGGCCTGGACCGATGCGCTGACGCGCATCGCCGACACCGGCGCGCCCGATGACGCCTACGCTGCAGTCTCCCGCGAATTCAGCCCCGTCGAGCAGGTGGCGCTTACACTGGCAATCGTGGCCATCAACGGCTGGAACCGGCTGGCCATCGGCTTCCGCACCCCGGCTGGCTCCTACGTCACACACCGCCACCAGCGGCCTGACAACGCCGGCTGACGTCTCCGACGCTCGTCGAAGCCGAGCGGCGAGGCCAGGTCCCAGCTCGCCGCTCCGGTACGGCAACCGAACGCCACAACGAGGGATGATATGACGGATCCGGAAGATCGCGTGCGACCAGCGCCCCGGGAACGGTTCGCCGGCGGCGAGCACCTGTTCGACCTCGTGGCCGAAACCGAGAAGTTGCGGGCGGAGCCCGGCGGCTCCCGCAACGGCCATCGACAGATCACCCTGTTTCGTGGTGGTGGGGTATCCGTGGTGTTGTTCGATTTCGAGGCGGACGGCTGGTTGAAAGACCACGCCGCTGATGGCTACGTGAGCGTGATCGTCCTCGACGGCAAGCTGCAGATGAGCACAGCCGCGGGTGAGTACGCCATGCCGTCAGGCTCGCTGCTGGTATTGAGCCCGGGCGTTCGACACGACGTTCGTGCGCTGGCTCCCAGCCGGATGCTGCTCAGCGTACGCCTCGATCCCGCCGAGGACGACAGGCTTTGAGACAGCGATAGCGCATGACACCACCGAGGCTGCATGACGTGGCAGTCGCCGTCGAGCGGCGGGACATCGACACCGTCGTGGTGCATGGGTCACTCGCCGGTCTCGCCGCGGGGTTGGCGCTTGGCGCGACGGCGGTCATCGGCAGTCTGGCGCTCAACGGATCGGCCTCGACGCCCTTCCGCTTCGCATCGGCCTTCGTCGTGGGACCTGGCGCATTCGGGTCTGACTTTCCGCTGGCTGCCGCGGTCCTGCTGGGGACGGTCATCCACTTCACGCTGTCTGCCCTCTTCGGCGTGCTGTTCGTGGGTCTGCTTTCGCTGACCTACCAGCTCTCCGCGCGCCCGTTGCTGCTGATCATCTACGGCTCCCTGTTTGCCTTCGGCATCTGGGAGGTCGACTTCCTGGCGGCGGTCCCGACCTTCTTTCCCTTCCTTGCCGGAAGGCTTGACGTTGCCACGCAGCTGTGGACCGGGATCCTCGCCTATGTCCTGATCTACGGCCCGGCGCTTGGCCTGTACGTGGTCGTCTTTCGCCCGGGCGTCGTCGGCGACTGGCATGCGGTCGGTCCTCCGGCCGGCACATTCACGCCGCCGCCAGCCGATGGAGGAGACGACTAGATGGATCCGGGCGTTCTCGGCTTTCCGCTGTGGGTGCGGCTGACGCACTTCTTCGACATCCTCTTCCTGTCACTGCTCATCCGGTCCGGCATCGAGATCCTGGGCGCGCATCCGATGCTGTACTGGAACGACGACTGCCGGCCGGGATCGGAGTGGGTGCGCTTCACCCGCAAGCGCATGCCATCGGACGAACTGTGGACCGCCGAGGATGAGAAGCAGCCGTACAGCCCGGTGGTGGCGCTGCCCGGCCACGACAACCTGGGGCTGGGTCGCTACTGGCATTTCGCGGCGCTCGCCGGCTGGGTCATCACCGGGGTGTTCTACGTCATCCTGCTGTTCGCCAGTCCGCAGTGGCGCCGGCTGGTGCCCACCTCTTTGGATATCTTTCCCCAGGCCGCACAGGCGGCCTTCGGCTACCTGCAGCTCCAGCCGCCGCCGGCGGGCAACCCGTACAACGCCCTACAGCAGCTGACCTATTTCGGCCTCATCTTCGGGCTGGCGCCGCTGCAAATCGCAACGGGGCTGTGCATGTCGCCGGCGGTCGCCGGTCGCTTCCCGTGGTTCCCCCGTCTGTTCGGTGGCCGGCAGGCCGCACGCAGCATCCACTTCCTGGGAATGGTCGCCTTCGTGGCCTTCGTGGTTCACCACACCGCGCTCGTCTTCGCGCACGGCATCCTGCTCGGCCTGGGCGAGATGGTGCTGGGCCTGACCCGGCAGCCGACATCCGCGGAAGCGGCGCTGGCGGTGGCCATCTCGATCCTGGCGCTGGGGTTCGTGGCCGCCGTACATGTCTGGGCGACACACGGTTCGCTCGTCAACCCGCGTCGCATGCAGAACCTGCTGCAGCGCCTCGTCGACCCGCTCCAGCGCCTGACCTTGCAACCGCTCGTCTCGCGGCAGGCCTACCCGCCGGCGATGATCACGCAGGCGCCGCGGCCGAACGGCCGGGCGCCCCACGATCAGGAGTGGCAACGGCTCGCCGCTCGGGACTTCGGCGAGTTCGCGTTCGAGGTCTCAGGCCTCGTGGAAGTGCCGTTCAGCCTGACCCTCGATGAGCTGCGCGCCCTCGCACCAACCAGCCAGGTGACCAGGCACGTCTGCATCCAGGGTTGGACCCAGGTGGTGAATTGGGGCGGTGTACCGCTCAGCGCGCTGCTCGAGCGAGCCCGGCCGCTGCGCGAGGCGCGCTACATGCTCTTCCGCACCTTCGACGACAAGTGGGAGCACGATGGTGAGCACGACTACTTCTACGGCACCATCGACCTTGACCTCGCCGCGCATCCGCAGTCGATCCTGGCGTACGACATGAATGGGGAGCGACTGCCGGCCGCGTTCGGCGCCCCACTCCGGCTGCGGCTCGAGAATCAGCTCGGTTACAAGATGGTCAAGTGGATCCGCTCGGTCGAGCTCATCGCCGACTATCGGACCATCGGCCAAGGGAAGGGTGGCTGGCGAGAGGACGTGCTCAATTACAGCCAGATCGCGCCGATCTAGGCATGGAGAGGTGGAAGTGACACCCAAATTCAAGGTTGGCGATCACGTGGGCTGGAATTCCGAGGCCGGCCGCGTTTCCGGCCACATTGTTCGTGTGGTGACCGCCGAGATCGAGTTCAAGGGGTACACCGTTCACGCATCGCAGGAGGAACCCCAATACCAGATCGAGAGTGACAGGACCGATCACATCGCGATGCACAAGGGTTCGGCCCTCACCAAGCTGGACTGACGGATCGCCGACAGCATGGGTGCGACCCACTCGGGGCGATCGATGGAGCAGAGGAGGAGCCAATTGGGCGAAGTTCATCAGGAAGATTGGGATCCGCGCGATGCATCGGTCCTGGCAGACCAGCGGGCTGCGTATGACCGCATGCGCGAGCGGTGTCCGGTAGCGCACAGCGAATTCATGAGCTGGTCGCTCTTCCGTCACGAGGATATCGAGAACGTCCTGGCAGATCCAGCGACGTACAGCAGCGCCTCGCGCCATGTCGCCGTGCCGAATGGGATGGATCCGCCTGAACACACTCGCCACCGTGCCGCACTCGCCCCGCAGTTCGACGACGAGCATATGCAGCGGCTGGAGCCTCGTTGCCGGGAGATCGCCGTTGAGCTCATCGAGCGGATGCTCGTGGGTGGCGAGGCGGACGTGGTGGATGCCTTCGCCGAGCCGCTGACGCTTCGTACGCTGTGTGTCTTCCTCGGTTGGCCGGAACAACAGTGGGACTTCCTGGGAGGTTGGACGCACGGGAATCAGGAGGCCGCGTTCACGCGGGACCCGTCCGCGGGACGCGCACTTGCCCGGCTGCTCGGCGAGCACGTTCGCGGGAACCTGGAGTCGCATCGGCGCGGCCCGGGCGGCGCCATCGACGTGACGCATGCACTGTTGACCACCGATGTCGATGGCGAGCGCTACGAGGACGATGCCATTGTCGAGCATCGTGCGCAACTGGATCGCCGGTGAAGGAACGGTGGCTGGCGGCCTGAGCCTGCTGGTCCTGTACCTCGCCAACGATGCGGACCTCCAGGATCGGCTGCGCAAGGATCCGACGCTCATTCCGGCGGCCGTCGAGGAGATCCTGCGCGTCGACGATCCGCTGGTCGCCAATCGCCGCACGACCACCAAGGACGTTGAGATCGGCGGCCGGACCATCTCGGCAGGCGAGAACCTGACGTTGATGTGGATCGCCGCCAATCGCGACCCACGAGCGTTCGATGACCCCGAGAGGGTCCGGCTTGACCGCGACATGGGCGGCAGCATGGTCTGGGGGCATGGCATCCACATCTGTCTCGGCGCGCCGTTGGCTCGCCTCCAGCTACGCGTTGCCCTGGAGGAGCTGCTCGGCCGAACGTCGCGGTTCGAGGTCTCGGGCGGCGTGCGGCGCTCCGTGTATCCCAGCGACGGACTTGCCGAGTTCAGCCTCCGCCTCGGCTGACCGATCGGCGGCCGTTGTCGTCCGCACGATCGGCCACGGCACGCGCACGACCGATGAGCTCGCCGCGCTGCTGCGGTTGGCGGGCGTGACGACGTTGATCGACGTGCGCCGCTATCCGCTGGGGCGACGGCAACCGCACCTGTCGCGCGAGGCGCTGGCTGAGGAGCTGCCCAGGTTGGGCATCGGCTACGAATGGTGGGGCGAGGCACTTGGCGGCCGGCGTCCCGCGTCGCCCGGCGCCGGCGCCCGCACCGGCTGGCGCAACTCCGCGTTCGCGGGCTATGCCGAGTACATGGCGACGAGCGACTTCCGCACGGCCCTGGCGGCGCTCGAGAAGCGAGCACGCGGCGGCGAGGCGCTGGCGATCATGTGCGCGGAGACGGTCTGGTGGCGGTGCCATCGGCGCCTGATCGCCGACGCGCTGGTGCGTGATGGCCTGCAGGTCGAGCATCTCTTGGATCGTGTCCCCGGGCGACAGCATGTCGCCAGCGGACTGAAACGAGGGTGAGGGCGCGACTGTCGTGCAGTTGAGTTCCCCGCTGACTGAAATCGACCCGTTCAAGGGTGACCGACCGTCAAAGCCGTCGATCTGAGTCACCTGGTGCATAAACAGCAGCTGAGCCTCGGCCACTCACTCGTTTCAGTCATCACGCGACTCAGCCATCACGACCGAAGCTTTCCTTGGCCGGGCGCCGCTGCCAGCCGATCTAACCGCCGGCCAGGAGCGCACGCATGAGCAGGAACAGCGCCGCCAATGCCGCGGCCGCAAAGAGCAGCACCCCCAGCGCGATCAGCGGCGGTACCGCCAGGCCGAAGCCGACCCACAAGACCACGAGACCCACGTTCCACGCCACTACCCGCAGCAGGCCGAACCGGGACAGCAGGTCCCGCTGCCTGGCCTTGACCGCCATGTCACCGGGCCCAACCGCAGGCAGCAGGTGCGTCCAGGCGGCAACCAGGATCTGCAGCGCCCAGCCGCCGACCACCGGCACGGCCAGCGCGCCGATGCTCCAGCCCGGGACCGCCACGCCGTCGCGCAGCAGGCCGACGAGGGCCGTGCCCAGGGCGAGCACCAGCCAGGCCATCCCAGCCAGGCCCGTGCGTGCCGTGAAGGCGTGCCAGGCCAGGTCGTTGGCGAAGGTCCCGCGACGGCTGCGGATCTCGATGCCGTAGCCCAGCAGGCCGATCGCGCCGAGCAGCGCCACCACGCCGCCCATCACGGCCAGCGGCGACGCATCGAGCGCCGAGCCGAGCGCGACGATCGGCGGGCCGATCGTCAACCCGAGTACGGCCAGCGCCATGGTCGGGTGGGGCCGAATGCGCGTGCCGAGCATGGTTGGATAGAGATAGATCAGCGTCCCGGCAATCGTCAGCGAGACGAAGCCGAAGACGTTCAGCCAGGCGTGTGCCGGCTTGAGGGCCACCCAGTGCGCGGTGATCGGCTCGAGGCCCAGCAGGAACCCGATGGCCAGCGAGGCGCCGACGGTCAGGTCGGCGAGCGCGACGCCGTAGGTGAGCTGCACGATCGGATGGCGGCGGACCATGCCGGCGCGCATGGGCGCATACGTGTTCCAGGCGGTCACTGCCAACCCGCCGAGCACCAGCACCCCGCTCCCCGCAGCCAGCTGATCGCCGGCCAGCGGCCGGCCGAGGGCCACGCCGAGCATGCCCGCCGCCAGCAGCAGCACCCCCGCCAGGCGCAGCCGCGGCGACATCGGCCGCGTGCCGGCAAGGGTCACGCCGAAGTGCGGCATGAAGGTGCCGATCGCGACGGTCGTGGCTCCGGCAAGGGACAGGTGCAGTGCCGTCCAGCCGTGCAGCCCGGCGAGCGGCAGGAGGCCGGTCACGATCGACAGCAGCAGAAAGCTCGCCGCCAGTGCGACACCGAGCTGCAGGACCACGCGTTCGGTCAGGCGTGAGGATGCCGGAGCGACGGGCTGTCGCTCCGGCATCGGCCCGATGGCCAGGCCCATCGGATCAATTGAGCGGATCGCCGTCACCCGCCTGGAACAGGCCGAGCGCCCCGTGTCCAACGTAGTTGAAGGCGTGGGTCAGGACGGGATACAGCCCGTCCTCCGCCAGGCGGAACTCGACGATCGCGCCCTGGGCCGGCGACAGGTCGACGGCCTGCGCGCCCCAGTTGCCCTGGTTGCCGCGCTGCAGATGGACCCCCTCCTTGATGACATCCTCGAAGATGGTGCCCACGATGTGGAAGCTGCTGTCGATGTTCGGGCCGGCATCCAGGACAAAGACCCGCACGGTCTCGCCGGTCGGCACCTTGATGGGATTGTCCTTGTACTGGTTGGCGATGCCGTTGAAGACCACGAAGTCCGGCGCTGGTACCGACGCACCGGCCTTGGCCAGGTCACCGGTCTGTCCCTGCGCCCCCAGGTACCACTCGTTCTGCACCAGGAAGAACTCGTGGTCGACCTTCGGCAAACCCTCCTTCGGCTCGACGATGATCATGCCGTACATGCCGTTCAGCATGTGGCTGAGGGCTCCCGCCGTGCCGCAGTGGTACATGAACACTCCGGCGTAGTTGGCCTTGAACTCGTAGAGCTTCTCCTCGCCGGGGTTGATGTCGGTCATCTCGTCGTTCCAGGCGACCATCGACGCATGGAAGTCGACCGAGTGAGGCATGAGGTTCGTCTTCGGGTTCTTGAGATGCACCCGCAGCGTGTCACCGACCTTGACGCGCAGCACCGGGCCCGGGACGGTCGCCGTCTCGGGTGTCAATCCGAAGGCGTACACCTCCTGGACGAAGCCATCGGCCACGGTCATCGGCTGCTCGATGACGAACAGGTCGATGTCGTGGTCCGTTCCCTTGAGCGCGGCCGGGGCGGTGGCGTCGCGCGGCGTATACGCCGGCGCGTTGGGATCCTTGGCGACCGCCCCGGCCGGCGCCGGCTGTGCGCCGGGCGAGGCCGCGCCCGAGGATGTGGCCTGCCCGCTGACCATGATCATGCCCTTCATGCCGGCATCTGCGTGCCCGGGGATCGAGCAGATGAAATCAATCCCGGCGGCCGGCACGTTCACGTCGACCGTGGCGGTCTTGCCGGGCGCAGCCGCCGCGGACGTGCCGTCCGGGAAGGTGATGTCGTGCGCGGTCTTGCCGTCATTCACCAGCTTGATGGTGTAGCGACCAGCCTTGGCGACCTCGGGCATGCTGTGGTCGAACTTCAGCTCGGTCGCGTGGATTTCTATGACGCCGAGCGGTGCCGTCTTGGCCGCCTCGGCGCGCGGCGGCGTACCGGAGACCTGCGCGTAGATGAGCGTCAGCAGCGCCATGCTGACGAAGGCGGCAATCGAGATGAAGATCCTGGTCATCATTTCCTATTGGCGTGCGGACTGTCTCGCGACAGACCCGTTTCGACGATCCCATTGGGCCAGACCAATCGCTCCGGGGCACGTGCCGTTCGGCCCCCGCTTTGCACGCCGGATGTCCCTTTTGCCTCGGCGTTGCGGGTAGCCTTGGCGTGTGCCTGATCGCGTCGCGCTGCCGCTCGCGCACCTCCTGGAGGCCCTGAGCGCCTGGCAGGGTGGCCGGACGGCGGCCGACGAACGGCGGCTTGCCGCGGCGCTGGGTGAGGTGGTCAGCCAGCTCGGCTTCCGTGGAGCCGTCCTCGCCATCGACGCGCCGCCGCTCCCCGGAGTCGAAGTTTCGTGGGGCAGCCTGCGCGGTGAGTCCGCGGCGCAGGGCCGCGCGGTCGGCCCCGGGGCACACGGCCTCGGCCGGCTGCGCCTGGACCCGCCCGACGTGCGCGACGCGTCGCTGGCCACGCATGCCGTCGGCCTGGCACTGGCCGCGGTCCACGGCGAGGCACGGGCCATTCGTGCCGAAGGCAACCTCGCCGCCCTCGAGGTCGCCATCCGCGGCGTGGCCGAGGTGCTGGCGGTTGACCGCGTGCTACAGGTCATCGTCGACCGCGTGCGCGACCTGGCGGATGCCCGCTACGCGGCGCTGGGCATCGTCGACGACCATGGCGTGATCGAGCAGTTCGTGACGAGCGGCATGACCAGCGCGCAGCGCAGGCGCATCGGCGCACTGCCCCGGGGGCACGGGCTGCTCGGCCTCATCATCCGCGAGAATCGGGCCTTCCGCATCCCCGACATCGCCACAGATGCGCGGCGCCACGGCTTCCCGCCCCACCATCCGCCGATGCATTCGTTCCTCGGCGTGCCGATCACGGTCAAGGGCCGCTCCATCGGGCGCCTGTATCTCACCGACAAGCGGGGCGCACCCGAGTTCAGCGACGACGATCAGAGGCTGGTCGAGCGGTTCGCCCTCCACGCCGGCATCGCCATGGAAAACGCCCGACTCCATGACCGCGTGCGACGGCTGGGGATCGTCGGCGAGCGCGAGCGCATCAGCCGCGACCTGCATGACACGATCATCCAGCGCATCTACGGCGTGGCCCTGTCGCTCGACGACGTGCCCGAGCTGATTCGCGAAGATGCGGACGAGGCCGCCGAGCGGGTCGAACGGGCCATCGAAACGCTGCACGCCACCACCAGGGAGATCCGCGGCTTCATCTTTGGGCTGCGACCGGTGCTCCTCGAGGAGGGCGGCCTGTTGCTGGCCCTCGAGATGCTCGCCGACGAGGTGCGCCTGAATTCGGCGATCGACGTCGAGGTGCGTGGCAGCGAACCGGCGCAGCTGCCCGTCGATCTCTCCGGTGAGCTGCTGAGCATTGTCCGCGAGACCCTCAGCAACGTCGCTCGCCATGCGGGCGCCACGCGGGCCCTCATCGAGGTGACGGCCGAGGCTGGCTCGCTCCGCCTGGAGATCAGCGACGACGGACGCGGGTTTGACCCTGCTGCGCCCCTCGGCAGCAGCCACCATGGGCTGCGCAATATCGCCGACCGCGCAGCCCGTATCGGCGGCACGCTGCAGATCGAGAGTCAACCCGGTACGGGCACACGTATCATCGTCGGCACCCCGTATCGGTCCGAGCCAGGAGCGGAAACGGCATGACGGCACAACCCCCCGACGCGACTCGTCCGCTGCGACTGCTGGTCGTCGACGATCACGAGATCGTGCGCCAGGGCCTGGTCGCCCTCCTCGACCGACGCCCCGAGTTCAGCGTCGTCGCCCAGGCGGGCACGATGGCGGAGGCAGTCGGTGCGGCCCAACGCTTTCGCCCCGACCTGGTGGTCATGGACGTGCGGCTGCCGGACGGCTCGGGAATCGAGGCCTGCCGTGACATCCGCGCCGAGATGCCGGAGACGCGCGTGGTGATGCTGACCTCGTACCCGGACGAGGAGGCCGTGCTGTCCGCGATCATCGCCGGCGCCAGCGGCTACCTGCTCAAGCAGGTCCGCGGCCGCGATCTGGTCGCGGCGCTCGAGGCCGTCGGTCGCGGCGACTCGCTGCTCGATCCGGCGGTCACCGAGCGCGTGCTGGAGCGAGTGCGCCGCGCCGCAACGGGCGGCAATCATGACGAGCTGGCTGCGCTCACCGCACAGGAACGCAAGATCCTGCTGCTGGTCGCGGAGGGCAAGACCAACAAGGAGATTGCGGCCGACGTGTTCCTCTCGGACAAGACGGTGAAGAACTACGTCAGCAGCATCCTCGCCAAGCTCGACCTGCAGCGCCGCGCGCAGGCCGCCGCCTTCGTGGCCAAGCACGGCCTGGATCGCGGCTAGGCGCTCTCCGCCGCCCGCGAGCGGACCGCGTCGGCCAGCGCCGCGAGCAGCCAGCGTGCGGTGCCGCGGGCCGCGAGCTGCAGCAGCACGCGATCGGCAATCCGACCGATGACCCCGCCCGGCGGCGCATACCACCCTTCGAGCCGCAGCTCGCCGTCCGCGATGGCCAGCTGGCCGGCAAAGACCGGGAAGAGCGGCGCCAGCGTGGCTGCGCGCCAGCTCACCTCCAGCTCGTGGGCATTCCCCACTTGCTTCAGCGTCCCGAGGTCCACGAAGGCCGCCTTGCGGAAGAGGCCGTGCGCGCCGTCACCGATCTGCACGCCCAGGTCGGTGAGATAGCGGCGCATGCCCGCCGGCGCGCCAGCGTCGGCCAGGGGCGAGCCGAGCCATTCGAGCTCGGGGTCTTCGAGGAAGGCACGAACCTCGGCGGCTCGGAGCGCAACGTCGCGGACGACGACGAGGTGCGATATGCCGTCCCGCGACGCAGCGTGGATGGGATCGGTTCGAACGGAGGTGTGCATACTGGCCACGATGCGCCGTCCGCGAGGCATGCGGCAGGGCCGAATGGCCCGCCGGATGCGAGCCATCGGTCGCGTGATGCGAGCTAGCATGCGTGTCGCCGTTCCTCGCGGTGATCTCGCACAGAGACAGGAGAGCTTCCCATGACTGCCATAGCGCACGGACCCAGCGAGCTGCGTGAGCCTCCATTCGCACGCTTCCTGTTCGCCGACACGCGCGCCTCCTGGATCTGGCTGATCATCCGCGTGTACCTTGGCTACGAGTGGCTCAGCGCAGGACTGGGCAAAATCGGCTCGCCAGCATGGACCGGAGCGCAGGCGGGCACCGCCCTCACCGGCTTTGCGCATGGCGCGCTGGCCAAGACGAGCGGCGACCATCCGGATGTCACCGGCTGGTACGGCTGGTTCCTGGAGCACGTCGTGATCCCGAACGCCGGCGTCTTCGGCTGGCTGGTGACCCTCGGCGAGCTGGCCGTCGGCGCGGCGCTGATCCTGGGCGCGCTCACCGGGATCGCGGCCTTTTTCGGCGTGGTGATGAACGCAAACTATCTGCTTTCGGGTACGGTGAGCAGCAACCCCGTGCTGATCATCCTCGGTGTCCTGGTCGTGCTCGCCTGGCGCAATGCCGGATGGATCGGGCTTGACCGCTGGCTGTTGCCCGCGCTGGGCACGCCATGGCAACCGGGCGCAGCATTCGACCGCCATTCCGATCCCACCTGAGTGGGGAGTGCCGCTGGCCGGCACAGGAGGTCGGCTCAGTCGATGCGGACGCTGCCCAGCCCGCCCCGGATCTCGATCGCGACGCGGTTGGTCGCAGTTTCGAAGTCCGCCGACTCGTAGCGGCCGCTGCCCGTCTTCGGGAAGCGGCTCTCGTCGACCCCCATCGAGCCGACGACCATCTGCGAATGGATCCGAGCCGCCACGCCGAGTGGCACGCTGAAGACGAGCTGCGCCGCGCCGGCATCGGCGTTGACGGCGGTCACGCCGGCGGCCGGCAGCGTCACCTTGGTCCGGCTTGCCCCGGTCTTGAGATCCAGCCGGCGCACGCGCAGGCTGCTCAGGTCGAGCGAGCCGCGGCTCGCGCCGCCCTCGATCCGCAGGTCCAGCTCGATGTCCGGCGCCAGCCGCAGGTCCCAGGTCAGGTGCTCGCCGCCCCACCACGAAGCGTGCTCGAGGTCCGGTGACAGCTCGACCCGATCGGGCGTCGGGCGCTTCGCGACGACGCCGCCGCGGAACTCGCCCTCCAGCAGCTTGCCGCTGCGTCCCGCGCTGACCTGCATCTCGCCGGCACCGAAACGCAGCACGACCTCGGCGGTGCCACCCGGTCCCGCGTCGAGCGACAGCGTCTCCCTGGCCCTCCGGCCCTGGCCGGGCCACACGGCCCCGACCAGCAACACGGCGCCGATGGCGATCAGGATCAGCGGCCACCCCTGGCGCAGCAGTTCGCCGGCGCTGACCTGCAGGACCCCGAGGTTGGCAAGCAGGAACACGACGCCCAGGCCGATCAGGACGATAGGCGCGATCCAGCGCGCGATCCCCGGCGGCCCGTAGCCACGACCGTAGCCGAGCATTGACGGTGCGACCGATGCGACGCCCGCCAAGATCAGGAACAGCGGCCAGGCCCGCGACCAGGGCAGTCCCAGCGCCTGCTGGACCAGGAACACGATGCCCAGCCCGATAAGCCAAACACCGCCGAGCAGTGTTCCGCGGCGCGCCGGGTGATACGAGCGGTCGGTCATCGGTCAGTCCTCCACCAGATGGTACGCGGTTGCGGCGCCGATAGACTCACCGCGTGAACTCCCCAGCGCCCCAGGGCTGGCGATCGCTGCTTGTCGCCTATGGCGTCACCTCGACCATCGAGGCGCTCGGCGTCAGTCAGATCTTCGCCTACCTGCCACTGCGACTGCGCGAGGTCGGCCTGCCGGACGCCGATATCCCGGCCTTCACCGGCATCTTCACTTCCCTGATCTTCGTGTTCGGCATCGTGCTGGTCCCGTTCTGGGGCGTGTGGGCCGACAAGTACAGCCGTCGCGCGGTGATCGTGCGCAGCGCGGTCGTCGAGGCGATCGTGTTCGGCGCCGTCGCCTTGGCACGCGAACCATGGCAGCTCGCCGTGGCGCTGCTGCTCACGGGGCTGCAGCTGGGAAACACGGGAGTGATGCTCGCCGCACTGCGCGATGTCACGCCGCGCAATCGCATCGGCACCATGACCGCGCTGTTCGGGGCAACCAGTCCCATCGGCTTTGCGGTCGGACCGGTCATCGCCGGACTGATGATCGACGGCCTGCAGCTGTCCCTCACCGCCGTCTTCTGGCTTTCCGCCGGCCTTTCGGCGGCGATCGTCCTCATCCTCCTGCTCGGCACGCGCGAGATCCGGCCCGAGGTCGTGCCGACTGGCCGCGTGGTGACGCTCGCCCGGGACGCGATCGTCGGCGTCCTGCGCGATGCGGGCGTGCGGCGGCTGTTCATCATCTTCGGCGTGGCGATCCTGGCCAACCAGATGTACCGGCCATTCCTGCCGATCCTGGTGGAGCGTATCTTCGGCAGCGGCGCCGGCCTGGCGAGCGCCATCGCGCTGGTGACTGGCACGGCCGCGCTGGTCGGGGCACTCGTGGCGCCGATCTCCGGACCGATCGGCGACCGCATCGGCTTCCGGCCGGTGCTCGCCGTGTCGCTCATCGGCGGCGGCGTGGTGGTCGGCCTGATGCCGCTCTCCAGCGGTGTGCTGCTGCTCGCGCTGCTGGCCGCCGTGTACGCCGTCTTCCAGGCAGCGGTGCAGGCCATGATGTTCGGCCTGATCGCCACCGAGGCACCGGCAGAGCGACGCTCGGCGACCCTCAACCTGGTGCTGCTGCCGCTGTACGTGGCCGGCATCATCGGTCCATCACTGGGCGCGGCGGTCGCGGCGGTGAGTGGCGTTGACGGGATCTTCCCGGCGGCCGGGGTGATCTTCGTGCTCGGCGGGCTGGGGGTCGCCGGCGTGCTGCGTCACCTCGGGCGGCGACTGCAGGGCGGTCGAACGCGGAATGCATGATTGGACTCGGCGTTTCCGCCAGGCTGCGTGTTGTGGAAGCTTGGCGGCGGATGCCGATCCGCGGCTCAGCGCAACGAACCGTACAGGTCCACCGTCGCCTGCGCGATCGCGTCCCAGCCGAACGACTCGACGGCTCGCCGCCGGCCGGCCGCGCCCATCCGAGCGCGAAGATCGGGCTGTGCCATGAGGCCATTGATCGCATCGGCCAGGTCGTGCTCGAACGCGGTCAGGTCGTCGGCGACGGGAACCAGGACGCCGGTCTCGCCGTCGACCACCACCTCCGGAATGCCCCCCACCGCGCTGGCGACCACCGGCACGCCGCAGGCCATCGCCTCCAGGTTGATGATGCCGAACGGCTCGTAGACCGAGGGACAGCAGAATGCGGCGGCATGGCTGTACAGCTGCCGCAGCTCCTCGCGCGGCAGCATCTCGGGGATCCAGACGATGCCGGGCCGATGACTACGGGCCTTGGCCACCGCTTCCTCCATCTCCCCGGCGATCTCGGCCGTGTCGGGCTGGCCGGCGCACAGGACCACGCCGATGCGCGGGTCCAGGTGCCGAATGGCGCGCGCCAGGTGGACGATTCCCTTCTGGCGGGTGATGCGCCCGACGAACAGCAGGTAGGGCTGCGAGACGTCGATGCCGTGCCGCTCGAGCGCATCGGCCTCGTGCACGGGCCGGTAGAACTCGGTGTCGATGCCGTTGTGGATGACCTGTACGTGCGCCGGTTGCACCGCGAAGAGCCGCAGGATGTCCTCGCGTGTCTGGCGGCTGACGGCGATCACCGCGTCCGCCATCTCGAGCGCCGTGCGCTCGACCCACGACGAAACATCGAAGCCTCCACCCAGCTGTTCGCGCTTCCAGGGCCGCATCGGCTCGAGCGAGTGGACCGTGATGACGAGCGGAATGCCGTACGCCAGCTTCGCCAGGATGGCGGCGAGGTGCGTGTACCAGGTGTGGGCGTGGATGACGTCCGCGTCGACGGGTGCTGCCGCCATGCCGATGTCGCGGCCGAGGGCGGCAAAGACGCCGCTCAGCCCGTCGTCCGCCGGGAACCCCCGGACGCGCCAGCCGTCCGCCTGCTCGTCGTGGGCGCCGAAGGTGCGCACCTCGACCTCGACCAGCTTCCGCAGCGCGCGGGTCAGCTCGTCGACGTGCACTCCCGCGCCGCCGTAGACGTTCGGCGGAAACTCGTTGGTCAGGATCAGCGCGCGCACGCCTGCAAGGCTAGCAGCGAGATTGACCGGCTCGGGCATACTCCCCTCGCGATGAGAAGCCGTCGGTGAGCAAGGGCAGGCTGGAGGCGTTCAGCGACGGAGTCCTGGCCATCATCATCACCATCATGGTCCTGGAGCTGGTGCCGCCCGCTGGGACGCGGCTCGAGGACCTCGGACCGCTGGGACCGCAGTTCCTGGCGTATCTCCTCAGCTTCGCGAACGTGGGGATCTACTGGAACAACCATCATCACCTGTTCCAGGCCGCGCGGACCGTCGATGGCCGGGTCCTGTGGGCCAACCTGCACCTGCTCTTCTGGCTCTCGCTCCTCCCGTTCGGCACCGCCTGGATGGGCGAGCACGAGTTTGCCTCGATCCCGGTCTTCGTCTACGGCGTCGAGCTGCTGTTCGCGGCGTTCGCCTACTTCCTGCTGCTCCATGCGCTGATGAGCGCTCCGCGCCAGACGCACACGCTCGCCGAGGCCGTCGGGCGGGACACGAAGGGCAAGCTGTCGATCGTGGGCTACCTCGTCGCGACCCCGCTGGCGCTGGCACTGCCGCTCGTCGCGTTTGCCATCTACGTCGGGGTGGCGGTCGTGTGGATCGTTCCGGATCGGCGCATGGAACGATCGCTGACTGCCGACTCGGCACACGAAGCGGAGCGCTGAGCGCCGCGACGCGCTGACTCGCAGCACGAGTCACTGCGGGAAGAAGGCGGAGCTCCTTCCCGATTCGCGGCGGCGCACGAGTCGAATCGGAAGGAGCTGCCCGGATTCGGTGCCTGCTTCCGGGACTGACTCGCAGCACGAGTCAAGGCCGGGTAAGCCTCCGATAAGAGCCTGGTAACAGCCGCCGTGGAAACTTCTCACTATGACCGCCAAGGAACGGCGCATGGACCGCGCCAGCAGGATCACACGGCGGGCGCTCGGGACGATCGGAGGCGAGGTGCGCACTGCGCGACGAGCGCTCGGCGCCAGCCAGGACGCCGTCGGCGCCGCATGTGGACTCTCCGGCGCCGAAATCGGCCGGATCGAACGCGGCCAGGCCCCATGGCTCGATGTCGCAAATGCCTGTCGCGTGTTCGGGGCGGTCGGACTCGACCTGTCGGTACGCGGATTCGCGGCGGGCGGGTCCATTCGCGATTCGGTCCACGATCAGCTGCTCACAAGATTCGAGAAGCAAATCGCCGCCGTCTTCCGACCCCGGCGTGAGTGGGCTCTTCCGATTCCTGGCGATCCGCGAGCCATCGATCTCGTGCTCGAAGGGCTACCGAAGCTGATCGCCGTCGAGGCAGAGACATTTCTGGACGATCTGCAGAATCTGCAACGGCGACTCGAATTGAAACGACGTGACTCGGGAATCGAGCGGATGATCCTGCTCGTTCGGGACACGCAGCGGAATCGGGACATCATCCGGGCTTCCGCCAGCCTGCGCACCGCGTTCCCGCTCGGGACGCGCGCTGTCCTCGGCGCGCTTCGGGTCGGCCACGACCCGCGAGCGAACGGCATCGGGTTCCTGTAAGCGCGCCGGCCTCGCAGCACGAGTCAGTGCGGGAAGAAGGCGGAGCTCCTTCCCGATTCGCGGCGGCGCACGAGTCGAATCGGAAGGAGCTGCCCGGACGCGGTGCCTGCTTCCGGGACTGACTCGCAGCACGAGTCAAGGCGGCAGACACCGCTCGCGGTATACTCCCCAGCAGTATGGAAACAGCCCGCCACGCGCAACTCGACGTACCCGTCATCGGGATGACGTGCGCCTCCTGCGTGAACCGCATCGAGCGGTACCTCAACAAGGCCGATGGCGTGGCCGAAGCAACGGTCAACCTGGCGACCGAACGCGCCACGGTGCGCTTCGACCCGGCCGTCATCGGTCGAGAAGCCATAGTGCGCACCATCCAGGACGCCGGTTACGACGTCCGCGAGCGGACCGATGCGCCCGACGCCCCGAGCGCGACGGACGAGCAGCGCAGCCTGCTGTGGCAGGCGCTGGCGGCGACCGGCATCGGTCTGGCGATGATGGCGGTGATGCTCTGGCCCGGCGGCGTGCCCTGGCCCATGGAGCGAGTGAACGTCTGGTTCCTCGGGCCGGCCACGGTCGTCCAATTCGTCTTCGGCCGGCGCTTCCTCGTCGCCGCAGCCCGCGGCCTGCCGCATGGCGACCTGAACATGAACACGCTGGTGGCGATGGGCACCCTGGCAGCCTACGGCTACTCGGTCTTCGTCACCCTGCTGCCGCAACTCGCGGTGCGCGGCGAAACCTACTTCGACAGCGCGGCCGTGATCATCGGGCTGATCCTCTTGGGCCGATGGCTCGAGGCACGCGCCAAGGGCCAGGCCGCGGGTGCCGTCAGGGCCCTGCTGCAGCTGCGGCCGGCGACGGCGCGCGTCATCCGCAACGGCGTCGAGCTGGACCTGTCGCTCGACCAGGTGCGTGTCGGCGACCTCGTGCGCGTGCGACCCGGCGACAAGGTGCCGGTCGACGGCATCCTGACCGATGGCGCGTCCGCGGTGGACGAGGCGATGCTCACCGGCGAGTCGCTCCCCGTCGAGAAGCGCCTCGGCGACAAGGTCATCGGCGCGACGCTCAATACCAGCGGGTCGTTCGTGATGCGCGCCCAGAAGGTGGGCGCCGAAACAGCACTGGCGCAGATCGTGAAGCTGGTCGAGCAGGCGCAGGGATCGAAAGCCCCCATCCAGCGCGTCGCCGATCGGGTGACGGGCTGGTTCGTGCCGGCGGTCATCGGCGTGGCGGTGCTGACCTTCGCCGCCTGGATGCTCCT
The DNA here is from genome assembly GCA_963716585.1 of uncultured Chloroflexia bacterium. Classification (GTDB taxonomy): domain Bacteria; phylum Chloroflexota; class Limnocylindria; order QHBO01; family QHBO01; genus JAICUY01. The sequence continues at coordinate 798,199 of CAVQTN010000004.1, forward strand.
GGGACCGGAGCCGCGCTTGCCCTTGGCGCTCACCGCGACCGTCGCCGTGCTGATCATCGCCTGCCCGTGCGCCATGGGCCTCGCCACGCCGACGGCGATCATGGTCGGCACCGCCAAGGGCGCCGAGCATGGCATCCTGATGCGCAACGGCGCGGCGCTCGAGGAGGCGCGACGCGTGACGACCGTGGTGCTCGACAAGACCGGGACGCTGACCCGTGGCGTCCTGAGCGTGACAGCGGTCCGGGCGCTCGGCATCGAGGAGACGGAGCTCATGCGCCTCGCGGCCGCGGCCGAGCGAGGCAGCGAGCACCCCATCGCCGAGGCCATCGTCCGCCACGCGACCGCCACCGCGCGCACGGAAGCGACCGCGTTCGAGTCGATTCCCGGGGGCGGCGTGCGTGCCACGGTCGACGGCCACCAGCTGCTGATCGGCACCGAGCGCCTGCTGCGCGACGGGGCCATCACCCTCGACGAAGCCGGAGTCCGAACCTGCACCCGAAGCCAAAGCCACTGACTCCCCGATCTTCGTCGCGATCGATGGCCGCCTCTCCGGCGTCATCAGCGTCGCGGACACCCTCCGGCAGGAGGCGCGCGAAGCAGTGGACGGGCTACGCAGGCAAGGACTCGACGTGTGGATGGTCAGCGGCGATCGCGCCGCGACAGCGCGGAAGATCGCGGCGCAGGCCGGGATCGCGCCGGAACGGGTGCTGGCCGAGGTGCTGCCCGGCGACAAGTCGGCCAAGATCGCCGAGCTCCAGGCACAAGGTGCAACCGTGGCCATGGTCGGCGACGGTGTCAACGACGCGCCGGCGCTGGCACGGGCCGACGTCGGCATCGCGATCGGCACCGGCGCCGACGTGGCCCTCGAGGCGTCGGACATCACGATCGTCGGCGCCGACCTTCGCAACGTGGCGCGCAGCATCGGTCTGTCGAGGGCGACCGTGCGGACCATCCGCCAGAACCTGGGCTGGGCATTCGGCTACAACCTGCTGCTCATCCCCGTGGCCGCCGGTGCGCTGTTCCCGGTCACGGGGCTGCAGCTCAGCCCGGCGCTGGCCGCTGCGGCCATGGCACTGTCGAGCGTGAGCGTGGTCAGTAACTCGCTGCGACTGCGCGCATTCAATCCCATTTGAGGCAGAGGTTCGACCGATGACCGATCTCGACCAGCGCGTCGACCAGGAGACCGACCCGGTGTGCGGCATGGCCGTCAACCCCGAGGACGCCCGCACCCAGGGGCTTACCGCCGAATACCAGGGACGCGAGTATTTCTTCTGCAGCCGGGGATGCCTGCTCGAGTTCGCGGATGACCCGGCGCGCGCCTTCGAGCCGGACTCCGCCCCGCACATGCATTGAGCGATGACCAGGACCGATGCGGCTCGCTGGCGCGACAACCTGCAGGGCGAGGTCGATGGCGCCCATGTCTACCGCGCCATGGCCGATGGTGCCGGCGACGACAAGCTCGCCGACCTGTACCGTCGCTTGGGGAGCGTGGAGGACCGCCACGCCGAGCTGTGGCGCGCGCGCCTTACCGAGGCATCGGCTGACAGTGTCGTGCGACCTTCCTGGCGAGCGCAGGTGCTGGCCTTCGTCGCTCGGCGGTTCGGCGCCGGCCTAGTCTCGCCGATCATGGCCACCCAGGAGCGCCGGGGGCGGACCATGTACGACGACCAGCCGGAGGCGGCCGGCACGTCGCTTCCGGCCGACGAGCGGTCGCATGCGCGACTGTTGCACAACGTCACCGGCGGCGCGAGCGGCGCGACGCTCGCGCGCTTCGAGGGCCGGCACCGAGGCATCGGCGGCAACGCGCTGCGCGCTGCGGTGCTCGGCGCGAACGACGGCCTGGTCTCGAACTTCAGCCTGGTCATGGGCGTGGCCGGGGCGACCGCGGGCGGCCGGCCGGTGCTGGTTGCGGGTCTCGCGGGCCTGCTGGCGGGATCGCTGTCGATGGCGCTCGGCGAGTGGCTCAGCGTGCAGAGCGCCCGTGAGCTGTACGCCAACCAGATCGCGACGGAGGCCGACGAACTCGCCGCCTTTCCGGACGAAGAGGAGCAGGAGCTGCGGCTGATCTACGAGTCGAAAGGCCTGCGGCCGGATGAGGCGCGGATGCTGGCGCATCGGATCATGGGCGGCGACCCGGCGGTCGCCCTCGACACGATGAGCCGCGAGGAGCTCGGCATCGATCCGGACGACCTGGGCGGCTCGGCATGGGTCGCCGGCACCACCTCGTTCTCGCTGTTCGCGCTCGGGGCAGTCATCCCGGTGATCCCCTTCCTGATTGGGTCGGGCAGCGGTGCGATCGTGACCTCGGCGGTGCTGTCGGCATTCGCGCTCTTCGGGCTTGGGGCCGTGATCACCATCATGACCGGCAAGCACGCGCTCCAGTCGGGCCTGCGCCAGGTGGGATTCGGACTCGCCGCCGCGGCGATCACCTTCGGCATCGGCACGTTGCTGGGGGCGGCCATCCACTGATACGTCCGCGCGGGGACCGGTAGACTGCGTGGCAGATGCCGCTCATCGCCGCCAGGGGACTGACGAAGCGCTACTCCGGAGGAGTCACTGCCCTCGACGGGCTGACGCTGGACGTCGAACCGGGAATCATCGGCCTGGTTGGCGCCAATGGCGCCGGCAAGAGCACGCTGCTGAAGATCCTGCTGGGGCTCATCAAGCCGACCAGTGGCAGCGTCAGCGTGATGGACATGGACGTCGTCACGCAGGGCTCGCAGATTCGCCAGTTCGTCGGCTACCTGCCAGAGCACGACTGCCTGCCGCCGGACCTGTCGGCGACCGATTTCGTGACCCACATGGGCCGCATGGCGGGGCTTCCGGCCGATGCGTCGCGTGAGCGCACCGCCGAGGTCCTGCGCCACGTCGGACTCTACGAGGAGCGCTACCGCGCCATCGGTGGCTACTCGACCGGCATGAAGCAGCGTGTCAAGCTCGCCCAGGCGCTGGTCCACGACCCCAAGCTGCTGCTTCTCGACGAGCCGACCAACGGCCTCGATCCCGCCGGTCGTGACGAGATGCTCGATCTCGTGAAACGGACCGGCACGGAATTCGGGATCGCGACGATCGTGGCCAGCCACCTCCTCGGCGAGATCGAGCGCGTGTGCAACTTCCTGCTGGCCATCGACGGCGGCAAGCTGCTGCGCGCCGCACCGATCGCGTCGTTCACCGAGCAGACCGGGACACTGGCGATCGACGTCGAGGAGGGCGCCGAGACGCTGGTGCAGCGCCTGGCCGACCACGGATTGACCGCCAGGCTCGATGGTCAGAGCGTGCTCGTGGACCTTCCCAACACGGAGCCGTACGACGTGGTGCGCGATACCGTCGACGAGCTGGGGCTGTCGCTGCTGCGGCTGGAGCAGCGACGCCATCGGCTCGAGGACCTGTTCAGCGGAGCAGCCGATGACGCTGCCTGACGCACCCGCCGTGGCGCGCACGCGGACCGGCGCGATCTACGACCTCGGCTACCAGGGCTACGACGGCCCGCGGCTTGGGCGCCGCGCCGCCATCGCCACGCTCTTCTGGTCGAGCTGGCGCTCCGCGTTCGGGCTGGGGCGCAGCGCGCGCTCCAAGATCGTGCCGTGGGGACTCACGATCATCGCCCTGCTGCCGGCGGCCGTGGCGGTCGGCATCGTCGCGCTGGTCGGTGACGCCGTGCAGCCATTCACCTACGACAACTACCTGCCCCAGATCGCCATCACGCTGAGCATCTTTGTGGCGGCCCAGGCACCCGAGCTCGTCGGCGGCGACCAGCGCAACCAGGTCCTGTCCCTCTACTTCAGCCATGCCATCCAGCGCATCGACTACGCCGCGGCCAAGATGGCGGCGCTGACGGCGGCGCTGCTGGTCGTCACCCTGACCCCGCAACTCGTCCTCTTCGCCGGCAGGGTGCTGAGCTCCACCGACCTGCTGTCCGCGCTCGGCGACGAGGCACCCAAGCTGATCCAGATCCTGGTCTCCTCACTGCTCTATTCGGCGACCTTCGCGGTCATCGGGCTGGCGATCGCAGCCTTCACCCCGCGACGGTCGTTCGCCACCGGCGCCATCATCGCCTTCTTCCTGGTGACCTCCATCGTCAGCCAGATCCTGTCGTCGATCGGCACCGCCCAGCTGAGCCAGTACGCCCAGCTGCTCGACATCAACCAGGTGCTGCTGGGCGTTACCTACACGATCTTCGGCGGCCCCGGCTTCTCGTTCGGGCCGCCTCGCGACCCGCCGAGCCTCACCCCGGACCTGTCCGGCGTGGCCTACTTCGCGGCGCTGGCGATCGTGCTGGTGGTAGCCGCCGGGGTCGTCGTGCTGCGCTACCGACGGATCCAGGCATGACCGCCTCGACCCCGGCGGCAGCGCCAGCTGTCAGCCCAGCCGTCCCCGCCATCTCCGTCGATCATGTCTCGCGCTGGTACGGCAACGTCGTGGCGATCAACGACGTCAGCTTCTCGCTGACCGCCGGCGTGACCGGCCTGCTGGGACCCAACGGCGCCGGCAAGTCGACGCTGCTGCACATGCTCTCGGGCTTTCTGCGCCCCTCGACCGGCGGCGTGGCGGTGGAGGGCGTCGCGACGTTCGGCAATCCGGAGATCTACCGACGCATCGGCCTGGTGCCGGAGCGCGAATCGGCCTACACCTTTCTGACCGCGCGCGAGTTCGTGGTCGCCAGCGCGCGACTGCAGAAGATCGCCCAGCCGGAGGCCGCCGCCCAGCGAGCGATCGCGCTGGTCGAGATGGAATCGGCGCAGGATCGACCCATCGGGACCTACTCGAAAGGGATGCGACAGCGCGCCAAGGTGGCCGCGGCGCTCGTCCACGACCCGCCGATCCTGCTGCTCGACGAGCCGTTCAACGGCATGGACCCGCGTCAGCGGCTGCACATGATGGAGCTGCTGCGCCGGATGGGCTCGGAGGGCCGCACCATCCTCTTCAGCTCGCACATCCTCGAGGAGGTCGGGCGCCTCGCCCAGCAGGTGCTGGTCATCGTCGCCGGCCGGCTGGCCGCCTCCGGCGACTTTCGGGAAATCCGTCGACTGATGACCGATCGACCGCACACCTTCACGGTGCGCTCCTCGAACGATCGGGTGCTGGCGGCGGTGCTGGTCGGGGAGCCGACGATCGCCGGCGTGTCGCTGGACGACGGCGTGCTCACCGTGCGCAGCAATGACTTCGGCGCGTTCAGCCGTACGGTCAGCGGCCTCGCGCGCCGGGCCGACGTCACGCTGCACGAGCTGCTGCCGACCGACGAGTCGCTCGAATCGGTCTTCAGCTACCTGGTGCGCCGATGAGCCGTCGCGCCCTCCGCGAGACTGCATGAACGCCGTCGTCGCGCGCCTGACCTTGCGACAGCTCCTGGGACGCAGGCGGCTGCTGCTGCTGCTGCTGCTGGGCGGCCTGATGGTGCTGGTCGCCGTCGTCTACCTGCTCAACAGCCTCGCCAACGGACGGGACCTGCAGAACCAGCGGTTCACGAGCCGATTGCTCGAGAACTTCGGCCTGGCGGTGCTCATGCCGCTCGTGGCTCTGCTGCTCGGGACGGCCGCGCTGGGCGCCGAGATCGAGGATGGCACCGCCGTCTACCTGCTCGCCAAGCCCGTCCCGCGACGCACCATCGTCTTCACCAAGCTCGCGGTCGCCGCCGTCGGTTCGATCCTGCTGACCAGCGTACCGATGCTGCTCGCCGGGGCCATTGCGGCGCAGGGCCTGGCCAATGGCTTGGTGCTCGCCCTGGCCGTGGCCGCCGGCGTCGGGTCGTTGATCTACTGCGCCATGTTCCTGGCCTTCAGCCTGGTGACCAGCCGTGCCCTGATCTTCGGCCTGCTCTACGTGCTCGTCTGGGAGGGTCTGCTTGCCGGCCTCTTCGCCGGGACACGCACCTTCAGCGTGCGCCAGCAGACACTCGCCTTCGCCGATGCGCTCAGTGACGTCCCGCGCACCGTCCTCAACGCACAGCTCGATCTGACCACCGCGGTCATCGTGGGTGGCATCCTGTTCATCGGCGCCATCCTGATCGCCGTACGGCGCCTGCAGCACTTCGAGATCTCCGGCGAGACCGGCTAACCGCTACTCTCCCGCCATGCAGCCGTGGTCTCGCGACTTCGTCGGGCGGATCGATGAGCATGTCATCGACAGCCAGGCGCTCACCGGCAACCCGCTCGGCGATCCGCATCGACGGCCGATCTGGGTCTACACCCCACCCGGCTACGATGAGCATCCCGCCGAGCGCTACCCGAGCATCTATGTCATCCAGGGCCTGACCGGCCAGCTCGACATGTGGCGCAACCGCAGGGCGTTCGCCGGCGACCCGCTGGAGCTGACCGACGAGATGTTCGCGGCCCCGGACGCGCCACCTGCGATCGTGGTCTACGTCGACGCCTGGACAAGCCTCGGCGGCAGCCAGTTCCTCGACTCGCCGGCGACCGGCCGCTACCACACCTACCTGTGCGACGAGGTCGTCCCGTTCGTGGACGGGCAGTACCGCACGCAGCCGCAGCCGCAGCATCGGGGCATCGCCGGCAAATCGAGCGGCGGCTACGGCGCCATGGTCACGCCCATGCTCCGCCCCGACCTGTTCGGTGGGCTGGCCACGCATGCCGGCGACGCGTTGTTCGAGGTGGCCTACCAGCCCGACATTCGCGAAGCGGTCCGGGCCCTTCGCGACGAGTACGACTTCAGCTTCGATGGCTTCTGGGCCGACTTCCGCTCACGCCCCGGCCGCCCCAGGAAGAGCGACGGCTCCCTGCTGAACGTGTATTGCATGGCCGCCTGCTACTCGGCCGACGCCGACGGCACGGTTCAGCTCCCCTTCGAACTGCGCACCGGCCGCCTGCGGCCGGACGTCTGGGACCGCTGGCTGGCCTGGGATCCGGTGCGGATGGCGCCCGGCCACGACGATGCCCTGCGCGGCATGCGCGCGATCTGGATCGATGCCGGCCGCTCCGACGACTTCTACCTCGACCTGGGCGCCGAGGCCTTCCGGGCGCAGCTGGACACGCTGGGCATCCGCGACCAGGTCCGCTTCGAGCTGTTCGACGGGACGCACGCCGGGATCGAGTGGCGTTATCCACTGGCCCTGCGCTTCCTCGCCGAGCGGCTTGGCGCATGACGGTGGATGGTCCGCGGATTGCTGTTCGTCTGACCGATATGCATCAGTCCCACACGGTGCTCGTCGTCGACGACGAGCCGGCGGTCCGCGAGATGCTCGACGACGTGCTGACCAGCGAAGGCCATGACGTGCTCACCGCGCCCGACGGCGCCGCGGCTTTCGACGCGCTGCATCGTGGCGATCCGCGCCCCTGCATGATCCTGCTGGACCTGATCATGCCGCGCATGAACGGCTGGGAGTTCGCGGAGCTGCTGCTGGCCGATGAGGAGCTGCGCGACATCCCGTTCGCGATCATCGCCGCCAACCCACGGTTTGCGGTCGATGCGCAACGCCTCGGCGCGAAGCGCTGGCTGGGCAAGCCCCTCGAGCTCACCGACCTGCTCAGCACGGTCGAGGAGCTGTGCGACGGCGCGTGAAGCGGAGTCCCTCGAGCCGGTGGCAGCCGACCTGATCCACGATGCCCGCGACCTCGGAGCCATCTTGGCACGCGTCGGCGAGGGCATCAGCATCCAGGAGCCAGGTGGCGCACTGGTGTACGCAAACCCGGCCGCCCTCGAGCTGATCGGCTACCGGACCCTCGACGAGCTGCTCGCGACGCCGGTCGCGCAGGTGCTCGACCGATTCGAGCTCCTTGACGAGGACGGATCGCCGCTCGGGGCTGACCGGCTTCCCGGTCGCCTCGCCCTGCGCCGCCAGACGCCACCGCCGGTGTTGCTCCGCTTCCGTGTCAAGGCGACGGGCGAAGAGCGCTACGCGGTCGTCCGCTCGGAGCCGATCCTCGATGAACGCGGGGAGCTGGTGTACGTGGTCAACACGTTTCACGACCAGACCGACGAGCAGCACACCCAGCGCTCGCTGCGCTTTCTGGCTGACGCCGGCGCGGCGCTCTCGACATCGCTCGACTACGAAGAGACGCTCCGCAACCTGACGAGGCTGAGCGTCCCGGTCCTCGCCGACTGGTGCGCGATCGACGTGCTCGATGCCGACGGCGAGGTGCACCGCGTCGGGATTCACCATCGCGATCCGGCCAAGCTGGCGCTCGCCGAGGAGCTGCAGCAACGGTTCCCACCGGCGCAGGACACCCGAACCGGCGTGGCCGGCGTGCTGGCCTCGGGGCGGTCGCTGCTGGTGGAGGAGATCACCGATGCGCAGATCGCCGAATGGCCCGATGTGCAGCTGCATGGTGCCGAATATCTGCACCTGCTGCGCTCCATCGGGCTGCGATCGCTGATCATCGCGCCGCTGTTGGCCAGCGACCGCGTCATCGGCGCGCTGACGCTCGTCTCGACCGAGTCGGGGCGCCGCTATGGGCGCGGCGACCTGTCCGTTGCGGAGCTGCTGGGGATGCGCGCCGGACTCGCCGTGCAGAACTCGCGGCTCTACCACGAAACCGAGCGCGCCGTGGCGCTGCGCGATCGGTTCCTGCAGGTCGCCGCACACGAGCTGCTGACCCCGATCACCATCGTGCGCGGCTACGCTCAATCGCTGCAACGCCTGGTGCAGCGTCAGCTCGATGCGTCACCCGGCGGCGAGTCGGTGACGCTCGACAGGGTGCGACTGCAACGGTCGCTGAGCCAGGTCGATCGTGCAGCGGATCGGCTCAGCCAGCTCGTCGGCGACCTGCTTGACGTGACGCGCCTGCAGGGTGGCTCGCTGGTGGCCACCCGGGGACCGGTGAACCTGTCCGCGCTGGTCAGCAGCGCAGTCGACGCCATGCGCGTCCAGCAGGCGGAGGGCCGCTACGCCTCCGACGTGGAGCTCGCGCTCGACCTGCCGGAGGGGGGCAGCGTGATCGGTTCCTGGGATGAGCTGCGCCTGGAGCAGGTGATCTTCAACGTGCTCGACAACGCGGTCAAGTACTCATCCGCCGGCGGTCGGGTGCGGCTGCAGCTGGGGATCGACGGCGACGAGGCCCGCATCGACGTCAGCGACGCGGGGCTGGGAATACCGGCGGATCAGCTGGTCGCCATCTTCGAGCCATTCCATCGAACTTCCAACGCCAATGCCCATGCCAGCGGGATGGGCATGGGCCTGGCGGTCTGCCGCGAGATCGTCAATATCCACGACGGCTGGATCCGCGCCGCGAGCCCGGGAATCGGCCGCGGCAGCACCTTCAGCATCGGGCTGCCCGGAGCATCGCTGCAGGCCTCCCCGCCCGAAAGCCAGGCGGTCGACGCCGAAGCTCCCCCGTCCTGACCCTGCCACGCCGCCGTCAGCAGCTGTGGTCGGCGTCGAACCTGCCCGAGAAGTACTGGCTCAGCTCGACGCCGCCCTGCGTGAAGCCGGCGCCGGCGCAGCTCTGCAGTGCGCCCGCGAGCGTGCTCGCACCGGCGACCCAGCTGCGATGGCCGATGAAGGCGGTCGTATCGCCGGTGATCCGGCTCCACATCCGCGGCGCGGAATAGAAACCCACGCTCGCAACATCGACCGACTCGAGATATGCCACCGCGCCCTGCAGCGAGGCGACATTCAGCGAGGTGTCGTCACGCCACGAATTGGCCGTCTCCACGTCGAGCCACCAGCGGTTGGCGACCGGCGTGCGCGTGGCCTGCGCATCGGCCAGGCCGAGGGAGATGTAGGCATCAAGGGCCGTCGCATAGGCGTCCTGCGCCGCGTTCCAGCCGTAGTCGAACGCGCAGTCGGCGGTGTCCGGATTGGACGTCTCGCAACGGCGCGGCTGAGTCTGGCCAGATGGCCAATGCGCCGAGAGGCCCGGGCCTGGATTGCCGGTGTTGGCGTAGAGCTCGGCGTCGATGCCGGCCCATGCCAGCTGACTCGGTCGATCGCCCTTGCCGAGACACGGGTTCGCGCTGAAGACGATCCCCTGGTTGACGCCAACCACCCCGAACGCAACGTTCTTGGGCAGCGGGCGGGGGCATTGCGGATAGCTGACGTCGTAGCCGATGAGCGTGGGCTTCGGCTGGGCCTTCGCCGGCTGGCCGCCGGCGTGGTCGACATCCGCCCCGACGATCGGACCGCCGGCGGCGACGAGGCCGGGCAGCAGGCCCATGAGGGCGAGAGCGAGGATCGAGGCTGCGGCAGCACGGGCGGGTCGGCCGTGCTTGGCGGAGATGAGGGGCACGTGGACTCCGAGCTCGGTGTGAGACCAATCAGCCTATCAGGCTCGATCAGAAGCGCAACCCGTGGCTCGGTCTCCCAGGCGCTCCGGCTGTCTAGATGCCAGGTCGTGCCGCCCGGAGGCGCTCGATGAGCTCGCTGACGGTCGCCTCAGCGGAACCAGCGGCGGACAGTGTCAGGCCCGGCTCCGCGGCCGCCAGCGGCTCGAGCTCGGCGAGCTGACTGTCGAGCAGGGAGGGCGGCATGAAGTGGCCGGCTCGCCGCGCCAACCGGGCGGCGATGACCTCGCGCGGCGCGGCCAGGTGCACGAACCAGACCGATGGGTTGTCCCCGCGCAGCCGATCACGGTAGATGCGCTTGAGGGCCGAGCAGGTCACGATCGCGTTGCGACCCGCCTGTTCCTGCTCGCGGATCCATGCGGCGATCGCCTCCAGCCACGGCCAGCGATCGGCGTCGGTCAGCTCGTGGCCGGCACGCATCTTCTCGATGTTCGCCGCGGGGTGAAAGGCATCGCCCTCGGCCGCCGTCCAGCCCAGCCGCTCGGCGAGGAGCCGCATCACCGTGGACTTGCCGCAGCCGGAGACGCCCATCAGCACGACCGTCGTCGATGGGTCAGGCCGAAGGTCGGGCTGTGCCAGGGCGGGCCTCCTCATCGGTCAGGTGGATAATCCGACCCTCGAAGGAGGTGCTCGACCACGAACGAGGAATCAGCTGCGATCTTTGCACCCGACGTGCTGGCCGACAAGGTGGCCCTGGTCACCGGCGCCGGATCGGGCATCGGACGTGCCATCGCGATCGCCTACGGGGCGGCCGGCGCCCGGGTGGTCGTCAACTTTCATTCGGAAGCGGGACGTGACGAGGCCGAGGAGGTTGCCGGACAGGCGGGACGAGGAGCGAGGGCGATCCGTGCCGACGTGGGCGACGAGGCCGCCGTCACGCAGCTCTTCGCCCAGGTCGACGAGCGCTACGGTCGCCTGGACGTGCTGGTCAACAACGCCGGCATCGAGAGCCAGCCGCAGACCATCGATGCGTATCCGGCTGCCACGTTCGACCGGATCATCGCCACGAACCTGCGCGGCACGTTCCTGTGCATGCGCGAGGCGTCTCGACGCATGCTCGAGGCTGGCCGCGGGCGGATCATCAACGTCAGCTCGGTGCACGAGGACCTGGCCTTCCCCGGCAACAGCGCCTACGCGGCCTCGAAGGGCGCCGTCCGGATGCTGATGCGGACCGCCGCCCTCGAACTCGCGCCCCACGGCATCACCGTCGTCAACCTGGCGCCCGGCGCGGTGGCGACCCCCATCAACCGCGCGACGCTCGACGACGATCGGCTGCGGCAAGCGCTGCTGGCCGAGATTCCGCTGGGCCGCATCGCGGACCCCGACGAGATCGCCCGCGCGGCCGTCTTCCTGGCGAGCGACGCCGCGAGCTACCTGACGGCCACGACCGTCTTCGTCGACGGCGGGTTGATGCACGCCACTCAGGGGCTCTGACCCATCGACGGCGTGCGGCGGCCGGTCATCCTGCTGGGGCCGGGCGCCTCGGGCGGGATCGAGCGGCTGGCACCCTATCTCGCCGGTCTGGACCGCCGTGGGGTGACGGCCCGCGCGGTCCGGCTGCCACGCGGACGCACGGCGCCGGCGCTCGTGGCCTACCGCGTCGCGCTGTCGACGGTCGAGGCCGGGCGCACGGTGATCGGCGGGCACTCCTTCGGCGGACGGGTGGCGTCGCTGCTGGCGGCCGAGACCGATGTCGCCGGCCTGGTGCTGTTCTCGTATCCGCTTCATCCTCCGGGGCGGCAGGACCGCTGGGACGAGCGCACCGCGCACTGGCCGGCGATCGGCTGTCCGGTCCTGCTGCTATCGGGCGAGTCGGACATGTTTGCGAACGTCGAGCTGCTGCGAGCGGCGGTCAAGCGCCTGCCGAATGCCGAGCTGGTCACCTATCCGCGGGTGCGACACGGCATTGGCCCCGTGCTCGACGAAGCGCTCGACCGGGTGGCGCGCTTCGTGACGGCCCTCGAGCGATGAGCTGGCCGCGGAGCATCGCTGCAGCGACCTCGGACGGCGCTGCGATTGGGGGCGATGCCGGAACTGGTGTCTAGCTGCCGGAGGCGTACTCGCCGGCATGATCGTCCCGGTCTTTGGCGACGGTCCGCTCGAAGATGTCGAGCGTCTGCGCGATCGTCTTGCCGTTCTCGTCAGCCGCGCCCTTGAGGTCCTCGTAGGTGATGTTCGCCGGTCCCATGTCGAGATGGGCGTCCATGCAGCCGCAGGTGAGACACATGGTGATCTCCAGGTACAGAGTTTGAACACCGTCGCGGGGTGCACGCCGAATGCCAGAAGCTTCGGGCGGCCGCTCGGCGCCGAGTGTCGGCCAGGGCGACTGCGGCCCACGATTCGGAGCCGACTCAGATGACCGATAGGGCGGCCGTCAGCTGCAATCTCCGCGCGCGTGGCGACTCAAATCTGTCGGGATTGACAGATGCTGGCAGTCGGAATCGCGTATCTGCCTCGCCCGGCGACTCAAACGCATGGGAGCCAGCGGTTGGCCTCCGCCTGAGTCCGGACGGACTCAGCGGTCAAGCCCCGGGGGCCAGTTGGTTCGGTTGAGGCGCGGGCCCGTCGCTGGCCCGGCGGGAGGCCGGATCTTGGCGGAGGGCTCCAAGTGGGCTATCGTCTGCATGCGTCCCCGACGAGTCATCGGCCGGGGGTCGGCGATGCGCGCGGGAGTAGCTCAGTTGGAAGAGCGCGACCCTTCCAAGGTCGATGTCGCGGGTTCGAACCCCGTCTCCCGCTCCACCACTCTCGTGTGGGCTGGCATCAATCGACCGCCAGGCGTCCACAGCTCGAACGTGCTGCGCACGTCGGTCCGAGCCCTCGCCCCCGATTCGGGAATGGCATCGGTTGTGCTTCAGATCCAGCAGGTCCGCGAGCAAGGAGGCGAACATGCCGGCAGGGGCAAGTCCCAAGCGCGAACGCCAGTACGAGCACATCAAGGACAGCTACGAGGAACGCGGCGTCTCGAAGGACGAAGCCGAGGAACGCGCGGCGCGCACGGTCAACAAGGAACGCCGCGAATCCGGCGAGACGAAGAAGAAGAGCTGACCCATCTCGGTCGCGAACAATCGCGCAGGGGTGACGTGAGCGATGGCGCCCGCGTCACCCCGACCACGCCGCCGGTGGAACGGAGCCCACAGCGCGAGCCCCAGGCCGTGCCAGGCGTGACGCACTCGGCGGCCGTGGTGATCAGCATCGGGCCGGACGTCGCGCGGGCCACGGGAATCGGCCTGACAGTTTATGGGGTGCTGGGCATCGTCCTGATCGTCGTTGCGCTGCTGGTCGGCGGGGCGGCGTTCGACCGCGTGGAGCGGCTGAGCGGCTCGCTGGATGGGACCCTCAGCGCGGCGGCATCCACAGCCCGAACCTCGACCAGCGCTCTCGGGAACCTGCACGGCGGCGTCACCCAGAGCAGCACCGCGGCCGACGACGCGGGCCGGCTCGTCGACCAGGCGGCTGCCACCAGCGCGCAGCTCTCCGCGGCGATGAGCGCCTCGATCCTCGGCGCCCAGCCGCTGCTGCCCATGGCGTCGAGCTTCAACGACCTGTCGACCCAGCTACGGAGCCTGTCGGGGGACCTGCGATCGATCGGATCGGCGCTGGACACCAGCGGCAGCGACCTCAGCCGGCTCGAGGCCGACATGCGCCAGCTCACCGCCCGACTCGACACACTGACCGGACCGAACGGCAGCGCGTCCGTCATCTCGGACGGCGGCCTGCGCCTGGCATTGCTCGCACTGCTGAGCTTGATGGCCATCCCGGCGATCGGCGCGTTGCTGGTCGGCCTTGCCCTGCTGGGTTTCCTGCGCAGGCCGATGCGCGCGGTCGCCTGATCGCGCCCTGCTCAGCCCGCGGCGATCGACGATCTCAGCCAGGCGATCACGTCGGCGACGACCGCCCGACCCTCCGGCTCGTTGTGAAGCTCGTGGCGCAGGTCCGGATAGACGCGCCGCGTCACGCCCGGCAGCGCCGCGAGTGGCTCCGACGCGGATGGCGGCACCAGCCAGTCGGAGCCGCCATGCAGCACCAGGGTCGGGACGTGGATCCGGACAATGCCGTCCCGCGTGCGCGCCTGGGCATCGAACGCTTCCTTCCCGAAGCGGAAGGTCAGGCGCCTGACCACGAGTGGATCGTCGCGGAATGCCTCCCCCACCGCCGGGTCGCGCGACAGGACCGAGAAGTCGTCGCCGCCTGGAACGCTGACCCACGGCAGCAGGCGGCCGAGCAGCGCGGCCAGCCAGCGGAGATGGCGCGGGTGCCCCGAATCGAGGCCCGGCGACGAGAGGACCAGCAGGTCGGGTTGTGGCCGCCGGCTCTCAGCGTACTCGGTGCACAGCAGTCCGCCCATCGAGTGCCCGTACAGGACGAGCGGCAGGCCCGGCCGACGCGCGGCTCCCAGCCGGCCCTCCAGATCATCGAGCAACAGTCGCCAGGTGCGCACGTCGCCGCGTCGCCCGCCGGATGCCCCGAAGCCGCGCTGGTCGTAGGCACGCACCTCGAGGCCGGCCTCCGAGAGCCATTCCCCGACGTGCTCGTAGCGCCCCGAGTGCTCCGACAGCCCATGGACGAGCAGCACCACGGCCCAGGGCTCGCCGTGCGCGCTCCACGAGCGGGTGAGCAGCAGCGTGCCGTCGCCCGCCACCGCATCGGTGCGTGCGCTCATGCGACCGATAATGGCGCATGGCCGACCTGGCGATCGACGACCTTCTGCTCGACCAGGGCTTTGCGAAGCCCGATGCGCGCGCCGCCGCGCGCGAGACCCTCGAAGCGGCCGGCCTGACCCGGCCGGGCAAGCAACGGATCACCTCGGAGAAGCTCGACCGCGTCCGCGACGCGCTCGATGCCGCCATTGTTCGACATTGTGCCGATCCGGCCTGCATGGCAGGCGTGGCCGGCGACCCGCGCCGCCGCGTCGAGGTCGACCGGCCGCAGTGCTCCGTCTGCTCCGGTTCGAACAACCGCCGCGCGCTGCGCGCCATGGCCGACGCGTGCCTCGCCGCCGGGATCCGGCGCGTGCTTGTCGTCGGCGGCAGGCCGCCGTCGTACGTGGAGCTCGATGCGGCGCTCGGCGCATCGCTGCAGCTGCGCTTCGTCGACGGCACCTCCAACCTGCCGAACCAGAATGACGCGCTGCGGGATTGCGCCTGGGCCGATCTGCTCGTCATCTGGGCGCCGACGCCGCTGCCGCACAAGGTCAGCCGCCTGTATCGGTCCGAGGTGTGCGGCGTCAGGCATCGGGTGATGGTCCACCGGCGCGGCCTGGAGGCGCTCGCCGGCGAGGTCGTGACCCACCTGGCGCTGAGCTCCCACGCGCCGTGGCGCTGAGCCGCACCCAGGGCATGGCGGAAGCGACGATCCTCACGCCGCGAGCCCTGAACCGCGCACTCCTGGCGCGCCAGGGCCTGCTGCGGCGCTGGCGAACCAGCGCGGCCGATGCCATCGAGCGCCTGGTCGGCATGCAGTCGCAGGTGCCGCTGGCACCGTACGTCGGGCTGTGGTCACGGGTGGAAGCCTTCGAGCCTGGTGAGCTCGCCGAGCTGATGACCTCCCGCCGCGCGGTCCGTCCCTCGCTCATGCGGGCGACGCGCCACCTCACCACCGCCGACGACGCACTGCGCCTCTACCCCGTGCTGCGGTCGGCCCTGGAACGCAGCTTCGCCAGCGGCAGCCCGTTCGGCCGCCTCCTCGTCGGCCGCCTCGACCTCGACGAGCTGCGCGTGCAGGTCCGAGCGCTCGTGGAGGCGCGCCCGCTGACCATCAGCGAGCTCGGCACCATGCTTGCCGAGCGTTTCCACGGCTTCGATCGCACGGCGCTCGCCTACGGCGGCGTGTACCTCCTCCCACTCGTCCAGGTGCCACCCCGCGGGGTATGGGGCAAGGCCGGCGCTCCCCGGCTGACGACGGCCGATACCTGGATCGGACGTCCGCTGGGCACCAACACGGATCCGTCCGAGCTCATTCGGCGCTACCTCGCCGCATTCGGCCCGGCCACCACCGCGGACATCGCCGCGTGGTCCGGGCTGCAGAGGGTGCGCGACCTCGTCGCGCCCATGCGCGACACGCTCCGCAGCTTCGCCGACGACGCGGGCCGTGAGCTGCTCGACGTCCGCGACGCGCCACTCCCCAACCCCACGATCCCGGTGCCGCCGCGCTTTCTGCCCGAGTTCGACAACATGCTGGTCGCCTACCGCGATCGTCGGCGCGTCATCCCGGCCGAGCACCATCGGCGCGTCGTCGCCAGCCTGGGCCGGCCCATGCTGCTCGTCGACGGCTTCACGCGCGGCTTCTGGAAGGTCACCCGCACGCGGGGCACGGCGTGGTTGAGCGTCGAGCTGCTCGAGCCGGCCGACGAAGCGGCCATCCTCGACGAAGGCGCGCGCCTGCTCGACTTCCTGGCGCCCGATGCCGAACGGCGCGAGGTCAGCGCATCGGTCCTGGCTTGACAGCGGTTGTGCAGACGCGACGTCGCGCGCCGACCGGCGGCGGCGCATCGGCCCGATTCGACACAATGAGCGGGTGACCAGCTACGTCGTCCTGCTCAGGGGCGTGAACGTCGGCGGCCGGGCCAGGGTATCGATGGCGGCGCTGCGCGAGACGTGCACGTCCATCGGCTGCGAGGACGTGGCGACCTACATCCAGAGCGGCAATGTCGTGCTCCGAAGCTCGCTGCGGGCTAATGTGCTGCGCGACCGTCTCGCATCGGCGATCGCCGACCAGCTCGGCGTGCGCGCAGTCGTGATGGTTCGCACCCACGCCCAAATGGCCCGGGTGCTCGATGCGCTGCCGTTCCCGGGCGCGCAACCCGGCCACGTGCACGTCGCCTTCCTGAGCGGCCCGCCGGATGACGCCGCCATCGCGCGAGCGCGTGAGATCTCGGTCCCGACGGAGGAGGTCGCCGTCCGCGGCTCCGAGCTCTACCTGCACCTGCCGAACGGGCTCGGGAGGTCCAGGCTCCCGGCAGTCGTCCTCAACCCGAAGCGCCTCGGCGCGGCCGCAACCGTCCGCAACTGGCGAACCGTCAGCCGGCTGGTGGAGATGTCCGCCTAGGGATCGTAGCGCCAGGCACTCCGCGAATCGCCGAGACAGGCGTAGCAGGTGCCGTTCTCCCACGGCTGCAGCCGATGGCCGCACGCGCGTGCGACGTCGACCACCGCATTCGGGAGCGTCCGGGTCGCCGTCGCGGTCGCCGACGACGCCCCGACCTGGCCCGACTGCACGCGACGGGACCTCGACCAAAACCCGCCATCCCCAGGAGGCCGCTCGACGCCCGATCGTGCCACCGCCAGCTGTCGCAGGGTGCCGGCGTACACGCGGCGCGCGAACCGCTCCCAGATCCACGACCGTCCGGACGACTGCATCTCGAGGGCCCAGGCGCGGAAGGCGGGCGACGCATCGGCGCGGTTCACGAGCTGCATCAGCGGCACCTCGCCGTCATGCAGCAGGCGCATTGCGTCGGCCCAGATATCGGCCCGCGATGGCTCGATCATCGTCCGCCGTCGAATGCGCAGGGCCACCCCCATCTCGTCGCAGAGCCCTGAGACCACGTCGATGAGCTGGAGTCGGTCGATGGCAACCGGATCGACCCACACCGCGACGACCTGGCCGAGGTCCAGGATCCCTGCGGTCCTGGGGGACAGCAGCACCTCGACGGAGCTGGCGTCGCGAGCGCCGAAGCCCTCGGTCAGGTGATCGCCAAAGCGGAGCCAGGTGCTGTGCGGGAAGCCGGCATCGGCCGCGAACCAGAAGAGCTCGTCGATCAGGTCGACATCGACCAGCGAGTCGCGCCCAACGTCGAAGCCGGGCGAGCCGGCGGAGCGCAGGCAGAAGGCCGCGTCGCTGGCCCCCGCCAGGACGGCGGGCGCAAGCTGCAGCGTGATCGGGCCGGCAATGTTCGGCGTCAGTGCCCAGCCGGCGGCGAATCCGTGGCCGATGTCGTCCAGGCTGCAGAGGATGCGATCGCGGAGCGTGCCCTCGCCGTCGGTCGGCGCGGATGTGCGCCCGGGCCCACGGCGTTCGAGCGCTTCCGCCGAGCCGATGCCGCCCAGCCGCAGGTACGCGGCCAGGTCGACCAGCTGGCAGGCATGCCACAGCGACGCGTCACGCCGCTCGAGCAGGTGGACAGCGTCGGGGATGCTCGATTCGTCGAACACGCAGGTCCCTCGGATGAGTCTCGCGCATCGTCGCTCGCCCGTCGCGGAAGAGCCATGGGCCGTAGGTCCCAGTCCGTCATGGTCTGCGGCGGATAATGGCGTCACCCATCCACGGAGAGCCGCATGACCCAGGACGTGACGGGCGACCCCTACACCGCTGAGCTGCTGAAGCACCTGCAGGCCACCCGGCAGGCGGAGCGCGACGTGTTCAGCCGGCTCGAGCCGGCCGTGCGCGATCGACCGATGCGCGACGACGACTGGTCGCCCAAGGATCACCAGGCGCACCTGACCATGTGGAAGGCGCGCCAGGCGGAGCGCGTACGAGGCGCTGCGCGAAGGGCGCGAACCGCTCAGCGACGCGCGCGAGGACGACGAGATCAACGCGGAGCTGCACGCCACCCGCGCCGACTGGGACTGGGACGCCATCGAACGCGAGGCGGACGAGGTCAGTGCTCGCCTGGAGTCAGAGGTGCGCGCCGCGGATCCGGCGGTGTTCCGGGACAACGAACGCCTGGTCGGAAGCACCTTCGGCAACGGCCCGTTCCACGCCCTGACCCATTTCGGCTGGCTGATCGAGGCGAACGTCGGGATTGACGAGGAGCGCGTCGACACGTTCATCAACCACGAGGAGCAGCTCCTCGAGGCCACCGGATTGCCCGATCGCGACCGCGCGCTGGGCCTCTACAACCTGGCCTGCGCTCATGCCCTGGCCGGGCGCCCGGAGCGCGCGCGGCCGCTGCTGCGCGAGGCGTTTCGCTTCCGCCCGGACCTGCGCGAGTGGTCAACCCAGGACTCGGACCTCGACGCGTTGCGCGCGGAGCTGCCCTCGCTCTAGCCGCAGGGCGCGGGATCGGCTGGCGAATCTGCCTCCCCGCCGCGAGCTCAGTGCAGGCGGCCGCCTCCGCTGCCACCGCTGCCTTCGTTGCCGTCCCCTCCGCGCTCGCGCAGGAAACGCTCGATATCGGCGATCAGCTCGTCGCCCTCCGGCAACCGGGCCTGGTCGGCCAGCAGCTCCAGTCGCTCCACGTGCGCCTTCGTGTCGGCGTCCGATGCGGCCGCCGCATCGAGCTGGTTGCGCCGCTCGAGCGCTCGCGTGGCGAGGCGGCCCATCGGCACATCGACGCCCAGGTACTTGCCCAGCGAGGTCAGCAGCGCGATCGAGGCTGCCGGGTACGAGGCATTGATGTAGTGCGGCACCTGGGCGAAGAAGCCGACCGACGGGATGCCGGCCGCGGCCATCTCCACCTCCAGCACCGAAAGTGCCGCCGCCGGCACGCGCAGCCGTCCGTCCGGGCCCTGCTTGGTGCCTTCGGGCAGCAGCCCATCGCCCGATGCAGTCGCCAACACCGGCACTGGCCGCGTGTGCGGCACCGCCGCAGGAATGGCACCCAGGCTGGCCCAACCGACCACCCCCAGCCGGCGGGCGAGGTCGACGACGTCGGCGGCGAGCTGGTGCCATCGGTAGTCGGGCTCGGCGCCCAGCAGGACCAGCAGGTCACGCTTGGCCACCCGCGTGTGCGTGATGGTGAGCGAGGACCACTCGAGATGCGTCGGTCGACCGTCCACGATGTCAAGGGTCGGGCGCCGGACGCGGTAGTCGAAGATGGCGTCCGCGTCGAAGGTGGCGATCGTCTCGCCATCCTCGGCGAGCTGCGCGGCGGCGCTGGTCCCCGCACCGCCCGCATCGACCCAACCCTCCAGCGCCGCAACGATCACCGGCGCGGTCAGCGCGGGTTCGCGGTGAAGGTCGTAGAGCGGCATGCACCAAAGTCTACGGCGGCCGACACGCGGCAGCTCGCTGGCGCCCGGCGCAGTGGGCCGCGGTGCCGCCGGTTTGCCGCTGATTGCCGCCATGGCCGCTGGGTCGCTGACGGGGAGCCGCCCCCGGGTGCCGCCGCGGTGTCGCCGGGTCGCCGGGTCGCCGGGTGCCGAGTCGCCGGGTGTCGCCGGGTCGCCGGTGGTCGCCGGTCGCCCGGTCGCCGGGTCGGCGGATGCCACCGGGTCGCTGACGGGTAGCCACCGCCGGGTCGCCGGATGCCACCCGGTGGAGGTATTCACGAAGGGATGGCCCCGTCAGGCGCCCCCGACGTCGATTCCTGCCAACGAGTGACCCGATCCAGCAAGGACGGAGCCTATTTCCGTCCACGTTGCCGCGAACCTCCACCCCGTGGCAGGGCTGCCGCAGAGAATCGGCCTCGGAGGTATCGGGAGCGCGCAACCCTCGAGATCCGCGCCGCGCGCAAGCCAGACGAGAGGATCGTCCCGAGACCCGGCCGACGACCCGTCAGTAAGCACCCAGTAAGGCTGCAGTAAGGCGCGCCTTGAATACTTCGGCGGTGAGCAATCGCGAACGCCGCATGGCGCGCGCCGCCCATTTGATCGATCGAGACATGCGCGAAGCGGCCGATGCCCTGCGCCAGGCGCGACTTCGTTCCGGCCTGTCGCTCGAGGTCGTGGCCGCGGCGGTAGGCGTGTCCGCATCGGGGATCCTGCGTCGGGAACGCGCGGTGCCGCCCGGGCCCCGACCGGTTGAGCTGGCCAAGCATGCCGCCGCGGTTGGATTGCGGGCACGCATCCGGGTCTACATCGGCGACTCACCGCTCCGTGACGCCCCGCAGGTCGAGCTGCTGCGGGCCTTCCGCGAGCGCCTCCATCCGGACCTGCGTGTCGAGCTCGAACGACCGGTCGTCGGCTCGCCCGGCATCGATCGGCGCGCGTTCGATATGGTCATCCGATTCGCCACGACGCGCGGCGGTGTCGAGGCCTACACGCGTTTCCACGATTGCCAGGCTCAGATCCGGGAATGCCTGCTCAAACAGCGCGATGCAGGGATCGAACGGCTGTACGTCGTGGTCAAGGGCACCGAGCATAACCGCCGGGCCGTCGCCACCGCGCGGGACCTCCTCACCGCGACGCTTCCACTTGGAACGCGCCAGGTGTTGCGGGCGCTTGCGGAGGGTCGGGATCCCGGACAGAGCGGCCTCGTTCTCCTGTGATGCCGCAGCCCCTTGTCAGCCGGCACCCTTGCCACGGGGTGGCGCTAACCCTGACGCCATGCACGATGCCAGCGCCGCCGACCGTGGATCGGGTCACTCGGTGACGTAATCCAGCAAGAAACAGCCCGTTCCGCCCCACACGTTGCCGCGAACCTCCACCGGGTGACGATTTCGAGGAATTGGCTCCGATCGGCCCCGGGCGTTGCCGCGAAGCTCCACGCGGTGGCAATTTCGAAGAAGTGGCGCATCGGGCCCCCGGGCGTTGCCGCGAAGCTCCACGCGGTGGCAATTTCGAGGAAGTGGCGCATCGGGCCCCGGGCGTTGCCGCGAAGCTCCACGCGGTGGCAATTTCGCCGGGGATTGGCGCATCGGGCCGCTAGACGTTGCCGCGAACCTCCACCGGGTGGCAATTTCGCCGGGGATTGGCGCGTCGGCCCATTGGGGCGTCGCCCGCAATGACGTGGACGCGAACGACTCTCAGCCCAGGATGGTCAGCCAGCCGATGCCGATCAGCGATGCCACAAGGAAGAGCACGAAGCGCAGCAGCCAGCGAGGCCCGGCGTCCTCGGGATCGGCCAGCTCCCGCGGCGCAACGACGAGCATCGTGTAGAACGCGCCGAGGCCGCCCAGCAGCATGACCGCCACGAACGCGGCGAAGGACGGGCCGAGACCGCCGACCGAGCCAAGGAAGTCCGCCGGATTCAAGCCATCGAGCAGCTCGGCGGCGAAGCCGGAGAAGACCGATCCCGCGACCAGGGTGAACGGCAGCACCAGCAGCCGGCGCAGCCGCGCGTCGATGACCGGCAGATGCGGATTCGCCAGCAGGGCCACGATCGCCAGCAGGCTCAGTGGTCCGGCGATGATCGAGGAGTCGCGAAGGCCAAGCTGTTCGAACCCGATCGAGGAGACGAGGCCGAGCGCCGCGACGAGCGGGCCGGCCAGGATCCAGCGCGGGCCATCCTGGTCCCAGGCCGTCACGCGTGGCTGATCGGCCGGTCGCGTCGCCAGGCAGACGATCGCCGCAACCACGGCGAGGATGATCAGCGCGCCGGCCAGGGGTCCGTGGGTCAGGTTCGGCCCGGTCGTGGCGCTGAGCGACGGCGCGACGACCGCCAGCCACGCAGCGAGCACGCCGTCCTCCGGTCGCACGGCCGCGGGCCAGGCGCTCATGCCTCACTCTTCGTCAAGCAATCGGTCGACGGCGCGGGTGTACTGCTCGGCGGTGAGCGCTCCGCTGTCACGCAACGCCTGGAGACGCGCGATCTCATCGGCGACCGAGCCGCCACGGCGTCCACCCCGTCGTCCGCCGCCGGCATCCAGGGGAGACTCACCGGCGTCCTGCTCGAGCGAGGTCTTGATCTCTGCGAGCACACGTTGCTCGATGGCCTCGCGCGCCGTCATGCCGACCGACGCCAGCGGAGACGCGACTTCGCGCAGCCAGGCAGGCATGCGGCTCAGGGCATCCGACATGGGATCGACCGCCGGCGGCGAGCCCGGCGTGGCGGCTGCGGCCGCGGGCGACGGCTCAGCGGCGGGCGACGGCTCAGCGGCGGGCGACGGCTCAGCGGCGGGCGACGGCTCAGCGGCGGGCGACGGCTCAGCGGCGGGCGACGGCTCAGCGGCGGGCGACAGCTCAGCGGCGGGCGCGAGGTCGCTGATCGTCAGCTCGTGGAGCGGCTCCGGCCGGTCGATGTCCTTCAGGCGTTGCTCGCCCAGCGAGCGAATCGCGACCCCATCGGGCAGGTCAGCACCGACCAGCGCCCGCGTGGTCTCCGAGAGCAGCACCTGGCCGCCATGGCCGACCGCCGCAATACGCGCCGCACGAACCACGTCGAGGCCCGTGTAACCTTCCTCGCCGATCGCCGGCTCCCCAGTGTGCAGGCCGATCCGCACCCGCACCTGGACACCTTCCGGCCACACCGCCCCCGCATGCGCCCGCTGCACGGCGACGGCGGCCGCGACCGCATGCCGCGCCCTGGGGAACGAGTAGAAGAACGCGTCGCCCTGCGTGTCGATCTCCTGACCCTCCTGGGCCGCGAACGTCTGGCGCACGATGCGCCGATGTTGCCCAAGCAGCTCGGCGTACGACGCATCGCCCAGCTGTTTGAGCAGGGTGGTGCTGCCCTCGATGTCGCTGAACAGGAACGTGACGGTTCCACTCGGCAGGTTCGGCATCGGTCGAGGATATGTCGATTTCGCGCCCGTGCGTTCGTCGTTGATGCAGGGACCGATGCACATCGGTCAGACATGCACACAGGAGACGACCGATGGCCAGCAAGATCATTCACGTCGAGGTCGCGGGCAAGGACGGCGCGGCGCTGCAGAAGTTCTATGGCAGCGTGTTCGGCTGGGACTTCGACACCAACAACCCGGGCGGCTACGGCATGCTGCGCCAGGGCGACCTCACCGCGGGTTTCGGGCCGAGCCAGGACGGCGGCCCGGGGCACGTCACCTTCTACGTGGCGACCGACGACCCGGCGGGGACGCTGCGGCGCGTCGAAGAGCTCGGCGGCCGCGTGCTCATGCCGCTCACCGAGGTCGCCCCGGAGACCACCATCGCGCTGTTCGCCGACCCGGAGGGGCACGTCGTCGGCCTGATGTAGCCAGGGGCCTCGCGACAACCGAACACGGAGGAGCCGGCGGTGGGTCTCCCGCCGGCTCATTCGTTCCCCCGCGCGTGCAACGCGAGCACGCCGCGCGCCGGCGAGCGGGTTCGGATGAGCGAAGCCGGCACGTGTTGACACCCTACAACGCCAACCTTGCGATACACCTTGCGGCGCGAGGCCCGCGCAATGCCGAGCGACTGGGCGCGCCGCAAACCTGCAGCCGGCACGGGGCGAGCCGCTCATAGATGACGGAGCGCTCAGCCGGCCTGCACGTCCCGCCGGCCGAAGGCCCACGTGCCGATGCCGATGAGCACCAGCGTCGGCACGCCAAGCGCCAGGTAGCGCCACGCTTCGGTGGCGGTCTTGAGCGGATCTCCGCCAAGCGCCCAGTCCCAGGGCGATACGTGCCGCCAGGGCGCCAGCACGTCGCTGATGGGGAACAGGGCGATGGCCACGTATCCCGCCACGGCCAGGCCCATGCCCACGCCCAGCACCACCCCCGGACGTCCGGTCCAGCCCGCGACCAGCGCCGCCACGCCGGCATGCAGGACGCCGAGCAGGACGCACAGCACGACCGTCGCCACGATGCGATCCGGGGCGATATCCAGGCCGAAGACCGCATCCGACACCAGCTGTCCGGCCAGGATCAGCAGCCCGATGACCAGCAGCCAGACCACGACCCCGGCGACACGGCCCAGGAAGACGGCGGCGCGCGTCACCGGCTGGGCGAGATACGCCTCCATCCGCCCGGAGTCTTCGTCCGAGGCGGTCTGCCCGTTCATCAGCAGCACCGCGGCCACGGCAAGCATCAGCGGAGCAAGCACCGCGTAGAGGTTGCCGCGCAGGAAACCGGCGGGAGTGCCGAAGTCGGCGAGCCCGAAGGCGTCCACCAGCGGCTGCGGCATGCCCGCGATGAGGTCCGCCAGGCCAGGCTCGTCGCGGAACGATGGCCAGAAGGCCACGGTCAGGACGACCAGCGCGGCCAGGCTGAAGCCCCAGACCAGGCTCGCCCGTCGCGCCGCCCGAAGCGAGACGGCCAGCAGCTCCCAGGCACGAGCGGTCATTGGCCAGCCTTCTCGTCCGCGGCGCCCGGCTCCTCGTCGGCGTCCTCGTAGAGGCCCAGGAAGGCTTCCTCGAGATCGGGCTCCTGGATCAGGATCGAGCTGATCGGCTGTCCCGCCAGCGCATCGATGAGCGGGCGTGCCGAGCCGGTCAGCACCGCGCTGAAGCGCCGTCCGTCTATTTCGGGCTCGCCGATGCCGGCCAGCTCGGTCAGCCGCGGAGGCGCATCGGTCTCGAACCAGACCTCGACACGCTGCCGCGCCAGCCCGCGAACCTCGTTGACGGTGCCCTGCGCCACGATCCTGCCGGCACGCAGCACGGCCAGCCGATCCGCAACGCTCTGCACCTCCGACAGGATGTGCGACGAGAGGAAGACCGTCGCGCCGGCACTGCGGCGCTCGCGCACGAGCTGCAGGAATTCGTGCTGCATCAGCGGATCGAGGCCGCCGGTGGGCTCGTCCAGGATGAGCAGGTCCGCATCGGACAGGAAGGCGCTCAGCACCGAGACCTTGCGCCGGTTGCCACTCGACAGGTGCCGGATGTTGCGGTCCAGCTCCAGCTTGAAGCGCTCGCCCAGCTCCTCCAGCCTGCCGCGCTCGAACCGGCTGCGCAGGCGCCCGATGGAGTTGAGAAACTGGCGCGCGGTGAGCCGCTCCGGCAACCGGAGCTCACCGGGCACGTACGCGACCCGTTCGCGCAACTGGGCGCCGTCATGCCGTGGGTCGCGGCCGAAAACCCGGATCTCGCCGGAGGTCGGGCGAAGGAGGTCGAGGATGCAGCGGATGGTGGTCGACTTCCCGGCGCCGTTCGGACCGACGAAGCCGAAGACCTCGCCGGCGCGCACGGCAAGGTCGATGCCCCGCACCGCCTCCACCTTGCCGTAGCTCTTGGCCAGGCCCCGGATGCGCAGCGGTTCGGCGATGGTGGTCATCCCCCGAAGCGTAGCGCAGCTGCATTGCAACGCGAAGCCCGCGCGGAACGTCCCGTCGCCGATGCGATGGACCGATATCATCCGCTCCGCAATGGACAAACGCCGATCGGAGGAGGTCGCGCGATCCGGCTTGCCCGAGCAGGCGTCGGGCGGCGAGCTGCCAGGGCCGCCGCCAGGCCGGCTGCCGCGCGCGCCCCTGGTTTCGTCGGCCGCGTTCGCCGGCTTCCTGTCGTTCCTGCTCCCCGGCCTGGGACAGGTGCTCGCCGGTGCGCGGCGGCGGGGCGTCCTGCTGGCGCTGCCGGTGCTCGGGCTGCTGGCCATTGGCGGCGCCGTGTACCTCGTCGACCGCTCGCTGTTCATCCGTGCCGCGCTCAGCCCCGGGATCCTGCTGGGGGTGGTGGCACTCAGCCTTGGTTTGCTGGTGTATCGGTCCTGGGCGATCGTGGATGCCTACCGCCTCGGCGGCCGTCGCTGGGGCCACGGCGCGAGCACCCCGGGGCGCATTGCCTCGCTGGCCGCGGTCCTCGCCCTGCTGGCCGTCACGACCTATACGCAGGGCTGGGTCGCGTACCTGGGCTGGAGCGCCCACCAGACGCTTGCCGCGGTCTTCGCCCCCGGCGGCCCGAACGGGCTGTCGAGCGCGGATCCGATCGCCGGTTCGACAGCCACCCTGCCCTCCAGCGCGGCCGCGACGGCGCCGGCTCGCGCGACGCCGGCGCCCACTGCGACGGCCAGCCCGACGCCCGCCTGGGCGGCCGACGGCCGGCTGAATGTCCTGCTCATCGGTTCCGATGCCGGACCCGGCCGCTGGAGCATGCGGGCCGATGCGATCATCCTCGTCTCGGTCGACGTCCAGAGCGGCCGCGTGGCTGCGTTCTCGTTGCCCCGCTACACGCTCGGCGTGCCGCTGCCCGAGCCCGCCGCGTCGGCGTTCGCCTGCCGCTGCGCCAAGGACCAGTACGCCAACGCCCTGTACGTCTACGCCAACCAGCGCCCCGACCTGTTCCCCGGCGGCAAGGACCCTGGCCTGGTGGCGCTCAGCGGCATGGCCGAGGCGCTCTTCGGGGTGCAGCTCGACGGCATGGTCGTCGCCGACCTCAACGGCTTCGTGGCGCTGGTCGATGCCATCGGCGGGATCACGGTCAACGTGCCGGAAGCCGTCTACGACGCGAGCTACAGCGATCCCAGCGGGAGCGGGGCGGTGCGGCTCGCGTTCAGGGCCGGCACCCAGCGCATGGATGGCTGGCATGCGCTCGCCTACGCGCGCACCCGACACCAGGACGGCGACCTGCACCGCATGCAGCGCCAGCAGCTCGTCGTGCAGGCCATCGGACGCCAGCTGCGCTGCGACCCGCTGGGGCACCTCACCGCGGTGCTCGACGTCGCGCGCGACAGCCTGTGGACGAACCTGCCGCTCGACGACCTGCCGGACATGCTGCGGATCCATGCCGGACCGGTGGAGAGCCACCTGCTGTTCGAGGTCTACAACCCGATCCTGACGCCGGCCGACTGGACGCGGGTCAGCGCCGAAGTCGCGCACGCCTTCGACGGCGCCGCGCCCAAGGTCAAGCCGGGTTCCGCCTGCTGAGCTGGCGTCTTCGGGTGGTGGAGCCCGCCGCATCGGTTGCACGTCGGAGCGGTTGCGCGTCGGAGCGGCGGTTGCCGCCCCCTTGGCTGGGTTGCCCCCGTCGGAGCGGTTGCGCGTCGCGGCGGGGGACTCTGCCACCCGGTGGAGATAACCGGCACGTAGAGCCCCGCCGAAGGCGCCCAGGGGCCGTTGCCGGCCGGTTCCCGCCACCGCGTGACCGAATCCGGCAGCATCGGGCGAGATTTGACCGAATCCGGCAGCATCGGGCGAGATTCGGCCGGCTCGTTCTCGTGAACCTTCACCCCGTGGCAAGTCCGGACCAGGCGGCCACGGGGCTGCGCGCCATTCGCCCTTCGGCCCCGGCCCGCGCTTGACGCAGGTCCCAGGAGCGGGTCACCCTGCTGCATGACCTATCTGCCCGAACACGGCGAGCTGAGCGCGGTCGCGCGGCTGCATGACCAAGTGCCGAGGCTCGAGCGCGCGACGTCATCGGTCCAGCTCGTGGCGCCCGGCTCGCTGACGGCGGAGCGCTACGGCCTCTTCCGCTGGAACATGCTGCCGCACGCCGGCGGGCCGCAGCCGCATTTCCATCGGACCTTCTCGGAGGCCTTCTACGTCCTCTGCGGCGACGGTCAGGCTGTTTGACGGCAGGCGGTGGCTCGATGCGCAGCCCGGTGACTTCGTCCACGTGCCGGAGGGTGGCATCCACGCGTTCGACGCCGCATCGGACGAACCGGCCAGCATGCTCATCCTGTACGCGCCCGGCATCGCCCGCGAGCGCTTCTTCGCCGCGACCACCGAGATCGCCAACTCCGGCCGGCAGCTGAGCCCGGAGGAGTGGACGGCGTTCTTCGCCGAGCACGACCAGTTCATGGTCTGACCGATATGCCCGCGACGAAAAAGTCTCCCCAGACCGATGCGCCGGCCGACCCCGATGCGCTCGTCCGTCAGGCAGCCGGCACGTATCGCAGCGTCGACGACCGCTTCGAGGCGCGCGACGCCGGCACCGGCTGGTACCTGGTCGATGCACAGCGCACCGATGAGCTCGGTCAGGAGCTGCTCATCGGGCCGTTTCCGACGCTGAAGGCGCTACGCGAGGAGCTGCCGAAGGCGCGCGCCGCGAAATAGCCCACGTGGCTCCCGGGAAATAGACCACCGAGGCCGCTCCGCTCATCGTGCGCCTCAATCGGTTGGCGGCGCCGGCGCCTGTGAGTCGTTTGAGTCGCCTGACACTCAAACGAGTGAGAGGCCGCGGCTCACCTGCTGTCCAGTCAGGAGGCGACTCAGATCGACAGCTTTGACGGAGTGTGACCCTTCAGACACGTCGGTTTTAGTCACCTGGCGACTCAAGCGCATGCCAATCGGAGCCAGACCCTCGTTTCAGTCACCTTGCGACTCAACCGCGTCGGCGCCAGCAGTCCTCTGGCCGAAAGCCCGCGGTGGACTGCCCCACGTCCGGGCCGCACAATCAAGTTTGTCCGACCACACCCGAGATCCGAGGAGTCGCCCATGACGCTGTACAGCTCCGAATCGAACGCTCCGACGATGAAAGGCTCGACCGAGCCTGGCGCGCCCGGACCCGTCACTTCGCTGAACGACCCCCGCGCGCTCCAGATCCTGAGCACCGAGCACTGGAGCCTGCTCACCGCCCGCTCGCTGGCATACAACGAGGCGTTCACGCGCGGCAGCATGTTCCTGACGTTCCTGTCCATGTCCTTCGTGGCGCTGGCGCTCGCATCGCAGGCGATGTCCTTCGGCCGCGACTTCCTGGTCATCGCGGCGGTCCTGCTGGGGTTCGACCTGATCATCGGCCTGACGACGTACGGGAGGATCATCGGCGCGAACGCGGATGACATGCGGGCGGTGCAGGGCATGGGCCGCATCCGGCACGGCTACACCCAGATCGCGCCCATCGTGGCGCCCTACTTCATCCACGGCACGCACGACGATCCGGCGTCGGCCATGCTCAGCTACGGCAACGCGCCGAGTGGTGGATGGGCGGGTCTGCTCTATGGGCTGACCACGTCGGGCGGCATGATCGGGCTCATCACCTCACTGGTGGGTGGTGTCCTGGCCGGGGTACTGGCGATCGCCTTCGCGGCGTCGACGGCGGTCGCGCTTGGCATGGGGCTGGTCGGCGCAGTGGCCGTCTTCAGCGTGATCAACGTCACCACTTCCGGCATCCTGGCTCGACGTCAGGCAGCGCTGGAGGTGCTGTTTCCCACTCCTGCTCCGGACGCTCCGACCGGGGATGATGCTGTATAGTGCGCTGTATATGCCGAGCACTCGCACCCAGATCTACCTGACCCAGGAGCAGCGCCGTCAGCTGGATGCGCGCGGTCGCCGGACGGGCGCACCATTGGCACGCATGATCCGCGAAGCCGTCGACGCCTACCTGACCGATACCACCGCCGACGCAAGGACCGCCCTGGACGAGACATTCGGCACCCTGCCCGATCTCGAGCTGCCCGTTCGCGAGGAGAGGGATCGTGACCCGGCTCCTGCTCGATAGCGACGTCTTCGTCGACCATCTCCGCGGCCGGCGTCGCATCTCGATGGGGGCGGACGACATTCACTACTCGTCGATCACGCGCGCCGAGCTATTCGCCGGTCGATCCAGCGAGGAACCGCGCGTGCGCCGCCTGCTCGAGCCGTTCAGCGAGCTGGCGGTCGATCGCGCCGTGGCCGAGCGCGCCGGACGCCTGCGACGGTCGGCGACCATCCGCCTCCCCGACGCGTTGATCGCGGCGACGGCGCTCGAGCACCGACTGCTGCTCGTTACGCGCAACACGAAGAACTTCGTTGGGGTTCGCGGCCTCCGCCTCCGTCCCGTGGCCGATCAACCCGGGTGATGGATCCCGACGCCATCCTCGAGGACCTCAATGAGGAGCAGCGCCAGGCGGCGATGGTGACCAGCGGCCCGGTCGCCATCCTGGCCGGCGCCGGCACCGGCAAGACGCGGGTGATCAGCCATCGCGTGGCGTACGCGGTCGCGACCGGCGCGGTCGATCCCAGGCGCGTCCTGGTCGTGACCTTCACCGAGAAGGCCGCGACCGAGATGAAGCATCGGCTGCGCCGGCTGGGCCTGCCGGACGTGGCCGCGTCGACGTTTCACTCGGCGGCCAAGCGGCAGCTCGAGTTCTACTGGCCGCGCCTCCATGACCGGCCGCTGCCCAACGTGCTCGACTCGAAGCTGGGCATCGTCATCCCGCTCGCCCGCGGGCTGCCCGGCGGCTACAAGTTCACCCCGGCCAAGGACCTGGCCGATGAGATCGAATGGGCCAAGGCCCGTCGCATCGGTCCCGGAGACTACGCGGAGGAAGCCGCCATCGCCAATCGCGAGTCACCTGTGCCGGCCGACATCTTCGCAACCGTCTACCGCCGCTACGAGCAGGCCAAGCAGCGCAGCGGGGTCATCGACTTCGAGGACATGCTTGGGCTGGCCATCGAGCTGTACGAGACCGATGCCCAGGCAGCGGACCTCGTCCGCCAGCGCTACGCCTGGTTCTCGGTCGACGAATACCAGGACACCAACCGACTCCAGGAAGACCTGCTGCGGCTGTGGCTCGGCGACCGGCGCGACCTGTGCGTCGTCGGCGACCCGAACCAGACGATCTACAGCTTCACCGGCGCGACCGCCGACTACCTGACCGGCTTCGGAGACCGATACGCCGGCTGCCGCGTCGTCAACCTGACGCAGAACTACCGCAGCACGCCGCAGATCCTCATCCTGGCCAACCGGCTGGTGGCGAGCTCGAGCGAGCTGCGGGCAACCGTCGACCAGGGACCGACGCCGACCTTGACGGCCTATACCGATGCGGCCGCGGAGGAGTCGGCGATCCTAGCCGCCATCCGCGGACATGCGACCGACGGCGTGCCGCTGACCGAGATGGCGATCCTGGTTCGCACCAACGCGCAGCTCGTGCCGTTCGAGTCGGCGCTGACCCGCGCCGGGATCCCGTTCACGGTCCGCGGCCAGCGCTTCTTCGCACGGACCGAGGTGCGAGCCGCGCGCCAGGCGCTGACCAGCGGCCGGCTGAGCGGCCCGCTCACCGAGGTGCTGGCCGCCCGCTGGCGGACCGTCCTGGGCTTCGACGAGACGCAGCCGTCCGGCCCGGGCGCGGAGGCGCGCGACCGGCATGCCTCGCTGCTGACGCTGCTCGGGATCGCCCGGGAGCTCGTCGAGCGCGAGCCACAGGCGACGGTGAGCGACTACCTGGCGGAGCTCGATCGCCGCGATGCCGACGAGGCCGCAGCGGCCGGCTCGGGGGTCGTGCTGTCGACCTACCACCGCGCCAAGGGCCTCGAGTGGGACGCCGTCTTCCTGCCCATGCTCGAGGAGGGCACGCTGCCCATTCGCCAGTCGGTCAAGGACGATGTCGCGATCGCCGAGGAGCGGCGGCTGCTGTACGTCGGCATCACGCGGGCGCGCCGGCACCTGGCCATCTCCTGGGCCGGGCAGCGGCCCAATCCGAAGGGCGGCGTGGCGCGCGCGAAGCCGTCGCGCTTCGTCGCCGAGCTGCGTCCGGGGAGGCTGCTGCGCTCGCCGGTCGCGACGGAGGCGCCGTTGAGCGGCGCATCGGCCGACCTGTTCGAGGCGCTGCGGACCTGGCGGCTCGAGCGGGCGCGGACCGACGGCGTGCCCGCCTACGTCGTCGCCGACAACAAGACGCTCGGCGCGGTGGCCACGCGTCGGCCGGCGAACGACGCGGAGCTGCTGGCGGTCCCGGGCATGGGGCCGCATCGAGTCGCGACCTACGGTGACGAGATGCTGCGGATCGTGACAACGCATCGGGCGTAGCCGGCGCGAACGCACGCGCTAGTCGCTCTCCCGCGGCGGTGGACCTGCGGCTGTCTCTTCCGCCACTCAGTCGCCCAGGACTCGAACGCCAGTGAAAGGGTGGCTCTCATGCATTTGGTTCGCGTGGTGACTCACACCGCCCCGTTGGACGCCCAAACCCCGTCAATTCCGTCGGGTTGAGTCACCTGGCGCATCGATCGCAGCTGAGCGCCGCCGTCCCATGCATTTGAGTCGTCTGACGCTTGGCGGCAGCCCAGACCTGACCTCATCCGGGAGCCGGCACGCTCGTGCAGTCGACCCAAACGACGGGGCGCCATGCACCGCCTTCGACGGTGACCTCGACGGCCGCGAACCGCAGATTGTCGACCGATGCGCCAGGCGGCAGACACTCGCGTTGATCGCCGTCGTGCTTGGAACCGTCGCGGGAGAGCGACTAGCGCAAGCCGCTAGGCGGTCTTGAGCAGGCCGAAGATGCCACCCTGCGGGTCGCTGACGATGGCGAATCGGCCGCCCGGAAAATCGTCGGGCGCAAGCATCTCGTGGGCGCCGGCGTCCAGGGCGCGCTGGTACGCCGCGTCGACATCGGCCACGCCGAAATAGACCATCCAAAAGCTCGGCATCTCGGCCGGCGCCATGGGGTTCATCTCCATCGCCCCGGCGACGCTCTCGCCATCCAGCTGCAACTCGATGTAGGGCGGCTGGCCCTCAGCCATCGGGCTCGTCTTGGTCGTCCAGCCGAAGACGGTGCTGTAGAAGGCGGTCGCCTTGTCCACGCCACGGGCGTCCAGCTCGGCCCATCCGAAGGTGCCCTCGGCGCCGTCACCGAAGCCGCGCATCGCCGATCGCTGCCAGGCCGAGATGAAGGCGCCCGACGGGTCCTGGAAGACGGCCATGCGTCCCTGGTCACCCACGTCGAAGGCGGGCGCGACCACGGTGCCCCCGGCCGCCTGCACCCTGTCGCCCAGGGCTGCGGCGTCATCGGTCCCGATGTAGAGGTTCCAGGCGGTCGGCGCGCCGGGTGACTGGGTCCCGCCGATGCCAGCCACGTCCTCCCCGCCGTCCAGCTTGGCGAGCGCATAGCCGCCGTACTGCGGGTCCGGATTGACCTCGACCTGCCAGCCGAAGAGCTTCGCGTAGAAGTCGCGCGATCCTGCCGGATCGGTGCTTGAAAGGTCGACCCATGCGGGCCTGTTCAGTCGCGTGCGCGTTGCCTGTGCCATCAACGTCTCCTCTACCGGGGTGCTTGCGCCCGATGCGGGGCGACACCGGGCTCAGGGGAAGCCTTCATTCTGCGCCTGTCGGCGGGGGATCGCCAGCCGCGGAGGTGGGTGTCTCGGGCCCGCCAGGCTTCGCGATGAGCGGAGCCGCAGGCGATCTCCGGGGTCGCCGGCCTCCGCACGAATCTTCGGCCTGGATCTCCATCGTCGACCTGCTGCTGCGTTCCCTCCGCCACCCAGTCGCCCAGTCGCCCAGGACTCAAAACGCCGGTCAAAGGGCGGCTCTCATGCGTTTGGTTCGCGTGGTGACTCACACCGCCCCGTTTGACGCCCAAACCCCGTCAATTCCGTCGGGTTGAGTCACCTGGCGCATCGATCGCAGCTGAGCGCCGCCGTCCCATGCATTTGAGTCGTCTGACGCTTGGCGGCAGCCCAGACCTGACCTCATCCGGGAGCCGGCACGCTCGTGCAGTCGACCCAAACGACGGGGCGCCAGTGCACCGCCTTCGACGGTGACCTCGACGGCCGCGAACCGCAGATTGTCGACCGATGCGCCAGGCGGCAGACACTCGCGTTGATCGCCGTCGCGCTTGGAACCGTCGCGGGAGAGCCAATCAATGTCGGCAGCGAAGCCGTATGTCCAATCGTCCGTGGTGCTGGAGCCGCTGCCGTCGCCGGCAACATAGGTTTGGCCGGTATGGATACTGGCTCCGCTGCGCCACGCTCCGATCAGATAGCCGGCGACCAGGGCGACGCCAACCAGGACGAAGGTCAACCCTGAGAGGCGTGACATGCAGAACTTTCTTCAAGGACGGTCGAGCAGATCCCGGGTTGGCACACTCTACGAGCCCAACGCGGCCGATGAGTCGGCTGGGGATTGAAACCAGGGCGACTAGCGCGCTCACCTTCCTGTGAATGAAATCGAAGAATGTCGCTATGCGCGGGCAGGGCTGCGGGCCGCTCATCCCCAAAGTCAAGCGGCGTCTGGTGAGGTTCGCCGGCTCTTGACACGGCCGCGTTCGAGGCAAACGATGGCCCTAGTTCGGTTCCGCGATTGGGAGTAGGTCATGGCGAGGCGGGGACATGCCGCGAAGGGCGCGGCGGCGCTGGCGACGGTTGTCCTGGCCCTAGCGGGATGCGGGTCAGCCCCTGCGTCGGTTCCGGGGGCGTCGGTAGCCCACGCAACCGCACCCGAAGCATGCCGCGCCACGACCGGCGGGGACTGGAAGGTAGAGATCGAAGTGGATAGGTCGGAGAGCAGCGCCCTGGCGCTCGTCTCCGGGGACTCGATCGCCACCTGCCTGACGAATCGGAACGGGGATGGGACCGGCTTCGGATCAACGGCGGTGGCGGTCGGCCTCCACCCGGTCGGCTCGCCACCGACGCTGACATTTGTGACCTCGATGGCGAGTCCGAACGGTCCCCCGAGCATCCTCATCGGTCGAGTGCCGCCCGCGGCCAAGGCGCTTCGGCTGGTGCTGGCCGACGGGTCGGAAGAGAACGCCCCGATCGGCGGTGACATCTGGCTCGCCTGGCTCACGACCCCCGAAGAGCCAACGCTCATCGAGGCGCTTGACGCATCGGGGGCGACGATCTCGCGGATCGAGGACGCCAACGGGATTCAGCCCGCCGACTGACCACCGGAGTTGTCGGCCGTCGGCGTGACATTGCTGGCGCGAACGTGAAACGACGATCGTCGGCTCGACCTGCGGGCACTTCTTGCCGCATCAAGTGCGCCAGCATGGTCATCGCCTTGGCCCAGACGCCGTTCTCTCGCCAGCGTCGCCATGCCGCCCGGGCCGATGACAATGGCCAGACCCCTCAACCGAGCAGCGCCGGCAGCAGATGGCGCACCACGAGCGCGCTGTTCGCCGATGCGGCGACGAGGAACCGCTCGAAGGCCTCCGGTGACGGCGCGGCGTCGCCGGCCAGGTCGCTGATGGCGCGGATCACCAGGTGGCGCACCCCCAGCTGCTCGGCGACCTGCGCCAGCGCGCCGCCCTCCATCTCCACGGCGGTGCCACCCAGGCCCGTGTGCAACGCCTGGCGCACCGCCACGGCGTTGACGAAGACGTCGCCGGTCAGGATCGTGCCGATCGCGATCCTCGGCCGCCGGCCCTCGACCTCCCCCAGCTCGAGGCCACGGAGGCGTTGCATGGCGACGGCGAGGAGGGCCGCATCGGTCTGGTAGCCCAGGCGCTCGGTGGGATTCACAAAGGGCAGGTGCCCGGGCTGGTAGACGCGCATCCCGTCCGGCTCGGCCACGCCGGCGTCGTGCTGCACCAGGTGGGCCGCCACGATCACGTCACCGATACCGATCGCCGGGTCGAGCCCGCCCGCAACGCCGGTGAAGATCAACAGGCTCGGCCCGGTCCGGGCAATGAGCAGCGCCGTGAGCGCCGCAACCGCCACTTTGCCGATGCCGGCCTCGGCAAGCACCACGGCGCAGCCATCGAGGGTCCCCTGCCAGGCGGCAAAACCGCCGGGGATGTCCAGCGGCGCCGCATCGGCGAGGTCGCCGCGCAGGGCGACGAGCTCCTGCGGCAGGGCGGAGATGATGGCGATCGGCGCGGTCATGCGTGGTGGCGCAGCCTAGACTCAAATGCACGGGACCGCGGCGCTCAGCTGCGATCGATGCGCCAGGTGACTCAACTCGACGGAATTGACCGGGTTTGGGCGTCAAGCGGGGCGGTGTGAGTCACCACGCGAACCAAACGCATGAGAGCCGCCCTCTCACCGGCGTTTGAGTCCTGGGCGACTCGGTGGCGGAAGAGACAGCCGCAGGTCCACCGCTGTGGGACCGTCGAGGGACTTGGCCGGCGACTAAGCGCAGCGATGGAACCGCCAGGATCGCCACAGGACGATCGAGGGCGTGCTACGGCAAGAGGTCAGCCGGCCGCGCCTCGCCGCGCGTCGCTCGCTCGACCGTCAGTTCTACGACCCGGTGTGGCTCCTGACCTGATCGGCGCGCCGCCGCCAAGCGAGGACCCCCAGCACCAAGCCCACGCCGAGGACGACTGCGCTCAGGACGAGGAACTGATCAACCCCGAAGCCCTGACAGCCCCTGTTTGGAGCGGCGTTGAAGGCATCGCACGCCAGCTGGGCGCGAACCGTCAGCGCGGACCACAGACCGCCGAACCCAAGGAACGCACCCGACAGGAACGCCGCGCTGCGCGCCACGACGAAGGCGAGCGCCAGAAAGGCGAGACTCAGCACGAGGAACGGCGCGCCGCCACCCAGCACCATGAGCCCAACCGCAGCGCCAAACACCAGGCCAACTCCCCAGCTCGGCCAACGTTCAGTTCGCAACAGCGGATCCCTCCGAGGATCGTTCTGGCCTCAGGATGGTGCGCCGCTCATGACGACGCAAGTCCCGCAGGGTCTTGTGACCCTGGCCCTATCTGTCGGATGGTCCGCAGCTAGTCCGACCTAGCCGAGGTAGAAGCGATCCACCCCCAATAGCCCAGGAGGAACGACAGGAGCAGCGCGACGACCCACTCTTTCTCGGAAGAGGTCCGGGGTCTCTCCCGCCGGAAACCACGGGCTATCGCCGCGGCGGACCGTCGTGCTCGTCTTGACCAAAGGGGCCGTCCTCGGCGCCCATGCGCTGAACGTCGGAAGTGCCGTTCGAACCTACGGCGGGATCACTCGTCATTGTTGCTCTCGAATGCCCCGTGGAGACCCAATCCTACGCTGCCGATGCCGCTGTCAGAGCACCTCTTCCATGACGCGATACCAGCGCATCCGCCGCCCAACACGCTGGCGGGCGCGCCAGCGCATCGACTTCGGCGCCTCGTCCATCGCCTGCCGCAGTTGTTCGACAGCCTGGAGGACGCGGCGAACCGCGTCGGCATCCAGGCCGATCGTCGGAGCGTGCGACCGGAGGTCATCCAGGAAGTCCGACGCGGTCGTCTGCAACCCCCAATCCGCGCCGGTCAGCCGCGTCAGGTACGCGAGCTCGAGCTGGGTCGCATCGGCCTCGGTAAGGGCGTGATTGAGGATCAGCCAGTAGGCGTCGATCAGGTCCTTCTCGTTGCGCTCCACGATCTGCAGCTTCTGGAGCAGCAGGTCGGTGGGCGTGGTCGTGCGAGGCACGAGCCCCAGGCGCCCATTCAGCTCGATGGTGTGGCAGAACTCCAGGCGCTCGAAGAAGAGGTCCGCGTGGAATCCGTCCGGATGGTGATAGACCCGGCGCATCGTGCCGAACTGGGTGTTGATCGCGCGGTCCGGGTCGTACCCGTGCTCCACGAACGCGGCATCGATGACCCGTACGTCGTGCAGCCGGCCGACGAAGTCGATGTCGTGGTAGACCCGACGCGCCGGATCGATGCCGCCCAGGTCGGCCGACCGCAGGCGCACCGCCACGCCGCCCATCAGCCGCAACGTGCCGCCCCGCTCGGCGACCGTGGAGAGCACCTCGTCCGCGCGGGCGGCGAGCTCGTCGATGGGGCGTGCGTCCTCGCCGCTCATGGGTTGCCGCCTCTCAGCCGCTGATGAGCATGTAGCCCTTCACCCGGGTGGGCTCGAGGTTGACGATGGCGGCCTTCATCACGCCCTCAGCGTACTCCGACCCCGGGTTGAGGGCGACGGTGCGGCCGAGCTTCTGGACCCCGCGCGCCTCGTGGATGTGGCCGTGCAACGAGAGGAGTGGCTGCACCTCCTCGACCGCGCGACGGATGGCCGGCGAGCCGGCGCTGGTCATGATCACCTGGCCCGCCTCGAACTCGATCTCGAGGTTCTCCTTCAGCGACGGCGCCTGGTCGATCTTGGTGTTGAACGGCGGGCAGTGGAAGTTGAAGATGGCGCCGGCCGGCTTGTGGATCTGCTCCATCAGCTCCCGCACGGCGACGACCATGTGCTCCTCGGGGTAGTCGCGCGGGCATTCCCATGGCGTCATCGAGGTGTCACCCATGCTCACCAGCTCGTGGTCCGCGTCCAGCTCCACCACTCGGTGGTCGACGTTCTGCGCGTACTGCGCCGCATTGAGGATGGGATCCACGCTCTGGTCGTCGTCATTCCCCGGAATGACCCACAGCGGGATGCCCAGCGGCGCCAGGTACTCGCCGGCGAACTCGAGCCACCCCTCCAGCCGTTCGTTCATCTTCGAGACGAAGAGAGCGTGCAGCCGGTCCGGATCGGCATCGAGCGCCTGTGCCTCGTCGAGCTCGCAGACGTGGTCGTAGAAGCCGACGTTCTCGATGCGAGCGCGGAAGGCGGCGAGCTCCGTATCGGTCCGCGCAACCACGCGGTTGCCGAAGAGATGGCCCTCGTACTGCCCGTTGGTGTGGATGATGGGCACGATCGCCTTGCCGGTCAGGTCGCCGGAGACGATGGCGTGCTGCGCGTTGTGCTGCTTGGCCGCCGCCATGAACTTGCGCCAGGCAGCCGTCGAGCCATGGAAGTCGGCGGCCTGGATGATCCGGATGAACCCGGATCCCGCCTTGTCGGATCGCTTGAAGAAGGGCATGCATGCTCCGAAGGTGGCGAGGATGGCCGGGACGGCGCACGGCCGCCCGGCCGGTGATTGGCTCAGGCCGGCGGAATCTCCGCGAAGGTGGCCATGATGTCGATCCCCTCCTCACGCTGGCGGTACCAGCGAGCGACGGCGAAGATGATCACCCCGATCACCACGATCGCGCCGAAGACGAGGAGTGCCGCTCCCTGCTGATCACCGAAGCCGACGGCCGGCCAGATGAACGGCGAAGCGACGAGCAGCAGAAGGAAGAGCAAGGTACCCGTGCCCACGACGGTCATGCTCGGCACGCCGAAGAGCATCGACTTCACGTGCCCGGCGCCCTGCTCCCACAGGTGGCGACGGACGTACGGATAGACGATGGCCGCAGAGACCGGCACGAGCATGGTGATCGCCGCGTAGAACACGAAGTTCAGCTGCACGAAGATCACGCTGTAGAACGCGGACGCCACGACGCCCAGCTCGGCGAGCACGGCGATGACGATGACCGCGTTGCGCGGGCTGCCCGTCTCGGGGTGCACCTCGGCAACCCATTCCGGCACGATCCGGTCGAAGGCCCAGGCGAACATGATCCGGCTGGCGTAGAAGAAGTACGTCTGCGCCAGGTTGATGAGCGTGTAGATGAAGCCGATGGCCATGATCAGGAAGAGGATGGTGTTCGGCTGCAGCACGCTGGCATAGAAGGTCACGAACGGGTTGGCGTTCGGGTCGCCGTTGATGAACAGGAAGCCCTGTGCGGCCATCCAGTCCTGCGGCACGAAGCGGGTGAAGAGCAGGACGCCACCGGCGAAGATCGCCCACGTCACGGCGAGTGAACCCCAGGCGCCCCACAGCAGGGTGCGTGGTGCCTCCTTCACCTCTCCGGCGAAGAAGGTCGGGATGTAGTAGCCGTAGAAGATCCAGAAACCCATGATCAGGCCGGCGATGGCGGTATTGCCGAACGAGTTGTCCAGCTCCATGCCGGCGGCCTGGGCAGCCGGGATCACCTGGTCGAAGTGCATGCTCGGGACGTACTGGTTCCAGCCCGCCGCGAAGGATTCAGAGCTTCCCGTGGCAAAGGCGAAGAGGATCACGGCCCAGGCCGCAAGGCCGAGGATAAAGCCGATCCCCATCATGCGGACGACGGCGCGTGTCGGAAAGAACAGGGTGACCAGTGTGATCAGCACGCCGGCGGTGCCAAACACCAGGATCCCGGCCTGGCTGCGGCTGAAATCCGCGAGGTCGGTGGCCCACGCCGCGTTGTAGAGGATGCCGGACGCCGTCAGCAGTGCGGGGAGTGCCACCGTCGGGATCCACGCAATCAGGCTGCCGGCCACCAGGCCGCTGAACAGCACGAGCGCGAAGCTGGCCGGAAAGGCGATCCAGGGCGACAAGGTCCTGCTGGCCAGCGTGTAGTCGGCACCAGCGCGCGGAGCCGCCGCGCCGATCTGGCTGAACGTATACGCGTGCATGGCGCAGAGCACCGCCGCCAGGGTCAGCACGATCAGGATGTTGGCTCCCGGCCAGAGTGCCGGGACCGAGTAGAAGGTCAGGATCCCCGACGACGAGAGCGAGATGCAGTGAACGCCGAAGACGAGTGCACCGCCCACGCCAATCGTCCGGATGAGACCTGACGTCTTCCGTACGAAGAGCCTGGGCGCCGCCCCTCCGGCTGGCGCTGTAGTCGCGGTCACAACAAAGTCTCCTTCAGTGGGTCCCCCGGCTCCGTGGTTGCGTCGTTGCCTTACCGATGCCGCCTCCCTTCCGTCCTCTCCTTCGCGGCGAGTTGTGCCGCGTGCTGCACGAACGATCTCCAAGCGGCGCGTTCGCCCGCGCGCTCGACGGATGCCAACCGCGGCTGGACCCGCCGTGCAACCGGGTTGG
The DNA here is from genome assembly GCA_963716585.1 of uncultured Chloroflexia bacterium. GTDB lineage: Bacteria > Chloroflexota > Limnocylindria > QHBO01 > QHBO01 > JAICUY01. Next base: position 839,122 of record CAVQTN010000004.1, read on the forward strand.
CGGCGCGGATGACGTCCGGACCGATACGTCCGGCGCCGATACCCGCGAGTCCCGCGATCCCGAGTGCGGTTGATTCGGTCGCCGACGCCACGTCCACCGGCATACCCAGCAGGTCCGCCTGGCGTTCGACGAGGTAGCCGTTGGCGCTGAGACCGCCGTCGACGCGCAGGGCCGGTGGAACCGCGGCTGCGTCCAGGGCCATGGCCTCGACCACATCGGCCGTGCGCTGCGCGATGCCGTCAAGAGCGGCGCGCACCACGTGGCCGCGCTGGGTTCCCAGGCTGAGACCGGCGATCACCCCGCGCGCGCTGGCGCGCCACCACGGCGCCCCGAGGCCGTTGAGCGCGGGAAGCAGCTGCAGGCCACCGCTGTCCGGTACGCTGCGCGCCAGTGCCTCGCTTTGCGACGCGTCCTCCAGAATATTGAGCTGGGTGAGCCACTCCAGGAGCGTGCCCGCGCTGAACACCCCGCCATCGACGGCGTAGGTCGTCCCGTCCGGCAACCGCCAGGCGACCGTGCTCAAGAGACGCTCATCCGGCTTCGGGCGCCGCCGGCCTCGAGTGGCGAGCACAAACACGCCGCTGCCGTAGGTTGCCTTCATGGCACCGGCTTCGAATGCGCCGTGTCCGGCGAGAGCGGCCTGCTGATCGCAGGCCAGCGCCATCAGCGGCAGCTCGGTCGCGCCCCAGGCCGCGTGGGTCAACGAGGCGAGCGGTCCGGCGGTGTCGATCACCCGCGGCAGGGTGTCGATGGGGACCTCGAAGAGCCCGGCGAGCTGCGGCGACCACGCCAGCGCGTCGAGGTCGAATAGCTGGGTACGCGACGCGGTCGACGGATCGGTGAGCGCCTCGCCGGCCAGGTTGGCGGTCAGCCAGGCGTCCACCGTCCCGAGCCGCAGGGTGCCCGCCTCGCGCGCGCGGCGCACCGCTGGGACTTCCTCGAGGAGCCAGGTCATCTTGGAGGCCGAGAAGTACGGATCCAGTGGCAAGCCGCTGCGGCGTCGGATGTCGGCTTCATGGCCGGCGCGGCGCAGCCGCTCGACGATGGGCAGCGACCGACTGCACTGCCACGAGATGGCCGGCGCCAGCGCGCGTCCCGTCTCGCAGTCCCAGGCGACGACCGTCTCGCCCTGATTGTCGATGCCGACCGCCACCACCCGGTCACGCTCGATCGATCCCAGGACCTCGGCGACGCTGTCGACAACCGATGCAAGGATCTCGGCGGCGTCCTGCTCCACCCAGCTGGGCTGGGGATGGTGGGTGCGGACCGGGCGCGAGGCACTCGTCACCGGCCGCAGCCGCAGGTCGAATGCGATCGCCCGGGTGCTGCCGCTTCCCTGGTCAACCGCCACGATGAGGTCGCTGGTCACGCCTTGACCTCCGCGGGTGATGCCAGCTCACGCTCGAGATTCGCGATCATCTCGCGCACCTGGGCCCTGACCGTCGAGCGCAGGATCGGTGCGCCGAAGACGGCCAGCCGACCGTTGAGCTGCAGGTCGACTTGGTAGGCGGCGCGTGTGCCGCCGCTCTCCGTCTCGAAGACGTCGACCGGAACCGCCACCGTGAAGCTGCCCACCAGGCCCAGGGGTCGGCCGCTGATCTCGAGCCGGACGTGGTCCGGCGGCCGCAGGTCGGTGAGGAGCGCGGTCCCGCTGACGCGCAGGGTCAGGAACTGGAGCTTCGTGCGCATGACGGCCCGATAGCGCCGTGGACCCACCTCGTCGAGTTCCTCGCAGCCGGGCAGGATGCGCTTCAGGGCGCCGATGTCGTCGAGCAGTGCCCACAGGCGTTCTCGCGGCGCGGCGACGATAACCTCGTCCTCCAGCAGACGCTTCACACCGGCGCTCCCCGCGTGGCGGCGGCGGCGCGCATGACGGCGCGACCATCCTCCACCGAGCGTCGATGATCGACATCGGCCAGCCGGCAGGTGCCAGCTGCCCACAGCCCGGCGAGATCGGTGCGTCCGTCCGGCGCGGCTGGAGCCGGCGAGCCTGGCCGGTTGTCGACGAGGCCCAGCGGGCGAAGCAGAAACGGGGCCGGCAGCAGGCGGTCGGCGAGGACCAGCAGATCGGCATCCTGCCAGTCGCCGTCGACGCGGACGGCCTGCAACCGACGGTCGCCGCGCAGCTCGCTGGGTTCGTGAATGCGCTGGACGGCCATGCCCGCCGCCTCCATCCGCGCCGCCGTGCCCTCGGCCAGGCGTCCGCTGCCGACCAGCACGCCACGACGACCGGGCAACAGCCCGACATCCAGGGCGGCATGCACGAGATCGGCGGTCGCCACACCACTCGGCCGCGGCCCGGCGATGGCGCGGTGCTCACGTGGCTCGAGATAGCCGCCACAGGCCAGCACCACCAGCGGCACGCTCACCTCGGCATCGTCCCCGATGCTGACGGTCCAGCCACGCGCATCCTGGGCGAGGCCCGATGCGGTGGCGTCCAGCCAGCCGGTGACGCTGCCGTCCGCAATGGCACGCTCGAACTCTTCGATCGCCGCGCATTCGGTGCCGGTCAGCTGCTCGCCCAGCCGCGCCATGGCGCCGCCCCAGCGCAAGGTCCGCTCGACGACCAGTGGGTGCATGCCCATGTCGATCGCCTCGAGCGCCGCGCCGATGCCCGCCAGGCCGCCGCCGATCACCACCACGTCCGCCGCGTGCGGGTCGGGGCGCGCCGCAGGCTGCCGCTCCGCGCGAACGGCTGGGCCGCTCGCGGCGGGCAGAAACAGCCACGACCCGTCTCGGTGCTTCAACACCGCCTCGGGGACGCTGCCCAGGCTCGTCGCCAGCAGCTGTGCGCTGGCCACCGCGCACAGGTTGCCCTGGCAGTCACCGAACGTGGTCCCGCAGGCGCGCTTGGCGGCATCCAGGGTCGTGGCGCGCAACGGATGACGAACCGCGGCGCGCACCTCGGCGGCACTCACCGAGCGGCAGATGCAGACGACTGCGCCGGCCTCCTCGTCGAAGGCAAGCTCGGCATCGGGGGCCGGGGCCGCCGACCGTCCCGCGCGCCAGCCGCGCTGTTCGCTGACGTGAGCAACGACGTGTTCGGCGATCGCCGGAGAGGCGCTGATGCCGGTGGATCGGATACCGGTGACGTGGTACAGGCGATCAACGCTGGCCGACGGCCGCAGGATGTAGTCGCCCGTGCTCGACACCGCGCGCAGCCCGGCAAACTGCCTGATCGGCAGCATGTCGGCCACCGCCGGGACCATGCGGCTGCACGAGGCCAGGATCGCGTCCCGCGCCGCGGCATCCGTGGAGCGGTCTCCCTTGTCCTCGATGTCCTCGGCGGTCGGGCCGAGCAGCACCCCGCCGAAGACGATGGGCGTGACCAACATGCCCTTGCCCATCTCGCCGGGCAGCGGCAGCACGATACGGTCGACCCCGAACGGCTCCTCGCTGATGAGGAATTGGCCGCGGCGCGGCGTGATGCCGAACGAGGTGTCGCCGGCCAGCGCCGCGACCTCGTCGGCCCATAGCCCGGCACAGTTGAGGACCTGCTCGCCGCGGACGGTGCGCCCATCCTCCAGGCGAGCGACGATGGCGTCGGCCGAGAATTCCAGACCGGCGACGCGCGCATTGGTCCACACCTGGCCGCCGGCTGCCATGCCAGCCTCCGCCAGCCGCCGCGTGAGCCAGAAGGGATCGGTCACCGCCTCGGCGGGGATCGACAGAGCCCCCCGCACGTCCTCGGCGAGATACGGCGCCAGGTCGGCGACCGCCGCTCGGTCGAGCATCTCCGTTGCGACGCCGAGAGCGGCTGCTTCACCGCTCACCTCGGCAAGCCGCTCGGTGTCCCCGACGTTGCGCGACAGCATGAGCGCGCCGACCTCGAGAAATGGCAGACCGAGCTCGTCGACGAGCGCCGGCCACAGTTCTGCAGCGCGCCGCAGCATGGCCGCCTCGACCGTCCCGGGCCTGGCATCGAAGCCGGTATGCACGATGGCGCTGTTCGCCTTGCTCGTCCCTTCGCAGATCGAGGGCTCGGCCTCGAGCAGCAGCGCCTCGATCCCGTGCTGCGCCAGCTCGCGCAGCACGGCACAGCCGACGACGCCGCCACCGATCACGATCGCCTGCACGCGCTCGGTCGCGGTCACAGCTTGAGCTCGGTGGTGAACCGGCTGCGGTCTCCCCGGTACAGGTCCCTCGCATGTTCGACCGGTCGCCCCGCCTCGTCCCACGCCGTGCGCTCGAGCAGCATGAGCGGCGCGCCGGGCAGCACGCCGAGCAGCTCGGCTTCCGGCGACTCGGCGGCGACCGCCTCCATCGACTGCTCGCCTCGGACCGGCCGCGCGCCGTATCGGTCCTGCATGAGCCGATAGATCGACTCGTGGTCCAGATCGAGCTCGATCAGCCCCGGGAACAGGCTCGCCGGGAAGAAGCTCGTCTCCAGCACCACCGGGTCGCCCCGGCCGGCGCGCAGGCGGATGACCTTGTACACCTCTTCACCAATGCGCAGGCCCAACGTCGCAGCCAGCGCGCGCGTGGCGTAGATGGCCGTCCGTTCCATGGTGCGGGTGGTCGGCAGCACGCCCTGCCCGACCGTCTCGCGGAAGAAGCCGCGCAGCACGTTGGCCCGCTGCCGCAGCTTCGGCTCGGAGACGAACGTGCCGCGACCGTGGACGCGCTCGACGAGGCCGCGATGCTCCAGCCGCGAGAGTGCCTGGCGCAGCGTCATGCGGCTGACACCCAGGTCGTGCGCGAGCTGCCGCTCCGCTGGCAGGCGCTCGCCGGGTGCCAGGGCGCTTCGTTCGATCCGGGCGGCCAGCTCCTGCTCGATCTGCAGGTAGGCAGCCAGTCCGCGGACCGGCAGCGTCCCGCCGTCCGGCTCCGCTGCCCGTTGCGTTGGCCCCTTCGACTCCTGCATCCGGTCGACCACCGAACCGCCCATCCTCCGCGAGCTGCGTCCCTGTGCCGTGCGTTATAGCGCATCCGGTGGGTGGAGGTCTAGACCATTCGGCCGACCAGAACGGGGGTCCTGATCCTGACCTACGTGCCGGCCTAGGCGCGCCGACGCCGGCGTCACCGGTCAATTCTGAGCGTCACCACCTCGGTGGGCTGCTGCTTGCCCTTGAGCTCGAGCGACCGTCGCTCGAGCGTGGGGTCCAGCCCGGCCGCCGCGGCCGCATCGGTCGAAACCAGGAGTTCGCCGGCGGCTGCCCGTGCGGCGAGGCGTGACGTCGTGTTCACCGCGTCGCCAACGACCGTGATCTCGACGTGGCTTCCCTCGCCCACCGCACCGAACCAGACACGCCCGGTATGGACGCCGGCGCCGATGGGCGCCCATGGCCCCGCGGGATCGGCGTGGCCGGTTGCTCGCAGGACCGCCTTGCCCGCCTCGATCGCCCGCGACGCGTGGTCGGCGCCGTACGTCGGTGGAAAGGCAGCGACGAGCTCATCGCCGACGAACTTGTCGACGACCCCGTTGTGGGCAAAGACACTTTCCGACGCGGCCGTGTAGAACCGATCCAGCAGCGCGTGGAACTCCCCCGGCGACATCCGTTCGGCGAGCGCGGTCGAACCGCGGATGTCGGCGAACAGCATCGATCCCTCCACCTCGGCGCCACCGTGGTGCTTGATCAGCACCTTCTGGCACGAAGTGCACACATTCGGGTTGGCGTCCGACGGCTTCTTGCCAATGAGCCGCATCACCGGCGCGCCCACTCCCGCGAACGGCGCCGCGCACAGCTGGCAGCGTGGACTGGCCGGAATGCGGCTGAAGAGCCGGCGGCCGGTGCCCATCAGGGAATCGGGGTGGGAGAGGAAGTCGCGCCAGAACGCCTCGTCGCGCCGATCGCCGGGTGCCGTCATCCGCGCGTCTCCATCCGATGAACCGCGCTCGGTACGTGGCGATTCTCGGTCAGCAGTCGTGCCGAAGCGTAGCACGAGGTGCTGACCCTGCAGAGCTCCCTAGCTCGGGTCGCGAGGCAGCGGCGGCGGTCCGACGATGCTCGTTCCGTGGCGTCCGGCAATGGCAGCCAGGACCGCCGGATCGACCGGGCCGGAAGGCATCGGTGGCAGCACAGACGCTGTGGCAGGCTCGCCCATCTCGCGGAACATCGGCTCGTGGCCGGCGTTGCCCGGGCTGATGAGGAGCAGCAGCGTCGCCTCGGCGGAATCGAGGCGGAAGGCATGCGGGGTCCCGCGCGGCACGAATGCGAAGCCGCCCGGGCGCAGCTCGTGCTCGGCGCCATCGGCGAAGACTGTCACCGCGCCGTCGACGATGTAGAAGCCCTCCTCCTCATTTTCGTGCCGGTGCATCGGCGTCGCCAGGCCCCTCGAGCCCTGGACCTGGAAGAGGCTGTAGGCATCGCCGGTCTCGTCGCCGGTGGCCTTGAAGGTGTACAGACCGCCGAGCAGCCAGAGCCGCTCGCCCTCATCGGTGTCGTGGGCGAAGGTGGTCGGGGCAGAACCGGGAGCGCTCATGGGATCTCCGATCCATGGGGGTACCGTCGGTCATTTCGCGGCACAGTGCTGTACTATGGACGAAGTGGACGCATCCGTCAATAGTTCAGTGCACATATTTGGGTTACCAAAGCCAATGGACCGATGAACCCCACCCGCCGGCGCCCGTACCGGCTGCAACGGCGGCGGGAGGCGATGGACGAGATGCGCGACCGGATCGCGCGCGCCGCGTTCGAGCTGCATGCGACCGTCGGCCCGGCACAGGCCACCATCAGCGCCGTCGCGGAGCGCGCCGGCGTGGAGCGGCACACGGTCTACCGGCACTTCCCCGACATGGTGAGCCTCATCCGCGCCTGCACCGCGCATGGCATGGAGGTCACCTCGCTGCCGCAGCCGGACACATGGGAATCGATCGCCCATCCCCTCGGCCGCCTGCGCGTGGCGCTCGAGGCGATGTACGCCTACTACCGCGCCAACGACCGCATGATCGGGAACATCCTGCGCGACCTGCCGGTCATGCCCGAGCTGGCGGCCGGATCCAGCGACTACCAGGACCACCTGGGGCGCATCTGGGCGACGGTCCTGGCGCCCTGGAAGCGCCTGCGCGGGGCGCGAGGGAGCCGGACGCGTGCGCTCGTCAGCACCGCCCTCGAGTTCGGCACCTGGCAGGCACTGACCGCCCGCGGTGGGCTGACCGATGCGGAGGCGGCGGCCACGATGGTCGCCGCCGTCGAGACCGCGCAGGCCGCAACGAGCTCGCGGTCGAGGAGTGGCCTCAGAGGCTCTTGACGCTCGGACGAATGAGCCGATGGTAGAGCGCGAACAGGATGAAGGTTGGTGGCCACTGGCCCACGAACAGGGCCCAGTGCTCCCTGCCGAGCAGCTTGAGCGCCGCCGAGATGCCGATGGAGCCCAGCGCGGCCCAGTACCAGGCCTCTTCGGGAATGTTGTCGGTCACGCGAAAGAAGGCCTGCTGCGAGCCGGCGGCGCCAGACAGCATCCGATTGGTCATCGGGTCGTCGTTCATGGTGTCCTTGATCGTGTCGGTCATGGTGGTCATCGCGTTGTCTCCAAACTGGTGCTGGTTGTCACCGCTGCGGGCGGAAATGACGCAGGTACGCACGCGCTGTGCCAGCGCGACTGCCAGCGCCGCGACGCGTGAACTGTCACGGATTCTCGCAGCGCACGGGGGGTGAAGCCACTCCGTCAGTAGGGTGGCTCGAGGCGCTCGAACATCGGGAAGTGGCGGACGTTGGAGGTAGCCAGTTTGGCGCCGAGCTCCTGGGCCGTCGCCGCGACGACGAGATCCGCCGCAGCGAGCGAGTGGCTTCTCCTCCATTTCCGGCCGAGCAGCCCAGCCCGGCGCGCAACGTGCTCATCGACGCGGATCCACTGGACGGCGCGCATCAGCCGCTCCGCTGGTTCGCGTTCTGGATGCCGCAGGCCCCGAAGGAGCTCGACGCGGGTGATCTCCGAGCACGCCGGCGGATGCGAGAGTCTCTCCAGGTATTCGGCGGCAGCTGTGTGCCCGCGCAAGAGGTCAATCAGGACCGTGGTGTCCAGGACGATCATCGGCGCCAGCGCTCCGCCAGCTCGTCGTCGCGAAGTCGATCCTCTTGACGAATGTCATCCACGTACGCCGCACCGTCGGGCAGATACGGAGCGACACCGAACGACTCGCGCACCGCGGCGCGAAACCGAGCCAGTCGCTCGTTCGCGTCGGTCGGGTCAGCGAGGTATTCGTCGATCGCCTCGCGAATCATCTTCGAGGCGGTCGTCCCGCGCACCTTTGCCCGGCGCGCCAGCTCACCCGCCTGGTCGTCCTCGAGATAGATCTGCGTCCGCTTCATGATGTACGCATTGTACATCGCCGTCTGTGGCTAGCGTGGCAACAGTTCTTGGAGCTTCCGCATCGGCCCGTCGAGCGTCTGCCCGCCGGCGAGCACCGGTGCGAAGAGGTCCCCATGCTCCCCGATCCGGCGCAGCACGGTCTCCATGGTGAAGGCTCGCCGATCGAGCCCGTCGTCGACCTCTTCCCAAAGAAGAGGCGTGGAGACCGTCGCTCCGGGCGTCGGGCGAACCGAGTAGACCGATGCCGTCGTCCGCCCGCGGCCGTTCTGGTTGTAGTCGATCAGGACACCGCTGCGCTTCGCCTTCAGCCACTCGGTCGTCACCACGCGAGGATGACGCATTTCGAGCAGCGAGGCGGCGGCCTCGGCGAAGGCGTGCGTCTCCTCGAAGGTGTGGCGCCGCTCGATCGGGACCAGGACGTGCATGCCGTCCGCGCCGCTCGTCTTGGCATACGCGCGCAGGCTCGAGCTCGGTCATGAGCTCGCCCACCAGCCGCGCGGCCGTGACGCCGGCCGCGAACTCGCCGTCCGGCGGGTCGAGGTCGAAGACGACGTAATCGGGACGGTCGGGCTCATCCACCCGCGAATACCACGCGTTCATGTCGATGCAGTGCATCTGCACCATCCAGAGCAGCGCCTCGCGCGAGTTGACCAGCGGGAAATCGACGTCGCGCGCGTGCCGACCCTCGCGGGTGCGCGTCGCGAAGCGCCGCGTTGGGATCCAGGACGGCATGCCCTTGGGCGCCTGCTTCTGGAAGAACGCTCCGCCGGCGAGCCCTTCGCGGTAGCGCTTCATGGTGAAGGGCCGGTCGCGAAGGTGCGGGACGAGCGCGTCCGCGACTGCGTCGTAGTAGGCGAACACGTCGCCCTTGGTGATCCCGTCGTCCGGGAACAGAACGCGATCGCCGCTGGTCAGCTTGACCGATGCGACCATCTCGTCACCAGCAGCCCACGGCATAGTCGACAGCAGCGCAAACCCGCTCCATGGTTTCTTCACTCACCGATCCCGCATACGTCGTCAGGGACGCTTTCGTGACCGTGTGCAGCCCATCGCAATTGATCACCGACGGCCTGTCGAGGCCGGCATCCTGGTGGTCGAAGTCAACCTCGGCTGCGATGTTGCGGATGGAGGTGGTGACCTCAGCGACGGTGACGAGGGCTCGCACGTCGATGACCTCGTGCCGTGTCAGCACGAGCACCGGTCGCCGCTTGCGCCCGACCTGCGCGAGCCAAATCTCGCCGCGGTTCACTCCTCCGTCCAGGTCTCGGCTTCCGACCAGAACGGATCCGGTCGCTCGGGACGACGCCGATACGCATCGCGATCGGCCTCGGCCAGCGCCGCTCGCACGGCTGCCTCGACACCCTGGCGCGCCGCGGCTGAAACATTGACCTTCAGGCGACGAGCGCGCTCCGACAGCGCTCGGTCGATCGTGAAGCTGGTTCGTGTAGATGCCATCGCCCTATGCTAGCAGGTGTTGATAGCACGTATGGCCGATCAGGTACGATGCGGCCATGCTCATCATCCTGCCGCCGTCCGAGACGAAGCGACCGCCGCCCGACGACGGGCCGCCGCTCGATCTCGAGCGGCTATCGTTTCCGGAGCTGGCGGCGATGCGCCTGCGCGTGCTGGATGCGCTGGTCGCGACGAGCCATGAAGCCGATGCGCTCGGTCGCCTTCGTGTCGGGCCCGCGACGGCGCACGAGGTGGCGCGCAACGAGCGCATCCGCGAGTTGCCGACACGACGCGCGGTCGACACGTACGCAGGTCCGCTCTACGCCGGCCTCGCGCCGGAATCGTGGTCGGACGAGGCGGCTCGTTGTGCTGCGGGGCAGCTCGTCATCGTGTCAGCACTGTGGGGTGCCCTGCGCCATGAAGACCGCGTCCCGCCCTACCGGCTCCACGTCTGCGCGCGACTCATCGGCCAGGACCGACTCGAGCCGATGTGGCGAACGGTGCTGCCTGACGTCCTGACCGAGGCCAGCGGAGGCACTGGACCAATCGTCGATCTGCGGTCACCGGCGTACCAGGCCGTCGGCCGGCCTGCGGGTCTGGACGATCAGACGATCATGTTGCGCGTCCGGCCGGCGCCGGGAGGACCTCCCCACATCGGTGACGTCGTCGCCAAACGGGTTCGCGGCGAGGCCGCTCGCCAACTTCTCTCGTGGCGCGTCGACCCCGAAGAGGTGCTGGACGTCGCCGATCAACTTGCGACGCAATGGCCGATCGAGATCGAGCCGCCCGGCGGACGGCACCGCTGCTGGACGATCACCCTGCAGGTGGCGTGATCGTTCGCACTTGACAACCGTACATATGGACGTACAGTTGAGCGATGCGATCAATCGGCATCACCGAACTGCGCCAGAGAGCGGCCGACGTCATCCAGGAGGCTGCCTCGAACGACGAGCCGACCGTCAGTGCTCCAGCGATCGCGCAAGGCCGCGTACATCATCGGTCCTGAACGGTTCGAGCAGGACCAGGCCGAGCTGAAGTCGCTGCGACGCGCGCTGTTCCTCGCCGAGGTGCGCGAAGCGGAGGCGGAATACGACACGGGAGCCAGCCGCCGATTCGAGGACGTGGAGGCGCTCCTCGACGAGCTGCGCGGCTGACGCATGCGGATCATCGCCTCGAACCGCTTCCTTCGGCGCGCCAAGAAGCTTCGAGAGCCGCAGGCATCCATGCTTCGCGCTGCACTCCGCCGATTCGCGGCGAATCCGCGCGATCCCCTGCTGCGCACGCACAAGCTGAAGGGCGAGCTCGCGGACTACTGGGCGCTCAGCGTCGACGACGACCTCCGCGTCCTCTTCCGCTGGCAGGAGGACGAAGCATTCCTGGTCAACATCGGCTCACACGACGAGGTGTACTAGCGAAACAACCGTTTCGCCTGCCCTTTCGTCGTCCGTGCGTTGACGGCTCGCCTGGCTACGTCGCATCGGTCAGATAGCGGCCCCGTCAAGGGCCAGCGCCGCTCGGGCTAGCTGGCTTCGGCTGCCGAGACGCTCCGGACCACCAGACCGTCGATCCCCTCGAAGTCACCAGCGCCGTACGGCTTGCGAGCACCACCGCGGCGATCCGCCGGCCGTGTCGTGTCAGGGCGACGCGTTCATCGGCGAAGGCCAGACGTCGTGGCGACCAATGAGGAATCGTCCAGCACGGGACCGGGCTACCCATCGAAGCAGATGCGTCATGTCCCACCCATGTCCTTCGTCGCCGGTGCGGTCGGTCTCGACCGCAGCGCTTCGTTCACGGCTTCGGACGTCGGGAATCGTTTCGCGGCCGATGCTGGCCGGTTACGTCCTGCTTATCGATTGACGCGCCAGAGTGCGACACAAGAGCTGTCACAACCGGTTCCGATATTCCCCGTATGAAGAGCAGCGTTACCGTCACCGCCGACCGCATCGTCGTGGAGCATCTCGAGCTCATCGACCAGCAGCTGGCCGCCTTCGTCGCCGAGCGCGAGCCGGCGGAGCAGGCGGAGCTGGTCGAGCGCGCGACGCGCATCGGCCTGCAGACCATCTGCAGCGCAGGCGTGAGCCTGACGACGGATGTCGTGCGCGCCGAGTTCGGCCGCCTCAGCGAGCGGCTGGAGCAGACGAATGCGCGCGCCGCCGAGGCTGTCGAGCAGCAGCTCCGGGCGAACTTCGCCGATGGTGACGGGCGCCTGCCGCGCACGCTCGAGCAGTTCCTGGGCGAGGACGGCAAGCTGCGCCGGCTGGTCGGCGAGCTGTTCGACCCGAACCGTCGCGAGGGTGCGCTCGGCCGGCTGACCGCGCAGTTGGAGCGCTACTTCGATGGCGACGCATCGCAGCTCGCGCGGCTGCTCGACCCGACGCGCGAGGGCTCGCCGCTGCACCAGTTCCGCAACGAGGTGAGCGGCGAATTCCGCGCGCTGCAGGAGCGGCTGGTCGCGCTCGAGGCCGGCGAGAAGGCCCGCGCCGAGGAGCGCGCCAACGGCACGGCCAAGGGGATCGACTTCGAGGATGCCCTCGAGGCGCGCCTGGCCGACATGGCCAGGAACCAGGGGGACCTGCTGGAGCGCACCGGCGACCGGTGCGGGCGACAGCTTGCGCAGCAAGAAGGGCGACTTCGTGCTCGGCATCGATCCCAGCCGCACGCGCGGCGTGGACCTTCGCGTCGTAATCGAGGCGAAGGACCGCTCGGTGAGCCTGCGCCGATTCAGCGCGGAGCTGGCCGACGCGCGCGAGAACCGCCGCGCCGCCGTCGCGCTCGCCGTCTTCACCCCTCAGTCGGCGCCGACCAGTGTCGCGCCGCTGGCGCTCATCGGTTCGGATGTCTTCTGCGTGTACGACCCCGAGGCCGATGACGCCGTCGCCCTCGAGGCCGCGGTCCGCCTGAGCCGCATCCTGGCGCTGGCCAGCCTTCGCGAATCATCGGTCCAGCTCGATGTGCCGGCCGTGCAGGAGGCGCTCGCCGAGATCGTGCGCCAGGTCGGCGAGGTGCAGGGCGCGAAGGCGCGCCTGACCTCCATCTCCAACGCCGCGACCGACGTCGCGCGCACGCTCGACACCATGCGCGCCTCCATCCTGCGCAGCGTCAAGGACGTCGAGACCCAGCTCGAGGTCGTCGAGCCCCAGACCGATGTGCCCGGCGCGATCAGCGCCTGAATCGGAAGTTCATAGCCTGGCCGCCGGCCCCGTAGCCATGGGGCGGCTCTAACGGCCAAGCAGCCCCTGCATCGGCCCTCCGCACCCAGTCGCGACCGCGAATCAGCGCTCATCTCGGCCGATGTGGTCACCGGCTGGTGATTTCGGCGAGGCAAACGCTCACATCGGCCGACTGCGGTCGTTTCTTGGCCGTTAGAGCCATACGGTGGCTATCGGGGCGCTACTTCGCGCAGCCACTTCCTCCGATGCGACCACCACCAGGTGCGACCGGGCGCGGGTGGCGCCCACGTAGAGCAGGGACGCGAGGTCAGCCTCATCGATGCGCCCATCGATCTCCGCCAGCACCACCACCGGCGACTCGAGTCCCTTGTAGCGATGGATGGTCGCGACCCGCACCTCGTTGCCCTTCGTCGGCATCGGCAGCACCGCGCCCTCCGGCCCGTACTCGGGCATCAGCCGATACGGCCACGCCTCGACCGGGACTGACGGCGCCATCAGCCACGAAGACCGATTCGACCGCGGCGTCAGCACGACCACGTCGCGAGGGGTGCACCCGTCCCTGGCCGATGATCCGGCGCAGCGCGGTGCCGAGCACCTTGCGGCAGGCATCGGCGTCGCCATCGGTGTAGGTGAAGATCTCGACCGGGCGACCCTCGGGGCCGACCGCCAGCGGCTCCGGCGCATCGGTCACCGGAGCGGCCCAGCGTGCGGCGAAGGCATGGATGGCCTGCGTGGAGCGGCGGTTCTCGTTCAGGTGGTAGACCGGCGGCGACTCGGGCATGACGACGCCCAGCTCGTCCGGCTGGCGGGCGTGGTAGAGGTCCTGGTTCGCGTCGCCGAAGACGTAGACGATTCCCGTCGCCGGATCGCGGAGCAGGTCCAGGAGCGGCAGCCACCAGACGGAGTCGAGGTCCTGGCCCTCGTCGACCACGATCGCGTCGAATCGCGGCTCGGGCAACGCGTGGAGCGCCCTGTCCAGCACGTTCGGCAGGTCGTCGAAATAGGCAGCGTCGTGCGCCGGTGATGGACCGATGAGCCCGGCCTCCGTCCCCAGGCGTTCTGCCAGCCCGTGGAAGGTGCTGACCGTGATCCGGTCGAGGCGGCCGATGGTGGCTGGCAAGGTGCTCGGCGAGCGGTCGGTTGAAGCAGGTCAGCAGGACCTCGAAGCCCTGGGCGGCGAGCCGTCGTGCCTTCTCGGCGGCGAGGAGCGTCTTGCCAGACCCGGCGACACCCAGGATGAGCGCGCGACGTTGGCTGGCAACAAGTCGAGCGCGCCGAACTGCGTGGCTCAGGGCAATGCGCGCCTCGTCCGCCGCAACACCGGCCGCCAGCGGCGAGCGGATCTCGAAGTCGGCGAGCCAGCAGGGTCTCCAGCGCGTCCATGCCGAGCTGCCCGGGCGGCGCCACCTTCTGCAGACGCATCGCCCGAGCCGCTTGACCATTCGAAGATCTGGCCGATCCGTGCTCACCACGCGCTCGAGGTCGCCGTGGTCGATGACGATCTCGAGCGGACCGTCCGCCGGCGTCATGCCTGGATCGTAGGCGCAATCCGGGAAGGCGACCGCCCGGATGAACCGGACACCACGGTGGGCCAGTCGGGCAGCTCGCCTCGCAGACGCGCCGTTGGCCGTGCATCTCGCGCATCACCTGCGCGAACGGATCCTTGATTCGTGCCGTGCGCCGCGCCGTCGACGGACTCCCACCGGCCGCCCGCTGCGCTGACGGCCCCGCCCTTGACCTCGATCGACCAGGATGCCGCGGTCGGGATGGGCGAGGACGGCGTCGGCCTCGCCGTCCGCCGGCTCGATGCCCGGGTGCCTCTCCAGCCAGGCGACGTTGCGGTAGATCGCCCAGGGGGCTTCAGCGCACCTTTGAGGGCCGATGTCCAACCGATCTTCGGGCTGTTTCATGCCCTGAAGGGTAGCTGGCTCAGCGACTACAGCCAGCAGCTTACAGCTAAGGTTCACACGTATTCCAGCAGCTCGCGGCGCGCCGCTCGATATCCGTGAGCTGATGGATGATCCGCGCCCGGTCGCTTCGCCCGCGGGTACACGCCAAGGCGCACTGGCTCGAAGAATCGCTGACGATCGTGAGCAGCGACAAACTGGGTCGCCGGAGCTGACTGCTAGAGCGCGCTGATGCGTGGCCGCATGATGTTCGCGAAGCGGGTGATCGTCTGGGACGGCCCTTCCACCAGGTCCGGATCGGAGTCAAATTTTTCCACATCCGTATCGCGGTAGACGGCAACCCGACAAGCCTTCTTCTCATTGAGGCTGGCTCCCATGAGATGGTCGTGCCCACCTCAGCTTCGATCTCTCTTCGGCATCCAAGCGCAGCCGATCGAACAGCGCCTTATTCAATTCGCGGTCTCCGACTCCATGTGGTGAGCTCGACGCGGAGCCGACTACCCGCGGCAATGGACCAGACGAACGAAAACCCGGTCCTGCCCGCGCTCGAAGGGCAGCCAGTTCCTCGGATCGACGAGACGGGAGGTGCCGGCGATCCCTGGAACTGGCTGCCCTTCCAGCGCGGGCAGGACCGGGTTTTCGTTCGTCTGGTCCATTGCCGCGGGTAGTCGCTGCGCGTCGAGCTTGCCCATGGATGTCGGAGACCGCGAATTGAATAAGGCGCTGTTCGATCGGCTGCGCTTGGATCCCGAGAACAGATCGAAGCTTGGTGGGCACGAGCCATTCTCATGGAGTTAGCCTCAATGAGAAGAAGGCTTGTCGGGTTGCCGTCGGGGGTACGGATGTGGAAAAATTTGACTCCAATCCGGACCTGGTGGTGGGCGTCCGAGACCATAACCGCTTCGCGAACATCATGCGGCCACGCGTCTGCGCGCTCTAGCAGTGAGCTCCGGCGAGACTCGCTTGTCGCTGCTCACGATCGTCAGCGATTCTTCGAGCCAGTGCGCCTTGGCGCGTCTCGCGGGCGAAGCGACCGGGCGCCGGTCATCCATCAGCTCACGGATATCAAGCGGCGCGCCGCGAGCTGCTGGATGCGTGTGAGCCTTAGCTGAAGCCGCTGGCCGTAGTCGCTGAGCCAGCTACCCTTCAGGGCATGAGACAGAGCAAAGATCGGTTGGACATCGGGCCTCAAAGGTGCGCTGAAGCCCCTGGTGAGAACCGCAACGTCGCCTGGCTTGAGAAGCACCCGGGCAACGAGCCCGCGGATGGCGAAGCCGACGCCGTCCCTTGCCCGATCTCGGCGGCCTGGTGATCGAGGTCAAGGGCGGGCGCGTGCGGCGGGGGGGGGGCGCTGGGAGTCCGTCGACGGCAGTGGCGCACGCCATGCAACCAAGAACCCGGACTCGCCCGGTGATGCGCGAGATGCATGGCCTACGGCGCGTGTGCGAGGCGATGCCCATTGGCCGGGTCCGCCGCGTCCGTGGCCCGGGCCGTCTGCCTCCCGATTGCGCCTACGACCAGGCGATGACGCCCGGACGGGCCACGCGAGATCGTCATCGACCATGCCGACCTCGAGCGCGTGGGAGAACGGATCGGCCAGGATCCTTCGACTGGTGGAGCGGGTCAGGTGATGCAACCGCAGACGGCGGCGCGCCCGGGCACCGGGCATGGCCGGGCGGGCTGGCTGGCTCGCGACTTCGAGATCCCGTCGCCGCTGGCCGCGGGCGTCGCCGCGGACGAGGCGCGGATCCGCCTCTCCGCGCGAGGTTCGGCGCGCTCGACCTGCTCGCCAGCCACCGTCGCGCGTTGATCCTGGGCGTCGCCGGCTCGGGGAAGCGCTCCTCGCCGCCGAGAAGGCGCGCCGGCTCGCCGCCCAGGGCTTGGAGGGTCCTGCTGACCTGCTTCAATCGGCCGCTCGCCGAGCACCTCGCCGCCACCATCGGTCGCCTCGAGCGCGTCCACGGTCAGCACCTCCCTAGGCTGGCAGAGACGCCTGGGAACGGAGGCCAGGGCTCATCGGTCCGTCACCGGCACACGACACTGCCCTCTTCGATGACCTGCCGAACGTGCTGGACAGGGCGCTCCACGCGTTGCCCGAGCCCCGATTCGAACGATGGTGGGTCGACGAGGGCCAGGACACTCCGCCTGGTGGCTCCCAGTCCTGGACCTGCTCGGCGATCCGAGCACGGGAATCGTCTCCCACTTGGCGACGCGAACCAGGATCTCTACCACGCCCGCCAGCCGGACGAGCTGGGCGTCGTGAGTACCCGAGTCGCCGCCGGTCTCCCGCCTGAACGAGAACCGCCGCTCCACGCAGGCCATCCACGCCTTGGCCGCTCCTGGGCCTCTCCGGTGACCGATGCACCCGAGCCGCTGGCGGTCGGGCCTGACG
>CAVQTN010000005.1:0-159818 GCA_963716585.1 uncultured Chloroflexia bacterium
TCGCCGCCGCCGAGGAGAAGCTCCAGACGGCGATCGCCGACCTGACCTCGGGGATCGACGAGGCACTGGCCTCCGAGCGCGAGCAAGTCTCACGCGAGACCGATGACGCCCGGCTGGCGGCGCGCAACGCGCGTTCGCAGGTCGCCGACATCAAGGTCATGCAGATCATCAGCGAGTCCGAGTATCGCCCGCTCACGGAGCGCACGGCCGCCTCTTCGACGCGGGCATGGGCGCCGAGGCGGTCAAGAAGATCATCGAGCAGCTGGACCTGGACGACCTCGCCCAGAAGCTCCACGTCGAGATGCGCCAGACCTCCGGCCAGCGACGCAAGAAGGCGATCAAGCGGCTGCGCCTCATCGAGGCGTTTCGCAAGAGCGGCGCGCGACCGGAGTGGATGATCCTGTCAACGCTGCCGGTCATCCCGCCGGACCTGCGCCCGATGGTGCAGCTCGACGGCGGCCGTTTCGCGACCTCCGACCTGAATGACCTGTATCGCCGCGTCATCAACCGCAACAACCGGCTCAACCGGCTCCTCGACCTCAAGGCGCCGGAGATCATCATCCGCAACGAGAAGCGCATGCTGCAGGAGGCCTGCGACGCGCTGATCGACAACGGGCGTCGCGGAAGGGCCATCGCCGGCACTGGCAATCATCGGCTCAAGAGCCTGTCGGACATGCTCAAGGGCAAGCAGGGCCGCTTCCGCCAGAACCTGCTCGGCAAGCGCGTCGACTACTCCGGGCGATCGGTCATCGTCGTCGGCCCCGAGCTCAAGCTGCACCAGTGCGGGCTGCCCAAGAAGATGGCGCTCGAGCTGTTCAAGCCGTTCGTCATGCGTCAGCTCGTCGAGAAGGGCTTCGCTCACAACATCAAGAGCGCCAAGCGCATCGTCGAGCGCGTGCGTCCCGAGGTGTGGGACGTGCTCGAAGAGGTCATCAAGGACCATCCCGTCCTGCTCAACCGCGCGCCGACGCTGCACCGGCTGGGCATCCAGGCCTTCATGCCGACCCTCGTCGAGGGCTCGGCGATCCAGATCCACCCACTCGTCTGCTTCGCTTTCAACGCCGACTTCGACGGTGACCAGATGGCGGTCCACGTGCCGCTCTCATCGGCCGCCCAGAGGGAAGCCAAGGAGCTGATGCTCTCGACCCAGAACCTGCTCTCGGCCGCCGACGGCTCGCCGGTGGTCGCCCGACCCACGACATGGTGCTGGGCTGCTACTACCTGACCGTCGACCGCGAGCCGATCAAGGGCGAGAAGCCGCTCCCCGGAGAGGACAAGGTCTTCTCCAGCGCCGACGAGGCGATCATGGCGACCCAGCTGGGCCACGTCCACGTACAGGCCAAGGTGCGCGCCGAGCTCGATGTCTGGGATCCCACCGGCGGTGAGGATGGCAGCGGGGCGATGCGCCGCGAGCTGATCGAGACCACCACCGGCCGCATCATCTTCAACACGGTGGTGCCCCGGGAGCTCGGCTTCGTCAACCGGGTGATGGACCGCAAGGGGCTCAAGGCGCTCATCGCGCAGTGCTACCGCGAGCTCGGGCCGGCGGCGACCGCCAGCCTGGTCGACGGCATCAAGGGGGTCGGCTTCCACTACGCCACCGTGGCCGGCATGACGATCGGGATCGAGGACATGCACGTCCCGGTCGAGAAGGCACAGCTGCTGGCCGACGCGGACGGCAAGGTGACCGACATCGACCGCGAGTTCCGCCGTGGCTTCATCACGGAGGAGGAGCGCTACAACCAGACGGTCGACGTCTGGCGCGATACGACCGACCTGGTGACCAAGAAGATGCTTGACGGCCTCGACCGGCGGGGATCGGTCTGGATGATCACCCACTCCGGCGCGCGCGGCAACGTGACCCAGGTGCACCAGCTGGCCGGCATGCGCGGCCTGATGGCCGATCCGTCGGGTCGCATCATCGACCTCCCGATCCGCAGCAACCTGCGCGAAGGGATGACCGTGCTCGAGTACTTCATCTCGAGCCACGGCGCCCGCAAGGGCCTGGCCGACACCGCGCTGCGCACCGCCGACTCCGGGTACCTGACCCGGCGGCTGGTCGACGTGGCTCAGGACGTCATCACCCGCGAGGAGGACTGCGGCACCGATATCGGCACCTGGATCACCCGCGAGGAGTCGGACCAGATCCCCGAGCCGTTCGTCGATCGCCTGATCGGCCGCATGGCGGCGCTCGATGTCGTCGACGAGACGAGCGGCGAGGTGATCGTGGCGCGCAACGAGGAGATCGACGAGGTCGCCATCGCGCGGATCGAGGAGACCGGTGCCGATCGCATCAGCGTCCGGTCGCCGCTGACCTGCGTCGCGCGCCATGGCGTGTGCCGCATGTGCTACGGCCGCAACCTGGCCAGCGGGCGGCTGGTGGAGCTCGGCCAGGCGGTCGGGATCATCGCCGCACAGTCGATCGGCGAGCCGGGCACGCAGCTGACCATGCGGACGTTCCACACCGGCGGCGTCGCCGGCGAGGACATCACGCAGGGCCTGCCGCGCGTCGAGGAGCTGTTCGAGGCGCGCAACCCCAAGGGCCAGGCGATGATGACCGAGATCGACGGCGAAGTGGAGGTGGTGCGCACCGGGCCGGACCAGCCGATCACCGTGCGGATCACCCATCGCGAGACGTACGACACGCCGATGAAGCTCACCCCGCAGCACGAGGTGCTGGTCGCATCGGGCGACGAGGTGGGCGAGGGACAGTTGCTGGCGAGGGTCGGCGAGGGCGAGGAGCTCGTCGAGGTGAAGGCGCCGGCGGCGGGACGCATCACCAAGAAGGGCAACACCCTGACACTGCACAGCGAAGAGGTCGACACGCGCGAGTACGGCGTGCCGCACTCGTCACGGCTGAAGGTCGACACCGGCGACACGGTGACCGCCGGCGACCCGCTGACCGAGGGTTCGCTGAACCCGAAGGACCTGCTCCAGATCAAGGGCGTGGACACGGTCCAGCGCTTCCTGGTCAGCGAGGTCCAGAAGGTCTACAAGTCGCAGGGCGTCACGATCCACGACAAGCACGTCGAGATCATCGTCCGCCAGATGCTGCGCAAGGTGACCGTCGACACGGCCGGCGACTCCGAGCTGCTGCCGTCGGAGCTGATCGACCGCTTCGAGTTCGAGGAGACGAACAACCGGATCCTGGCCGAGGGCGGCGAGCCCGCCACGGCGCAGACGGTGCTGCTGGGCGTCACCAAGGCGTCGCTCAACACCTCGTCGTTCCTGGCCGCGGCGTCCTTCCAGGAGACCACGCGGGTGCTCACCGAGGCCGCCATCAACGGCGCCAAGGACCACCTGCTCGGCCTGAAGGAGAACGTGATCATCGGCAAGCTGATCCCGGCCGGGACGGGTGCCGAGGCGCGTGCCCTGGCGGCGGCGCGTGCCGGCGAGCTCTCGCCGGAGGAGGCCGAGGAGCTGCGCGAGCGCGAGGCGGCGCGGGCCTTCCTGACCGGTGACGCCGACACCAACCAGGACGGCGTGATCGAGACCGGCGAGGCCGAGGCGGCGGCGGCTCTGGCCGCCGACAACGCGGCCGAGCTGATGGGCGCCGGCGGCAACGAGGCCATCGAGTCGGAGGTCGAGGAGAAGGTCTTCGACGCCCTCACCGAGAAGGAGGGGCAGGCGGTCAAGCCGTAGCCCTCCTTTCGGAGCGACTGACAGGGCGGGCCGGCAGCGGCCCGCCCTCATCCGTGGCGGGGCCGGGACGCGCCGCCCCGCTCGACGGCCGGGCCCCGAATCGGGGTCCGCGGCGCCGTCACGTGAGCTCCCGCTGACCGCCCGGGCGGTTGACACCCCCGCGCTCGAAACCCTATACTTCGCGTTCGGCGTCCCGCCTCGAGCGGGACTCCTGCGTGTGTGCCCCATGGGGGCGCCTGCCGTCTATGTTGAAACCCACCGATCTTCGTCAATGGGGATCGTGCGGCCCGCGACGGTAGAAACAAACAGCCCAGATTCACGATTCACGAGCGAACGCGAGGTTCTCGTTGCCAACCATCAGCCAGCTGGTCCGCAAGGGCCGGAAGCCGATCAACAAGAAGGTGAAGGCGCCGGCGCTGCGCCGGACATTCAACACCCTCAAGCAGACCGCTTCCGAAGGCCGCGGAGCTCCCCAGCGGCGGGGCGTCTGCCTGCAGGTCATGACGCGCACCCCCAAGAAGCCGAACTCGGCGCTTCGGAAGGTGGCGCGCGTGCGGCTGACCAACGGGATGGAGGTCACCGCCTACATCCCGGGCATCGGGCACAACCTCCAGGAGCACTCGGTGGTCCTGGTTCGCGGCGGTCGCGTCAAGGACCTGCCCGCGGTCAAGTACCACATCGTTCGCGGGACGCTCGATGCCGCCGGCGTCCGGGATCGTCACCAGGGTCGCAGCAAGTACGGCGCGAAGTCGGCGGGGAAGAGCTAACCCGATGCCGCGTCGCCCCACGGTCGCTCGTAAGAGCAAGTACGAAGAGCAGCTGGTCGGCACCGCCCTGACCATCGACCAGTTCACCAACAAGCTGATGCGTGGCGGCAAGCGACAGCTCGCCAGCCGGATCCTGGAGGGCGCCATCGGGCGTTGCGAGCAGCAGGCCGGTCGCTCCGGGGTCGAGGTCATGGAGCAGGCGCTGCGCAATGCCATGCCGCTCATCGAGGTCAAGCCCAAGCGCGTCGGCGGCTCGACCTACCAGATCCCGGTCGAGGTCCGCGCCGATCGCCGCATCTCGCTGGGCATGCGCTGGCTCATCGAGTCGGCACGCAAGCGCAACGGCAAGAGCATGGCCGACAAGCTGTCCGCCGAGTTCCTGGACGCGGCCAACGGCATCGGCGCGGCAGTCAAGCGCCGCGAGGACACCCATCGCATGGCCGAGGCCAACCGCGCCTTCAGCCACTTCAAGTGGTAGCCCAGATGGCCACCAGCACCGCCGCCGGTCGATCCAACCCGACGCGAGCCCATGCAGGCCTGGAGAAGACCCGCAACATCGGCATCATCGCCCACATCGACGCCGGCAAGACGACGGTGACCGAGCGGATCCTGTTCTACACGAAGAAGATCTACAAGATCGGCGAGACACACGAAGGCGCCGCCACGATGGACTGGATGGAGCAGGAGCAGGAGCGGGGGATCACCATCACCGCCGCCGCCACGACCTGCTTCTGGAACGACCACCGCATCAACTTGCTCGACACGCCCGGCCACGTGGATTTTACGGTGGAGGTCGAGCGGAGCCTGCGGGTGCTCGATGGCGCAGTCGTCGTCTTCGACGGCGTGGCGGGCGTCGAGCCGCAGTCCGAAACCGTCTGGCGCCAGGCCGATCGGTACAGCGTGCCGCGCTTCTGCTTTGTCAATAAGCTGGATCGCACCGGTGCCGACTTCTGGCGCGCGGTCGAGATGATTCACGATCGCCTGGGTGCCAACGCGGTGCCGCTGCAGGTGCCGATGGGCCACGAGGACCAGTTCCGCGGCGTGATCGATCTGATCAACATGAAGGCCATCACCTACGGCAACGACCTCGGCGACCAGATCCAGGTGGGCGACATCCCGGGCGAGTTCGAGGCCCAGTCGCGTGAGTGGCGCGACAAGATGATCGAGGCTCTGGCCGATATCGACGACGACATTGCCGCCAAGTACCTCGACGGCGAGGAGATCGGCGCCGACCAGGTCCGCCGCGCGCTGCGCGCCGGCACGCTCGGCTACCAGATCGTGCCCGTGCTGTGCGGCTCGGCGCTCAAGAACAAGGGAATCCAGCCGATGCTCGACGCGGTGATCGACTACCTGCCCTCGCCGCTCGACGTGCCGCCGGTGTCCGGCCTCGACCCGCGCAACGGCGAGCAGCTCACCCGCGAGACGGATCCGAGCGCGCCGTTCGCGGCGCTGGCCTTCAAGATCGCGGCCGACCCGTTCGTCGGCAAGCTCGCCTTCTTCCGGGTCTACTCGGGAACGCTCAAGACAGGCTCGTACGTCTACAACAGCTCCAAGGGCCAGAAGGAGCGCGTCGGCCGCATCCTGCAGATGCACGCCAACCACCGCGAGGAGATCGACTCCATCGGAGCCGGCGACATCGCGGCGGCGGTCGGGCTGAAGAACACCACCACCGGCGACACGCTGTGCGACGAGGCCAAGCCCATCGTCCTCGAGTCGATCAACTTCCCGGAGCCAGTGATCGAGCTGGCGGTGGAGCCCAAGACCAAGGCCGACCAGGACAAGATGGCAATCGCCCTGCAGCGCCTCGCCGAGGAGGATCCGACCTTCCGGGTCAGCACCGACCAGGAAAGCTCCCAGACCCGCATCGCGGGGATGGGCGAGCTGCACCTGGAGGTGATCGTCGACCGCATGCTGCGCGAATTCAAGGTGCAGGCCAACGTCGGCCGGCCGCAGGTCAGCTTCCGTGAGGCGATTCGCAAGTCGGTCGAGTCCGAGGGGCGTTTCGTGCGCCAGACCGGCGGCAAGGGCCAATACGGCCACGCGATCATCACCCTGGAGCCGCTGGAGCGCGGCGCCGGCTACGAGTTCGAATCGAAGATCGTGGGCGGCTCCGTGCCGCGCGAGTACTGGAAGGCGATCTCGGAGGGCATCCGCGACGCGCTGGCCGGCGGCGTGATCGCCGGCTACCCGGTGATCGACGTCAAGGCGACGCTCATCGACGGGTCGTACCACGAGGTCGACTCCTCCGAGATGGCGTTCAGGATCGCCGGCTCGATGGCCGCCAAGGCGGGGGTACAGAAGGCGAACCCGGCCATCCTCGAGCCGGTGATGAAGGTCGAGGTCACGACGCCCGACGAGTTCATGGGCGACGTCATCGGCAACCTCAACGCGCGGCGCGGGCAGATCGAGGGCATCGACGAGCGCGGCAACGCACGCGTCATCCGCGCGACGGTGCCGCTCGCCGAGATGTTCGGCTACGCGACCGAGCTGCGCAGCATGACGCAGGGTCGCGCGGTCTATTCGATGGAGTTCTCACGGTATGCGGAAGTTCCAAGCGGCATTGCCACCGAGCTGATCGCGAAGTCCAAGAGCTAAGCGAAACCACACAGGAGCGACGAAGGACAACCATGGCCAAGCAGAAGTTCGACCGCAGCAAGCCGCACGTGAACGTCGGCACGATCGGTCACGTCGATCACGGCAAGACCACCCTGACCGCGGCGATCACGAAGTATCTGTCGCTGTCGGGCCTCGCCGATTTCAGCGCGTTCGACCAGATCGACAACGCGCCGGAGGAGCGGCAGCGCGGCATCACGATCGCGATCAGCCACGTCGAGTACCAGACGGTCAACCGGCACTACGCCCACGTCGACTGTCCTGGTCACGCCGACTACATCAAGAACATGATCACCGGTGCGGCCCAGATGGACGGGGCGATCCTGGTGGTGTCCGCCGCCGACGGCCCGATGCCGCAGACCCGCGAGCACATCATCCTGGCGCGCCAGGTCGACGTGCCGGCGCTGGTCGTCTACCTCAACAAGGTCGACATGGTCGATGACGAGATGCTCATCGACCTCGTCGAGATGGAGGTCCGCGAGCTCCTCAGCAAATACGAGTTCCCCGGCGACGACATCCCGGTCATCCGTGGGTCGGCGCTCAAGGCGCTCGAGTCGACCAGCACCGACGCTGATGCGCCGGAGTACGAGTCGATCAAGAACCTGATGGACGCGGTCGACTCCTACATTCCCACCCCGGAGCGCGAGATGGACAAGCCGTTCCTGATGCCGATCGAGGACGTCTTCGGCATCAAGGGCCGCGGCACGGTGGCGACCGGCCGCATCACCCGCGGCCAGGTCAAGACCGGCGAGACGGTCGAGCTGGTGGGCATCCATCCCAAGACGCGCTCGCTGGTGGTCACCGGCGTCGAGATGTTCAAGAAGACGCTCGACGAGGGACAGGCCGGCGACAACGTGGGGCTGTTGCTGCGCGGTATCGAGCGCGAGGAGCTGGAGCGCGGCCAGGTGCTGTCCAAGCCGGGGAGCGTCAAGCCGGGCACGAAGTTCAAGGCGGAGGTCTACGTGCTGTCCAAGGACGAGGGCGGCCGGCATACCCCGTTCTATGCCGGCTATCGGCCGCAGTTCTACCTCGGCACGACCGATGTCACCGGGGCGATCGTCCTCCCGGCCGGCGTCGAGATGATCATGCCGGGTGACAACGTCAATATCGACGTCGACCTGATCACGCCCATCGCCATCGAGCAGGGGCAGCGCTTCGCGATTCGCGAGGGCGGCCACACGGTCGGTGCGGGCGTCATCACCGAGCTCGCGGGTTCGTAGCAGACGATGGCCAAGCAGCGCATCCGCATCCGGCTCAAGGCGTACGACCACAAGCTGCTCGACCAGTCGGCCGAGCAGATCGTGGAGACGGCGCAGCGGACCGGCGCCGACGTGGCGGGGCCCGTCCCGCTGCCGACTCGGATCGAGAAGTACACGGTCATCCGCGGGCCGTTCGTTCATAAGGACGGCCGAGAGCAGTTCGAGATTCGAACGCACAAGCGGTTGATCGACATCATCGATCCGTCGACCAAGACCGTGGATGCGCTGATGCGGCTGAGCCTGGCCGCAGGCGTGGATATCGAGATCAAGATGTGACGCGCGGGACGGCCTCGGCCGTCCTGGGCATCCTCCATCGGGCAACACAGAAGGGATCAGATAAGCAGTGGCGGCAGGATTGATCGGAAGGAAGCTGGGGATGACGCGCATCTTCGGTGGCGACGGAAGCGTCGTCCCGGTGAGCGTCATCGAGGCGACCCCGAACACGGTCACGCGGCTCCGGACGCCGGAGCAGGACGGCTATGCCGCACTGCAGCTCGGCAGCGGCACGGCCCGGCGCATGACCCGCCCGGTCGCCGGCCAGTTCAAACAGCTCGACCGCGAGCACCAGAAGCCGCGGGTCGTGCGCGAGGTGCGCGTCGACGCGACGGACGGCTACGAGGCCGGACAGCAGCTCGACGTCAGCCTGTTCGAGGCCGGCGACCTGGTCGACGTAACCGGTGTCAGCAAGGGGAAGGGCTTCGCCGGCGTCATCGCGCGGCACAACTTTCGCCGCGGGCCCAAGACCCACGGCTCGGATCACCACCGCGCGCCGGGCTCGGTTGGTGCCGGGACCACGCCGGGTCGCGTCTTCCTCAACACGCGGATGGCCGGCCACATGGGCCACGAGCAGATCACCGTCAAGAAGCTGACCGTCGTGCGGGTGGATGCCGAGCGCAACCTCATCCTGGTTCGCGGCGCGGTTCCCGGCGCGCGCAACGGCCTGCTGTTGTTGCAGAAGGCGAAGTGACCATGGCAGGCAAGACGACACTCCTTTCGGCGAGCGGCAAGGAATCCGGGCAGGTCAACCTGGCCGAATCCCTGTTCGCCGCCCCGATCAACGAGGCGCTCATCCACCAGGCCGTCATGCGCCAGCTGGCGGGGCGTCGCATCGGGACGGCCGATACGCTCACCCGGGGCGAGGTCTCCGGCGGAGGCGCCAAGCCCTGGCGCCAGAAGGGGACCGGCCGCGCGCGGCAGGGGAGCCGGCGCGCTCCGCAATGGGCCGGAGGCGGGGTGGTCTTCGGGCCGCACCCGCGCAGCTTCGATCAGAAGCTCAACGCCAAGATGCGACGTGCGGCGCTGCGCGGCGTGCTGACCGCGAAGCAGGCTGACGGGGCGCTGCGCGTGGTCGAGGGCTTCGACCTGGCCGAGCCACGGACCCGCGACGTCATCGAGCGGCTCGACGGCTGGAAGGCCGAGGGCAAGGTGCTGCTCGTGCTGGCCACTCGCGAGCCGATTGTCGAGCGCTCCGCCCGCAACCTGCAGCACGTGCGGGTCATCCTGGCCGACAGCCTGAACGTGGTCGACCTGCTGGAGGCCGACACGATCGTCTTCACTCAGCCCGCGCTCGAGCGCGCACAGGACGTGTACGCATGAGCGCGAGCATCCACGACGTCCTGCTGCGGCCGGTCGTCAGCGAGAAGAGCTTCGCCCAGAGCGAGCACAACAACTACACGTTCGCCGTCGCTCGCGACGCGAACAAGTTCCAGATCAAGGCCGCCGTCGAAGCCGAGTTCAAGGTCGACGTCCTCGGCGTGCGCGTGATCTCGGTACAGCCCAAGCAGAAGCGGCGCGGCCGCAAGACCCCGGGGACCGTCCCGGGCTGGCGCAAGGCAATCGTGACGATCGCCGAAGGCCAGAAGATCGAACTCTTCGAGGCGGTGTAACGACCCATGCCACTCCGCAGCTACCGACCCACCAGCCCGGGCATCCGTCGCATGACGCGCTCGACGTTTGAGGAGGTCACGACCAAGACGCCCCACAAGCCGCTCACCGAGAAGATGGTGCGCAGCGCCGGCCGCAACGCGCAGGGCAAGCTGACCGTTCGGCACCAGGGTGCCGGCCATAAGCGGCTGTACCGCGTCATCGACTGGCGGCGGGACAAGCACGGCGTGCCGGCCAGGATCGCCACGGTCGAGTACGACCCGAATCGATCCGCGCGCATCGGCCTGCTGCACTATGTCGACGGCGAGAAGCGCTACATGCTGCTGCCGCACGGTTTGGGCGTGGGCGACACCGTCATCTCCGGCTCCGACGTTGAGGCCCGCACCGGCAATGCGCTGCCGTTGTCGCGCATCCCGCTCGGCACCCAGATCCACAACGTCGAGCTGACTGCCGGTCGCGGCGGGCAGATCGTGCGCAGTGCCGGCAGCAGCGCGCAGCTCCTCGCCAAGGAGGCCGAGCATGCCACCATCCGCCTTCCCTCCGGTGAGGTGCGGCGTGTCCGCGTCGAGTGCATGGCCACCATTGGGCAGGTCAGCAACCTCGACCATGAGAATCAGAAGATCGGCAAGGCCGGCCGCAGTCGCCACATGGGGCGCCGTCCCTCGGTCCGCGGCGTGGTGATGAACCCCAATGACCACCCGCACGGTGGCGGAGAGGGCAAGTCGCCGACCGGCATGCCGCCGAAGACGCCATGGGGCAAGCCGGCCATGGGCCTGCGCACGCGAGCGAAGGCCAACCCGAGCAACAAGATGATCGTCCGCCGTCGATACGGGCGCGGGTAAGGAGCGTTTGAGATGAGTCGTTCCACGAAGAAGGGACCGTTCGTCGATGCGCGCCTCATTGGCCGCATCGAGGAGATGAACACGCGCAACGAGCGCAAGGTGCTGAAGACCTGGTCGCGGGCGAGCGTGATCTTCCCGCAGATGATCGGGCACACCATCGCCGTCCACGATGGACGCCGGCACGTGCCCGTGTTCATGACCGAGAACATGGTCGGCCATCGGCTGGGCGAGTTCGCGCCGACGCGCCACTACCGCGGCCACGGCAAGGCCACCGACCGCTCCACGTCGCTGAAGTAGGAGAGACCGATGCGAGTGAGCGCAACCGCCAGGCACATCCGAATCAGCCCGCGCAAGGTCCGCCTGGTGACGGACCTGATCCTGGGCAAGCCGGTCGAGGAGGCAGCCGCGGTGCTGCGTTTCCTGCCGAACGCGGCAGCCCGCGACGTGGCGAAGGTCCTCAAGAGCGCCACGGCCAACGCGGAGAACAACTTCAACCTGTCGGCCGACGAGCTGCGCATCGTGAGGGCGGTCGCCAACGAGGGACCGACGCTCAAGCGCGGACGGCCGCGAGCGCAGGGACGGTACTTCGCAATCCTGAAACGAACCAGCCACATCACCATCGCCGTGGCTGACCGAGAGGAGGCATAGATGGGCCACAAGGTTCACCCCTATGGCTTCCGGATCGGCATCATCAAGCCGTGGCTGGCGAAGTGGTACGCGGACCGCGACTACGCCACGCTGCTGCAGGAGGATATGAAGATCCGGCAGCTCGTCGGGAAGCAGCTGTCGAACGCGAGCGTCAGCCAGCTCGAGATCGAGCGCGGCATCAACCACGTCACCGTCACGGTGCACTCGGCCAAGCCCGGGATCGTCATCGGCAAGGGCGGCTCGAACGTCGAGGCCCTGCGCACCGCCGTTGGCAAGCTGACCGACAAGAAGGTCAAGCTCGAGATCAAGGAAGTGCTCCAGCCGGAGCTCGACGGCGTGCTGGTGGCCCAGAACGTTGCCGGCCAGCTCGAGCGTCGCATCGCGTTCCGTAAGGCTATCAAGCAGTCGATCCAGCGGACGATCAAGGCCGGCGCCAAGGGCGTCAAGGTGCAGGTCTCCGGTCGCCTCGGCGGCTCCGAGATGAGCCGCACGGAGTGGGACAAGGAGGGTCGGATCCCGCTCGGCACGCTGCGCGCCGATATCAGTTACGGGCTGGTGCACGCCCGCACGACCTATGGACGCATCGGCGTCAAGGTCTGGATCTACCGCGGCGAGCAGCTCGGCGAGCGGCCAGGCAGCGCACGCACCGAGCCGCGCGAGCGCACCCGCCCGGGTCGCACAGGCCGTGGCGCGAGTCGCAGCTTCCACGGCGCCTGCCGCCATGGGCAGCGGCGCCGAGGCCGCGAGCGGCGGCGCGGCCGTCGCCACGGCACCTGCCGAGGCGCGACCTCGCCGCACTCCCCGGCCGAGAAGCACGGCGGCCGCGGCGTCCGCCGCCGAGACGGCATCCGCCGTTGAAGCGACGCAGGCTGCGGAGCGACAGGCCGAGGTGACGGCGCCTGCCGAAGAGGCTGCCGCGCCCGAGAAGGAGGCCTGAGCATGTTGATGCCCAAGCGCGTCAAGCACCGCAAGGTGCAGCGCGGCCGCCGAGCCGGCATGGCCAAGGGCGGCACGACCGTTAGCTTCGGCGACTTCGGCCTGATGGCGGAGGAGGTGTGCTGGCTGACCAGCCGCCAGATCGAGTCCGCGCGGCGGGCGATGACCCACCACATCAAGCGTGGCGGCCGCATCTGGATCCGGGTCTTCCCGGACAAGCCGGTGACCAAGAAGCCGGCCGAGGTGCGCATGGGCTCCGGCAAGGGTGCCCCCGACCACTGGGTGGCGGTCGTCAAGCCGGGTCGCGTCATGTTCGAGATGTCCGGCGTTCCGGAGCCGATCGCCCGCGAGGCGATGCGACTGGCCAGCCACAAGCTGCCGATCTCGACCAAGTTCGTGATCAAGGAGGGGGTCGAGCATGGACATCAATGAAGTCCGCGGGCTCTCCGATCGCGACCTGGAGAGCGCGCTGGTGGATGCGAAGCAGGAGCTCTGGAAGATCCGCTTCGATCTCGCCACACGACAGGAGAAGAACTACAGCAGGCTGCCGGCGACCCGCAAACGGATCGCCCGCATCCTGACCGTCATGACGGAACGTCAGCACGCGGCCACCGCCGCCCAGGCTGACGCCGAGAAAGCCAGCTGATGCAGGGCAAGCGAAGAAGCAAGGTCGGGCGCGTGGTATCCGACAAGATGGACAAGACGGTCGTCGTCAGCGTTGAGCGGCTGCGCCGACACCCGATCTACAAGCGGGTCGTACGGCTTTCGAGCAAGTTCAAGGCGCACGACGAGGAGAACGGCGCGCACGTCGGCGACACGGTGCGCATCGAGGAGAGCCGCCCGACCTCGCGCGACAAGCGCTGGCGTGTGGTCGAGGTCGTGGCGCGCGGCTCGAACGAGGAGCTGGTGGACTGATGATCCGCCAGTACAGCCGGCTGCGCGTCGCGGACAACACCGGCGCACGAAGTATCCAGTGCATCACCGTCATCGGTCGATCGCAGGCCGACACGGCGGAGGTGGGCGATGTCATCGTGGCCAGCGTCAAGCAGGCGATGCCGAACTCGGGCGTGAAGAAGGGCGA
The DNA here is from genome assembly GCA_963716585.1 of uncultured Chloroflexia bacterium. Lineage (GTDB taxonomy): Bacteria > Chloroflexota > Limnocylindria > QHBO01 > QHBO01 > JAICUY01. The sequence goes on from CAVQTN010000005.1 coordinate 13,673, forward strand.
GGTCGTCAAGGCGGTCATCGTCCGCACGACCAAGGAATACGGCCGGCCGGATGGCAGCCATATCCGATTCGACGAGAACGCTGCGGTTCTCATCAACCCGCAGGGCAATCCGCGGGGCACCCGCATCTTCGGCCCGGTCGCCCGCGAGCTGCGCGAGCGCAACTACATGAAGATCGTGTCACTCGCCCCGGAGGTGCTCTAGATGGCCAGCGTACGCAAGGGCGACACCGTGCTGGTGCTCGCCGGGAAGGATCGTGGCAAGCGCGGCACGGTCGAGCGCATCGAGCCGACCAAGCGTGGGCCGGCGGTCGTCATCCCGGGCATCAACATGGGCAAGAAGCACAAGCGAGCCGCATCGCAGACGCAGTCCGGCGGCATTCTCGAGATCCCGATGCCGCTGCACGCCAGCAACGTGCAGGTCGTCTGCCCGCACTGCGACAAGCCGACGCGTGTCACCCATCGGCACCTCGAGGGGGAGGAGCATCGGCCCGTGCGCGTGTGCAGGCACTGCGGGGAGCAGATCGAGGTGGCCGGATGAGCCCCGAGAAGAAGGCGGCGTCGAAGGCGACACGCTCCAGGCCGGCCGCGCCTGCCGGGCCGGCCGATGCCGCCCCGAAGGCACACGCCGCGTCCAAGGGCGCCTACCAGCGGCCGGAGCACGGCGGCCTTCGGCGCCGCTACGCCGACGAAGTCGTTCCGGCCCTTCAGCGCGAGTTCTCGTACGCCAACCCGATGCAGATCCCGCGCGTCGAGAAGGTGGTCGTCAACATCGGTCTGGGAGAGGCGATCCAGAACGCCAAGGCGCTGGATGCCGCGGTCGGCGATCTGTCGCAGATCACCGGCCAGAAGCCGATCGTGACCCGCGCGAAGCGTTCGATCGCCCAATTCCGGCTGCGCACGGGGATGCCCATCGGCGCCAAGGTCACCCTGCGGGGACAGCGCATGTACGACTTCCTGGAGCGCACCTTCAACCTGGCCCTGCCGCGCATTCGCGACTTCCGCGGCATTCCCACCCGCTCCTTCGACGGCCGCGGCAACTTCAGCCTGGGCCTTCGCGAGCAGCTCGTCTATCCGGAGATCGACTACGACAAGATCGACCGGCTGCGCGGGCTCGAGATCAGCATCGTGACCACGGCACGCACCGACGAGGAGGGGCACAAGCTCCTCCAGCTGATGGGCATGCCGTTCCAGTCGTCGTAACGAGGAACCTTCGTGGCCAAGAAATCGATGATCGCCAAGGCGAACCGCCCGCCGCGCTTCAAGGTCCAGCAGCACAACCGCTGCTCGATCTGTGGGCGTCCGCGCGGCTACATGCGCCGATTCGCGATGTGCCGCATCTGCTTCCGCGAGCGGGCCCTGGAAGGCCAGCTCCCGGGCGTGACCAAGTCGAGCTGGTAGCTCGCTCATATCAGCGGTAGGCGCCACCCACGCGCGAGCGTGGCGCGAACCACCGCCGAGGAGAAGACGAACTGACATGAACAGCACCGATCCGATCGCCGACATGCTGACGCGCATCCGCAACGCCAGCGCCGCGCGGCATCGCGAGGTGACGATTCCGTCGTCCAAGGTGAAGCGCGAGATCGCGCGCATCCTGGCCGAGGAGGGCTTCATCGAGTCGTACGAGACCCATCCCGACGGCGTGCAGGACGCGCTCGTCGTGCGGCTGCGTTATGGCGAGGGCCGCACGCCGGTCGTGGCCGGCATCAAGCGCATCAGCAAGCCGGGCCTGCGCGTCTACGCGCGCAAGACCGAGATTCCACGCGTCTTGGGCGGCCTCGGGCTCGCCATCCTTTCGACATCGCGCGGGGTGATGACCGGGTCGCAGGCCCGCAAGCTGGACCTCGGCGGCGAAGTCGTCTGCTACGTCTGGTAGGGAGCACGTCATGTCACGAATCGGTCGAATGCCGATCACGCTCCCGTCCAACGTGGAGGTGGTCCATCGAGGGTCGCAGCCTGCGGGTCAAGGGCCCACTGGGCGAGCTGCAGCGGGAGATCCATCCCGAGATGCGCGTCGAGCGCGAGGATGGCGAGCTCCGGGTCGTGCGTCCCAGCGACGCGCCGCGGCACCGGGCGCTGCACGGCCTGACCCGTACGCTCATCGCCAACATGGTCACCGGCGTGACCACCGGCTTCACCAAGGGGCTCGAGATCTCCGGCGTCGGCTACCGCGCGCAGCTGCAGGGCGACAAGCTGGTCCTGGCGCTCGGCTACTCGCACCCGGTCGAGGTGCCGGCGCCGTCCGGTATCGAGTTCCGCCTCGAGACGCCCACGCGGCTCGCCGTCTTCGGCGCGGACAAGGAGCTGGTCGGCCAGACCGCGGCCTACATCCGCTCGCGGCGCAAGCCGGAGCCGTACAAGGGCAAGGGCATTCGGTACACCGGCGAGCAGATCCTGCGCAAGGCCGGCAAGGCCGGCAAGGTCGGAGGCGGCAAGAGATGATCAGCAAGCAATCACGCGACGCCCTGCGCCGCAAGCGTCACGAGCGGCTGCGGCTGCGTCTCAGCGGCTCCACGGAGCGGCCGCGCCTGTCGGTCTTCCGCAGCACGCGCTACATCTACGGCCAGGTCGTCGACGATACGACGGGCCGCACCCTGGCATCGGCCTCCAGCCTCGAGCCGGGCCTGCGCGGCGAGGACGGCCAAGACCGCATCGGCGCACAGGGTCGGGCAGACGCTCGCGCGAGCGCGCCAGCGCCGCCGGGGTGAGCGCAGTCGTGCTCGATCGCGGCGGCTACCAGTATCACGGGCGGGTTCGCTCGCTCGCCGAGGGCGCCCGCGAGGGCGGCCTCGACCTGTAGAGCGGAGACAACCATATGGCACGAATCGACGCATCCAAGCTCAGCAACCTCGAAGAGAAGGTCGTCCAGATCAACCGCGTGGCGAAGGTCGTCAAGGGCGGCCGGCGCTTCAGCTTCAGCGCGATGGTCGTGGTCGGCGACGGCAACGGCACGGTCGGCGTCGGGCTCGGCAAGGCCGGCGAGGTCCCCGAGGCCATCCGCAAGGGCGTCGAGGACGCCAAGAAGCACCTCGTCGCCGTCCCGCTGGTGGGCGCCACCATCCCGCACGCCGTGACCGCCAAGTTCGGCGCCTCGAGCGTCATGCTCAAGCCCGCTTCGCCGGGGACAGGCGTGATCGCCGGCGGCTCGGTGCGCGCCGTCGTCGAGGCGGCGGGCATCCGCGACATCCTGTCGAAGTCGATGGGCAGCAACAACCCGATCAACGTCGTGCGTGCGGCGATGGAGGGGCTGAGCGTGCTGAGCTCCGCCGACAACATCGCGGGGCGTCGCGGCAAGACGGCCGAGCAGCTGCTCGGCAAGAAGGGCGCCGAGGCGGCGCGCACCCCACATGAATACGTGGAGCGACCGGTGCCGGCGATGATGGGCGATCGGCGGGGAGGTCCGCGTGGCCGCTGAGAAGAACGCCGGACGCCGGCTGCGGGTCACCTGGGTCCGCTCCACCATCGGCCACAAGGCCGCTGCGCACGGGACGATTCGGGCCCTCGGCCTGCATCGGCTCAATCAGACGATCGAGATCGCCGACACCCCCGTGAACCGCGGCATGCTGCGCCGCGTCGCGTTCCTCCTGCGCGTGGAGGAGCCGGCGGGTGGGGCATCGGCGGCGGAAGGAAATGGCTCCGCATCATGAAGCTGCATGACCTGCATCCCGCTCCGGGATCGCACAAGCCGCCGCGACGCGTCGGGCGCGGCCACGGCTCCGGCCGCGGCAAGACCGCCGGCCGCGGTACCAAGGGCCAGAAGTCGCGCACCGGGTCGAGCATCCCGGCCTGGTTCGAGGGCGGCCAGACCCCGCTCCACGTTCGCACGCCGAAGCTCCACGGCTTCAAGAACCGGTTCCGGATCGAGTACGCCCCCATCAACCTGGCCAGGTTGACACAGGCCGCTGCCGGCACCCTGATCACACCGGACGTCCTGGTGCACGACGGCATCCTGCCCGACACCAAGCGGCCGCTGAAGATCCTGGGCGCCGGGGATGCGCCTGGCGGCGTGACCGTGCACGCGCACGCCTTCAGCCGCAGCGCGGCGGAGAAGCTGGCCGCCGCCGGGAGCACGGTGCAGCGCATCAGCTGGCCGGACAACCAGCCGGTCGACGAGCTCGAGCCTGAAACCGATGAAGTGGCCACCGCCGCCGACGCGGAGGTGAATGCCGCCACGGACCAGGCGATCGCCGAGGCATCTGCCGACGCGGCGGATGCCGATGTGACCGAGATCGACGCCGACGAGCTCAACGCGGGCGAGAGCGAGTCCTAGCGTTGATCGACTCGCTGGTCACCGCCTTCCGAGCGCCGGACATCCGGCGCAAGATCCTGTTCACGCTCGGGATCCTGCTGATCTTCCGGGTGCTGACGACGGTCCCGGTGCCGAACGTCGACCAGGCCCGCCTGACGGACCTGTTCAACTCGAACCAGCTGCTCAGCCTGCTGGACCTGTTCTCGGGAGGCGGCCTGGCGACCGCGTCGATCATCGGCATGGGGGTCAACCCCTACATCAACGCCAGCATCATCATGCAGCTGATGCAGGGGGTCATCCCCAGCCTGGGCGAGCTCGCACGGGAGGGTGAGTACGGGCGCAACAAGATCAACCAGTACACCCGCCTGCTGACGATTCCGCTGGCCTTCGCCCAGGGCTACGGCTTCAGCGTGCTGTTGTCGGCCAATGGCGTGATCCCGCAGGCCGACCTGTTCAGCTTCGAGACGTTGTCGCTGCTGCTCAGCTTCACGGCCGGCACGATCCTGCTGATGTGGCTCGGCGAGCTGATCAGCGAGCGCGGCCTGGGCAACGGCATCAGCTTCATCATCTTCGCCGGCATTGTCGGCCGCATCCCCCACCAGGCGGGACCCATCGTCACCGGGCCGGACGGGCTGGTGCGCATCATCCCGTTCATCATCATCGCCATCATCGTGATCGCGGGCGTGGTGTGGGTCAACGAGGGCCAGCGGCGCATCCCGGTGCAGTACGCCAGCCGCGTGCGCGGGCGGCGCATGTACCAGGGCCAGACCCAGTACCTGCCGCTCAAGGTGACCATGGCGGGCGTGATCCCGATCATCTTCGCCATCAGCATCCTGCTCTTCCCGGCGCAGATCGCGACCTACTTCACGGCCAGCCCCATCGACTGGGTGCGCGGCGTGGCAACCTGGATCAGCACCAACCTGACGCAGTCGAACGTGCTGGTCTACGGCGCGCTCTATTTCCTGCTGGTCGTCTTCTTCACGTACTTCTACACGGCTTTCCAGTTCCGCCCCGAGCAGACGGCCGATTTCCTGCGCAAGAACGGCGGCTTCATCCCGGGCATCCGTCCGGGGCGTCCGACCGAGCAGTTCCTGGCGCGTGTCACCAACCGGATCACGCTTGGCGGTGCGGTGTTCTTAGGCGGCCTTGCGGTCCTGCCGCTGATCGTCGCGCAGCTGATCCCCGGCACACAGGGATTGAACCTGGGCGGCACGAGCATCCTGATCGTGGTCAGCGTGGTGGTCGAGACGATGAAGCAGCTCGAGGCACAGATGATGATGCGCCACTACGAGGGCTTCATCCGGTGACCGATGCGCCGCGGCCCGCGGCGGTCGAGCGACAGATCCTGTTGCTGGTGGGCGCCGTCGGGGCGGGCAAGGGAACCCAGGCAGAGATCCTCCAGACGGAGCTCGGCCTGGTCCATCTCGCATCCGGCGAGCTTTTCCGACGTGCGTTGCGCGAGGGGACGCCGCTCGGCGAGCTTGCAGGCGGCTACATGGAGCGCGGGGAGCTGGTGCCCGACGAGATCACGATCGCGATGTTCATGGACGAGCTGGCCCGGCCGGCGGCAGCCCGTGGCGCCATCCTGGACGGCTTCCCGCGCACGGTTGGGCAGGCACGCGCGCTCGACGAGACGCTGGCCGCGCTCGGTGAGGACATCCGGGGGGTGATCTACATCGACGTGCCACCCGAGGAGCTGGTGACTCGGGTCGCCGGCCGGTTCACCTGCCCGACCTGCGGGACGCCGTACCACGCGGTCAGCGATCCGCCGCGCGACCCGGGCATCTGCGACAACGACGGCAGCGGGCTGATCCAGCGTGACGACGATCGGCCCGAGGTCGTCCGCGCACGCCTCGCCCAGCAGGTGCCGCCCATGCTCGAGGTCGTCGCTCATTACGAGCGGGCGGGCATCGTCGAGCGCGTCGACGGTCGGCTGCCGATCGAGGAGGTCACGCGGCGGATCCTGCGAGCCATCCATGCGGCCGGCGCGGAGGCCGACTGAGGTGGGCACGCCGTCCCGCGCCTCGCTGGTCACCGTCAAGCGGCCCGAGGAGCTCGACCGGATGCGCCACGCCGGTGGCATCCTCGTCGACATCCTGGACGCGATGCACGCGGCGCTGCGGCCGGGGATCACGACCGGCGAGCTGGATGAGCTGGCCGAGCGGATGATCCGCGACGGGGGCGCCGTGCCGTCATTCAAGGGCTACCACGGCTTCCCGGGCTCCATCTGCGCCTCGATCAACGACGAGGTGGTGCATGGCATCCCGTCGGCCACGCGTCGCATCGCCGACGGCGACGTCGTGTCGCTCGATATCGGCTGCATCTGGAACGGGTGGCACGCCGACTGCGCGCGCACCTGGGCTGTCGGCGACGTCCCCGCAACGGTCCGCACCCTGATCGAAGCCACCCGGCGCGGTATGGAGGCGGGGATCGCCGCGGCGACGCCCGGCAACCGGCTGGGCGACATCGGCGCGGCGATCGAGGCGGTCGCCCACGAGCACGGCTACGGCGTGGTGCGCCCGTTCGTGGGCCACGGCATCGGCACCGAGATGCACGAGGACCCGCAGGTGCCCAACTACGGGCGCCGCGGCGAGGGGATGCGTATCGAGGCCGGCATGTGCTTCGCGATCGAGCCGATGTTCAATCTTGGCGGTGACGCGGTCCGCGTGCTCGGCGACGATTGGACGGTCGTGACACTGGACGGCAGCCTCTCGGCGCACTTCGAGAACACCATCGCGGTGACGGACCACGGGCCCGAGGTGCTCACCGAGCGATGAGCTCGCCGTCTGTTGTACGCCCGCCAGGAGCTGGTGTATACTCCTCGTTCCATGGGTCGCCGGTGCGGCGGCCTTTCTGTGTGTTCCCAGCTGAGAACCAATTTCTACGGCAGATCGGGGTGCGTGCCGCTTGGCGAAGAAGGATGCAATCGAGGTCGAGGGCGAGGTGATCCTGCCCTTGCCGAACGCGATGTTCAAGGTGCGGCTGGAGAACGGGCACGAGGTGCTCGCGCACATCTCCGGCAAGCTGCGCCAGAACTTCATCCGCATCCTGCCCGGCGACACCGTCCGCGTCGAGCTGTCTCCCTATGACCTCACCCGGGGTCGGATCACGTACAGGATGAGATGAAAGTCAGTGCATCGGTAAAGCCGCGCTGTGAGCGCTGCAAGGTCATCAAGCGCTCCGGGGTGGTGATGGTCATCTGCGTCATTCCCAAGCACAAGCAGCGCCAGGGGTAACAAGGATTCGTGGCACGCATCAGCGGCGTTGACATCCCCCGCGAGAAGCGGGTGATCGTCAGCCTCACCTACATCCACGGGATCGGCCCGACGTCGGCCAGCCAGATCGTGACCGCCGCCGCGGTCTCCCCCGACACGCGCGTCCGGGAGCTGACCGAGGACGAGATCAACCGCCTGCGCGAGGTGGTGGATCGACGCTTCAAGGTCGAAGGTGACCTGCGTCGCGAGGTGAGCATGAACATCAAGCGCCTGATGGAGATCGGCTCCTATCGGGGCATTCGACATCGGCGCAACCTGCCGGTGCGCGGCCAGCGTACGAAGACGAACGCACGACAGCGCCGCGGCGCGCGTCGCACGGTCGGCATCCGGCGCAAGAAGTAACAGGAGTTCCATGGCAGAGCGTAAGCGCGCCGCGCGCACGAAGAAGCGCGAGCGAAAGAACGTCCCGGTCGGACACGCGCACATCCAGTCGACGTTCAACAACACCATCGTGACGATCACCGACACGACCGGCAACGTCGTCAGCTGGGGGAGTGCGGGCCTGGTCGGCTTCAAGGGCTCGCGCAAGAGCACGCCCTTCGCCGCGGCACAGACCGCCGACGGGGCCGCCAAGCGCGCGATGGAGCATGGCATGCGCCAGATCGAGGTCTTCGTCAAAGGCCCGGGAGCCGGCCGTGAGCAGGCGATTCGCTCGCTGCAGACCGCCGGGCTGGAGGTGACCGCCATCACCGACGTGACGCCCATCCCGCACAACGGCTGCCGCCCGCCCAAGCGCAGGAGGGTCTAGGCATGGCTCGCTATACCGATCCGGTTTGCCGCATCTGCCGTCGCGAGGGGCTCAAGCTCTTCCTGAAGGGCTCACGCTGCTACACCAAGAAGTGCTCGTTCGAGCGACGAAGCACGCCGCCCGGCATGAACACCATGCGCCGTCGCAAGGTCAGCGAGTACGGGCTTCAGCTGCGCGAGAAGCAGAAGGTCCGAAAGAGCTACTCGGTGCTCGAGCGCCAGTTCCGCAACTACTTCCAGAAGGCCGAGCAGCACCAGGGCATGACCGGCGAGAACCTGCTGCGCCTGCTCGAGATGCGGCTCGACAACGTCGTCTACCGCATGGGCTTCGCCAGCTCGCGCGCCCAGGCGCGGCAGCTGGTCGGCCACGGCCATTTCGCCGTCAACGGCCGTCCGACCAACATCCCGAGCTTCGGGACCAAGGTCGGCGACAGGATCGAGGTCCGCGAGACGCGTCGCGGCCGCGAGATCTTCAAGGTGGCGACCGAGAGCATGCGGTCGGCACAGATCCCCGAGTGGGTGAGCGTGGATGCCGCGAAGCTGTCGGGCATCCTCCTCGCCGAGCCGGCGCGCGAGCAGATGCCGCTCGAGTTCAACGAGCAGCTCGTGGTCGAGTACTACTCGCGCTAGCAACCAGGAGTCGAACTACCCCACATGATCGAACTTGAGACCCCTCGCATCGACGAGGTGGAGTCCACCGGAAACCGATCCGTCTTCGAGGTGAACCCGCTGCAGGACGGCTACGGCGTGACGCTGGGCAATGCCCTGCGCCGCGTCCTGCTCAACTCGCTGCAGGGTGCTGCCGTGACATCGGTCCAGATCAACGGCATCTTCCACGAGTTCAGTACGATCGATAACGTCAAGGAAGACGTCACCCAGATCGCGCTCAACGTCAAGAAGCTGCGCCTGCGCTCGTTCGCACAGCACCCGGTCACGCTGCAGCTCATCAAGCGCGGCGCCGGACCGGTGACCGCCGCGGATATCACCGAGAACGCGGACGTCGAGATCGTCAACCCGGACCTGCTGCTGCTGACGCTCGACTCGGACGAGGGATCCATCGAGATGGAGCTCACCGTCGAGAACGGCGTCGGCTATCGGCCCGCGGAGCACACCGAGGACATGCCCATCGGCGTGATCCCGGTGGACGCCATCTTCTCGCCGGTGCGACGCGTCAACTTCGTGGTCAGCGACACGCGCGTCGGGCAGATGACGAACTTCGACAAGCTGACGCTCGAGATCGAGACCGACGGCACGACGAACCCGCAGGCGGCCCTTTCGTCGGCGGCCGAAATCCTGGTCGGCGAATTCAGCCGATTCACCGAGATCGGGCGCAGGCCGATTGGCGAGGGCGAGGCGCCCAGCACGCCTGCCAGTGCGAACCTGCTCGACGCACCGATCGAGGAGCTCGACCTGTCGATGCGGGCCTACAACAGCCTGAAGCGCAACAACATCACCAAGATCGGGCAGCTCCTGGCGCTCGGCGACGACGAGCTGCTGCGGATGCGCAACTTCGGCAAGAAGAGCCTCGATGAGATGCGCGAGCGCCTGGCGCTGCGTGGCTTCTCGATGCCCGAGGAGGCCGGCGACGACGGCGCCGACGAGGCCGGTCTACCGGGCTCGGCGGAGCTCGACGAGGCCGTTGCCGCCGAGCTGGACCGCGAAGGCTAGTCGATGCCGCATCGCACCGCCGGCCGCAAGCTCAGCCGCAAGGACGACCATCGGATGCACATGCTCGGCAACCTGGCGGTCGCCGTGCTGCGCTACGAGAAGGTCAAGACCACCGAGGCCAAGGCCAAGGAGGTGCGCGGCCTGATCGACGCCATGATCACGACTGCCAAGAAGGGAGGCCTCGGCGCGCGGCGCTCGCTCGTCTCGCGCATGCCCCACGAACCGGTGATCGTCGACAAGCTCATGGGCGAGCTGGCGGAGAAGTACGCGGACCGCGCATCGGGCTACACGCGCATCGTCAAGCTCGGCCAGCGCCTGGGAGATGCGGCTTTGATCGTCCAGATCGAGCTCGTCTAGGGCACCGCTGGTCATCAACTGAACAGACCGATGCCGGTCGGCGCGCAGCGATGCGCTCGTGCCGTCGTCGAGTATGACGGGACGGCCTTCGCAGGCTCCCAGTACCAACCGAACGCTCGGACGGTGCAGGGGGAGCTGGAGGAGGCGCTTAACAGACTGACCGGCGAGCGGGTACGAGTCCGTTTCGCCGGGCGAACCGATGCCGGGGTGCATGCCACCGGTCAGGTCGCGGCTTTCTGCCTGGCGCGTCGTCGACGCGGCCAGGGAATGGGATGGCCCGAGCTGCAGCGCCGCCTGAACGCGGCACTGCCGCCAGATCTGGCGGTGCGGTCGCTGCGGGCGGCCGCGCCGGACTTCGATCCGCGGCGAGAGGCGCGAGCGCGTGTCTATCGCTACCGGGTCCTGGCGGCCGGCGGGAAACGACCGGCTGAACGGCATCGGACGCTCGAGATCGACGATCGGCTGGACGTGGCGGCCATGCGGTCCGCGGCGGCGCTGCTGACCGGCGAGCGTGACTTCGCGGCGCTCGGCAGCCATCCGCACGGGCGGACGGTGCGCCGCCTCGACCAGGTCACGATCGCACGGCGGGGCGACCTGGTGGAGATCCGGGTCGTTGCCAACGCGTTCCTGCGCCGGATGGTGCGGAGCATGGTGGCGGTCCTGCTGGAGGTTGGTCGCGGCGGATTGGCACCGGAGGCGGTCGGCAGCCTGCTGATCACCGGTGAGCGGTCCGGCACGCGGGCGCTCAGCGGACGCGCGGCGCCGGCACGCGGGCTGACCCTCGAGCGAGTCATCTATCCGAATACGAACGGCACGACCGAATCGGCGAAACCGGAAAGAGCAGGAACATGAAGACATACGCAGTCAAGGCGAGCGAAATCGAGCGGCACTGGTGGATCGTCGACGCGACCGACCAGACACTCGGGCGGCTGGCGACGCGCATCGCCACCCTGCTCGAGGGCAAGCACAAGGCGATGTACTCGCCACACATCGACACCGGGGACCACGTGGTGGTGCTCAACGCCGCGAAGGTGCGCGTCACCGGCGACAAGCTGGCGCAGAAGCGCTACTACCGACACTCGAACTACCCCGGCGGCCTGAAGGAGGAGAGCCTCGAGGCGCTCCTCGAACGCAAGCCGGAGCTCGTCATCGAGCGTGCGGTGAAAGGCATGCTGCCCCGCAATCGGCTGGGCCGCGCCATGATCAAGAAGATGAAGGTCTACAGCGGCGCCGACCATCCGCACCAGGCACAGCAGCCGACCACGGCCGAGCTGTAACGAGGAGCGAGGACGAAACATGAGCACGACGTATATCTACGGCACCGGCCGGCGCAAGACGGCGGTCGCGCGCGTGCGACTGCTGCCGGGCGACGGTGCGATTTTGGTGAACGGCAAGGACGCGGTCGAGTACTTCGGCCGGACCGGCGGCGTGGCCCAGCTGCGCCTGCCGTTCCGCGTCACCGAGACCGAGGGCCGCTATTCGGCCAGCGTGCTCGTTGCCGGCGGCGGCTTCTCGGGACAGGCCGGGGCGATCCGCCACGGCATTGCCCGCGCCCTGCTGAGCGCGCATCCCGATGCGCGACGCGCACTGCGCGACGCGGGCCTGCTGACCCGCGACCCGCGAGCCAAGGAGCGCAAGAAGTACGGCCTCAAGCGCGCCCGCAAGGCGCCGCAGTACACCAAGCGCTGATCTTCGCCGACTGGCGGGCGTCGGCGGGGACGCCGGGACCCTTTGGTATCATCGGCCTCCGACGCAGCTCAGGTCGCCGCTGACACACGTGCTGGAAGCCATCCGCGATTTCTTCGACACCTACCTGCGGGGTAGCTGGACCTCGCTGGTCGATATCCTGCTCGTCGCAACCGTCGTCTACTGGATCTTCATCCTGATCCGGGGGACGCGGGCGGTGCGGATCGTCATCGGCCTGTCGGTCCTGTACCTCTTCTACCTCGTGGCCCAGGCGCTCGACCTGCGGCTCATCAGCACGTTGCTGCAGAACGCGGCGGTCGTCGGCCTGTTCGCGGTGGTGGTCGTCTTTCAGCCGGAGCTGCGCCGTGCGCTGGAGCAGATCGGGCGCGTCGGCTCGGTGAATCGCTTCTTCGTTTCGCACGAAGTCGCCGAGGCCGAACGGGTCGCGCGCGAGATCAGTCGAGCGGCTCGCCTGCTGGCGGGCTCACGCCATGGCGCGCTCATCGTGCTCGAGCGCGAAACCGGGCTGCACGACCTGGCCACCGAGTCGGGTGTCCCGCTGCATGCCGACCTGCGTGCCGAGCTGCTGGTCACGATCTTCTACCGTGGCACGGCGCTCCACGACGGCGCGGTGCTGATCAGCGGCGACAAGATCCTGGCTGCCGGCGTGCTGCTTCCGTTGTCGCAGAACGTGCTCGATTCGGAGCGCTACGGCACCCGTCACCGGGCGGCGATCGGCATCAGCGAGCAGTCCGACGCACTCGTCATCGTCGTCAGCGAGGAGACCGCTTCGATTTCGCTGGTGATGCGCGGCCGGATCGAGCGCAACCTCAACGAGGAGAAGCTGCGCCGGCGCATCTTCAACCTGATCCGGCCGCAGGCGCCGCGGCGCGCCGTCCCGCTGCTGCGTCGGACCCTGGAGGGTCGCTGGGGGATGGGGACCTCAGAGCCTGAGCCGGCCGATGACCAGCCGCTGGATCCCGAGGAGCGCGTGATCAACCGACCACCGACCAAGCCGCGCAGCATCCCCAGCGAGCCGCGCGCCGTGCCGACCGAGCCGCGCGCCGTGCCGACCGAGCCGCGCGCCGTGCCCACCGAGCGACGGTCCTAGATGACCTGGCTGCTCCGCAACTGGACGCTCAAGCTGGGCGCCGTGGCGCTCGCCACGATCCTGTATACCGGCCTCGTCTATTCCGGCTCCTTCGCCGAGGACACCATCCGCGGCGTGCCGGTCCGCGGCGTCGACCAGCCGAACGTGCTGGTCAACATCGGCGCGCCGTTCCGCACCGTCGACGTCCGCTACCGCGTCGGTCGCGACCAGGGGCGCCCGACCGTCGACAGCTTCTCCGCGGTGATCGACCTCTCGAAGTACGACGTCCAACGGATCGGTGAGCCGCAGCTCCTGCCGATCAAGGTCAGCACGCTGGGAACGGGGATCGACATCCTGAGCTACACCCCGCGCGAGGTGTCGGTCACGCTCGACACGCTCGACACCAAGATGGTGCCGGTCGTGGTCGACCGCGGCAGCGTGCCGGACGGCCTGGAGATCGGAATCCCGAACGTGACGCCCAGCGAGGTCCAGGTCAAAGGCGCCAGCTCCCGGCTCAGCGCGGTCGTGCGTGCCGTCGCGCATGTGAGCATCGACGCATCCGGCCTCTCGGTCGACCGCGAGATCGACCTCGTGGCGGTGGACGTCGACGGGCAGCGTGTGGAATCGGTCGAGCTCGTGCCCAACTCGATCCACGTCGCGATCAGCGTGACGGCGGTGCAGACCAACAAGACGGTTCCGGTGCGCCCCGTCCTCAGCGGGGCGCCGCCGGCGGGATCCGACATCGACGGCGTGACCGTGCAGCCGAGCACGGTGACGCTGCAGGGTTCGCCCGACGTGCTCGGAACGATCAGCGAGGTGGCCACTCAGCCGATCGACCTGGACGGCCTGGCCAGGACCACGCACTTCAGCCGCGCCCTCGTCGTACCGGACGGCGCCACGCTGGTCGACGGTACGCCGAGAAACGTGTCGGTCACGGTCACCATCAAGCCGGCGAGCGGTAGCCGGACATTCGTGACCGGCGTGGTGTGCCGCGGCGCTCCTGCGGGCGACGCCTGCCTGCCACAGATCGACCGCCTGGCGGTGACCCTCAGCGGACCGCTCGGCACGCTCGACGGCCTTGATCCGGCCGACGTGACCCCGATCCTGGACGTGAGCGGGCTCGGTCCCGGGGCCCACGACGTGCAGCCGTCGGTGACCCTGCCCGGCGGCCTCAAGCTGATCGGCATCTCGCCCTCGAGCGTCAGGGTCATCATCCAGTCGCCCGCATCGCCATCCCCCAGCGCCTCCCCCGCGCCGTAGTGGGGAGGCTCTTCGGGACCGATGGAATCCGCGGCGTCGCCAACGTCGACCTGACGCCCACCCTGGCGTACGAGCTGGGGCGGGCAGTTGGCTACCTGCTCGGTGGCGAGGGGCAGAGCGTCGTCATCGGCCAGGACACCCGTCGCTCCGGCGACATGCTGGTCGCGGCGCTGGGCTCCGGCCTGACATCGGTCGGCTCGGACGTCGTCGAGCTGGGCGTGGTGACCACGCCGGGCCTGGCCTTCGTGGCTGGCACGGGCCGACATGCCGCCGGGATCATGGTCAGCGCCTCGCACAATCCGGCCGACGACAACGGCCTCAAGGTCCTGTCGGGCGGGCGCAAGGTCGACGATGCCGCCGAGGACGAGCTGGAGCGGCTCATCTTTCGGGCCGACTCGTTGCCGGGCTGCGCGAACGCCGAGCTGGGGCGCATCCGACGCGACGACGGGGAGGTCGAACAGTATCGTCGCCACCTCCTCGACGCGGCCGGCGACGCTCTGGCGGGCATGCGCATCGGGCTCGACTGCGCGAACGGCTCCGCCAGCGTCATCGCGCCGCGCCTCTTCGCGGAGCTCGGCGCCGAGACGACGGTCCTCTTCGCCGACCCGGACGGCACGAATATCAATGCTGGCTGTGGGTCCACACACCCGGAGCACCTCGCCGCGGCGGTCGTCGCGCAGGGCCTGCAGGTTGGCCTGGCCTTCGATGGCGACGCGGACCGGCTCATCGCTGTCGACGAGCGCGGGGCCCTGGTGGACGGCGATGCGGTGATGGGCATCTGCGCGCTCGATCGCCTGGCGAAGGGCACGCTGCGCAACGGGATCCTGGTGGCGACCGTCATGAGCAACGGGGGCCTGGAGCGCGCCATCCGGGAGGCCGGCGGCCGGATGATCCGGACACCCGTCGGCGACCGGCACGTGTTGGATGCCATGGAGCGGACCGATGCGGTGATGGGCGGCGAGCAGTCGGGCCACGTCATCTTTCGAGACCTGGCCACCACCGGGGACGGGATCCTGACCGGCATCGAGCTGATCCGGACGCTGCGCGCCACGCCGGGCGCGACGCTCTCGCAGCTTGGCAGCCGAATTCCGAGGCTGCCGCAGGTGATGCTAAACTCGGCCGTCCGCCATCGAGATCAATGGGAGATCGATCCGCTGTTCAGCGAGGCGGTCGCGCAGGCGAGCGCACGGCTGGGCGACCGTGGACGGATTCTCGTTCGGCCGTCGGGCACCGAGCCCAAGATCCGGATCATGGTCGAGGGCGAGCAGCCCGAAGAGATCGACGAGATCGCGCACGAGCTGGACCGGCTTGCCCAGGCGCGGCTGAACTAGCACGGCGAGGCCGAGGAGGCGACATGTGCGGAATCGTTGGGTACGTGGGGCCGCGTGACGCCGCGCCGATCCTGCTCGAGGGGCTGCGCCGACTTGAATACCGCGGCTACGACTCGGCCGGCATCGCCCTGCTCACCGAAGCCGGCGACATCTTCGTTGAGAAGCGTGCCGGCAAGCTCACCAACCTGACCGAGCACCTCAACGGCGGAGCGCCGGCGGGCCATCCGGGCATCGCGCATACCCGGTGGGCGACCCACGGCCGGCCCAACGACGCCAATGCCCATCCGCATACCGACTGCACCGGCAAGCTGGCGCTGATCCACAACGGGATCATCGAGAACTACGGCGAGATCGGAGAGCGGCTGCGTGCTGCCGGGCATCGGTTCGTCAGCGAGACCGACACCGAGGTGCTCGTCCACCTGATCGAGGAAAAGTATTCGGGCGACCTCGTCGAGGCTGTGCGCCTGGCCCTCCGGGAGGTGCGCGGCGCGTACGCCATCGGTGTGATGCATCACGACCACCCTGACCGGATCGTCGGCGCACGCATGAACGTGCCGCTCATCGTCGGGCTCGGCGACGGCGAGGCGTTCCTGGCCAGTGACGTGCCGGCCATCCTGGAGCACACCAAGAACGTCGTCATCCTGCAGGAGGGTGACATCGCCGACCTGACCACCGATGGCGTGCGCATCCTCGACCTTCAGGGTGACACCGTCGAGCGCGAGGTCACCAAGATCCGCTGGAACATCGCCGCGGCGGAGAAGGGTGGCTTCCCGCACTTCACCCTCAAGGAGATCTACGAGCAGCCGCACGCCATCCAGGAAGCGCTCCGCGGCAGGATCGACGAGCGAGGCACCGTCAGCATCCCCGAGCTGGTGGCGATCGAGGACAAGCTGCGCCGCGCTGAGCGTGTGTACGTGGTCGGCTGCGGCACGGCCGGGTACGCCGCTCAGGCCGGCGCGTACCTCATCCAGCACTGGGCTGGCCTGCCGGCCCAGGCGCAGGTGGGCAGCGAGATGCGCTACGCCCCGCCACCGCTCGACGACCGGACCCTGGTCATCAGTGTCAGCCAGTCGGGCGAGACGGCGGACACGCTGGCACCCCAGAAGCTGGCCGCCGAGCTCGGCGCCACGATCGTGGTCGTTACCAACGTCGTCGGCAGCGCCATCACCCGCGAGGCCGATGCGGTCTGCTACCTGCAGGCAGGCCCCGAGATCGCGGTCGCGTCGACCAAGGCGTTCGTCACCCAGGTCCTGGTCCTGCAGATGATCGCGCTCCATCTGGCCGCGCTGCGCGGCACGCTCAGCAGCCACCGGCAGCGCATGTTCGGCCAGGCGATGCGCGAGCTGCCGGCGATGGCTGCCGAGGCGCTCAAGCGCGCCCCGCAGGTCAAGAAGCTGGCCCAGCGCATGGCCGGCGTGCGCGACGTGATGTACATCGGCCGGGGGCTTGGGCACACGGTGGCCATGGAGGGCGCACTCAAGCTCAAGGAGCTGAGCTACGTGCACGCCGAGGGATATGCGGCCGGCGAGCTGAAGCATGGCCCCATCGCGCTCCTCGATCCCCAGACGCCGCTGGTCGCCATCGCGACGCGGGGAGCGACGTACGACAAGCTCGTCAGCAACGTCGCCGAGGCCCGAGCGCGGTCCGCGCCGGTGATCGCCGTCGCCAGCGAGGGCGACGAGGAGATCGGCCGCTACGCCGGCGAGGTCCTCTTCGTCCCGGAGACGCTCGAGGAGCTGATGCCGGCCATCGCCATCCTGCCCCTGCAGCTGCTCGCCTACGAGGTGGCCGTGGCGCGCGGCACCGACGTCGATCAGCCACGCAACCTGGCGAAATCGGTCACGGTCGAGTAGTCGGCGCTCCGGTGAGCTGCGCAGCGTGACCCGCCACGAGATCGGCGTCGACCTGGTCGACATCGACCGCATCCAGCGGGTCCTGGGTCGCTACCCGGAGCGCTTCCGGCGCCGCGTGCTGACCGAGAAGGAGGACCGCTATTGCGGCCCGAAGATCGAACGCGTCGCCGGGCGCTGGGCGGCCAAGGAGGCGATCAGCAAGGTGCTCGGCCTGGGCGTGCGCGGCGTGGGCTGGCGGGAGATCGAAGTCCTGCCCAACCGCGCCGGTCAGCCGCAGGTCCTCCTGCACCGCCGAGCGGCTGCGCGCGCCGAGGCGATGGGCCTCGACGAAGTGAGCGTCTCGATCACGCACGAGCGGCACATGGCGGTCGCGGTCGCCGTCGCGCATCGGGCGCACACCTGACCTGAGCCATGGAGATCCAGGCCATCGACCGGGAGTGGGTCGCCGCGCACTTGCCGCCGCGTCCCTCCCATGCCCACAAGGGTACCTTCGGCCGCTTGTTGATCCTGGCCGGGTCGCTGGAGTACGGCGGTGCGGCGCTGCTGTGCGGCCTCGGGGCTGCCCGAGCCGGCGCCGGCCTGGTGTGCGTGGCCTCGCCCGAATCGGTGACGCTGCGGCTGCTCGGCCAGGTTCCCGAGTTGATCTGGATGCCGCTCGCCGAGGAAGCACCGGGCCTGACGTCTCCGGCCGGCTGGCGCCGGCTGGCGACCGAGTCGACGTCGTATGACGCGATGGTCATCGGGCCCGGGCTCGGCCGGCAGCCGGGCACACTGCGCCGGACGCGCGGTCTGATCGGAGAGGTGAGCCGGCCGGCCGTCATCGACGCCGACGCGCTGAACGCCCTGGCCGGGGACGACCGCTGGTGGCGCGGCATCGCCGCGCCGTTGGTGCTCACTCCGCACCCGGGCGAGTTCGGCCGCCTGACCCACGCGGACCCGCCCGCCGACGACGACGCGACCCGGGCCGCGGCGGCCGCGGCGGCGGCTGAGCTGTGGGGCCAGGTGGTGGTGCTCAAGGGCGCGAACACGGTGGTGGCGGCACCGGACGGTCGGCTGCTGCGCTCCAGCGTGGCCACACCGGCGCTGGCGACGGCGGGTAGCGGCGACGTGCTGGCGGGTGCCATCGGGGCGCTGCTGGCCGGGGGTGCCGAGCCGTTCGAGGCGGCAGGCTGCGGCGTGGCACTGCATGCCGCGGCGGGCCTGCTGGCCGGGGAACGCATCGGGCCGGCCGGCGTGATGGCACACGACATCGCTCACCTCCTGCCACCGGCCGCGCGGACGTTTGGCGAGCGGGGCCGATGATCGGGCACAGCCCGCACCGCGCGTGGATCGAGATCGACCACCCAGCACTGGCATCCAACCTGGCCGTGATCCGGCGGCTGGCCGGCGCTGAGAAGCAGGTCATCGGCGTGGTGAAGGCCAATGCCTATGGTCATGGCGCGGTGGCCGTCGCCGAGACGTTGCTGGCGAACCGGGTCGAGCGACTCGCGGTCGCGACCGTCGGTGAGGCGCAGCAGCTGCGTCGTGCCGGCATCCAGGCCGCGATCCTGGTGCTCTGGGGAGTGGGTGACCAGGAGGCGACGCGGATGCTGGCCGACGGCCTCGAGGCGACGGTCTACGCCGAGCGCGACGTGCAGCTGCTTGAACGTGCCGCGGCCGAGGCCGGTCGACGGGCAGCGGTCCATCTCAAGCTCGACTCCGGGCTTGGCAGGCAGGGGATCGAGCCTGCCTCGGCGCTGGGATTGGCGACCCGCATCGCCCGCAGCCGGCACCTGCGGCTGGCCGGTACCTACAGCCACCTGGCAGCCCCTGGCGAGGATGATGCCCACACCGACGTGCAGCTGCTGCGACTCGCCCAGCTGCTCGACGCGATGCGTTCCGCGGGCATCGACCCCGGCCTCGTGCATGTCGCGGCCAGTGGCGGGATCCTGGCGGGTGCCGGCGCATTCGCCGACGCGGTGCGGCCGGGCCTGGCGCTCTACGGGATGCTGCCGCACTGGGCCGTCGATCGCGACCCGGGACTGCGTCCGATCCTCAGCCTCAGGGCGCTGCCGCTGCGCCTTTTCGACCTCCGCGCCGGCGAGGCGCTGGGCTACGGGCTGCGCTTTCGTGCATCGCGGACGACGCGCATCGCCACGCTCGGCATCGGCTACGGCGATGGCTGGCCGCGGAGCCAGGCCAACAACGGGCTGGCCCTGGTGCGCGGGGTGCGAGCGCCGATCGTCGGCGCCATCAGCATGGATGGGCTGACCGTCGATGTCGGTGAGATCGATGATGTAACCTACGGCGACGAGTTCGTCCTGATCGGCGATCAGATGCAGTCGCGAATCAGCGCCGATGAGGTCGCCGCCCAGCGCCGGACCATCAACTACGAAGTGACGACCGGCCTCCGCGAACGCCTTCCGCGCGTGCACATCGGGAAGCGGTAGTGGACCGGCCGATCGTCGAGCGAGCAGCAATGCCCATTCCGGACATCGACGTGTGGCAGGGGGAGATCGGCGAGCTGGAGGTCGACGCGATCATCGTGCCGGCCAATGAGAGCCTGTTCATGACCGGCCCCACCGCCAGCAGCCTGAAGCGCCGCGCCGGCGACGAGGTCGAGCGCGAGGCGGTCGAGCAGGGTCCGATCGCCGCCGGCAATGCCGTCGTCACGGGCGCCGGCAACCTCGCCACGCCGCACCTGATCCACACCGTGGCGATTGGCCACGACCTGCGCGCGGACCCCGACCAGCTCAGGCACGCACTCGAGGCAGCGCTGGAACGAGCCGAGGAGCTTGGCCTGCGACGTGTGGCCATGGCACCACTTGGCGTCGAGCGCGGCGTCTTCTCGGCCCCCGATGCGGCCGCCCTGGCGATGGAGGTTCTCGCGGGCCACCCGCGGTTGCAGGTCGTCATCGCCGTCACCAACCCTGGCGACGCGGCCGCCTTCACGGCCGCGGTGCAGTTCACCCGGGCCGAGGCCCGATGAGGCAGGATCCCACCGAGACGCTCGCCCATGAACTCCATACACGGGGCCTGGACACGCCCGCGCGGCTGCTGCTCGACGCGCACCGTCCCCTGCGCCCGCTGCTCGCGCACGCCGGCACGTTCCTGTCGCCGATTCTTTCCCCGCTGCTCGGCCGGCGGCTCACCGCATGGCGCACCGCCCTGGAGGAGCCCGCCGCGTACGACCGCCTGATCGATCGGCTGCGGGGCGACGGCTGATGCCGGACATCGGCGAGCTGATCGGACGCCTGGTCGGCGTCGTCGGACAGGTGCTGGGCGCTTCGTCGCTGCGGCTCGGGATCGGCCCGACGCTGGCCATCGCCGGCATCGTGTTGATCCTGCTGTCGCTCGTCGCGCGCCCGACGTCGCGCTGGCTGACACGCGACCTTGGACACCTGTCGGCCGTCGGGCGGGCCATGGCCCTCGCAGCGGAATCGGCCGCGGCCGCGACGTTTTCGCTGGGCACGGCGGGGATCGCACGATCGGTCTCCGCGGCAGCTCGGCTGCAGACGCTGGCGGCGCTGCCGATCCTGGGCCACGTCGCCGCGGCCGCCGCGCGCAGCGGGGTGCCACTGGACGTCACCACCAACGACCCGGTGGCGGCCATCCTGGCGGAGACGACGGTGGCCGACGCCCACCGCCGCACGGAGACGCTCGAGCGCGCCAGCCGGTCCCGGGTGATCTACGTCGGCGAGGGTCGCGGAACCGCAGCCGCCCACGCACTGGCGAGCATGCCCACGCCCGGCGCGGCGTTCGTCATGGGCGGGCTGGGCGAGGAGGCGCTACTGCTGCTCGAGGGGGTGGCCGACGAAGCGCGTTCGACGAGCTTCGGCACGGCCGATGCATCGCAGGCCGGCTCCGTCCTGCTCGACGGCGAGGGCACCCTCATCGGCCCCGAGCTCTACCAGGCGCCGAGTGACCTCGCCCGCCGCGGGCACGATCGCATCGCCGTCTTCGCCGGCAACCGCGTCGCCGGGATCTCGCTGATCGTGCTGGTCCTCGGCTCCGCGCTGGTGCTCTTCGGCAGGGTCGACCTGGCTGGCTTCCTCGTCGGGCACTGAGCGATGCGCCGTTCGCTGCCTGCCACGCTGGTCGTCGTCGTCGGCCTGCTGCTGCTCGCCGACTTCGTCATCGTCAACCCATCCCTGGCCGCGGTTGCCGGCGTGCTGCTCCAGTATCTTGTGCTGCTGGCCGCCGCCGCCGCGATCGCCGGCGGCCTGGCGCTAGCCCTGCGCCAGATCGCCGACCTGCGCCACGCGCGCGGCGAGCGGGTCGGGTCGTCGCTGGTCCTGGGCGGCATGGGGCTCATGCTGATCGCCGGCTTCCTCCCGGGCTCGGCGGGTGTCGCCGATCCGGTGATGGAGTGGCTGGTGGCGGCGCTGCTGGCACCACTCGTGGCGTCGCTCTTCGCGCTGCTCTTCTTCTTCCTGCTGGCCGCCGCGCGGCGGGGCATGCGGCTGCGATCGCGCGAGACGAGCGTGATGCTGGTCGCGGCGGCCGTGGTGCTCATCCTGCTGCTGCCGCTCGACGGCGTCGTGGGCCGCTGGTTGGCTGGAGCGGCCGGCTGGGCCCTCGCGGTCCCCATCGGAGCCGTGTTCCGCGGCCTTCTCATCGGCGTGGCGATCGCAACCGCGATCGCCGCCGCTCGCCTGCTGCTGGCGGTAGACGGAGCGGTCGATGACTGAGATCGTGCCGAGTGACTGAGCGTCGCGCGCGTCGGACGGCAGGCGGATGGGGTTGGCGCTCGTTCGCCCCGTTCGCCGCGCTGGGACTCCTCGCCGTGGCGGTCGTGCTGCCCAACCTGGCCCCGCCGTTGAGCCTGGCCAACCCGGACCGGACCAGCGCGACGGCCTTTCGTGCCGCGCTGGCGCCACTGCCCGGCGACGCACTCGTGCTCGTCGCCTTCGACGCCGACTTCGGAACCTACCCCGAGATCCGCTACGCGACCCGCGCCGTGATCGATGACCTGCTCGCGCGAGGCGCGTCGCTCGCCTTCGTCAGTTACACGCCCGAGGGGCGCGCATTGGCCAGCGAAGAGCTCGCTCGGCTGCAACGTGGTGGCGTCGCCGGCGATCGGCTGCTCGATATCGGCTACCAGTCGGGCGTGGAGGCGGCCCTGGTCCAGGGCGTGACCTCGATCCTGCCGGATTCCGCCGGTGGCGCCGCAGCGTCACGCATCCGCGCGATGGGCGGCGGCATCGACGCCTTCAGCGCGGCCCTGATCATTGGCGGCAGCGATCTCGGCCCGCGGGCGTGGATCGAGCAGGTCGCGACGCGGATTCCCCGGCTACGGCTGCTGGCCATCGCGCCGACCTTCCTGCGGCCCGAGCTGGAGCCCTACCTGGCCTCCGGCCAGCTCGCCGGCCTGCTCGGCACGCTCCGCGACGGCGTGGCCTACGGGATCGATTCCGGCCACGGCATCGACGCCCGCACCGGAACCACCGGCGGGGCCGCGGATCAGCCGCCCAGCGCCCTGGCGATGCTGCTCGGCATGCTGATCGGCATCGGCGTCCTGCTCGAGGCCAGCGGCTGGCGCCTCGGCACGCGTCTCCGCGAGCTCGCCGCGACATTGCGCCCATGAGCGGCTTCTTCGCGTCCGACGCCGCGGGCGTCGCGGGCACCACCCTGGCCGCGCTGCTGACCATCGTGGTGTGGTCCTACCTGGCGGGCGAGCGCCGCCTCTTCACCTGGGCGCAGCACCTCCTCGCGGGCCTGGCAACCGGATACCTGGTCGTCATCTCGGTCCGCGAGGTGCTCGTGCCGCGCCTGTTCCAGCCGTTGCTCGACGACCCGCGCGGCCACCTCGTCCTGTGGCCGGCGTTCGTGCTCGTCGCGGTGCTGGTCCTGGCCCGCTGGCTGCCGCGCCCGGTCGTCGCCGTTCCCGTGGCGCTGCTCATCGCCGGAACCGCCGCCTTCGCGCTCGGGGGCGCGGTGGTCGGCACGCTGCTGCCGCAGCTGGCCGCCAGCCTGCTGCCGGCCGGTGCGACCGCCGGCGGCTGGCTGAACGCCGGCATCGGCCTCCTGATCAGCGCGCTGGTGATCGTCGCCTTTCTGCATGGGACGCGGAGTGGGCGCCTTGCCATCGTCGCCGGTGGCACCGGACGCTGGCTGCTGGTCGGGGGCCTGGGCGGATGGCTGGGCTTCCTGCTCGTGAGCCGGCTGGCGCTGCTGGTCGACCGCCTGCGCTTCATCCTGGTCGACTGGCTGGGGCTGGGCCGATGAACCCCGCGCGCGCGCAAGCGACCGCCGAGCTGTCGCTGCTCATCGATATCGGCTCGGCGTGGACCAAGGCGAGCGTCATCGCACGCAGTCGCGGACGGTGGCGGATCGCCGCGCACGCCGCGCAGCCGACAGGATGGAACCCGGCCGAACTGTGGCGCACCCTCGCCCAGCGACTGGCCGCCGGGGCTGATCGGCGGCTGCAGGATCGCCTGGAGGCGCTCGTCGCCGCGGCCCCGCGCATCGAGTGCCACACCCCGCGCCGCCCGGCGCAACTCGCCCTGGCCGCGGTGTCCCGCGACGTCTCGGGCGCGGCGGCACGCCGGGCTGCGGAATCCGCCGGGTGGGTGGTGGCCGAGATGGCGACCATGGACGACGATCGCTCGCTGGCAGCCCGCCTCGCGGCGCTGCAGTCCGCGGCGGTCGACGTTTGGCTGCTGACCGGCGGCTTCGACGACGCTCGCAGCGAGCAGGCGCTGGAGATGGCCGCCTTGGTCGCCGCGGCACGTCGCGGTGCCCATGCACCGGTCATCTGGGCGGGCTCGAGTGCCCTCGCGGACGAGGTGGTCACGCTGTTCGAGCCCGGTGCCGTGACCGTGGTCCGCAACCCTCGCTCGCGGCCCGATCATGCCGATGCAGCGGCCCTGCGGCAGCATCTCGAGGCATTGCTGCAGGAAATCGTCGAGCCGGGCGGATCGATTCATCTCGCCCCGGTGAGCTTCCGCCGTTCGGTCTCGGCGCTGGCGCACGCTTCGGACCTGCGCATCCTGGGTGTCGACATCGGTGCGCGCTACGCCTCCTGGGTGCTCGCCGAGGCCGATGGCAGCGCCGCGAGCCGGATCTTCGCCAGTGGGGGCCTCGCATCGCCTTCGCTGACCGGACCGGGCGGACCGGCTCGGCTGACGCGGGCGATTCCACAGGCGATCGACGAGCTGGCGGTGGCCGATGCGCTCCAGAACCTGCGGGCGCGCCCCGGCACGCTGCCCCAGACCGAGGACGAGCTGGCAGTGACGCACGGCGCCGTGCGTGCGTTGCTCGGTCAGATGTCGGCCGACGAGGGCGCGGGTGGCGTCGACCTGATCATCGGCGCAGGACGCACGTTGAGCTCGATCCCGAACCCGGGACAGGCGGCACAGCTGCTGGTCGACGGGCTGCGGCCGCTGGGCGTCAGCCAGCTGGCGGTCGATGCCGCGGGCGCGCTCGCGCCACTCGGCTCGCTCGACGACCTGGAGATTGGCGAGGGGATCGCCACCGTCCGCGACGACCTGATCGTGCCGCTGGGCGCGGCGGTCGTCTGCCGCGGCGGCCGCGCGGGACAGGTCGCCATGCGGGTGACGGTGCACCGGACCGGCTGGCCCGAGCTCGGACCGATCGAGGTGCGCAGCGGCTCGGTGCAGATCGTGCCCCTCGACCGCGGCCAGGCGGCCGAGCTCGAGATCCAGCTGGAGGGCGATGCCTCGCTCGGCACCGCCCGCCGGACGCGCCACGCGCGCAGCTCCGTGCAGGGCGGTGCGGTCGGGCTCATCCTTGACGCTCGCGACGTGCCGATGGTCGTACCGCGCAGATCGGATGATCGTCGGGCGATGCTGTCCGCGTGGCGCGATGTCTTCCTGCGGGAAGCCCAGATGTCAGGCGGGCGGATCGAATGAACGTGGTCGTGCATCGCATCCCGATTCCACGCGGCGCCAGCCTCAGCGTCGAGGTCGGCGAGACGGTGCGGCCCGACCAGCTGCTCGCCGTCCGGCGCGCGCCGGGTCATGCCATCGTCGTCGACGTCGCCTCGCGGCTGCACCGATCCGCTGAGGCGACGGCCGGCCTGCTCGAGGCGCGTCCCGGCGCGCATGTCGAAGCCAACGAGATCATTGCGCGCAATGCGCAGGGGCAGACCGTGCGCTCGCCGGTCGCGGGCCTGCTGGTCGCCTACTCGCGGGCCGACGGCACGGTTCTCATTGCGCCACTCGGCGACGAGCAGCCGGTCATCGGTCACGTGTCCGGGCGCGTGCGCTCGATCGAGGATGGCGCAATCGAGGTGGAGGTGCGCGCCGCGCTGCTGCGCGGGGTGGGTGGCACCGGCGAGGCGGTCCACGGCGAGCTGGTGGTCGCCGTGCACGAGCCGGGCGAGGAGCTGCGCGCCGGATCGATCGACGTCGGGGCGACCGGCAAGATCCTGGTTGGCGGCTCGCGCGCATCGGCCGAGACGCTGACCCGCGCCCGAGCGATGGGCGTGGCCGGCATCGTCCTGGGTGGGGTGCTCGACAAGGAGCTGCGCGACTTCGAAGCGATTCAGCGCCGCAGGCGCGAGATCGGGGGTCTGACCGGCTCGTTCGGGCTCGTCCTGCTGGAGGGCTTCGGCAAGGTCGGCTTCGACCCGCAGCTGTTCGCCTGGTTCCGGCAGCATGTCGGGCAGCTGGCCAGCGTCTTCGGCGGCGATCACCTCGTCTACGTCTACGACGTCGACCCGCCTCCGCAGCGCCGCTCCCTGCCGGTCGTCGGGGAGCGGGTGATCGCGCATCGCCGTCCGTTCCAGGGCCGCGGTGGCGTCCTCGTGGCGCTGCTCGACGACCTGCACGCTACGCCAGCAGGACTGCCGGCGCGGATGGGCCTGGTCCGCTTCGAGGA
Source organism: uncultured Chloroflexia bacterium (assembly GCA_963716585.1). Lineage (GTDB taxonomy): Bacteria > Chloroflexota > Limnocylindria > QHBO01 > QHBO01 > JAICUY01. Next base: position 40,009 of record CAVQTN010000005.1, read on the forward strand.
CGGCCGCCTGGCGCCGGTCCCGCTGGCCAACCTGGAGGCGACCTACGGCCAGCCGAGCGCCGAGGCGTAGTGGCCGGCGAGGCTCCCTATACTTTTCGACCATGAGCCGCAGCAGCTCCGTGACCGACGCCGCCCCGCACCCGAGCGGGCACCTCGCCAGCGAGTCGACCGACGCGACGCGTGCCATCGGCCGAGCACTCGGCCGCGCGGCCGCGCCGGGCGCGTTCGTGGCGCTCATCGGGCCGCTGGGCGCCGGCAAGACGCAGCTGGCCAAGGGCGTGGCGGAGGGACTCGGGGTGACCGGGATCGTCAACAGCCCGACCTACGTGCTCATGAACGAGCACCCTGGCCGCCTGCATCTGTTCCACATCGACGCGTACCGGCTCAGCGACCCAGATGAGGCGTTGGCGGCAGGCCTGCTCGACGAGCGCCAGGCCGCCGGCGTAACGGTCGCCGAGTGGGCCGAGCGACTGGCCGGCTGGCTGCCCGACGACCGGCTCGAGATCGAGCTGATTCCCGACGACACCCTGTCGGAGCGGCGCACGCTGCGCTGGCAGGCGACCGGCCACACCGCCGCCGTGCTGGCCGAGGCGCTGCGGCGGTGATCATCGCCATCGAGGCGGCCTCCGGCGACCTGTCGCTGGCGCTTGCCGCGGACGACGGCGTCGCGTTCGCGCGCGACGCGTGGAGCGCTGACCGGCGGCGCACCGGTGAGCTCATGCCCCGCCTGCTGTCGCTCCTCGAGCGCAACGGCCACGGGCTGAACGAGGCGACCGGGCTGGCGGTCGGCATCGGTCCGGGATCGTTCACCGGACTGCGTGTGGCGATGAGCATCGCCAAGGGCGTGGCCTTCGCGCTCGATCGTCCGATCGTCGGTGTCCCGAGCCTGGTCGCCTGGCTGGACGCCGAGCCCCGCGCCGAGTCCGCGATGGCACGGGCCGGCGCGCAGGAGGCGTTCCTGCTCGAGCGGGCTACCGGCGCGCTCCGGGTGGTCGGCCCTGACGAGGCGCGGACCCGCGACGGCCTGGTCGTTGCCTCCGCGGAGCTGCGCGGCGCGTTCGAGCTGCAGAACAGCACCCCGCCGTTCCGCGCCGCTGAGGCCGTCGCGCGGCTCGCGGTTGCGCGCCTCGCCGCGACCGACGGGGGAGACGACCTCGAACGGCTGGAGCCAGGCTACCTGCGCGGGCCGCGTGGCATTGGTCCGGTGAAGGAGGAGGCAGTTCGATGGCTGTGAGCTCGCCACTCGTCGTCGACGAGATGCGGCGCAGCGACATCCAGCCGGTGCACGAGATCGAACGGCTCAGCTTCAGCACGCCGTGGCCGAGCTACGCGTTCGAGCAGGAGCTCGCCTCGAATCGGCTGGCGCGCTACCGCGTCGTGCGCGAGGCGAATCGGGTGGTCGCCTTCGCCGGCATCTGGCTGATGGCCGACGAGGCCCACATCACGACCTTCGCAGTGCACCCCGACTGGCGGCGGCGTGGCATTGCCCAGCGGTTGATGGTCGCGCTCCTCGAGCTCAGCCTGGAGATGGGCGCGCGGCGCATGACGCTGGAGGTGCGGGCCAGCAACGAGGGCGCGCAATCGCTCTACCGTCGCTTCGGGTTCGTCAACGTCGGCCGCCGTCCGCGTTACTACACCGACGACGGCGAGGATGCGCTGATCATGACCACCCCCGAGCTCGACGGGCCGTCGATGCAGGCGCTGCTGCTCGCCGGAGCGAGCCCGCTTCGGTGGCGGCGCATGAGCGCTGCGCGCATCCTGGCCATCGAGTCCAGCTGTGACGAGACCGGTGTGGCCGTCGTCGTCGGCGGCCGTCGCATCGAGGCCAACCAGGTCGCCACGCAGGTGGCGCTCCACGCGGTGACCGGCGGGATCGTGCCGGAAGTCGCGGCGCGCCAGCAGCTGCGCTGGATCGTGCCGACGCTGCGCGCCGCGTTCGACGAGGCACAGCTGGGCTGGGACGACCTGGACGCCGTGGCGGTGACATACGGACCGGGCCTGATCGGCTCACTGCTGGTCGGCGTCAACGTGGCCAAGGCACTCAGCGCCGCCCGCGGCCTGCCCCTGATCGGTGTCAACCACATCGAGGGCCACATCTACGCCAACTGGCTGACGCAGGGGCCTCCCGCGCAGCCACGTTCCGCGGATCCCGCATTTCCGCTGCTCTGCCTGGTCGTCAGCGGCGGTCACACGCAGCTCGTCCTGATGCATGACCACGGGCGTTACGAGCTGCTCGGCCAGACCGTCGACGACGCGGCCGGCGAGGCCTTCGACAAGGTCGGCCGGCTGCTCGGCCTGCCATACCCCGGCGGGCCTGCGATCTCGGCGGCTGCCGAGGGTGCCATCGCTGTCACCCGCTTCCCGCGCGCCCGCACCGCGGGCCGCTACGACTTCAGCTTCTCGGGCCTCAAGACCGCGGTGCTGCGCGAGGTGGCGGGCTATCGGGAGCGCGGCGCCCCGATCCCGGTCGACGGCCTGGCCGCGGCGTTCGAGGAGGCGGTCGTCGACGCGCTGGTGATCAAGACCGTCGAGGCGGCGCGCGACCACGACGTCGCCGCCGTCGCGCTGGGGGGCGGCGTGGCCGCCAACCGCGCGCTGCGCGCGACCCTGCGCGACCGGCTGGGTTCACTGCCGCTGCTGGTGCCGCCCCCGGCGTGGTGCACCGACAACGGGGCGATGATCGGGGCTGCCGCCGGCTTCCGTTTCGCCGCGGGCGATCGCGCCGACGCCGCGCTCGAAGCGATCCCCTCGCTCGCCCTTCCCTGGCTCGACCGGTCAGCGGTGGCCGATGCCGGCTGACCGCGTCGCAGCGCATCCGGCCCTGGCAGCCGAGCGCCTGCTGCCACCGAGCCCCGGACAGCTGCGCCGGCTTCTGTCGGCGCAGCGGCTGCGGCCGAGCAAGGCGCTGAGCCAGCACTACCTGACCGATCCTGAGGTGCTCGACGCGATCGTCGAGGCGGCCGACCTGCATCCTGGCGAGCCGGTCGTCGAGGTCGGGCCCGGGCTCGGCGTCCTGACCCGTCGCCTGCTGGCAGCCGGCTGCCGAGTGCTTGCGGTCGAGCTCGACTCGCGGCTGGTGGGCTACCTCCGCGGCGAGCTCGGCTCCGTGCCCGGATTCGAGCTGATCGAGGCCGATGCGCTCTCGCTGCATCCGCGGGAGGTCTTCCCGGGCGAAGCCTTCAAGCTGGTTGCGAACATCCCGTACCACATCACCAGCCCCCTGCTGCACGCATTTCTGGACGGTGAGCGGCCGCCGGATGTCGCGGTGCTGCTGCTGCAGGCCGAGGTCGCCGAGCGCGTCGCCTCGCCGCCGGGCGGGATGAGCTACCTGTCGGTCTTCGTCCAGAACATCACTCGCGCGGCGGTCGTGGCGCAGGTCCCGGCTGCCGCTTTCGAGCCGGCGCCAGAGGTCGACTCGGCGGTTCTGCGTCTGGTCCGACGCGACGATCCGCCGGTCCGATCGGGTCCCGGGCGCGAGGCCTTCCACCGCGTCGTCCAGGCCGGTTTCCGGCACCGACGCAAGCAGATCCACAACGGTCTCGGTCGGGAGCTCTCCATCGAGCCCGCGCGACTGGACGCCGTGCTGTCGGGCTGCGGCGTCGACGGCGAGCGGCGGCCGCAGACGCTGTCAGTCGACGAATGGGCCTGCCTCGCGCGGCAGCTGGCGGCGGCGCTGGCGTAGATGCAGCCGCTCAGCCTTGCCGCGCCGGCCAAGCTGAACCTGTCGCTGTCGGTCCTCGGGCGCCGCGCGGACGGGCATCACCGACTGGCCAGTGCGTTCGTCCTGCTGGACCTCGCCGATCGCCTGCTCCTGACGCCCGGCTGCTCGGGAATGCGCGTCGAACCCGCCGACGCAGGCGTTCCGACCGACCGCTCGAACCTCGCCTGGCGCGGGTTGCTGGCCGGGCTCGGCAGCGAGCCGGAGCTGGCCTGCCTGACGGTCGAGAAGCGGATTCCGGTGGCGGCGGGGCTCGGCGGTGGCTCATCGGACGCGGCCGCGGCCTGGCGCCTCGGTCGGCGCTGGACCGGCGTCTCCGAGGCGCCGACACAGGCGCAGCTGCGCGAGCTGGGGACCATCGGTGCCGACGTTCCCTTCTTCGCCGCGCAGTATCGCGCCGCGCAGGTCACCGGCGTCGGCGAGCGGGTGACCCCGATGGCCTCGCCGGCAGCCGCGGAGGTGGTGCTCGCCATCGCGCCGTTCGGCCTGTCGACGGCTGCGGTCTTCGCCGAGCTGCGGCCGACCGACTGGTCGAGGGACGCGGCGACCGGGGGCAACGACCTGCTGGCCGCTGCCCGCCGGTTGCGACCCGAGGTCGAGGAGCTCTTCGCGGTCGTGCGACGTGCAGGCGGCGACCCGCACCTGACCGGCAGCGGTCCGACGGTTTACGCGCTGACCGATGACCCGCAGCGCGCGGCGGCCATCGCCGCCGCGGTCGGCGAGGCGGGGCTGCGCGTCGTCCGCACCCGGCTGGCGCGCGCAGCGACTAGGATTCGGGCCATCAGCCAGGAGGAGCCGAGCAACCCATGAGCGAGCGAGCAGCGGTGCGAACCGCGGACGCGCCGGCCGCCATCGGTCCGTACAGCCAGGCGATCCGCGCCGGCGGCCTGGTCTTCGCGGCGGGCCAGGTGGGCGCCGACCCGGGCAGCGGTACCCTGGCCGACGGGGTCGCGGCCCAGGCCGAGCAGGCACTCCGCAACCTCACTGCTGTCCTGGCGGCCGCCGGCTCGGGCATCGATCTCGTCACCAAGACGACGATCTTCCTCGCCGACATGGCGGACTTCGCGACGGTCAATGAGGTCTACGCGCGCCACCTGCGCGAGCCGTTCCCGGCACGCTCGACGGTGGCGGTCAGGCAGCTGCCCAAGGGCGCGCTCGTCGAGATCGAAGCCATTGCGCTGGCACCCACCAGCCGCTGAGCGCGAGTTGACCGTCATTCACCGCCGTGCGTACCATCGGCGCCACTTCTCGCGCGGAATGGAGCGTTCACCAGATTGACAGCTAATGCGGCCATCGTCCTGGCCGCCGGACAGGGCAGGCGGATGCGTTCCCGGCTGCCCAAGGTCCTCCATCCGCTGGCCGGCCGGCCAATCCTGGCGCACGTGCTCGACGCCCTGGCGCGCGCCGGCATCGAGCAGCGGGTCGTGGTCGTCGGCCACGCGGGCGAGCAGGTCGAGGCGATGCTCGAAGGCCGGGTAGCGACCATCCGCCAGGATCCGCAGCTCGGCACGGCCGATGCCGTGCGAGTCGGGCTGGCGCGCATCCCGAACAATGTGCGCCACGTGATCGTGACCCACGGTGACGTTCCGCTGCTCCCCCCGGAGCTCTTCAGCGGGCTGCTCCACGAGCAGGCCGAGGGTGATGCGGTCATCGCCCTGCTCTCGGCCCAATTCGCCGATCCGACCGGCTACGGCCGTATCGTGCGCGGCGAGGACGGCAGCTGCCGCGCGATCGTCGAGGAGGCGGATGCCGACGCGGCCACGCGGCAGATCGACGAGATCAACGCTGGCAGCTACTGCTTCGATGCGGCGTGGCTGCGCGCCAACGTCGGCGACGTCCCGGCGAGTGCGTCGGGTGAGTTCTACCTCACCGACCTCGTGGCGCTGGCCCTCGGCGCCGGCCGTCGCGTGGCAGTCGTCAACGCGCCCAGGCCCGAGCTGACGATGGGCATCAACGACCGCGTCGAGCTCAGCGTGGCAGAGCAGCTCGTTCGCCGCGAGATCGCCGAGCGCCACATGCGCGCCGGGGTCACCATCGTCGATCCGGCGACCACGCGCATCGACGCGGATGTGGAGATCGGCCAGGACGCGCGAATCGAGCCGGGCACGAGTCTGCTCGGTGCGACGGTCATCGGCCAGGAGGCAGTCATCGGGCCGGACAGCCAGATCCGCGCCAGCCGCATCGGTCCACGCACCAGCGTGTGGGCCAGCGTCGTCGAGGAGTCGAGCGTGGCCGAGGACGTGCAGATCGGTCCGTACAGCCACCTGCGGCCGGGCTGCCAGATCGGCCCGCGCTGTCGCATCGGCAACTACGCGGAGATCAAGCGCGGACAGTTGGGCGCCGGGACGCAGCAGCACCACTTCAGCTACCTCGGCGACGCCGAGGTGGGGGAGGAGGTCAACATCGGTGCCGGAACGGTAACCGCGAACTATGACGGTGAGCACAAGAGCACCACGGTCATCGGCGACGGCGCGTTCATCGGCTCCGACAGCATGCTGATCGCGCCGGTGACCATCGGCGCGGGCGCGCGGACCGGGGCCGGGGCCGTGGTGACCCGCGACGTGGCGCCGCACAGCACGGTGGTCGGCATGCCGGCCCGGCCGATCGAGCTGCGGCGACGCAGGACCGCGGCCGCTGCCGCTGATGATCGGAACACCCAGACGGGAGGCGGTTCAACGCCCTAGATGCCAGACGCCGAACGTAGCGGCGCCCCATGACCCAGATCGCAGACCTCGCCCTGGTGGTGGTCCTGATCCTGATCGGGGGCTTTTTCGCCGCATCGGAGATCGCGCTGATCACAGTCAAGCGTCACCGACTGCAGCAGCTGGTGAGCGAGGGCAATCGCTCGGCGCGCGTTGCGAAGCGGCTGACTGACGATCCGAGCCGCTTCCTGGCCACGATCCAGATCGCGCTCACCTTTCTCGGCTTCACGGCCTCAGGTGTGGGCGCCATCTCGTTGTCGAAGGGCCTCACCGACCTGATCGCCAGGGTGCCGCCGCTGGCCGATGCGGCGCCGCAGCTGAGCTTCGTGATCATCACGCTGCTCATCGCCCTGGCCTCGATCATCGTCGGCGAGCTGGTGCCCAAGACCCTGGCGCTCACCTTTGCCGAGCGCTTCGCCCTCTTCGTGGCGCGCCCCATCGGCTGGCTGGACGTCATCCTGCGGCCGGTTGTCTGGCTGGTGACCCGGAGCAGCGGCTTCCTGGTGCGCATGCTCGGCGGAACGCAGAAGCCGCAGGCCGGCTACCTGTCCACCGAGGAGCTGAAGATGCTTGTCGAGTCCGGTTCCCAGCAGGGCAGCATCGAAGAGGACGAGAAGGAGATGATCACCGGCGTCATCGAGCTCGCCGACAAGAAAGTCCACGAGGTCATGGTGCCGCGCATCGGCATCCGTGCCGTGGAGGTCGACGACCCGCTCGATGCGGTCCTCGACGTGATCATCCGCGCCGGCCATTCGCGTGTGCCGGTCTACGACGACAGCCTCGACAACATCGTCGGCATCCTGTACGCCAAGGACATGCTGCCGTACCTGAAGGGGAACGGCGCCTCGCCGCGAAAGATCGACATCCGCGCCTTGGCGCGTACCCCCGTGTACGTGCCGGAAACGAAGGCCGTCGACGAGCTGCTCCACGAGATGCAGCTCGCCAAGCGGCACATTGCCATCGTGGTCGACGAGTACGGCGGCACGGCCGGGCTGATCACCATGGAGGACGTCGTCGAGGAGATCGTCGGCGAGATCCAGGACGAGTACGACGTCGAGGAGTCCCTGGTCGACCGGCTTGAGGCGGACGGGCAGCTCGCGTATCGGATCGACGGGCGGGTCAGCATGGACGACCTGCGCGACCTGTTCGACATGGCCGATGACGAGGAGCCCGACGAAGAGGCGTACGACACGGTCGGCGGCTTCATCATCCATCGCGAGGGCCGCATTCCGCTTCCCGGAGCCGAAGTCGAGTTCCATGACGTGACCCTGCGCGTCGAGGCGGCCGACTCGCGCCGCGTCGCGAAGATCATCGCCGAGCGGCCGCAGGCAGAGCACGAGCGCATCGACGAGGAGCGCCAACAGGCCGGATTGACCGGCGGCTAGGCCTCGATCACCGTCTCGACCACCGCGCGCAGCTCCGTGCGCCGCTCGTCGGAGATCGGCAGGGTGTCGACGTCGGCCACCGCCCGGTCGCGGAACTGCCGCGCCTGCGCCCGGGCGTGATCGCGGGCACCGCAGCGCGTCAGGATGGCGAGCACCTCGTCCACCTCGCCGGGCGGCATGGGACCGTCGAAATCCGGCGAGCGCAGCCCGTCGGTGGCCCGCATCCCACCGCGGTAGATCTCTCGCAGCCGGTCCGCATCGGGCTCCGAGGCGTGCTCCAGGGCCCACACCAGCGGCAGCGTCTTCTTGCGTTTGCGGACGTCGCCGGCGGCGCTCTTGCCCGAGTCCTCGGAAGCCCAGAACGTGCCCTTCACGTCATCGGCCATCTGGAAGGCGAGGCCCAGGTCGTAGCCGAAGCGGCGGTAGATCTCGACCGTGGCGGGATCATCGGTCCCCAGGATTGCGCCCGCCTGCACGGATGCGCCCAGTAACGCGGCGGTCTTCTTGCCGATCATCTCCATGTACTCGTCGACCGTCACGTCCACGCGACGCTCGAAGGTGATGTCCAGGAACTGCCCCTCGCACAGCGCCAGGCAGGTCTCGTCCCACAGGCGCATCAGCTGCAGAACGCGATGCTCGCTGACGTCGGCGTCGAGCAGCTTGTAGAGCGCCAGGCGCGACAGGGCGAAGAGCGCATCACCGGCGTTGATCGCCAGCGGGATGCCCCACAGTGCCCACAGTGTTGGCCGATGGCGTCGCTCCCGGTCGCCATCCTCGATGTCGTCGTGGACCAGGCTGAAGTTATGGCCCAGCTCGACCGCGGCGGCGCCCGGCAGTGCCGGGTGTGACTCGCCGGTCAGCGACTTGTAGGCCAGCAGTCCCAGCAGCGGGCGGATGCGCTTGCCGCGCGGCCCGTCCTCATCCAGGCCCAGGTGGTAGGCGAGCATCTCGTAGAGCGGCCGAGCATGACCGCCGCGCTCATCGAGCACGCTCCGCATCTCGGTCTCGATGTCGGCGAGGAGCTCGGTAAACTCGGCCTTGATGTCCACCGCCACAGCGTACCCGACCCGGCCAGGAGGGGACCCATGAGCCCGCGCTCGCGCCTGTATAAGACGGAGGGCATCGTGCTGCGCAGCATGGAGCTCGGCGAGGCCGACCGGGTGCTCACCATTCTGACGCCGCGGCTGGGGAAGCTGCGCGTCATCGGGAAGGGGATCCGCCGCACGCGCTCGCGGCTGGGTGGCGGCCTCGAGCCGTTCAGCGACGTCCACCTGGTGCTCGCCGTCGGCCGCACCTTCGACGTCGTCACCCAGGTCGCGCTCGAGGACCCGCACCTGGGACTGCGCAACGACCTGCACTCGACGGCGGCGGCGTGGTACGTCGTCGAACTGGCCGATCGCTTCTGTGAGGGCGCCGCCGACTCGCACGGCGCCTTTGTGCTGCTGGCCCAGGCGCTGTCAGCCCTCGACGCACCGGCCGAAGCCGTCTCGCGTGAGCTCGTCGCCCGCTGGTTCGAGCTTCACCTGCTGGATGCCATGGGCTTTCGCCCGGAGCTGTCCCGCTGCCTGGAGTGCGGTGCGGAGACGACTCCCGGGGGAAACGCCTTCTCACCGGTGGCCGGCGGCGTGATGTGCGCGTCGTGCGCCTCCGGCGCCCTGGGGGCGCGCACGATCTCGCCCGATGCGCTGAAGGTCATGCGACACCTCCAACGTTCCGAGTTGGCCAGCGTGCTGCAGCTGGCGTTGCCGATCGCGGTGCATCGCGAGGTCGAGCGCCTGCTGCACGCGACCGTCTCGGCGGTCCTCGAGCGCGAGCTGCGCTCGCGAGACTTCTTCGAGGAGGTGGCCGCGCGCGAGGTCCCGGGCGCTCCGCCGGTCAGGGTGGAGTCGTGATCCAGGCGCCGCGCACCGGACTCCCGCTACACTCGGAACCTCAGCACCAGGAGCCCCGAACGACCCGTGCCCGCGCCGAACATGGACGTCATCGTCAGCCTCGCCAAGCGACGCGGGTTCGTCTTCCCGTCGAGCGAGATCTACGGCGGGATGGCCGGTTTCTGGGACTACGGCCCGCTGGGCGTTGAGCTCAAGAACAATATCAAGGCGGCGTGGTGGCGCCACATGGTCACGCTGCGCGACGACGTCGTCGGCCTCGACGCGGCGATCATCATGCATCCGCGCGTCTGGGAGGCATCCGGCCACGTGGCCGGCTTCAGCGACCCGATGGTCGATTGCCGCAACTGCAAGCTGCGCTTCCGTGCCGAAGACCTCAAGGGTCCGGCGTCCGAGATCGCGTGCCCGAACTGTGGACGGCGCGGCACACTGACCGAGCCGCGCCAGTTCAACCTGATGTTCAGCACCCACGTCGGGCCGGTGGCCGAGGATGCATCGGTCGCCTACCTGCGCCCGGAGACGGCGCAGGCGATGTTCGTCCAGTTCGAGAACGTGGCGACCAGCATGCGCCGCAAGCTGCCGTTCGGCATCGCGCAGATCGGCAAGTCGTTCCGCAACGAGATCACGCCGGGCAACTTCATCTTCCGCGACCGCGAGCTCGAGCAGATGGAGATGGAGTTCTTCGTCCATCCCAGCCAGGAGGAGGAGTGGTTCGCCTATTGGGTCGCCGAACGCCACCGTTGGTGGACCGACGTGCTGGGCATCGACGCACGCAACCTTCGCCTCCGGCCGCACAAGCCCGATGAGCTGAGCCACTACAGCAGGCAGACCACCGACATCGAGTACATGTTCCCGATCGGCTGGTCCGAGCTGGAGGGCGTGGCCGACCGAACCGACTTCGACCTGAAGGCACATGCCGCAGGATCGGGCAAGCGCCTGGCGATCTTTGACGAGGCGAGCGGCGAGCACATCGTGCCGTACGTCATCGAGCCGGCGGCGGGCGTCGACCGCGCGGTGCTGACCGTGTTGATCGACGCGTACGAGGAGCAGCAGCTCGAGCGCGAGAAGCGCGTCGTGCTGCACCTGCGCCCCGAGCTCGCGCCGGTCAAGGCCGCCGTGCTGCCGCTGCTGCGCAACCGGCCCGAGCTGGTGTCGCGCGCACGGGCCCTGGCCGCCGACCTGCGGGAGCAGGTGCCATCGATGTACGACGACACCGCATCGATCGGCAAGCTCTACCGGCGCCAGGACGAGATCGGCACGCCGTTCTGCGTGACGGTCGACGTCGAGTCGCTGAGCGACGGCGCGGCCACCATCCGCGAGCGCGACTCGATGACCCAGGAGCGGATCTCGCTCGAGCTCATTCCGCAGCGCATCGGCGACCTGGTCGCCGGCCGCGAGATGTGGCAGGGCGTGCCGCGCGAGGTGCCGGCGGCCGTCGAGTGATGACTGGGCGAGCGCTACACTGGGGCGGCAGCGAGGTGCGCGTATGAGGACAACCTTCTCCGACGTCGAGGACGCGTTCGCCCGCGGAGACCACGCCGAGGTGCTGCGCATGACCGAGGCGCTGCTGACCGCCCGCCCCGGGGACGACGCCGCGCACGAGATGCGCGCCCGCGCGCTGCTCGCTCTCGGCCGTAACGAGGAGGCCGAGCGCGAGGCCGACGACGCCGTGCGCCTCGACCCCGAAGAGATCCGCTACCGCGAGCTGCTGGCCCAGATCCTGAGCGCACGGGGCGCTCACCGCGATGCCGCCGACGAGTTCGGCGGATTGGCCCGCAACGATCCGCGCCAGGCCGACTGGACGCTTGCCGAGGCTCGCGAGCGCCTCGGGGCCGCACAGCCGGGCATGGGCGCCGATGCTGCCCGACGCGCGGTTCGACTGGATCCGCGCAACGGGCGTGCGCAGCTGGCGCTGTCGCAGGCGCTGGCTCGCACCGGTGAAGCGGCGGGCGCGCTCCAGGCCGCCGGTGCGGCATTGCGGCTGCTGGGTGGCCTTGCCGAGGCCCGCGAGGCGCTTGCGGACGCGCAATGGCTCTCGGATCGGGATGCCGATGCGTTCGTCGAATTCAGGGCCCTGGCGCGCGAGCTGCAGGGCCACGATCGCCATCGGGTGGTGACCAAGGCGCGGAGGCTGTACGCCCAGCACGCCGGCCGGCTGGGTCGCCTGCTGGTCCGCGTTCCGGTGCTCTTCGACCTCGCCTTCCGCAGCGGCTGGATCGGCGTTTGAGCCGCTCGTGAACGTCGGCTCGCTGCGCGAGCACCTGGCCGCGGCGCTGCTGAGCGGCATGCGGCGTCCCGAGCCGGAGAAGGTGGCACTCACGGCGGATCGCACGAAGGCCATGGGCGTCGCGCTGGCGGGCCTGCCGGATGACGCCGAGATCGACGTCGAGGCGCTCGAGGTGGGGACCGTCCGGGCCGCCGTCATCCTCGGGTTCCACCCGGAGCACGTTCGCCGGCTGATCCGCGGCGGGAGCCTGCGGGCTCGCCTGGTCGGCGGCGACTACCGCATCGTGTTGAACGACCTGTGGCCACTCATCGAGGTTCGCTACCGCGAGCCCGGTCGCCGGCGAGTGCGCCGGCGCTGACACCTGGGGATCAGGCGCTTGCAGCGGCGGGCCACAATGGCCGTGGCATGAACGAACACCCTGAGGACGAGCCGTCGATTTGCTGTCGGACGCCGGCCGACGACCTCGTCGCGCATCGGTTCGACCTGCGAGCCAGTCGCTGGACCGATGCGGACCGATGTCCCCAGATGATCGACGTTTCCGCCAGACTGCTATCGCTGTTGACCGATGGGGTGGCCAGCCACCCGACCATCCTGGAACTCGGCTGCGGCACCGGGGCGCTATCGGTCGCCCTTGTGAGTGCCGGCGCGCCGCGCCTCCTCGGCGTCGACCTTTCGCCGGCAAGCATCGACGTGGCGCGCCGTCGCGCGGCCGCCACGGGCCTTGACGATGTCGCCCGGTTCTCGGTCGGGAATGCCGCCGCGGATCCTCTCGGGCGGCACGACTGGGTCATTCTCGATCGGTCGATCTGTTGCTTCGGCGACGCACCGCGGCTCGTCCGCGCCGCCATCGGGGCCGCGGGCAGGCGGATCGCCATCTCGCTGCCCGAGTCGCGCGGCTGGCGAGGCATGCTCAACCGGATGCTGTGGGGCGCCCAGAATCTGTGGGACCGCGTCAGCGGGGGATGCCCCGGCTATGTGCACGACCTGCGACGTATCGAGACGCAGCTCGCCAGGGCCGGCTTTCGGCCCGCGTCGCGCCGTGCGACCCACATCGGCCTGTGGTACGTGGGCGTCTACGACCGCTGATCGGTACAATCGACGTCCCCCAGCCGCACGAGGACCTGCCCACACATGGCCACGACCGGCAAGAAGCACGCGAGGCGGGCGACCGCCACGACGTCAGCCGCCGACGATGGCGCGACCGACGGCAAGCTGATCTACACCTTCCACGAAGGCAACGCGCAGATGCGCGCGCTCCTCGGCGGGAAGGGCGCGGGACTGGCCGAGATGACCAACGCGGGACTGCCGGTGCCGCCGGGCTTCACGATCACGACCGAGGCGTGCAACGCCTACTACGCCAACGACAGGCAGTTGCCGGACGGGCTGTGGGACGGTGTGGTGGAGCACATGCACCAGCTCGAGCGGGAGACCGGCAAGGGGTTCGGCGATCCGAAGGATCCGCTGCTTGTCAGCGTCCGCTCGGGTGCCGCGTTCAGCATGCCGGGGATGATGGACACGGTCCTGAACCTGGGCCTCAACGACGAGACGGTCGACGGCCTGATCGCCCTGACCGAGAACCCGCGCTTCGGCTACGACGCGCTGCGGCGCTTCGTCGCCATGTTCGGCCGGATCGTGCTCGACATTCCCGCGGAGACGTTCGATGAGCCGCTCGAGCGGCTCAAGGCCGACCGCCAGGTGACGCTCGACACCGACCTCGACGCCGACGACCTCAAGGGGCTGGCGGACCAGTACAAGCACATTGCTGAGGAGAAGACCGGTGAGCCGTTCCCGGCCGACCCCTACCGGCAGCTGGAGCTCGCCACGCGGGCCGTCTTCGACAGCTGGTTCGGCAAGCGCGCCCACGACTACCGTGAATACAACAAGATCCCGCACGACCTCGGCACCGCGGTGAACATCGTGACCATGGTCTACGGCAACATGGGCAACGACTCGGGGACCGGCGTCGCCTTCACACGCGACCCGAACACCGGCGCGCACGAGCTGTTCGGCGAGTACCTGACCAACGCCCAGGGCGAGGACGTGGTCGCCGGCATCCGCACGCCGCAGAAGATCAGCCAGATGCAGCAGGCGCTGCCCGAGGTCTACGCCCAGTTCGAGGAGATCGCCCAGCGCCTGGAGACGCACTACCGCGACGCCCAGGACCTGGAGTTCACCATCGAGCGTGGCAGGCTCTACATGCTGCAGACTCGATCGGCGAAGCGCACCGCGCCGGCCGCGGTAAAGATGGCGGTCGACATGGCCAACGAGGGCGTGATCAGCCGCGAAGAGGCGCTGCAGCGCGTCGAGCCGGCCCAGATCGTCCAGCTCCTCCTGCCGCGCTTCGACGAGGCGGCCAAGGCCAAGGCGCAGGACCGGTTCCTGGCGAAGGGGCTCAACGCCTCGCCCGGTGCCGCGACGGGCAAGGCCATCTTGGACCCCGACCGCGCCGTGGCGGCGCACGAGGCGGGGGACGCGGTGATCCTGGTCCGCATCGAGACCAGCCCGGACGATGTGCACGGCATGCTCGCCGCTCGCGGTGTGCTCACGGCGCGGGGCGGTGCCACGAGCCACGCGGCGGTGGTCGCGCGCTCGATGGGCCTGCCCTGCGTCGCCGGCGCCGAGAGCCTGAAGATCGACTACCGCAGCCGGACCATGACGGCGGGCGACAAGCTGGTCAGCGAGGGAGACATGATCAGCATCGACGGCACGACCGGCGAGATCTACGCCGGTTCGCTGGCGACCATCGAAGCCAACTTCGCCGACGAGAAGGACCTCGCCACCCTCCTCTCCTGGGCCGACGACGTTCGACGCCTGCAGGTCTGGGCCAATGCCGACTACCCACGCGACGCGCAGCGCTCGCGCGAGTTCGGGGCGCAGGGCATCGGGCTGTGCCGCACCGAGCACATGTTCTTCGAGGAGGACCGCCTGCCGACGGTGCGCCGCATGATCCTGAGCGCGCACGCGGCGACCGCAGCCAAGGCGCGCCGCGACGCCGGCGCCAGCCTGTCGACCGATGACGGGGCGACGGTGACGACCTTCGACGACGCCCTTGACGAGCTGGAACGTCTGCAGACCGATGACTTCGCCGGGCTCTTCCGCGCGATGGACGGGCTGCCGGTCGTCATCCGCCTGATCGATCCGCCGCTGCACGAGTTCCTGCCCAGCTACGAAGAGCTCGTCGCCGAGACGACGCGATTGCGGACGCTGCTGGAAGTCACATCGGTCGACACCGATGCGGTCGGGGACCGCGATTCGCCCATGCTCGAGAAGGGCCTGGCGCGGGTGTTCGGGGCGAAGGACGCGCAGCGTGCAATGCGCCTGGTGGGACGCCACGGAAAGGCGACCTCGGCTGGAGGCGGGGATCGCGCGGCTCTCGAGGCCGAGCTCACCGACAAGACCGAGCTGCTGCACGCCGTCGATGCCATGCGCGAACAGAACCCCATGCTCGGCATGCGCGGCTGCCGCCTGGGGCTGATGATCCCGGACATCGTCAAGATGCAGACGCGCGCCATCCTGAACGCCGCCACCCGCGTCGCGGCGGAGGGCGTCACGCCGCTGCCCGAGATCATGATCCCCCTGGTCGGGCACGTGAACGAGCTGCGCGAGACGCGCCACATCCTGGAGGCGGAGGTGCAGCGCATCGTCCAGGCATCTGGCCGGCAGGTCGCGTACAAGTTCGGCACCATGATCGAGGTGCCGCGCGGCGCCCTGACCGCCGACGAGATCGCGACGGAGGCCGAGTTCTTCAGCTTCGGCACGAACGACCTGACGCAGATGACCTTTGGCTATAGCCGTGACGACGCGGAAGGCAAGTTCCTGCTGCAGTACGTCGATCGCAAGATCCTGCCGGTCAACCCGTTCCAGGTGCTCGACGCGACCGGCGTCGGGCAGCTGGTGCGGATGGGCGTCGAGAAGGGTCGATCCACCAAGCCGGGACTGAAGATCGGCATCTGCGGCGAGCATGGTGGCGACCCGGACAGCATCGCGTTCTGCCACGAGGTCGGCCTCGACTACGTGTCGTGCTCGCCGTTCCGCGTACCTGTCGCCCGGCTGGCGGCTGCCCAGGCTGCGCTGGCCGGGGCCGAGGCGCCTGACCGCTAACGCTCCCTGCAGCCCTCGTGGCAGGTGGCCTCAGCTGGGGCTCGCACTCGCGCTGGGGGTTGTCGGCGACGGGAACGGCGTCGACGTCGGGGTGATCGTCGGCGTCGGCCCGACACTGAAGGCCGGGCTCGGCGTCGGCGTCGGTCGCGGAGTTGGCCTGGCGGTCGGCGGCGTGAGCGTCGGTCGCGGGGCGAACGTCGGGCGGGCCGTGCGCGCGGGCTTCGCGGATGGGCGAGGCGACGTTGCCACCCCGCTCTCCCGCGGCGTGGCGCGTGCGTCCGGCGACGCGACGAGCGGCGAGCGCGTGGCCGCCGGCGTGCCGGTGCCGCCCAGCACGTCACCGGCGCCCCGGAGCGGCGTCACCGGTGGGCGCCCGGCGAGCAGCAGCGAGCCGCTGACGCCGAGCAGGACGGCTCCCAGCGTGCCGGCCGCGGTGAGCGCCGCAAGACGCGGCGACACCGTGATGCGTCGCACTGCGGCGGCCGCCGCAGTGCGAGACGCCGGCGGCGAGGCACTGCCGACATCGACGGCCCACAGAGCGTCGAGCGCCGCCAGCCACCCGAGGCACTCGTCACACACCGATGCGTGCAGCGCGGCATCGCGCGGCGGCTCCCCCGGCGCGCCGCCGGCCAGCCAGGCGGCGAACGTGCGATGCGGGTCGGTCACCGTGGACCGCTGGGCGAGAAGGTGCGCGCCGCGATCAGCAGCACGCGTTCGGTCAGCGCTCCGCGCTGGCGGGGCTGCCCCGGTTCGACGTCGGGCCCAGGCCACAGCGCTTCGTCAGTGGCGCCCAGGTAGCGCGCCCGCGCCGCGGCCACTCGTCGGCGTGCGGCCGGCCAGGACGAACCAAGCACCATCGCCACATCCGCCTCGGCGAGATGCTCGACGTCGGCCGCCACCAGCGCCGCGCGCTCCGTGATCGACAGCGCAGCCAGCTGCCGCAGTACGCGGGCGTCGGCGCCCATTCCACGGACCGCGGCCAGGCGGGCCGCCGAGCTCGCCGCGTCCGGCTCAGCGCGGAGGCGGCGCCGCACGTATCCGAGCACTTGTGCGCGGAGCCAGGCAGCGGCACGCTCCGGATGTCGAAGTTCGCGCACGCGTCGCGCGCCCTCGCCGAGCGCCTGGCTGGTGACGTCGCCTGCCAGGCCGCGGTCGCCGAGCGTCAGGAGCAGCGCGAAGCCGTGCAGACGCGCGGCGTGCACGTCGCGGAATGCGGCCCGCAACACCTCCGCGTCCACTGCCGTCGACATTGATGCTCCGTGAGGTGGGGTCCGGTGCTGAATGGTCGGCTGGAGTGTAGCCGACGGGCGAAGGGAAGCACATCCTCAAGATGGGTCGCGCCGGCGCTTGACAATCTGCTAAAATACCTCCGCACCCCTTGACAAAGCCCTTGACAGCGCCGGATGGCGCCGAGAACCTGCCCCCATCCCCATGAGCTCATCAGGCATCATCGCCGAGATCAAGTCGAAGCTCAGCGTCGTCGACGTCGTCGGCGAGACGGTCGCGCTCAAGCGCGCCGGCACGGCCTACAAGGGCCTCTGCCCGTTCCACGCCGAGAAGACGCCCTCGTTCGTGGTCAACCCTGACCGGGAGGGCTGGCACTGCTTCGGATGCGGCGAGGGCGGCGACATCTTCAGCTTCCTCATGCGTCGTGACGGGCTGGAGTTCCGCGAGGCGCTGACCCGTCTGGCGGAGAGGGCCGGTGTCGAGCTGTCCGAGCGCTCCGCGCGCGAGGACCGCCACCGCAAGCGCCTGCGTGACGCACTCGAGGGGGCCATCGCCTGGTACCGCGAGGTGCTGCTCCGGACGCCGCAGGCCGAGCGCGCACGCGCGTATCTGGCCGAACGGCAGCTGAATGACGAGACGCTGGAGCGATTCAACATCGGCTTCGCGCCGGCGACCTGGGATGCGCTCACCAAGCGGCTGCGCGCGCGGAGCTTCTCCGACGAGGAGCTCGTCGGCGCGGGGCTGGCCAGCCCATCGAACCGCGGCGGGCTGATCGACAAGTTCCGCGGCCGGATCATCATTCCCATCCGCGATCAGTCGGGCCGTGCGGTCGGCCTCGGTGGCCGGATCATGCCAGACGGCGAGGGTCCGAAGTACCTCAATTCGCCCACCACGGCAATCTTCGACAAGAGCCGCACCCTGTTCGCCATCGATCTCGCCAAAACCGCCATGCGCCGCGAAAAGCTGGCCGTCATCGTCGAGGGCTACACCGATGTCATGGCCGCCCACCAGGCCGGCTTCACGAACGTCGTCGCCTCGCTGGGGACGGCGTTGACGCGCGGCCAGATCGAGCTTGCCACGCGCTATGCGGACGGGGTGGCGCTGGCCTACGACGTCGACCTGGCGGGAGAGGTCGCCACCCAGCGCGGGCTGCTCGCCGAGCTCGGACCGGACCAGAGCGTGAGCAAGGTGCGGGTCATCCGCATCCCGGCCGGCAAGGATCCGGACGAGCTGATCCGGACCGATCCGGACGCGTGGCGCGCCGCGGTCGAGACCGCCAAGCCGGTCGTCGAGTACTTCATGGATCGGACCGCGGCGAGCGTTGACCTGTCGACCGTTGCCGGCAGGCGCGAGCTCACGGAGCGCGTGGTCGGCCTGCTGCGCCGGGTCGGCGACCCCATCGAGCGAGCGCTCTACATCCAGCAGCTGGCTCGGTTGGTGAACGTCGAGGAGCGGGTGCTCAACGACGCGCTTGCCCGGGCACCCGCGCCACGTCACGAGCAGCCGCGACTCTCGTCCGCGCTCGAGCCGGATGCTGTCCCGATGCTCACGCACCTCGAGGCGGAGACGATCCAGCTGCTGCTGCTGAACCCGGCGGCCGTCATCGAGCTGGACGAGCTCGAAGCCGCCGACGGCGACAGGCGGCTGCCGTTCCGCGACGCCGTCGCCCTGTCGCTCATCGGCGCCTGGCGCCAGCGGCCGCGCGATGGCGGAACCGGTCCCGAGCTCGAAGCGTTCGTCGCCGCCCTGGACCCGGCAACCGGCGCCCTGGCGCGCAGCCTGCTGGCCGATGCGGCACGGGCGCAGGCGGGGCCGCCGCTGACCGGCGAGGAGGCGCGCGACGTGCTGCGCACGTGCCTGCTCCGGCTGCGCACCGCACGCATCGAAGAGGCGATCCGGGATGGACGGTTGTTGCTCGAGGAGGCGCAGCGCGATGGGGATCATCAGCGGCTGGATGCGATTGAACAGCAGATCATGCGACTCGGCCGCGAGAAGGCCGAGGTGACCAGGACGATGAGAGAGCCGGCGCGTGCCGGCGTGAGGAGGAGCTGAGCGTGGCGATCACCACCACCAAGAAGCGCACCAAGGGCGACGACGACGAGGCGACGCCGCAGGCGGGGAGCAAGGCTGCGCCAACGCCGAGCGGCCGGACGCCGAAGGCGACCGCATCGGGCCCTGCGGCAAAGGCGACGGCGACGCCGCGCGCGACGACGCCGAAGGCGCCGAGCGGAATGGGCGGTGGCAGCGCGAAACCCGCCGCCAGCCGCAAGGCGGCGGCCAGCGGACGCAAGGCGAGCACCTCGCTGCATCGGCTGCTGGAAAGGGGCCGCAGTGAGGGGTTCATCACCCACGACCAGATCCTGGAGGCGGTGCCGCAGCCGGAGGAGCACGCCGACGAGATCGAGGAACTCTACGCGTCCGCCGAGGAGCAAGGCGTCGAGGTCCTGGATGCGCAGAACCAGCCGACACTGATCGCGGAGCCGGATATCCAGCGCGACGACAAGAAGGCCGGCGCCAAGGAAGAGGCCGAAGAGGACCTGGAGGCGCTGGCCGCCGACCTGATCGGGATCGACGACCCGGTTCGGATGTACCTCAAGGAGATCGGCAAGGTCGCGCTGCTGACCGCGGAGGAGGAGGTCGTCCTGGCCAAGGCCATCGAGCTCGGTGAGCTGGCGGTCGAGGATGCCCCACGGGCGATGGTCGACCTGTACACCTGGGTCACGCTCGGGACCGAGCCGAAAGCGCGGTCGATGGCCGCGATGCGCGCGTTCGACCTGCCCAAGGAGTCGCCACGTGTGACGCGCGATGCCATCGACTGGTGGGTCGGCCGCCGCCGGGAGGCGATTGTCCCGCCGCTCGTCAAGCTCGCCAAGGCGCGCAAGGCGGAGAACCTGGACGATGCCGCCCGCGAGCGCATCATGCATGCCGAGTCGATCCTCAAGCTGATAGGCACCGATGCGGCTGAGGGGCTCAAGCAGGCGGCGCTGTTCGGCCACAGCTACCGCTTCAAGGCGATCGACCATGCGGGCTCGGTCGAGCTGTACGAGCTCGAACGCTGGGCACGCGAAACGGCGCAGGATCTCGTGCGCGCCTACATCGAGGACGGGAACGATGCCGCCTACCTGCGCGAGCTGGGCTATGACCCGACCATCCCGGCCGACGTGCCGCTGGAGCAGCGCCGGGGGATCCTGGTCGAGCAGAGCACCGACGCGCGCAAGCGCCTGACCGAGGCCAACCTGCGCCTGGTGGTCAGCATCGCCAAGAAGTACATCGGTCGCGGCATGAGCTTCCTGGACCTCATCCAGGAAGGCAACATCGGCCTCATCCGTGCGGTGGAGAAATTCGACTACGAAAAGGGCTTCAAGTTCAGCACGTATGCCACCTGGTGGATCCGCCAGGCGATCACGCGGGCCATCGCCGACCAGGCGCGCACGATCCGCATCCCGGTGCACATGGTCGAGACCATCAACCGCCTGATCCGCGTCAGCCGCACCCTGCTGCAGGAGCTCGGCCGAGAGCCGACCGTGGAGGAGATCGCGCGGCGCATGAGCCGCGACGAGATCGTGCGCGAGTTGCGTGACAAGCTGCAGCGCGAGCCGACCGAGGCGGAAGTCGATGCCCGCGAGGACGTCGGGCCGCAGACGGTCAGCCCGGAGAAGGTGCGCGAGATCATGAAGGTCAGCCAGGAGCCGGTGAGCCTCGAGACGCCCATCGGCGAGGAGGAGGATTCGCACCTCGGCGACTTCATCCCGGACCTCGCGTCGGTAGCCCCGGCCGATGCCGCCTCGCACCAGCTGCTCAAGGAGCAGGTGGAGGGCGTGCTCGACTCGCTCACGGTTCGCGAGCGGCGGGTCCTGCAGCTCCGCTTCGGACTGGAGGACGGACGCTCCCGGACCCTCGAGGAGGTCGGCCGCGACTTCAACGTGACCCGCGAGCGCATCCGTCAGATCGAGGCCAAGGCGCTCCGCAAGCTGCGCCACCCCTCGCGCTCGCGCAAGCTCAAGGACTACCTGGAGTAGGGGCTCGCGGCGGGTTGGTCTTTGACCCCCCGCTGCCAGCGCGATATCATCCGCGCCGGCCCCGGACCGATACGCTGCATCGGTCCTTCATGCGTTCCGGCGTAGCTCAGTGGTAGAGCGGGCGGCTGTTAACCGCTTGGTCGTAGGTTCGAATCCTACCGCCGGAGCCAACTGCACGACCTGAAGCGAGCCCGGCGTCCACGAGGTGGGTGGGTCCGCGTCCGGCGCGGCCGCGCGGCGTGTCCGTCGCGGGCCTCATCCGGGGGACTATCGGCCTGTGATTCACCCGGACTCCGCGCCACGCCCCGCGGGCCCGGTCGTGAGGCGTACACTGGCCTGGCCGCGGACTCCGCCCCAGTCGCGAGCTGCCGCTGCCCCGGAGGTGGGCCATCGCTACCCAGGATCCCGTGCTCAATGTCGTCGACGATCCGCAGAACCGCCGATTCGTGCTGGAGTCGGACGGGGAGGTCGCGGAGCTGGAGTACGAGGTGTTCGACGATCGGATGGTCCTCGTGCACACCGAGGTCCCGAGCGCGCTTGCCGGGCGGGGGATCGGCGGAAACCTCGTCGAGGCGGCCGTGCAGCGGGCCCGCGCGGCGAGCCTGGCCGTCGAACCGCAGTGCCGCTTTGCGCGCGGCTGGCTGCGCCGCCATCCGGAGGTCGTCGGCGCCCTCACCGTCGACTGGACGGCTCGCGGCAGCTGAGCGTGGCCGATGGCTGACATCTGCACCCATCTCGATACGATCCTCGACGTCACGCCTTCGAGCGACGGCTGCGAGGACTGCCTGCGCATCGGCGGCAGCTGGGTGCACCTGCGCCTGTGCATGACCTGCGGTCATGTCGGCTGCTGTGACCAGTCCCCGAACCGGCACGCCACCGCACATTGGCATGCTCGGCCGGAGCATCCGATCATGAGCTCCTTCGAGCCGGACGAGGAGTGGTACTGGTGCTTCGCGGACGAACTGACGTTCGAGCTCGAGGACGGCCCCGCTTCACGCTCGCACCCCTGATCACTCATTGACGAGGCCGTCGCAACCTCGTTGGCCATTGGCGCGTCAGGGTGGCGTGCGCAGATTCGCCGCGACCCTCGTTGCCGCTCTGGTGCTGGCTGGCTGCATGCCCGGTTCGCCGTCGGGGAGCGATGCCTCCACAAGTGCAGCCGGCACCCCAGGGAGTGAAATCGGCGTGTCGGGGAGCGTGGTCGCCGGCCCGGTCTGTCCGGTCGAGCGCGAGCCGCCCGACCCGGCCTGTGCCGCTCGCCCAGTCGCGGGCGCGACGTTGATCATCGAGGACGCCGCCGGCAGTGAGCTCAGGCGCGTGACCTCGGACGCCGCCGGCCATTTCAGTCTCGACCTGGTTCCTGGCTCGTATCGCATCGTTCCACAGCGGGTGCCGACGCTGCTCGGAACGGCACCGCCGCTCGACCTGGTTGTACGGGAAGGGGAGCATCCCCAGCCGGTCATCAGCTACGACACGGGAATCCGCTGATCATTGGCTCGGCAAGGCTAACGCCGGGAGCGATGCACCGTTAGTACAGGCGAGCCGGGCTCTGTGTTGGTGACGTGGTCGCCAGGGCAGCCACAGACGCCCGGCATCATCATGCGCGTCGCCTGCACGGATGGGCGTCTAGCGGCCGGGATCCTCGAAGTCGGGATCCACCGGGGCCGTGGGGCCGACGTCGTTCGCGGTCGGCAGCAATGTCCAGCCGAAGACCGCCATGGCGATCGAGAAGACGATGAGCATCACCGCTCCAGCGGTCTCGTAGCCGCTGACGAACCAGTAGATGACGCCGATCGCAAAGATGCCGATTGGAAGGATCATGTATTTGGCGAGCGACATGGCCCGATGATAGCGGAGCGCCGGCCTCGCCGCCGGCGCCGTGTGCAGCTTGCTCGACTCGCGCCGGCGTGCTTCGAAATATTGGTAAATCTGGGTATCAGGTAAGCCAGCCGCAGTCGGTGCGGTTGACCGGCTCGTTTCCGGGCCGTTGACCCGTCCCGGGTGGGTTGGCGCGCACCAGCGGACGCGCATTGAGGATGCGGTCGCTCTCGGCAAGGGTCGCCCGTCGCTGGCGAGCGTCGGTCGGCAGGACTCCCGGTTCCGGCGCCGCGATCACCGCATGCGGGGCCTGCGAAGCGGCTTCGCGGGCTGTCACCACCGACCCGTCGGGGTAGGAGAGCCATAGGCCGCGCATTCGTGCGATAAAGTGCTCGGCCATGCCCGGGACCAGCATGTCGACCGACGCGCGTCCCGTTCGGCGGTAGCCGCGCGGGCGCTCATCGGCCTGGACGCGGTCCACGAACGCGCGTTCGAGTTGCTCGCGCACCGCGGCCACGATCTCGTCGCTGGCCGAGACGCGCGACGCGCCGTGGCTGAAGGTCGCCTGACCGACGACCTCCGGCTGATCCGCGCCGGCACGCGTTCGCAGCAGGTCGAAAACGAGGGTGTCGCTGGTGCGCGGATCGATCGGGCGGTCGAGCATGGGCCGAGAATAGCAGGCGGCCGGGACGCCTCGCGGCCGTCGTGCGCAGTGGCGACGGCGCCTCGCGATGACTACAATCGGACCCAGCCGATCCTGAGAGGAGCGCGTGAGCGAGATGGAGGAGAAGCCGTACCGGACGATGGTGACGGCGCAGCAGGATGAACAGATCGACACCTGGGCGTCGGACCTGTTCATCGACTTTGCCAAGCGGATGGGCGTCGGCAACGCCATCGCGTCCTTCTGCAGCGTGACGGGCCTCGACGCGAGGGGGTTCCAGCGAGCGTTCCTGGTGGGCGGTGGCCCGGATCACCTCGTCGGCATCGACACCGGGGGGCAGCTGGCGGCTCCCATCTTCGAGCTGCCGAAGGTGGTGGCCGGCCTGCGCCGCACCGATCCACGTGCGCGCCAGAAGTTGATCAACTTCCTGGTGGGCAACCGCGAGGTGATGTCATACACCGCCTAGCCGGGGGATGCGGATGACCGCTGCCTCGGAATATGTCGCCCAGAACGGCCAGGAGCTGGCGCGCATGCGTCGCATTGTGGAGCGGCTGAGCGATGACGAGCTAGGTCGCCAGGTCAACCACAGCTGGTCGGTGGCGGGCGTCCTTGGCCACATCGCGTTCTGGGATGGCCGCGCGCTCGCGCTGGCGGACAAACTGGTCCGCGGCGTCCCGTTCTCTCGTTCCGACGACGAGCCCGAGGATGTCGATTGGATCAATGACGCCTCGCGGCCGCTGATCCTCGCCATCCCGCCCCGTGAAGCGGCAACACTGGCCCTCCGCATCTCGGATGAAACCGACCGTCGCATGGCATCGCTGCCACCAGATCTGCTCGCGAGGTCCTGGCCGGCCGACCCGGAAAGTCCATTGAACCTGCTGCGCGCTTCGCATCGGGCCGAGCACCTCGACGAGATCGAGGCCAGCCTGCAAGGCTAGGTGGTCTGCTCGCGCGTGGCGCGGATGATCGCGATCGCGTTCTCGAGCTTCAGCTTGGTGATGGTCAGGTACTTCGCCAGGTTGTCGCGATTGACGTCGGGGATCTCCTCCACCACGTCCGGCCGCCGCAGCAAGTCGACCAGCTGCTCCACGGCGTCGGCCAAGCGCGCCTTGGTGTCCATCAGCGCATCGTCGGCGGCGCGGGCGGCGGCCACCTTGCCGGCCACGGTCTTCGCGCGTCGCCTTGGAATGGCCCCGTCGTCATGATCGACCGGCTCGCCACCGGCCAGCGCGCGCAGCTTGCTCAACGTCAGCTCTCCCGCCGCCACCTTCTTTGCCAGCCGGCGCCGCGTCCGCTCGTCTCCGATCTTCATGAGCTCGTAGGCGTGGCTGATCGTGTCCCTGCGCAAAGACACCAGCTCGCGAATTTCCGCGGGGGCATCGGCCAGGCGCATTCGATTCTCGACGTAGCCCTTGTCCTTGCCGATTTTCTGCGCGAGCTGGCGCACCGAATAGCCAAGCCCGGTCATCTTGGCGAACATCGCCGCCTCCTCAAGCGGCGACACGTCCTCCCGCTGCAGGTTTTCGATGATCGACGCCTCGAGGGCCGTCGCCTCGTCGAACTCCACGACGATGGCGGGGATCGTGTCGCGCTCCGCCTGTCGCGAGGCGCGCCACCGTCGCTCGCCGGCGATCAGCTCGAACTTGGGGCCGACCGGTCGGACCAGGATCGGCTGCAGGACGCCGTGCTCGCGGATCGAATTCGCCAGATCGGTCAGCGAATCCTCCTCGTAGGAGAGGCGGGGCTGGGCCGGGTTGGGCAGGATTCGATCGAGCGTCAGCTCGCGCAGCTGTGCCTTGGTGGCGCGCGACTCGATGAGCGAAACGATGCCGGGCGCGAGATCGGTATCCTTGGCCTCATCGAACAGGCGGTGGATGTTCTGGCGGAATGCGGTGCTCTTGCTAGCCAAGCTCGATGACCTCCTGTGCCAGGTCGCGGAATGCCCGGGCCGCCGCCGAGTTGGTGGCGTACTCGGTGACCGGCTTGCCGGTCAGCGGTGCCTCGCCGAGCTTCACGGTGTTCTTGATCATGGTGGTGAAGACGCGATGATCGCCGAGCTCCCGCAGGTTCTCGAGCATCTCGCGGGCAAGGACGGTGCGGCCGTCGTAGAAGGTCGCCAGCAGGCCAAGGATCTCCAGGTCGTGGTTGAGCTTCAGCTTGATGGTGTTGATCACCTTGATGAGCGCCGTGAGGCCCTTGATCGCGTAGTACTGCGTCTGCACCGGGATGATGACGCGTGAGCTGGCCACCAACGAGTTGATGGTCAGCAGCCCGAGTGTCGGCGGGCAGTCGATGATGACAACGTCGAACTGACGGTCGGCCCATCCCGACAGCGCATCGCGCAGGACCATCTCGCGGCCGATGGCGGTGAACAGCTCAACCTCGGTGGATGCCAGCTCGAGGGTGGACGGTGCAACAGTGAGCCCCGCCATCTCGGCCGGTTTGACGATCTCGTCGATAGGCGTGCGGTCATCCGACAGCACGTCGGCCATCGAGACCCGGACGTCCGACAACGAGATGCCCAGCCCGACTGTCAGGTTTGCCTGCGGATCCATGTCGACGCACAGGACGCGATACCCCAGCTCGGCCAGCGCGCCACCCAGGTTGATCGAGGTGGTCGTCTTCCCGACGCCGCCCTTCTGGTTTGCAATCGCAATGACTTTGGCCAATGGAGAATCACCCACCTGCGGCTCGGGGAGGCTGCTGCACGGTCGCGACCGCGACCGGCTTCGATGATACGCGCGCCGTACGCGCAGCGTCCATTTCAGTTATCCACAATCTCGGCGGATGTCGATGTCTTTGTGCAAAGACGAACCCCTATACTCGAAGTTGTCCACCATTTCATCGGGCCCATAGCTCAGTGGTCAGAGCATCCGGCTCATAACCGGCGGGTCGCAGGTTCGATCCCTGCTGGGCCCACATCAGCGGCGGAGGACGACCCCGTTGTCGACGGCCGACAAGATCGCGCGGCTCGTCGAGCTGCGACAGCAGGCGCGGCTCGGCGGTGGCGAACGCCGCGTCGAGCAGCAGCACGAGCGTGGCAAGCTCTCAGCCCGCGAGCGCCTCGAGCTGCTCCTGGACGAGGGCAGCTTCGAGGAGCTGGATGCGTTCGTGACGCATCGGGCCACCGACTTCGGAATGGAAGACGAGCACTACCTGGGCGATGGGGTCGTCACCGGCTATGGACGCATCGATGGACGGCTCGTTTTCGTCTACAGCCAGGACTTCACAATCTTCGGGGGCTCGCTGTCCGAGGCGCACGCCGAGAAGATCTGCAAGGTCATGGATCTCGCCGTGGAGAACGGCGCTCCGATTATCGGCCTGTCGGACTCCGGCGGAGCGCGCATCCAGGAGGGTGTCGTAAGCCTGGGCGGCTACGCCGACATCTTCCTGCGCAACACCCTGGCATCCGGCGTGGTGCCGCAGATCTCGCTGGTGCTTGGTCCGTGCGCCGGCGGTGCCGTGTATTCGCCGGCCATTACCGACTTCGTGCTGATGGTCGATGGCACGAGCTACATGTTCGTCACCGGGCCGAACGTGGTGCGTACGGTGACCCACGAGGAGGTCGATTTCGAGGGGCTCGGCGGCGCGCGGGTCCACAACGAGACGAGCGGCGTGGCCCACTTCCTGAGTGCCAGCGAGCCCGAGGCGATCGAGACGGCGCGCCGGCTGCTCGGCTACCTGCCGCAGAACAACGTCGACCCGGCACCGATCGTCGCGGAGTGGCGGCCGCCAGCGGTCGACGGTGCCTCGCTCGACGCACTGATCCCCGATTCGGCGCAGCGCTCGTACGACATGCACGCCGTCATCGGCGGCCTGGCCGACGACGGGTCGTTCTGCGAGGTTCACGAGCATTTCGCGCGCAACATCATCTGCGGCTTCGCGCGGATCGAGGGGCGCAGCGTGGGCATCGTGGCGCAGCAGCCGGAGATCCTCGCCGGAGTGCTCGACATCGACGCGTCCGACAAGGCTGCGCGCTTCGTCCGCTTCTGCGACTGCTTCAACATTCCGCTGCTGACGCTGGTCGACGTGCCCGGATTCCTGCCGGGCGTCGACCAGGAGCACCGGGGCATCATCCGCCACGGCGCCAAGCTGCTGTACGCCTACTCCGAGGCGACGGTCCCGAAGCTCACCGTCATCACCCGCAAGGCCTACGGCGGCGCCTACGACGTCATGAGCAGCAAGCACCTCCGTGGCGACCTGAACTTCGCCTGGCCCAGTGCCGAGATCGCGGTCATGGGCGTCGAGGGCGCGGTGAACATCGTGTTTCGCGATCGGATCAGCCGCGCCGACGATCCGGACGCCGAGCGCCTCCGCCTGGTGGCGGAATACGAGGAGCGCTTCGCCAACCCATACGTCGCGGCCGCGCGCGGCTACGTCGATGAGGTGATCATCCCGTCGGAGACGCGCGGCAAGATCGCATCGGCCCTGCGGATGCTCGAGGGAAAGCGCCAGTCGGTGCCTTCCAAGAAGCACGGCAACCTGCCGCTCTAGCCGCCGCTGTCCGTGTGCAAAGACACCCCGGCCGGTCAGCTGACGCCCCCGTTCGGCCGGCTGCTCGTCGCCAACCGCGGCGAGATCGCAATCCGCATCATGCGCACCTGCCGGGAGATGGGGATCGAGTCGATCGCCGTCTATTCCGATGCGGACGCCGGGGCGCTCCACGTCCAGGCCGCCGACCGCGCAGAGCGGATCGGGCCGCCCGCTCCGGCCGATTCGTACCTGTCGATCCCGGCGTTGCTGGACGCCGCGAGGCGCTCCGGAGCTGATGCTGTCCACCCCGGATATGGCTTCCTGTCGGAGAACCCGGCGCTGGCTCGCGCGGTCGAGGAGGCGGGCATGGTGTTCGTCGGGCCGCCGCCCGCAACCCTCGAGATGCTCGGCGACAAGCTGGCCGCGCGGAGGATCGCGACGCGGGTCAACGTGCCGATCGTCCCGGGGTTGCTCGTCCCGCTGGATGATCCGGCGGCGGTCGACCTGGCAGAGATCGGCTTCCCGGTCATGCTCAAGGCGGCCGCCGGCGGCGGTGGTCGCGGGATGCGTCGCGTGGACCGCGCCGAGGACGTGGCGCCGGCACTGGCCGCGGCCCGTCGCGAGGCGGTCTCCGCGTTCGGTGACGGAACCGTCTACGTCGAGCGGCTCATCGCGCGGGCGCGGCACGTGGAGGTCCAGCTGCTCGGCGACCGCCACGGGGCGCTCGCCTGTCTGGGAGAGCGGGACTGCAGCGTCCAGCGGCGGCATCAGAAGCTCGTCGAGGAGACCCCATCGCCGGGGGTCACGCCCGAGATCCGCGCGGCGATCTTCGAAAGCGCCCGACACATGGCCGGCAGCGTCGAATTCCACAACGCGGCGACGGTCGAGTTCCTGCTCGATGCCGACGGCGGCCACTACTTCCTGGAGATGAACACGCGCCTCCAGGTGGAGCACGGTGTGACCGAGCTCGTGACCGGCATCGACATGGTCGCCTGGCAGATCCGGATCGCTGCCGGTGAGCATCTCCCGGCGGAGATCCTGGCCGCCAACCCCCTTGGCCACGCCATCGAGGTGCGCCTCTACGCGGAGGATCCGTACGACGCCTTCCGGCCGATCTCGGGGGCGGTCGGCGCGTGGCGCATGCCGGGCGGTCCCGGGGTGCGGGTCGACGCCGGAGTGGGTCCTGACACGGAGCTGCCGACAGAGTACGATCCCTTGCTCGCCAAGCTGCTGGTGCACGCCGCCGATCGACCGCGGGCCGTGGCGCGGCTGCGGCGCGCGCTCGACGAGACGTTGATCGGCGGGCTGCAGACCGATCTCGGCTTCCACCGCTGGCTCATCGACCAGCCGAGCTTTGCGTCGGGGAAGTACGACACCGGGTTGATCGCCGCGGAATGGGGGAACGGTCCGGCCATGACCGACGACGACAAGCGGCTGGCGGCCGCGGCGGCGGTGGGCGCGCGGCGCGCGACAGCGAGGTCGCGCCGGTCGGCGGCCTCGGGCGATCCAGCCAGCCCGTCGGCCTGGGGGCGCCTTGGGCGCCGCGAGGCGGTCGAGCGTTGAACGACATGACGGATCTGCAGGCAATGATCGGGGATCTGTCCGTCGAGCCGGACGACGGATGGATCTTCGCGTGGGTCGACGAGCCGCACGGCGTCGCCATGCTGCGGCAGGGTGCTCGGCAGGTGACACTGCTCGTGGAGGGACCCGGCACGGATTGGGTGGTCACCGTGCACGGGCGACGCCTGGGCGTCAGCGTCCGCAGCTGGCGCGAGCGCACGCTGGCCGACGCCGAGGTGGCGACGCGCGCTCACGTCGGTCCCCTCGACATCAACGCCACCCTGCCGGGCCTCGTGGTGGCGGTCGAGGTCGACGAGGGGAGCGAGGTCGATGCCGGCCAGGCACTGCTCACCGTCGAGGCGATGAAGATGCAGAACGAGGTTCGCGCGCCGCGCAAGGGGCGGGTCGCGGCCATCGCCGTTCAGCCGGGACAGACCATCGCCAGGGGCGCGCTACTGCTGCGCCTGGAATGAGCGACCGGCGCCGGATCGGGCGGCGGAGCCTCGCCGGTACAATCCCACGCAGATGAAGGACCCCGAGCCGACCACCACGCCGAGCGGGATCCCCCTGCAGCCCGTCTACCGGCCGGCGGATCTGGCCGGCTTCGACCCCGCCACCCAACTCGGTGAGCCCGGCGCCTTTCCGTACACCCGCGGCTTGCACCCCGACGGCTACCGATCACGGCTGTGGACGATGCGCCAGTACGCCGGCTTCGGGTCGGCCGAGGAGACGAACCGCCGCTTCCGCTACCTGCTCGAACGCGGGCAGACGGGGGTGAGCGTCGCGTTCGACCTGCCGACCCAGATGGGCTACGACAGCGATGCTCCGATGGCCGCCGGGGAGGTTGGCCGCACCGGCGTGCCGATCGACGCGGTCGCCGACATGGAGCTGCTGTTCGACGGGATCGACCTGGGTACGGTCAGCAGCAGCATGACGATCAACGCCACCGCCGCGATCCTGCTGGTCCTGTACGAGACCGTGGGCCGGCGCAGCGGCGTCGACCCGAAGCGTCTGCGTGGGACGGTGCAGAACGACATCCTCAAGGAATACATCGCGCGGGGCACCTACATCTTTCCGCCGGAGCCGTCGATGCGGCTGGTGACCGATACCTTCGCCTACTGCCGCACCGAGCTGCCGAGCTTCAACACCATCAGCATCAGCGGCTATCACATGCGCGAGGCCGGTGCCACGGCCGTCCAGGAGGTCGCCTTCACCGTGGCCGATGCGATCGCCTACGCCGAGGCGGCCCTGGCCGCAGGCCTCGTCTTCGACGACTTCGCGCCGCGCCTGTCGTTCTTCTTCGCGGCCCACAACGACCTGCTCGAGGAGGTCGCCAAGTTTCGGGTGGCGCGCCGTGTCTGGGCACGCGTGGCGCGCGACCGCTTCGGCGCCAGGGACCCGCGCTCGATGCAGATGCGCTTCCACGTCCAGACCGGGGGCTCGACGCTCACCGCTCAGCAGCCGGACAGCAACGTGGTGCGCACAACCGTCCAGGCGCTCGCCGCAGTCCTCGGCGGAGCCCAGTCGCTGCACACCAACGCGCTCGACGAGGCGCTCGGCCTTCCCACGCCGTCCACGGCCAGGCTGGCGCTTCGAACTCAACAAGTGTTGGCCTTCGAGTCCGGGATGACGGCGCCGGCCGATCCGCTGGGTGGCTCCTACTACCTCGAGTCCCTGACCGATGGGCTCGAGGAGCGTGTCTGGGCTGAGCTTCGCGAGATCGAGGACCGCGGCGGCACGCTCAGCGCGCTGGAGGATGGCTACCAGCAGAACGCGATCGGCCAGGCCGCATACGAATTCCAGCGCGCCGTCGAATCGGGGGAACGGATCGTGGTCGGCGTCAACGCCTTCGTCGAGGAGGGGGATGAGCAGCATCCCGTGGCCCAGGCCATCGACCCCGAGGCGGAGCGGCGTCAGGTTGAGCGCACGCGTGCCACGCGCCAGGCCCGCGATGCGGCGGCCGCCGAGGACGCGGTCGGCGCGCTCGAGGCGGCGGCCCGCGGTACCGAGAACGTCCTGCCGCGCATCCGCGCGTGTGTCGAGGCGAGCGTCACCCTTGGCGAGATCAGCGACGCGCTGCGCGCCGTATGGGGGGAGTACCGGCCTTGAGCATCGGCGCCATCGACCACGTCGCGATCGTGGTCCGTTCGATCGAGGAATCGCTTCCGCGCTATGCCGAGCTGTTCGGCCTCGACGCGGATGAGATC
Organism: uncultured Chloroflexia bacterium; assembly: GCA_963716585.1. Classification (GTDB taxonomy): domain Bacteria; phylum Chloroflexota; class Limnocylindria; order QHBO01; family QHBO01; genus JAICUY01. Next base: position 71,996 of record CAVQTN010000005.1, read on the forward strand.
CGCGAGCTGCCGGCGCAGCGAGCCCGCGTCTGCTTCCTGCCGACCGGACCGGCGCCGGCGGCGCGCCTGGAACTGGTGCAGCCGACCGATGACGACAGTGGCGTGGCTCGCTTCCTGGCCGCCCACGGCGAGGGGCTGCACCACGTGTGCTTCTCCTCGGACGCTCTGCCTGGCGACCTGGCGCACCTTGCGGCGCGCGAGGCGGAGCTCATCGACGCGGCGCCGCGACCCGGTGCCGAGGGTCAGGTCGCGTTCGTCCATCCGCGGACGCTCAATGGGGTGCTGTGGGAGCTGCTTGGGAGTCCGTCGCCGTCGAGCACCAGGTCGTGATGGTTGAAACTTACGAGCAGCCGTCCCGAAGAAATGACCGTGGCGCGGAACTTTCTGCGCCAGGAGGTCGCGTCGGACGCCACCCCGTCGGGGTGCAGCCTCCGTCAAATCCGCACGCTGTGAGCGGTTACTGATCTTCCTCGAGCGTTTTCAGACGGCGTGGCTGGGTGGGATTGCCAGCTGCCAATCACCGGCGGCTTGGGCAGCCCGAAGGGGCGAGGACATGACTTCCACCGCACGGTTCACGCTCAGCTCAGGAGGTTCGCTAGGCGATTTGCAGCCCCCGACGTGCCTAAGCCGTTCCTGGTTGGCAGGTGGCAGTCGACGAGGTCGCGAGCGGCCGGTGGTCGCTTCCAGCGTGTCTCAAACCTCTCAGGGAAGATCAGTGAGGCCAGCGGTCCGCCGGGCCTCACCAGTCGCCCGAAGCGCCGTAAGCGTGGCACGACGTCCCGGCCACAGCTCTCAGCGAACGCCCGCCTCGCGCAGCAGAGCCGGAATGTGGGACGGCGAGTCGGCGACGTGCACGCCCGCGGCTTCGAGTGCGGCGCGCTTGGACTCGGCAGTCCCGGCGCCGCCGGAGATGATCGCGCCGGCGTGCCCCATCCGCCGGCCAGGCGGCGCAGTGCGGCCGGCGATGAACGCCGCCATAGGCTTGTGTACCTCGCGGGCGATGTAGGCCGCCGCCTTCTCCTCCTCGTCGCCGCCGATCTCCCCGATCATCACGATCGCATCGGTCTCGGGATCCTCGTTGAAGAGGGTCAGCACGTCAACGAAGCTGCTGCCCACGATCGGGTCACCGCCGACGCCGACGCACGTCGACTGACCGATCCCGGCATCGGTCATCGCCTGGACGACCTCGTAGGTGAGCGTGCCGGACCTGGAGACCAGCCCAACCGAGCCCTCGCGATGAATGCTGCCGGGGATGATGCCGACCTTGGCCTGGCCGGGCGAGGTGGCGCCGGGACAGTTCGGGCCGATCAGGCGCACCCCTTGGTCGCGCAGCACCCAGTAGACCTTCAGCATGTCGAGCGCGGGAATGCCCTCGGTGATGCAGAACACGAGCGGGATGCCCGCGTCCGCGGCCTCGAGCACGGCGTCCGGCGCGAACGGGGCTGGGACGAAGACGCACGAGGCGTTCGCGCCGGTGGTGGCGACGGCGTCGACCACCGTGTCGAAGACCGGCACGCGGCCGTCGAGCGTCATCTGGCCGCCCTTGCCCGGTGTCACCCCGGCCACGACCTGCGTGCCGTACTCGAGCATCGCCTCGGAGTGGAAGGCGCCCTCGCGCCCGGTGATGCCCTGGACCACCAGGCGCGTGTCGCGATTGACCAGGATGCTCATGCTGGCGCGCCCTTCACCGCCGCGACCGCCCTGGCCGCCGCGTCGTCGAGCGAGTCGGCCGTGATGAGCTGCGCCTGCGCCAGGATCGGCTTCGCCTCCTCCTCGTTCGTGCCCACGATGCGCACCACCATCGGCACGTCGCGCTGCAGTGTCGAGCGCGCCTCCACGATGCCGCGCGCCACCTCGTCGCCGCGCGTGATGCCGCCGAAGATGTTGACCAGGACGGCCTTCACGTTCGAGTCCGACAGGATGATCCTGAATGCCGCCGCGACGCGATCGGCCTTTGCGCCACCGCCGATGTCCAGGAAGTTGGCGGGCTCGCCGCCGGCCAGCTTGACGAGGTCCATGGTGGTCATCGCCAGTCCGGCGCCGTTGACCATGCAGCCGATGTCGCCGTCGAGCTTGATGAAGCTGATGCCCGACTCGCGCGCCTCGATCTCGGACGGCTCCTCCTCGGCCAGGTCGCGCATCGCCTCGAGCTCGGGGTGGCGGAAGAGGGCCGAGTCATCGAGCACGATCTTGGCATCGAGCGCCAGCAGCTCGCCGCCGGTCGTCACCGCCAGCGGATTGACCTCGGCAAGATCCGCATCGGACTCCACGAAGGAGGCGTAGAGGCCTTCCATGACCGATGCGAACGGCTTGCGCAGCTCAGCGGCCAGCCCCAGGAAATAGAAGACGCGCCGCGTGTCGTGGTCCTGCAGGCCGAGCAGCGGATGGAGGGGTAGGCGGAGGATGGCGTCCGGGTTCGTCTTCGCGGTCTCCTCGATCTCGATGCCACCCTCCGCCGAGGCGATGACGGTGATCGCTTTCTCGGCTCGGTCGAGGATGAGGCCGAGGTAGTACTCGCTGGCAATGGCTGCGGCCGGCGCGACGAGCACGGTGCGTACGACGATGCCCTTGATGTCGAGCCCCAGGATCTCCTCGGCGCGCTGCTCGGCCTCGTCCGGGTCGGCGGCCAGCTTCACGCCGCCGGCCTTGCCGCGCCCGCCGACCAGCACCTGTGCCTTGACGACGACCTCGCCCCCGATGCGCTCGGCGGCATCGCGCGCCTCTTGAGGTGTGGTGGCAACCTCGCCGGCGAGCAGCGGAACGCCGTGAGCTGCGAGGATCTCCTTGCTTCGATACTCCTGGAGCTTCAAGGGGCGCCTCTCCTGCTTCGTCCCGGCTCCTCGTCCGCGGGGCGTGCCGATGCGGACGGTCGACTCGGGAACGGTCCGATTCTACCCGCTGCCCCGGGCCTGTCGTTGGCGTGGCTCTGATCGGTCGTTCTTGCAGACGCCAAGCGTGGCGACCGCCCTACACTCAGGCCCGCAACGCCGGCGCTTTGACCGGTGCCGGATGAGGTGACCACAACGCGTGAGCTACGCCGTCACGCTGATTCCGGGTGACGGGATTGGCCCCGAGCTGTCAGAGGCGACTCGTGGTGTGCTGGAGGCCACGGGCATCGGGTTCGAATGGGACGTCCAGCAGGCCGGCGAGGCCACCATCGCCGTCGAGGGCACGCCGCTCCCCGAGCGCGTCATCGACTCGATCCGGCGCAACGGGATTGCCATCAAGGGACCCATCACCACGCCGGTCGGCTCGGGCTTCCGCAGCGTCAACGTGGGGCTGCGCCTGGCGCTCGAGCTGTACGCCAACGTCCGCCCGGCGCGGTCGATGCAGGGCGTGCCGACGCGGTACACCAACGTCGACCTGATCATCGTCCGCGAGAACACCGAGGACCTGTACGCGGGGATCGAGCACCGCGTCGGGCCGGACGCCGCGGAGAGCATCAAGATCATCACACGGGCGGCCAGCCAGCGCATCGCGCGCTACGCCTTCGAGTATGCGCTGCGCAACGGCCGGCGCAAGGTGACGGCGGTCCACAAGGCCAACATCATGAAGCTGTCCGACGGCCTCTTCCTCGAGAGCTGTGCTCAGGTGGCGGCTGACTACGAGGGCCGCATCGGCTTCGAGGACCGCATCGTCGACAACATGTGCATGCAGCTCGTCCAGAAGCCCGAGCTCTACGACGTGCTGGTGCTGCCGAACCTGTACGGCGACATCGTCAGCGACCTGGCGGCGGGGCTGGTGGGTGGCCTGGGCGTCGCGCCGGGGGCCAACATCGGCGAGAAGGCGGCCGTCTTCGAACCGGTCCACGGGTCGGCGCCCAAGTACGCCGGCCAGAACAAGGCCAATCCGACCGCCCTGATCTTGAGCGGCGCCCTGATGCTGCGGCACCTGGGGGAGACGCCGGCGGCCGACGCGGTGGAGTCTGCGGTGCGCGAGGTGATCGGCCGTGGGGAGACCGTCACCTACGACCTGGGCGGCAGCGCCGGAACGCGCGAGTTCGGCGCAGCGGTCGCCTCGCGGGTGCGCGCATCGGTCTAGAATCGATGGGCCGTCAGCCTGCGACCGCCCTGTCGGGTGGTGTCCATCGCTAGAAGGGAAGCAGCTTGATCAGCGTCTTCGGCTACCGGATCTCGTGGGCGCAGCTCGCCTATTTCGGGCACCGCGCCAGCGGCCTGGGAGTCCTGCTCTTCCTCTTCCTGCACGTCGTCGAGACCGCCACCGTGGCCCTCGGTCCGGATGTCTACAACTGGACCCAGACGCTGTACCACAATCTCCCGGCGCGCCTCGGCGAGATCCTGCTCATGGCGGCGCTGGTCTACCACTCGCTCAACGGGCTACGCGTGATCGTCATGGACTTCTGGCCGCGCACCACGGTCTGGTACCGCCCGGTCACCTACGGCGTGGTGATCGCGACCGCGCTGGCGATGGTCCCGCTCTCGATCATCATGATCACGCCCTACGCCCCGTGGGGTCCCGGCTGATGGCCGTCGGCCGCACGATCTGGACCGAGGAGGATGCTGCGCATGAGCGCCGGCGTCACCCGTCGGGCGCCACCCGTGCACGCCCGGAGCGACCGGGTCGAGAGCGCTTCTGGTGGTACTTCATGCGCATCAGCGGGCTGCTGCTGGTGCTCCTGGCGCTCGGCCACATGTTCATCATGCACGTCCTGGTGCAGCTCTCCGGGCACCAGATCGACTACGCGTTCATCACCAGCCGATGGGGGACGCCGTTCTGGCGCGTCTACGACCTGCTTCTGCTCCTGCTGGCGCTGGTCCACGGGGTGAACGGTGCGCGCATCATCATCGGCGACTACGTGCAGCAACGCACGCTGCGTGCCGGGCTGATCGGTCTGCTGGTGGTCATCACCATCATCTGGGTGATCGCCGGGATGATCGTGATCATCGCCTTCAACCCCGTCGGTGCCCCGAAGGTCGGCCCGTTCTCGTGAGACCGATGCGAACGTCGTCGCCGCACCTCCGGACCCACGACCTCGATGCCGTGGTGGTCGGCGCCGGAGGTGCGGGGCTGTACGCCGCGCTGGAGCTGAAAAAGGATCTCGGCGCGGAGGCGCGGATCGCGGTCATCTCCAAGCTGTACCCGTCCCGTTCGCACACCGGCGCCGCGCAGGGCGGCGTCTGCGCCGCGCTCGGGAACACGGAGGAGGACCACTGGGAGTGGCACTGGTTCGATACCGTCAAGGGCGGCGATTACCTCGTCGACCAGGACGCCGCCGAAGTGATGTGCCATGACGCCGTCGAGACGATCATCAACCTCGAGCACATGGGCCTGCCCTTCAACCGCACGCCCGAGGGCCTGATCGACCAGCGCCGGTTCGGTGGCCACACCCGCAACTTCGGCGAGGGACCGGTGCGTCGCTCGTGCTTCGCCGCGGACCGCACCGGCCACATGATCCTGCACACGCTGTATCAGCAATGCATCAAGCATGAGATCACGTTCTACGACGAGTTCGCCGTCATGGACCTGGCACTCCCCAGGGGCCGGCCGGACCGGTGAGCGGGGTGCTGGCGCTCGAGCTGGCGACTGGCGAGATCCACATCTTCCGAGCCAGGCGGTGCTCTTCGCCACCGGCGGCTTCGGCAGGATGTTCAAGGTCACCTCGAACGCCCATACGCTCACCGGCGACGGCGTGGCGATAGCCTACCGGCGCGGCATTCCACTGGAGGACATGGAGATGTACCAGTTCCATCCGACCGGGATGTACCGGCTCGGCATCCTGCTCTCGGAGGCCGTGCGCGGGGAGGGCGGCGTGCTGCTCAACGGCGAAGGCGAGCGCTTCATGGAGCGCTACGCGCCGACGATGAAGGATCTCGCCTCGCGCGATATCGTGAGCCGCAGCATCTACCAGGAGATGGCCGCCGGCCGCGGTGTCGACGGCAAGGATTACGTGCACCTCGATGTCCGTCATCTCGGCCGCGAGATCCTCGACAAGAAGCTTCCCGACATGACCGGCTTCGTGCGCACCTATTTCAAGCTCGAGCCGCTGACGGACCTCATCCCCATCCAGCCGACCGCCCACTACGCCATGGGCGGCATCCCGACCGACATCGACGGGCGCGTGCTGGCCGACGAGCTGGGCAACGTGGTCCACGGCTTCTACGCCGCCGGCGAATGCGCGTGCGTCTCGGTGCACGGCGGCAACCGGCTCGGCACCAACTCGCTGCTCGACATCCTCGTCTTCGGCCGACGTGCCGGGATCAGCATGGCCACCTACCTGCGCTCCGCCCCCGAGCCGACGCGCGACGCGGCCGCCGAGGCATCGGTCGCGGCCGAGGTTGCCGCGCTGCTGGGTCGACCACCGGGGAGCGCGCGGCAGTGATCCGGTCCGAGCTGCAGGCGCTCATGTTCGACGAGTGCGGCGTCTTCCGCAGCGGGACGCTGCTGGCCGAATGTCGCGACGAGCTGGCCGTGCTGAAGGAGCGAGCGCAGCATCTGCTCGTCGAGGACAAGGGCTGCCGCTACAACACGGACCTCGGGGAGGCGCTCGAGCTCCGCTACCTGGTCGACTGCGCGGAAGCTGCCGTGGCGTCGGCCCTTGCCCGCCACGAGAGCCGCGGCGCCCACGCGCGCGAGGACTACCCCGAGCGCGACGATGTCAACTGGCTGAAGCACTCGCTCGCCTTCCGGGCCGCGGGTGGTGGCCAGCCGCGCCTGGCGTACAAGCCGGTGACCATCACCCGCTTCGAGCCCAAGCCGCGGGTCTACTAGCATGCACGTCGAGCTGCGCATCCGGCGCTTCAACCCCGAGGCGGACGAGCAGCCGCACTGGGAGACCTACGGGCTCGAGGTCGAGCCGACCGACCCCGTGCTCCAGCTGCTCCACCAGGTCAAGTGGTACCAGGACGGCACACTCACCTTCCGACGCTCGTGCGCGCACGGTGTGTGCGGATCCGACGCCATGGTCATCAACGGCCGCAACCGGCTGGCCTGCGAGACCCTCGTCGGGGACCTGGGACCGAAGATCAGCGTCGAGGCGCTCAAGGCCGTCCCGCTGGTGAAGGACCTGTTGGTCGACATGGACGGATTCATGGACAAGTACCGGCAGGTCATGCCGTTCCTCGTGAACGACGAGATCCCGGAGGACGGCAAGGAGCGGCGACAATCGCCGGCCGAGCGCGAACGCTACGACGACACCACGAAGTGCATCCTGTGCGCCGCCTGCACGACGGCCTGCCCGTCTTCTGGACCAACCCCGCCTACGTCGGCCCAGCGGCGATCGTCAATGCGCATCGCTTCATCATGGACAGCCGCGACCAGGCACACGAGGAGCGCCTCGAGATCATGGCCGACGCCGACGGCGTGTGGCGTTGCCGGACGGTGTTCAACTGCGTCGAGGCCTGCCCGCGCGGCATCAACGTGACGGGAGCCATCATGGAGGTCATCGGCGAGATCCAGAAGGCCGGCGCCTCCTGAGCCAACCGATGCGCCTGCTGATCCACACCGACGGCGCGGCGCGCGGCAATCCGGGTCCCGCCGGCGCCGGGGCGATCCTGCAGGACGCGCAGACGGGGAGGACCGTCGCCGAGATCGCGACCTTCCTCGGCATCCGCACCAATAACTACGCCGAGTGGACCGCGGTCGAGGAGGCGCTCGGCGAGGCGCTGCGCCTCGGCGCCACCCACGTGGACCTGCGCATGGACTCCGAGCTGGTGGCGCGCCAGATCACCGGGCGCTATCGCGTCAAGCATCCCGACCTGAAGCCGATTCACTCCCGAGTCATGTCGTTGCTCGGCCGACTCGAGGGCTACAGCATCGGCCATGTGCCACGCGAACTGAACAAGGACGCCGATCGCCTCTCGAACGTGGCCATCGATGCGCCGCTCGCCTATTCCGAACAGGCGTTCGATCGGCTAGAATAGGGCTCCCTGGAGACGGCCGGACGGCCGCGGGCGCATCGGTCGAAAGGCCGCGTCCGAGGAAAGTCCGAGCTCCATACAGCAGGTTCGCGGGTAACGCCCGTCCACCGCGAGGTGAGGACCAGCGCCACAGTGACGATGCCCGCGCAAGCGGGAGTGAAACGCGGCAAGCTCGAGCCGGAGCAAGACCGAATAGGAGGGCGCAAGGCGACGTTCGCGTCGCAGCAGGCTGCTCGCTCAGCCCTCGGGTAGGTCGCACAGATGGATGGCCGTCCATGAGACCGATGTGAATCGGCCTCGGGACAGAACTCGGCTTACAGGCCGCTCTCCAGGGATTCCTCTGACCACCGGGCGGACCGGCGATCGGGATCGGTCAGTCCTCGTCCGCGCGCCAGACGGTCGTCGCGGTGCAGGCGTTGCAGATCGCGCGTGCCTCGTCCATCGTCCCGAGGGGGAGCGGGTGCTCGATCCCCCCGAGCAGGCAATCGACCTGCACCATGCCGCCCCTCGGACCGGGCACCACCGACACGTGTCGCACCCGGCAGCGACGGATCCGGCCCTGGCGTGGAACCGCCGGTCGCTCGCCGGTGTCAATGAGTGCCAACCTGCTGGAATCCCCTGCAAATGCTCACGCTGATCCTCCGCACCCTATGCCGGCGCGCGCCGGTACCTCAATGACGCTTTGGTACCGATGCGGCTCGGATCGAGTGGGCGGTGGTCACCGATGACCGGCCCGCGCTAGACTCACGCTCCGTGCGGCGCGCGCATTCGCCGCATCGCAGTTGAGGCGCGATATTTGTTCCGACGGCGCAAGCAGGAAGAGGCCGCGGCCGAGGCCGCCCGCGAGAACGAGCGGCTCGTCCTGTTCGAGAAGCTGGCCAAACGGCCCGAGACGGTCTGTCCGTTTCTGGGGCTCGCCGACGATCGAGTCGGCTTCCGCCCGGAGACGACCGAGGCCCACCGCTGCTACGCCTTCGGCGATCCGGCGCTGCTCTCGTTCGAGCAGCAGGAGCGCGTCTGCTTGCAACGCGGCTACGGCAATTGCCCGCGCTACCTGCGCGGCGTGCTGGTCATCCCCACCGAGGAGCTCGAGGCACTCCGCAGGCCCCAGCCGATGCGGGCGCCGCCGCCTGCCGAGCCGCAGCCCGAGGCGCGGCGCCGGCGCCGCATTCCCCTGGCATGGGCCGGCGTCCTGGTGCTCCTGCTGCTGATCGGAGCGGGCGTCGGCTACCTGGTCACGCGCCCGGCTCCCGGCGTGGCGATCGGCTCCAGCACGCCTACGGCATCAGCGGCGACCAGTCCGTCGGCCAGCGGCACGCCGGCGCCAAGCGCGACGCCGACCGTCAGCGACGTCCCGACACCGACCGTCGAACCGACGCCGGCGCCCGGCGACACATTCGACCATTACGAGGTGTCGGTGCCCCCAGGCAGCTTCACCATCTACCAGCTCGACGGCCAGGGCAACGTCGTCCAGGCCAAGGGTGCGATCTTCGACGACTACTCCTTCGCCGGTGTCGCGCAGGTCACCTCGCCGGTCCGGTCATGGCTGATCGAAACAGGCGACTACATCGGCTACTCGTACATCGTCGATCGCTCGGGCCCGTTCCGCATTCGCGAGGTGTACCTTTCCGCGAATGGCGAGCGGCGCGTCGCGTACGTCCCCGACGACCAGCGCTAGGCGGTTGGGCACTCGGCGCGACCTGCGCAACCTCGCCATCATTGCCCACGTCGACCACGGGAAGACGACGTTGGTCGACGCGATGCTGCGCCAGACCGGCACGTTTCGCTCCAACGAAACGCTCGTCGACCGGGTCATGGATTCGATGGATCTCGAACGCGAGAAGGGTATCACCATCCTGGCCAAGCAGACCACCGTGGACCACGAGGGCGTCCGGCTCAATATCGTCGACACTCCGGGCCATGCCGACTTCGGTGGCGAGGTCGAGCGCTCCCTGCTCATGGTCGATGCCGTGCTGCTGCTGGTCGACGCCTCCGAGGGACCGCTGCCGCAGACCCGCTACGTCCTGCAGAAGGCGATGGCCCGCCGCCTGCCGGTGATCGTGGCGCTGAACAAGATCGACCGCAGCGACGCGCGACCCGCGCAGGTGCTCGACGACGTCTACGAGCTGTTCATCAACCTGGGTGCGGACGCGCAGCAGATCGAGTTTCCGGTCGTCTACACGAATGCCAAGGCGGGCACCGCCACGACCGACCTCGGTGTCCCGGGGACCGACCTCCGTGCGCTGCTTGACCTGATGGTCAGCGTCACCCCGCCACCGACCTACACCGAGAATCATCCGCTGCAGCTGCTGGTGACGAACCTTGCGGCCAACGACTATGTCGGCCGCATGGCGGTCGGTCGCATCCGCAACGGCACCATCCGCGTGGGTCAGCGGGTGAGCGTGGTCCGCGACGAGCCGGACGCCGGCGACGGAGCTGTCGAGCCGGGACGCAGCGTGACCCTGCTCGGGACGGTCACTGCGCTGCAGACGGCGCACGGTGTCGATCGCGTCGACATCGGCGAGGCAGGCCCAGGCGAGATCGTCTCGGTGGCCGGGCTGCCGGAGGTGACGATCGGCGACACGCTGACGGACCCGGGCGATCCGCGCCCGTTGCCGCGTCTCGACGTCGACACGCCGACCCTGCGCATGACCTTCGGCGTCAACACCTCCCCGATGGCCGGCCGCGAGGGCCGCCACCTGACCTCGCGACAGATCAAGGCGCGGCTCGACCGGGAGGTGCTCGGCAACGTCTCGATCGAGGTGCAGCCGACCGAGTCGGCCGAGACGTTCGAGGTGCGCGGCCGCGGCGAGCTGCAGCTGGCGGTGCTCATCGAACAGATGCGCCGCGAAGGCTTCGAGCTGACGATCTCGCGGCCGGAGGTGATCCTGCGCTCGATCGACGGGGAGACCCAGGAACCCTACGAGCGCATCACGGTCGACATCCCACCGGAGTACATCGGGGTCGTGCAGCAGGCGGTCGCCGGCCGCCGCGGCCGGCTCGAGCAGATGAGCAGCGACGCCGACGGCCGCGCTCGCCTCGAGTTCATCATGCCGACGCGCGGACTCATCGGCTATCGCGGCCAGCTGCTCAGCGACACCCGCGGCACGGCGCTGCTGCACCAGCTGGGTGAGGGTTACGGGCCGTGGGCCGGCGAGGTCGTGCATCGGACCAGCGGCGTGCTGGTCGCAGATCGCAGCGGCGAGACGCGGGCCTACGCCCTGTCGAGCCTCGTCGAGCGCGGCGAGCTGTTCGTCGGCCCATCGGTCGAGGTCTACGAGGGCATGATCATCGGCGAGAGCGCGCGACCAGGCGACATGGACGTCAACCCGACGAAGTCGAAGAAGCTGTCCAAGATGCGGACCCAGGCGACCGACGGCGACTACCGCATCTTCACGCCGCCGCGCCAGCTCACGCTCGAGTCGGCGATCGAGTTCATCGCAGCCGACGAGCTCGTCGAGGTCACGCCGGCCTCCATCCGTCTGCGGAAGCGACTCCTACCACAGCACGATCGCCGTCGCGCGGCCGGCGCGGCGTACGAAGCACGCCAGGAGAGCAACTAGCTCCTCGCGGCGCTCACCTTCCTCAGCTGTCAGCCGACCCGCCCTTGCCCCGGCGGCGGCGCGCCGTGCCCCCCGACCAACGTACTGCCGAAAAGGCCTTGACGGGAAGGCGCTGGCCTGTATGATGGCGCCCGGTGGTCCAAAATGGGGCCAAATGGGGATGAATGGTGAAGCGAGCGCTGGATGGATCGAACCTCTTTCCTGACGGGCGAGTTCAGGCACGTGCTGGACGACCGAGGACGCGTCGCGGTCCCGGTGCGCTTCCGTTCGCGCCTGTCGCAGGGGGCCACCCTCGCGCGCTGGCTGGACGGCTGCCTGGCGATCTTCCCGGCCGACGCCTGGGAGGAGCTCGCCGAGAAGCTGCAGTCCTTGCCGACGACGAACGCGGCAGCGCGCCAGTTCGGTCGCTTCATGTCATCGGGGGCCGTCGAGGTCGAGCTCGACAAGCAGGGCCGCGTGCTGGTGCCGGGCTACCTGCGCGAGTACGCCCGGATCCGGAGTGGCGAGGTCGTCGTGGTGGGGGCTCTCAACCGGCTGGAGATCTGGGCGCCGGCGGCCTGGCAGCCGTATCGGTCGAAGATCGAGGACGAGCCGGAGGCCTTGGCCGAACACCTGGCCGACCTCGGTATCTAGCGAGCCGTGACGCCATGACGCACGTCACGTCTTCGCCATTGATGCGTCTCCGGGCCGATCGGCCCGCCATCCGACCATTGAGGTGCAGCCGCAGATGGGAGAAGGGCACCTGCCGGTCCTTGTCGACGAGGTCGTTGCCTCGTTGGCGCTTGGGCCCGGCAGCTCCGTCGCGGACTGCACGGTCGGGGGCGGTGGGCACGCCGAGCGGATGCTGGAGACCACGTCTCCCGATGGTCGCCTGCTCGGCATCGATGCCGATCGGGCGGCCATCGCGGAGGCTCAACAGGCCCTGGCGCGCTTCGGCGATCGCGTGGTGCTGGTCCAGGCCAACTTCGAGTCCATCCTCGACGCAGCAACCGATGCCGGCTTCCTGCCGCTCGACGGCTGCCTCTTCGACCTGGGACTGTCCAGCTATCAGCTGGCCGATGCAGGGCGCGGCTTCTCGTTCGCGAGCGACGCGCCCCCGGACATGAGATTCGATGAAACCACAGGTCTCTCGGCACTCGACCTCATCGACCGTTCCTCGGAGCGAGAGCTCGCCGGAATGCTCGCGACGTTTGGTGAAGAGCGCCGTGCTGGCCGCATCGCGAAGGCGATCGTGGCGGCGCGTGCGGAGGGCCGCCTCGTGACCGCCGCCGACCTGGCCGCTGTCGTGGCCCGCGCCGCCCCGCAGCACCCGGGCCGCGCCGACGCCCGACGGATCCACCCCGCCACCCGGACGTTTCAGGCGCTGCGCATCGCCGTCAACCGCGAGCTGGAGGTGCTCGGCGCCGGGCTTGCCGGCGGACTCGCCGCGCTGCGCCCCGGCGGGCGGCTGGCCGTCATCAGCTACCACTCGCTGGAGGATCGGATCGTCAAGCGCTTCATCGCGCGCGAGAGCCGCGACTGCGTCGAAGACCCATTGCCGCCGGTATGCACCTGCGGGCACCTCGCCCAGCTGCGCCCGATCGCCAGGCGCGGCATCACACCGGGCGCCGAGGAACTGCGGCGCAACCGGCGCGCACGCAGTGCTCGACTGCGGGTCGCCGAGAAGCTGTGAACAGCGGAGGAATCGGATGAGCAGAGGACGAGCTCGCCACCAGGCCAGCCGCCGTCGGATGTACAGCGCGCGGCAACGTGAGCTGCGCGAGCGACGGACCATCGTGGTCGAGGAGGAACGCCACTGGCTCGGCGATGGTGTCGCCGCCATCGAGATCGAGGAAGGCCTCGACTTCGAGGCGCCAACGTCCTGGGGCGTTCGCCTGCGCGACCGCGCCAGCGCGGCCTGAGCGCCGCGCCAGGATGGCAGTCATCGGCGCGCGGCCGGTCAGCGGGATCGGCATCCTGCGACCGCGGGTGCGCAGCCGGCCGCGCCCGGTCTCGATCGGCGCCCGATCAGGAGCGCTGCGACGGCGCCGCGAGATGAGTGGCATCCCGGGCCTCCTGGCGGTCATCGCGGTCGCGGCCGGCCTGGCGCTTTTCTACCTGTCGCAGTCGAGCCATGTCGCGGCGACGGGCTACGAGATCGACGCTCTGCAGTCGCAGGTCGATCGGCTCGGACGCGAGCAGCAGCAGTTGATCCTGCGCATCGGCGCGGCCCGCTCGCCGGCACGCATCGAGGCCGAGGCGCGGACCCAGCTGCACCTGTCGCCGCTCGACAACGACGCGGTGAGCTTCGCCGCCTCGGCCGGCGTCGAAGACCACGCCACGCACTGATCCCGTAGATCGAACCAAACGGAGACACGCATGCTCGCCAGGACCGACAGCCGAGTGAGGGCGCTCGTGCTTCTGATCGTCGCCTCGCTGCTGGCCATGGCGATCGGGGTGCGCCTGGCGTGGTGGCAGGTCGTCCAGCACGACTGGCTGGCGGGCATGGCGCTCAACCAGCTGGCCCAGCAGCAGATCATCCCCGCGGAGCGCGGCGAGATCCGCGACGCGAACGGCGTCCTGCTGGCGACGTCGGTCGACCTGCAGTCGATCTTCGCCACCCCCGCCACCTACGCCGATGCGACGCAGGCCCGCCGCGTCGCCGGCCAGCTGGCGCCGGTGCTCGGACTGGACACCGCCGGGCTGGCAAGGCAGCTCGCATCGCGGGACCCCTGGATCTGGCTCAAGCGCCGGGTCGCCCCCGCGGTGGCAGGTCGCGTTCGCGCGCTGAACCTCGCCGGCATCGGCATGATCCCCGAGACAAAGCGGGTCTACCCGGTCAGCGGTGCGTCGCCGAACAGCACCATCGCCGCGCAGGTACTCGGCTTTGTGAACGTCGACGGCCAGGGAAAGGCAGGCCTCGAGTATGCCGAGAACGCGCTGCTCGCCGGCCAGGCGGGATCGGTGACCGCCGAGGAGGATGTCGCCGGCCGGCGGATCGCCGACTCGGTCTTTCAGCTTCGCGACTCCACGAACGGGGCGGACGTCGACCTGACGATCGACGCCGGCCTGCAGCACATGCTCGAGACGTCGCTGTGGGAAACCTACCAGCGCAACCATGCCAAGGGCGTCACCGGCATCGTCATGGACGTCCGCACCGGCGCGATCAGGGCGATGGCCAACTACCCGACCTTCAATGCCAACGACTACGCCCAGACGGACCCGTCGCTGTTCACCGATGCGGCCGTCAGCCGCCAGTACGAGCCCGGATCGGTGATGAAGGCATTCACCATCTCGGCGGCACTGGACGCCGGGGCCATCAGCCTCACCGACACCTTCAGGGACGATAACAACCTGCGCATCGGCAACGTCCGCATCCAGAATGCGGATCGATATCAGTTCCCCTATGGCCACGGTGAGATCACGCCCGCCCAGGTGCTGAAGCTGTCGAACAACATCGGTGCGGCAAAGATCGGCCTCGCGCTGGGCGGACAGCGGCTCTACGACGCGTTCAAGCGCTTCGGCTTCGGGTCGCCGACCGGTATCGAGATTGCCGGTGAGGCGCCTGGCGTGGTGTGGGACCCCGCCGGCCCGCGAGGGTCGGGCGACCTGACCACTGCACAGAACTCGTTCGGGCAGGGCGTGTCGGTGACCGCCGTGCAGCTCGCCGCAGGTTACGCGGCGATCGCCAACGGCGGCACGCTCGTCGCGCCGCATATCATCGCCGGCTGGACCGATGCCCAGGGCATCCATCACGATGCCAAGCTGGCGAACGGGCAACGCATCATGCGCGCCGAGACGGCGCACACCGTGCTCGGCCTGCTCATCGGCGCGGTCGACGATGGCGTGGCAAGCCTGGCACAGGTGCCCGGCTACTCGATCGCCGGCAAGACCGGCACCGCGGAGGTGGCGGGGCCTGTCGCGACCAGGGTCCGTGATGGCGTCGACGCCAACGGGAAGGCGAAGTATCGGACGGTGACCCACTTCGAGTACGTCCACGGATGGATCGACTCGAGCTTCATCGGCATCATGCCCGCCAGCGACCCGCAGCTCGTGACGCTGATCCTCATCCATCGCCCCGCCACCTGGGGCCAGTACGTCGTCGCCGAGCGGCCGGACCAGGTCTTCCACAATCTCGCGCCGCAGATGTTCGACTACCTGGCCATCCCGCCGGACCGGCCTGCCTTGCCGGTGGCCGACAGGTGAGGCTGCTAGACTCGGGCCGAACCACCACGGGGAAGCGCGTGCCTCCGTCGATCCGCCTCGAAGACCTGCTCACCGCCACCGGCGGTCAGCTCATCGGGCCGACGATCATCACCGAATTCACCGGCGCCGCCGTCGATTCTCGCCACGTCACCCCCGGCTGCTGCTTCGTGGCCCTGCGTGGGGAACGGGTCGACGGTCACGCGTTCGTCGATGAGGCCGTTCGCAATGGCGCCCACGTGGTCCTCGTCGAACGGCCGGTCAGCGTCAGCCGGCCCGCGGCGGTCGTGCAGGTGTCCGATGGCCTGCTGGCCCTCCAGGAGCTGGCCTCATGGTGGCGATCGCTGAGCTCGGCCAGGGTTGTGGGAATCACCGGCTCGACCGGCAAGACGATCGCGAAGGAGATCACCGCCGACGTGCTGGGGCGCTGCCTCGACGTCCTCCGCAGCGAAGGCAACCTGAACAGCGAGACCGGCCTGCCGATGACCCTGCTGCGGCTCGAGCCGCGGCACCAGGCCGCCGTCCTCGAGATGAGCATGTACACGACCGGAGAGATCGCGCGGCTGGCCGAGATCGCCGTGCCGGAGATCGGCGTGGTCCTCGCCGTTCACCCCACGCACCTGCAGCGCGCGGGCAGCATCGAGGCCATCGCCCGTGCCAAAGCCGAGCTGCCAGCCGCGTTGCCACGCCAGGGGCTCGCCGTGCTCAACGCGGATGACCGGCGCGTGGCTGCCATGGACCGCCAGACGGCCGCGCGCGTCATCACCTTCGGGCTGGGCGACGCGGCAGACGTCCGGGCCACCGAGATCGAATCCCTCGGAATCCACGGCACCACCTTCGTCATGAACGCACCGTGGGGCACGCGGCGCATCGTCAGCGGTACGCCGGGGCGGCACCTCGTGCCGCATGCTCTGGCAGCGGCGGCGGTGGGGCAGCATTTCGAGGTGCCGCTCGACGAGGTCGCAGCGGCCCTGGAGCAGGGCAGCCACGCGGAGCATCGCATGGCGATAGGCGAGTCGGCCGGCGGCGCAACGATCGTGGACGACACGTACAACGCGTCGCCCGTCAGCGTCGCGGCGGCACTCGACTTCCTGGGCGAGACGCCGGTGCAGCTGGGGCGTCGCCGGCTGGCAATCCTCGGCGACATGCTCGAGCTCGGCCCCGACGAGGAACGGCTGCATCGCGAGATCGGCACAAAGGCGGCGCACCTGGTCGACGGGCTGCTGGCGGTCGGGGAGCGGGGCCGCTGGATCGCGGACGCGGCGCGCTCCGAAGGCCTGGCGAACATCGCGATCGCCGACGACGCCTCGGACGCGCTTGACCAGCTGCAGCGGACGCTGGCTCCCGGGCCGGGCGACCTGCTCCTGGTCAAGGCGTCGCGTGGCATTGGCCTCGAGACGGTGGTCGAAGCGCTCGAGGCCGGCTCGTGCTGAGCATCGTGATCGCGCTGCTGCTGGCCTTCGCCGGGGTGGTCCTGCTGGCGCCGCTGTACATCGGCCTCCTGCAGCGCCTCGGCTTTGGCAAGCAGATCCGCCTCGAAGGTCCCGAAGGCCACCAGAGCAAGGCCGGCACGCCGACCATGGGCGGCATGCTGCTGGTCGTGGTCGTCATGTTCCTGGCGATGGCCATGCGCATCGAGGATGTCTTCACCCTGACGCCGATGCTGGCACTGGTCGGCGTCGGCATCCTGGGAGCGATCGACGACTTCGTGAATGCCCGCACCGGGATCGGCGTGCGAGGCCGCTACAAGCTGGTCTGGCAGACGATCGTGGCGCTGCTCGCCGCGTTCTACCTGCAGCGTCATTTCCACGTGGATTCGCTCAACGTTCCGGGGATCGGCGATGTGGTCGTCGGTCCGGTCCTCTTCGTCCTCTTCGTCGCCTTCATCATCGTCGGCTCCAGCAACGCCGTGAACCTGACCGACGGCCTCGACGGCCTGGCCGGTGGCGTCCTCATCTTCAGCTTCGTCGCGTACCTGCTCATCGCCCTGGTCGACGTGCCCGGGCTCAAGCTGGGACAGCCCAACCTGGCCGTCTTCTGCGCATTGATCATCGGGGGCCTGATGGGGTTCCTGTGGTTCAACGTGCACCCCGCGCAGATCTTCATGGGCGACAGCGGCGCCCTCGGCCTGGGCGCGACGCTGGCGGTCGTCGCCACCATCACCACGCAGCTGCCGCTGCTGGCGGTGATCGGGGTCGTCTTCGTGGCGGTCACCCTGAGCGTCATCCTGCAGGTCGCCTCCTTCAAGCTGCGTGGCCGTCGCATCTTCCGCATGGCCCCGCTGCAGCACCACTTCGAACTGATCGGCTGGGCGGAGGAGAAGATCACCGTCCGCTTCTGGATCGTCTCGGCACTGGCGGGGCTGCTCGGCTTCAGCGTCTTCCTGACCAGCGTGCACGGGCTGTAACGGAAGCCCATGACCATGACCGCACCCCGACCGATCGCGACGCCGGCCGACCTCGTCGGCCGGCGGACCCTGGTGCTCGGCCTGGCGCGATCAGGCGTCGCCGCGGCACGATTCCTGGCCGGCGCGGGAGCGCAGGTGACGGTCTACGACCGGCGGCCCCCCGAGGCGCTGGCCGACGCGGTCGGCTCGTTGCACGGCCTGCCGCTGCGGTTGGCGCTGGGCGTGGCCCCGGTCGAGGCTCGCCGGCTGGTCGCGGACGCCGATCTGCTGGTGACCAGCCCGTCCATCTCGCCACGCTTCCCGACGACGGACGCGTGGCTGCGTCAGGCGCTGGTCGATGCCCGATCGCGGGGCACACAGCTGGTCAGCGAAGTCGACCTGTTCCTGCGGTTGACGCGGGCTCGCGTGCTGGCGATCACCGGGACAAAGGGCAAGACGACGGTCACCGCCCTGCTCGGCGCCATGCTGCAGCACGGTGGCGTGCCGCACCTCGTCGGCGGCAACATCGGCGCGCCCCTCATCGAGCGCCTCGCGGAGCTTGGCCCCACGGCGTGGGCCGTCCTGGAGCTTTCGGAGCTGCAGCTGCCGACCATCTCGCGCGGCGCGGATGTGGCGCTCTACACCAACGTGATGGCGGACCATCTCGACCGTCATCTGACTGTCGAGGCGTACCGCGCGGTGAAGGCCCGCCTGGCCCGCATCGCCCGCGGGCCAGTCGTGCTCAACATGGACGACGCAGGTTGCCGCGAGCTGGCGGATCGTCTGTTCGGCGTGACCGTGCACCGCTACGGGCTGGAAGCCGGTGAGGCACACCTGGCCGGCGGCCAGGTGAGGCTGGGCCACGAGCCGCTCCTCGCCGCGGCCGAGGTGCCGCTCCCCGGGGAGCACATGCTGCGCAACGTGCTGGGTGCCGCGCTGGCCGCCTCGCTGGTCGGGGTGGAGGCGGGGGACATCGCGGCGGCGATCCGCACCTTTCCCGGCGTGCCGCACCGCCTCGAGACGCTCGGGGAGTGGGACGGCGTGCGCTGGGTCAACGACTCGCAGGCGACCATCCCGGAGGCAGCGATCGCCGCGCTCGCCGCGTTCATGCCTCGGCGCGTGGTGCTCATCGCGGGCGGCTCGGCCAAGGGATTGGACTACGCCGGCTTCGCGGATGCCATCGTGGCGCGCTGTCGTACCGCGATCCTGATCGGCGAGACGGCGCCAGAGCTCGAGGCGCTGATCGGTGGCCGGACCCCGGTCGAGCGCGCCGGCGGCATGGACGACGCCGTGCGGCGGGCGCGCCAGGCTGCCTGCCCCGGTGACGTGGTGCTGCTCAGCCCGGCCGCGGCCAGCTTCGACATGTTCACCGACTATGCGGAGCGGGGCGACGCATTCCGAGCCGCGGCGAACGCGATCGGGCGGGGAGCGCAGGCATGAGTGCGGTCGCCATGACCACCTCCCGCAGCCGCGCGAGGGCCGGCGTCCGGCGCGAGCGGCATGCGATCTCCTACCCGTTGCTGTTGAGCGTGATCGCGCTGGTGGCCGGCGGGGTGGTGATGGTCTATTCGGCCTCGAGCGTGCGGGCCTACATCGCGGCCGACGACTCCGCGCTGTACGGGTTCCAGCAGGCGATCTTCGCCGCCATCGGGCTGGGTGCGATGTACCTGACCAGCCGGCTCGACTTCCGATGGCTGCGCTACCTCGCCATTCCCGCCTATGTCGCCATGCTCGGCCTGCTCGTCGCTGTGCTCCTCCCGCACATCGGCGTCGACGTCAACGGGTCGCGACGCTGGATCCCGTTGCCGGTCATCGGCTCGTTCCAGCCGGCCGAGCTGGCCAAGCTGGCGGTCTGCCTCTACCTGGCACATTGGCTCGACCGTCGCGGCAGGGCGGCGCATGGCTTCTGGAACGGCTTCGTGCCGTTCGGCCTGCTGGTGGTGCCGGGCTTCGTGCTGATCGCGGTCGAGCCGGACCTGGGAACAGCCGGCGTGTACATGGCAGCCGCGCTGGCCATGTTCTTCATGTCGGGAGCGAACCTGGTCTACTTCGGCGCCGCCGCCGCGGCGGCCGTCGGCGGGGCGATGCTGATGGTCAGCAACACCGCCTACCAGATGCAGCGGGTGCAGAGTTTCTTCGATCCATTCAAGGATCCGCTGGTCACCGGCTACAACTCGGTCCAGGCGCTCATGGCGTTGGCGCTCGGCGGCGTGACGGGCCTGGGGCTCGGTGCGAGCAGGCAGAAGTACATGTATCTGCCGGCGCCGTCCACCGACTTCATCTTCGCCATCATCGGCGAGGAATGGGGCCTGATCGGCACGCTGGCCGTGGTGGCCCTCTTCGTGGTGATCGCCTACCAGGGCTATCGGATCGCCATCAACGCGCCGGACACGTTCTCCGGCCTGCTGGCCGCCGGGCTGACGACCTGGCTGGTGGTGCAGGCTTGCATCAACATGATGGTCGTCACGGCGCTGCTGCCGGTGACCGGCATCCCCCTGCCGTTCATCAGCTACGGTGGGTCGGCTCTCATCATCAACCTCGTGGCGGTGGGGATCCTGCTCTCCATCAGCCGCGAGACGAACCAGACAGGATCTCTGCTCGATGCGGTGCTTGGTGTCGGGCGGCGGGACAGGCGGGCACGTGTACCCCGCGCTGGCCGTCGCCCACGCGCTGCGCGACGCGCGGCCCGACCTTGAGGTCAGCTATGTCGGCGGCGTGCGCGGCCTGGAGCGGCGCATCGTCGGTGACCAGCTGCCCTACCACCAGCTGGTGGTGCGCTCGCTGCGCAGCGCCGGCCGTGACGTGCACCTCGTCCTCGACCCGCTGCGCCTCGGCGCCTCGGTGCCACAGGCCTGGGCGCTGCTCGGCCGGCTGCGACCGGCGGCGGTCTTCAGCAGCGGCGGGTACCTTGGCATCCCCCTCGTGCTCGCCGCGCGAGCGCGAGGCATCCCCTCGCTCGTCTGGGAGGGCAACGTGATCCCCGGCCGAGCGACCCGCGCCATCGGCCGCGCAGCGACGCGCGTCGCCGTCTCGTTTCCGCCGACGCTCGCTGCCTTTCCGGGCAAGAGCTTCGTGTCGGGCACGCCCACTCGCTCGTTCGCCGGCATCGACCGGGGCGCGGCACGCGCGAGCTTCGGCCTCGCCCCCGACGATCGGCTGCTGCTCGTCTTCGGCGGCTCGCAGGCCGTCGCCCGACTGACCGCCGCCGTTCACGGCGCGCTGCCACAGCTCGTCGGCGCCTGGCGCGTGCTGCACCTGACCGGCGACGCGGGAATGGCCGCGGCGGAGTCGGCGCGCCACGCGCTTGCCGAGGCGGTTCGCGCGCGCTATGAGCCGGTTCCGTTCCTGGCGGACCGCATGGCCGAAGCCCTCGTTGCCGCCGACCTCGTGCTCGGCCGCGCCGGCTCGTCCACCTGCGCGGAGGTGGCCGCCGTTGGCGTGGCCTCGATCCTGGTGCCCTATCCGTATGCCGGCGCGCACCAGCGCGCCAACGCACGCTGGCTGGCGGACCAGGGGGCCGCCGTGCTGGTGCCGGACGCCGAGCTGGACGCCGGCCGTCTGCTGACGGAGCTCGCGGTGCTGCACGACGACGGTGTGCGCTCGGCGGTGGCCGTGGCGGCCCACGCCCTGGGCCGGCCGAACGCGGCGGCTGCCATCGCCGCCGACCTGCTCGCCCTGGCTGATGGTCGCGCGCTGCCTTCCGAAGCGGCCGCCTCGTGACGGAGCTGCTCCGGCGCCTCGACGCGCTGGCCGCGGAGCGCGGCATCACGCTCGGCAGCGGCGTGCCCTTGGGACCACTCACCACCCTGCGGGTCGGCGGGCCGGCCGACCGTCTCGCCACACCCCGCTCGCGGGATGAGCTGCTGGCGGCGTTGGCACTGGCCCGTGACGCCCGCGTCCCGCTGTTCATGCTCGGCAACGGTTCGGACCTGGTGGTCGCCGACGCCGGCATCCGCGGTCTGGTGGTCCGCAACCGTGCTCGTGGGCTGGTCGTGGACGAGAAGGGGATCACCGCCGACTCGGGCGCGCCAATGGCCATGCTCGTCAAGCGGTGCACCGTCGAGGCGTTGGCCGGCCTGGAGTTCGGCATCAGCATTCCCGGCTCGTTGGGCGGCGCGGTGTGGGCCAACGCGGGGGCCCACGGCGCGGAGATGCGCGACGTGATCGAGGAGGTCGAGATCTACGACGACGGTGCGTGTCGCAGCTTCACGGCCGACGCATGCGGCTTTGCCTACCGCGAGTCGCGCTTCAAGCATTCCGCCGAAATCGTGCTGGGCGCCACGCTGCGACTGGCCCGCGGCGATCGGTCCGAGATCGCGGCGCGCGTCGACGCCCACCAGGCTCAGCGCCGCGCGACCCAGCCACTCGCCGAGCAGAACGCGGGCAGCGTCTTCCGCAACCCGCCCGGCGACCACGCCGGGCGGCTGATCGAGGCGGCCGGCCTGAAAGGCTTTCGTCACGGCAGCGCACAGGTCTCGACGCTCCATGCGAATTTCATGCTGGCCGATGCCGGGGGCCGCGCCGCGGACGTGCGCGCGCTGGGTGACCACGTCCAGCAGGTGGTTGCCGAGCGCTTCGGCGTGCGCCTCGACTACGAGATCGAGTTCGTCGGCGACTGGACGCAGGCTGGGGTGACAGCTTGACCGGGCGGCTGCGGATCGGGATCTTCGCCGGCGGACGATCAGCCGAGCACGAGGTCAGCCTGTCGTCGGCCGAGTCGGTGCTGCGTGCCATCGATCGCGAGCGCTACGAGCCGTACCTGATCTACATCGACCGCGAGGGCGGGTGGCACCTTCCCGCGGCGGCCGCGCCGCAGCTCACCGACCGCTCGCTGACGGCCATGCTCGACGACCCCGCGCAGCCTCTTTCCTCGGCCAGCGGCGCGCCGCTCGAGCCGCGCGCCGCACTCCGTCCGCTGGCCGACGCGATCGACGTCGCCTTCCTGGTGGTCCACGGGCCGTTCGGCGAGGACGGCACGTTGCAGGGGCTCCTGGAGCTCGCCGGCGTGCCGTACATCGGCGCCGGGGTGCTGGCCAGCGCGGTTGCGATGGACAAGGTCGTCTTCAAGGACCTGCTGCGCGGCCACGGGTTGCCCGTGGTCGATGACCTGTCGTTCCGGCGCAAGCAGTGGCGTGAGCAGCGTGAGCGTGTGGCCTCCGAGGTCGGCAGGTTGCTGGGCGATCGCTGCGTCGTCAAGCCGGCGCGCCTGGGAAGCAGCGTCGGCATGAGCCTGGTCCATGCACCCGCCGAGCTGTCGCCCGCCCTTGACCTTGCGTTTGAGTACGACAGCAAGGTGATCGTGGAGGCGTATATCGCCGGTGCTCGCGAGCTCGAGTGCGGTGTGCTCGGCAATGAGCCCTTCGTGGTGTTCGAGCCGGGCGAGGTGATCAGCCATCACGAGTGGTACGACTACGAGGCCAAATACGTCGAGGGCCTCGCCGAGGTGGTGCCGCGGGCGACCCTCGATGCCGGAACGGCGGCTCGCCTCAAGGAGCTGGCGGCGCTCGCCTATCGCGCCGTCGACTGCGCCGGCATGGCGCGCGTCGACTTCCTGGTGACCACCGATGCGACCTACGTCAGCGAGATGAACACGCTGCCCGGCTTCACCACGACCAGCATGTTCCCGAAGCAGGCGGAGCTCGCCGGCTGCCCGTTCCCGGAGCTCATCAGCCGGCTCATCGAGCTCGGGCTGGAGGCCGATCGAGAGGGCCGCACGCCGGCACGCCGCGGGGGCCGCCCGTGAGCCGCGGAGCGCGCCCGGCGGCCAGGCCGAAGCGGCGCGGCGCGCACGCGCGGCGCCCGAGCCCGCCGCTGCGCCAGCGCTTCCGGCCGCGGCTGCCCTCTGCCGCCCGGACGATCGCCGGGCTGCTCTTCGCCGCTCTGCTGGCGGGCACCGTGGTGCTGGTCAACGGCCCCTGGCTGCGCGTCCAGCGCATCGCCTTCGCCGGGCAGCAGCTGACCAGCCAGCAACAGCTGGCCGGGGCCGTCGGCTGGTTGCGCGGCAGCCCGTTGCTGGGCCTCGAGAGCGCGCCGGTCGTCGACCGGCTGCGCCTCCTGCCGGCCGTGGCCGACGCGCGCGTCGAGTCGAGCCTGCTCGACGAGGTGCGCATCACCGTCACCGAGAAGCAGCCCGCGTTCGTGTGGCGCACGCCCGGCGCACGGCTGGTAGGCGCGGGCGATGGAACGCTGATCGCCGCACGCTCGGTGGACGGCCAGCTGCCGGCCGGCCTGGCCGGCCTGCCTTTCGTCGACGACCGGCGCCAGGCGTCGAAGGGCCTGAAGGTCGGCGACGTCATCCCATCGGGCATGATCGACACCGCGCTGCGGCTCGTCGCGGTCCAGCCCGCCAGGCTCGGCTCGGCCGCCACGCGGCTGAGCCTCAGGATCGACGACGAGCATGGCTTCGTCCTCGTCTCGACCGCGCCCGCTTGGCAGGCCGCATTCGGGCTGTACGGGCTCGACCCCACCCGCGAGCAGCCACAGGACGGCCGCATCGAGGCGCAGGTCGCCGCGGTCCGGACGCTGTTCGCCGCGCATCCGGAGGGATCGGTGTCATGGGTCGATGCCCGCAACCCGGGAAAGGTATATTTCCGTGCCAAGGGCTGAGGCGTGCCGAGCCAGCGGATGGGGGCGCCGGCCTCAGCTGACTTCCGCACCGGGTACCCTGCTGCATGTGGCTTCCACTCATCGGTCTTGCCCTCGGTGTCGCCCTGGGGCTGGTGCTCAACGTTTCGGTCAGCCCCGAGCTGGCGAGGTACAGCGCGGTGGGCATCCTGGCCGGGCTCGACTCGGTGCTGGGTGCCGTGCGGGCAGAGCTGGACGCCCATTACGACAACCGGGTCTTCCTGTCCGGGTTCGTGACCAACGCTCTGGTGGCGGTGGCGCTGACCTTCGTGGGCGACCGGCTGGGGATCGACCTCTATCTCGTGGCGCTCTTCGCCTTCGGGCTGCGCATCTTCCAAAACGTGGCGTTGATCAGGCGCCACTTCCTGTAGGCTCGAAACGAGGCGTTCGCGCGTCGGGCGCCGATCATTCTCGGAGGTAGCTTGGACAGGGAGACGGTCCTCGTCGGCATCGATGCGGGGACGACCAAGGTGACCACCCTCATCGGGGAGGTCGGTCGTTCCGGTGACGTCAACATCATCGGCTACGGCATCGCGCCATCGGTCGGGATGAAGAAGGGCATGGTCGCCAACATCGACCAGACGGTCAGCTCGATCGCCTCGAGCATCGAGAAGGCCGAGCGGCTGTCCGGCTACAAGATCAGCTCCGCCTTCGTCAGCGTCGGCGGCAGCCACATCGGCAGTCAGAACAGCCGCGGCGTGGTGGCGGTCTCCGGCCACAAGCGCGAGGTCAGTCGCGAGGACGTGGCACGCGCGACCGACGCTGCCAAGGCGGTCCAGGTGCCCTCCAACCGCGAGATCCTGCACGTGGTGCCGCGCGGCTACATCGTCGACGGCCAGGAGGGCATCAAGGACCCGCTCGGCATGAGCGCGGTGCGGCTGGAGGTCGAGACCCACATCGTCGCCGGCGCGGCGACGTCGGTCCAGAACCTGAGCAAGTGCATCAGCCAGGCGAACGTCGCGATCGATGAGCTGGTCATCAGCTCGCTGGCCGCCGCGGAGGCGACGCTCACCGACACCGAGAAGGAGCTCGGCGTGCTGGTGGCTGACATCGGAGGCGGCACGACCGACGTCGCCATCTTCGTCGACGGGGCGGTGTACCACTCGGCGGTGCTGCCGGTTGGCGGCATCAACGTGACCAACGACGTCGCGATCGGCCTGCGCACATCGCTCAACCTGGCGGAGGAGATCAAGATCAAGCATGGCTCGGCGAGCCTGACCGATGTTCAGCCCGAGGAGCTGCTCAACGTCGCGGTGCTCGGCGACGACGGCGGCCAGACGATCCAGCGTCGCAAGCTGTGCGAGATCATCGAGGCGCGGATGAGCGAGATCTACTCGCTGATCAGCGAGGAGGTGAAGCGCTCCGGGCACGCCGGCATGCTGCCCGCGGGCGTAGTGCTCACCGGCGGCGGCGCCCGGCTGGGCGGCGCAGCGGAGTTGGCGCGCGACGTGCTGGAGATGCCGGTGCGCGTCGGCTCGCCGCAGGGTGTCGGCGGACTCATGGATCAGCTCTCCAACCCGGCCTTCGCCACGCCCATCGGCCTGCTGCTCTGGGGCGCGGGGCACGCTGGCGCGGAGCCGCTGACCGCGTACTCGAACGGGTCGTCAGTCGGCGCGGGGTTCGGCCGGGTGCTCGATTGGGTGCGCGGCCTCTTTCCGGGCTGACGGAACGACGCGTCGCCTCGGGCCGCCGTGCCCGCGATGCCCGGAGCGGACTCCCCGCCGAACCGTTGCCACCGGGTGGAGGTAACGAAGAACTTGGGCCGAACATGGGCCTGCGGGAGTCCGTTTTGGTCACCGCGTGGCAGGCATCACGTTCGAAGTGCCCGCCGGCGGGCCTTCGTTGCGAAATATCTCCACCCGGTGGCAGGACCGTCGATGGCATGGGTCCACGCCACGGGCCCACGCCACGGACCCACGCCACGGGTCCACGCCACGGACCCACGCCAGGGACGCGCCACGTCCTCGCCATGCTCCCGCGCTGTGCCTTCGCGAAGACCCTGTGGACGGGATCGGTGCGCGCTGTGAAGGTCTCCACAGCCTGATCGCACAATGTGGATAACTTCGCGGGGCATTGTGGAAAAGTCCCGACGCGGACCCATGCCCACTCGCTAGAATCGGTCAAACCCGCGAGCCCCGGGTTTGCAAGCTCCATCAGGCGCAGGAGAACCCCCATGCCGCTCCGGTCGGACGCAGAGAACTTCGCACTCATCAAGGTCATCGGCGTCGGAGGCGGCGGCAGCAACGCCGTCAACCGGATGATTCGCGCCGAGATGATGGGCGTCGAGTTCATCGCGGTGAACACCGATGCCCAGGCGCTGCTTCAAAGCGATGCGCCGCACAAGATCCGCATCGGCGACAAGATGACGCGCGGCCTTGGCGCGGGCGCCGATCCAAACGTCGGTCAGCGCGCCGCCGAGGAGGACTCGGAGAAGATCTACGAGGCCCTCAAGGACGCCGACATGATCTTCATCACCGCCGGCATGGGCGGTGGCACCGGCTCGGGCGCGGCGCCGGTCATCGCCGAGATCGCCAAGGACCTGGGAGCGCTGACGGTCGGTGTCATCACCAAGCCGTTCAGCTTCGAGGGGGTGCGCCGCAAGCTCGTCGCCGAGCAGTATTCGGAGCTGCTCAAGGAGAAGTGCGACACGCTGATCACGATTCCCAACGATCGGCTGCGCGAGGTGGTCGACAAGAAAACCTCGATCCTGGACGCGTTCCGCGTGGTGGATGACGTCCTGCGCCAGGGCGTGCAGGGGATCAGCGATCTGATCACCGTGCCGGGCCTCATCAACCTCGACTTCGCCGACGTCAAGACCATCATGCGTGACGCGGGCAGCTCGATGATGGGCATCGGTATCGGCACCGGCGAGAACCGCGCCATGGAGGCGGCCCGCGCGGCGGTCATGAGCCCACTGCTCGAGGTCAACATCCAGGGCGCGCGCGGCATCCTGTTCAACGTCACCGGCGGCAGCGATCTCGGTCTGTTCGAGGTCAACGAGGCGGCCGAGGTCATCAAGGAGGCTGCCGATCCGGAGGCCAACATCATCTTCGGCACGGTCATCGATGATCGGATGCGCGACGAGGTGAAGGTGACCGTCATCGCCACCGGCTTTGACGCGACGCGCAAGGCCAAGCCCGACCGCCGCGCGGCGGCCGAGATCGCGGGCGGCATCGAGCAGACGCTCGACGAGCGGAGCCGTGAGATCCTCGCCGAGATCGAGCGCGAGCGGACCGAGCGCGAGGCGCTGGAGGCGCAGATGGACGAGCCGTCGCCGTTTGCCAGGAGCCAGCCAACCGAGGTGCGGCCGGCAGCGCGCCAGCCACTGCCGGTCCGGCCGGCGGGCTTGGAGCGGCCGTCCTACGGCGAGGCCGATCTCGACATCCCCAGCTTCCTGCGGCGCAAGGGCGACTGACTCCAACGCGCACGGACCGATGAGACCCGGCGCCGGCCGGGGCTCATGAGTCGGTGGCCGATGACCTCGCCCAGTGCCGAGCAGATCGGCGAACGACACGACGCGCTGCGCGTGCGGCTGCGTGACGCGGCGGAGGCCGCGGGCCGCGACCCGGATGGGTTCCGCATCGTGGCCATCACCAAGACGGTTCCCCTCGACGTCGTCAGCGCGGCCATGCGTGCGGGCCTGCGGCGGCTCGGCGAGAACCGGGTCCAGGAGGCACTGCCCAAGATCGCGGCGCTGCCCGATGCCGAATGGCACCTGGTCGGCCACCTCCAGTCGAACAAGGTGCGCCGCGCGGTGGCGGCGGTCGCGGTGATCCATTCGGTCGACTCGCTTGCGCTCCTGCGCCGTATCGACGCGGCGTCACACGATCTCGGGCGGCACCCAGAGCTGCTGCTGCAGGTCAACCTCAGTGGCGGGAGCTCGGGGTCCGGCTTCGCGGCCGAGACCTTCGCCGTCGAGGCAGTGCGTGGCGGCGAGCTGCAGCACGCCATCGGGGAGCTGCGCAGCGCGCGGGTCAGCGGGCTGATGACCATCGGGCCGCACCATGAGGATTCGCGCCCGGTCTTCGCGCGCCTGCGGGAGCTGCGCGACGCGCTGCAGGACGCTCTGGGGCAGTCGCTTCCCGAGCTGTCGATGGGGATGAGCGACGACGCTTCGGCCGCCGTCGCCGAGGGCGCGACGCTGGTCCGCATCGGCACCGCCCTGTTCGGGCCGCGCCCGGCCTGATCAAACCTGCGCATGGGCCTTGCCGCCGCCGGCTTGCTATCCTGCACCGCGAGATGCCGCTCGTCGTTGTGAACTTCCTGCAGCTGCTGGCCCTGGTGCTCTGGCTGCTGATCATCGCCCGGGTGATCATCAGTTGGGTCCTGCCCATGGGCGGCGGCGGGGTGGTGGCGTTCGTCTACCAGGTCACCGAGCCGATCCTGGCGCCCATCCGACGCGTCATTCCGCCGAGTGCCGGGATCGACTGGGCGCCTCTCATCGCGGTCCTGCTCCTTGGAGCGATCACCCAGGCCCTCACGCGACTCTAGGCGCCCGGATCGCTATACTGCGCATCCCGCGGTGGGCGATTGGCTCAGTGGTTAGAGCACACGGTTCACATCCGTGGGGTCACTGGTTCGAATCCAGTATCGCCCACCATCCCGCCTCTCGCCGGACGCTATCCTGCTGAGCCGATGCTCGACCGGCTGCGCTCCATCCGCCTCCTCGACCCGCTCGCTCGGCGCGACTACGCGCTGCTGGCCGGTGGTTCGACCGTGTCGCTGCTCGGCGACGGCTTCTTCTTCGTGGCGCTCGCCTGGCAGGTCTACGAGCTGTCGAACGTGCCGACCGCGCTCTCGGTCGTCGGTGTGGCGTGGACCCTGCCGCTGGTGCTCTTCATCCTGCTCGGCGGGGTCCTGACCGATCGCTACGACCGCCGACGGCTGCTCATCGGCGCTGACCTGCTGCGTGCCGTGGCGATCGGCCTGATCGGCATCCTGTCGATCACTGGCGCCCTGCAGCTGTGGCACGTGATGGTGCTGATCGCGTTCGTGGGCGTCGGCGACGCGTTCTTCAACCCGGCCTCCACGGCGATCGTGCCGGACCTGCTGCCCGAGGAGCTGCTGCCGCGGGCCAACGCGCTCCAGGCGCTGGTGCGCCCGTTGATGCTGCGCCTGCTCGGGCCTGCGATCGGCGGCTTCGTTGTCGCCGGGGTGGGGGCGGGTCCGGCATTCGTGGTCGATGGCGCGAGCTTTATCGTCTCGGCGGCGGCGGTCTGGGCCATCAGCGCGCGGCCGGCACCCGGCGCGCGGTCGGCGGCCGGCCTGCGCCAGACCCTGGTCGAGGTGCGAGAGGGGTTCGGCTTCGTGCGGGCCAATCCGTGGTGCTGGGCCACGCTGCTCGCGGCGATGCTCAGCCTGCTCGTCTTCTTCGGGCCGATGGAGGTGCTGCTGCCGTACCTCGTCAAGAACAGGCTGTCGTTGGGTGCCGAGGCGCTCGGCACCATCTTCGCGGCGAGCGGCGTGGGGTCGATCCTGTCGGCGCTGGTCATCGGCCAGACCGGGCTGCCGCGGCTGCGCATCACCGCGATGTACGCATCGTGGTCATTGGGCGTGGCCATCTTCCTGGTCTACGGGCTGATGTCGCAGCTATGGATGGCGCTGGTCGCCGGATTCGTCAGCGCGGCGCTCTTCCAGCTCGGACAGATCATCTGGACGACCCTGCTGCAGCAGCTCGTGCCGCGCGAGCTGCTCGGTCGGGTGTCGAGCCTCGACTGGCTCGTGTCGACCGGCCTGGTGCCGATCTCCTTCGCCCTGACGGGGCCGGCGGCCGCGCTGTTCGGCGCTGGGCCGACGATGGTCGGTGCGGGCCTGGTCGGCGCGGTGCTGATGGGTATGCTCCTGTTCGTGCCCGGCGTTCGTGCACCGGAGCGCGGCTTCCAGCCGGCGACCACCCTCGCGGCACGCGCCGCGGATCCGCACGGCATCGGGCAGCCCTGATGCGGATCGCGATCTTCACCGAGTCGTACCTGCCCTACCTCTCCGGCGTCACCATCTCGACCGAGGCACTGGCGCGCGGCCTCGCGGCCGAGGGCAACGAGGTGCTGCTCGTCGCGCCGGCGCCGGCCGAGCCGAGCGGGCCACCCGTTGACCACGCGGTCTCCTGGCTGCCGTCGTACCAGCTGCCTCGTCCCGTGCCGCGGAGCTACCGCATGCCGCTGCCGATCCCGTCGAACGCGCTGCGCGCCGCGCTCGCGTTCGGGCCGGAGGTCGTGCACGCGCAGTCGCCGTTCGTCTCGGGGCTGATGGCGCGGCGCATGGCACGGCGCCTCGCGGTGCCGCTGGTCTTCACCCACCACACCCGCTTCGCCGACTACGGCCACTACCTCGGGCCGCTGGCGCGTCCGGCATCGGCCGCGACGGCCGGCTATCTGCGCCGCTTCTGGTCGGGCTGTGCGGCGGTGATCGCCCCATCGGCCAATCTCGCGGCCGAGATCGAGCGCCGCCTCGATCCGCGGCGCCACCGTCCGCTGCTGCGGGTCGTGCCGACTGGGCTCGACATCGCGATCATCCGTGGCCTGCCGCGCATCGACCCACGCCGGCTGGCCGGCTGGCCGGCGGACACCGTGGTGGTTGCCTCACTGGGGCGACTCGCTCCCGAGAAGAGCGTCGCACAACTGGTCGAGGCATTTGCCGACGCGGCAGTCGCGGAGCCGAGGCTGCGCCTGCTGCTTATCGGCGGGGGACCATCGGAGGTCGCGCTGCAGGCCCGGGCAGCGGCGCTCGGTGGCGTGCACCTCACCGGCCAGCTGCCGCGGCTCGACGCGCTGAGCCTGCTCAAGGGGTCTGACCTTTTCGCCTTCGCGTCGCGCACCGAAACGCAGGGCCTGGTCCTGTCCGAGGCGCTGGCCTGTGGCCTGCCGGTTGTGGCCCTCGATGGGCCGGCCATCGACGAGTCGCTGCGCGATGGCGTGGACGGGATCCTCGCGCCCACGGAGCCGTCGCTCGGCGCTGCCCTGCTGGACCTCGCCAGGTCGCCCGAGCGGCGGGCCCGCATGGCGGCCGCGGCGCGCCAGGGGGCAGAGCGCTTCGATAGCAGGCGGCGCATCGGCGAGATGGAGGCCGTCTACCGCGAGGTTCTCGGCTCCGCGCCGACCTCCTGAAGCAGGTTGCGCAGCCGATCCGCCGGCGTACAATGCGGGCCATGCGAGTGAGCCTCATGGCGCGGTACATCGCCCGTCCAGCCATCGACTTCTGTTCGGGACGCAGCATTGGGCAACGCCCGCGTCTCGGCCTGGAGCGCTCCACGGTCGTCTACCACCGGCCGCGGCACGGACTGCGGCTGAGTCCCACGGTCGGCGCACTTCGCTCGCAGACCAGCCGCTTCCGCTTCCCCTCGGTCGGTCGCGTCGGCCGCGTCCGCGCCCGCCGCGCCGCCCCTTCGTCCGGGCTTCCGCGCGCTCGCCGCGCGTAGCGGCGCCCGGCGGCGTGCCCACCCTGCGCAACGCGCGAGCGACCTCGGCCGGTGGCGTGGTGCATCGGTCCAGCGACGGGCGCACCGAGATCGCCCTCGTGCATCGGCGCAAACCGAGGCTGTGGGCGCTGCCGAAGGGCACGCCGGACGCCGGCGAGACCCTGGTGGAGACCGCACTGCGCGAGACCCGCGAGGAGACGGGGCTGCGGGTCGAGCTTGAGGCGCCGATCAGCGATATCCGGTACTACTTCGTCCACGGCTCGACCCGCTTCAGCAAGACCGTCCATTTCTACCTGATGCGACCCGTGGGAGGAAGCCTGGACGAGCACGATCACGAGTTCGACGAGGCGCGCTGGGTGCAGGTCGAGGAGGCGCTGGAGGTGATGAGCTACGCGACCGAGCGGACGGTCGTCGAGCGTGCCGTCCAGATGCTGAACGGCGCCATCGCCGCGGGCATCGACCCGGATGCTCGGCAGGCCAGCGCTTGACCGGCGTCGGGGCGCTGCGTCGGACGCCGCTTCACGAGGCCCATCTCGCGCTCGGCGCCCGGATGGTCCCGTTCGCCGGCTACGAGATGCCGGTGCAGTACAGCTCGATCCTGGAGGAGCACCGCACCGTGCGCCGCGCGGTCGGCCTGTTCGACCTGTCGCACATGGGCGAGCTGGCGATCAGTGGCCCGGAGGCGCTCGCCTTCAGCCGCTACGCGGTGATCAGCGATCCCGGTGCCCTGGAGCCGGGCCAGGCGCAGTACTCGATGGTGTGCAATCCCGACGGCGGCATCATCGACGACCTGATCGTGTATCGGACCGACGACGGGTACCTGTTCGTCTGCAACGCGGCCAACCGCGCCGCTGTGGTGGCCCAGCTCGAGCGGTTGTTGGCGCGCGGTGATTTCGATGCGACGCTGGACGACCGCAGCGATCGCACGGCGCTCGTCGCTCCGCAGGGGCCGCGAGCCGCGGAGCTGGTCACCCGCCTGACCGACCTCGACCTCGACGCGCTGCGGAACTACCGCTCGGTGCGCGGGACGGTTGCCGGGGTCGAGAGCCTGGTGGCCCGAACCGGCTACACCGGCGAAGACGGCTTCGAGTTGTTCTGCGACGCGCGCCACGCCCCGCAGCTGTGGGACGCGCTGCTGGCCGCCGGTCGCCCGCTGGGCCTGCAGCCGTGCGGGCTGGGCAGCCGCGACACGCTGCGTCTCGAGGCCGGCATGCCGCTGTACGGCAATGAGCTTGGGCTCGACGTCAATCCGTACGAGGCCAACCTGGGCCGCGTGGTGAAGCTCGACAAGGGAGAGTTCGTCGGCCGCGCCGTGCTGCAGCGTGTCCAGCAGGAGGGGCCGCGGCGCAAGCTCGTCGGCCTGGTGATGCGCGAGAACGCGATCCCGCGCCACGGCTACCCGGTACTGGTCGATGGCCGGCCGGCGGGCGACGTGACGAGCGGCACGCTGTCGCCCACCCTCGGCGACAAGATCGCCATGGCCTACCTGCCCGCCGAGGCGGCCGGGATCGGCGAAGAGGTGCAGGTCGTGGTCCGCGAACGCCCGTTCCGCGCCGAGCAGGTAAAATTGCCGTTCTACAAGCGGCCGAAGGCCAGCCCCGACGCCTAGCCGCGGTGGCCATCCAGCGAGGTGTCAATGTCGACCTACCCGAATGATCTCCGCTACTCGAAGGAGCACGAGTGGGTTCGTGTCGACGGATCGACCGCCACGATCGGCATCACCACCTACGCCGCCGCCGAGCTCGGCGATGTCGTGTTCGTCGACCTGCCGGCGGTCGGTACCCGGCTGGAACAGTTCGCCAGCTTCGGCGTGGTCGAGTCGGTGAAGGCGGTCAGCGACCTGTATGCACCTGTCTCCGGCGAGGTCACCGGGGTGAACGAGGCATTGGCCGCGAGCCCCGAGCTGCTGAACAGCGACGCCTTCGGCGAGGGGTGGATCGTGCGCCTGAGCCTGAGCGATCCGTCTCAGGTCGAGCAGCTGATGGACGCCGATGCCTACGCCGAGCTGACCGCCTGAGCTGATGGCCTACTCCCCGCATACCGATGCC
The DNA here is from genome assembly GCA_963716585.1 of uncultured Chloroflexia bacterium. GTDB lineage: Bacteria > Chloroflexota > Limnocylindria > QHBO01 > QHBO01 > JAICUY01. Next base: position 106,090 of record CAVQTN010000005.1, read on the forward strand.
GATCGCGAGCGGATGCTCGGGGCGATCGGTGTGGCGTCGGTCGACGACCTGTTCGCCGACATTCCCGCGGCGGTCCGGCCGACGAGCTTCGAGCTGCCTGCGCCGATGGTCGAGCAGGAGGTCCGCGCCGAGCTGGCGCGCCTGGCGGGCCTGAACCGCGTTCCCCACGTCAGCTTCCTGGGAGCCGGGGCGTATCGGCACCTGATTCCGGCGGTGGTCTGGGAGGTCATCGGCCGCAGCGAGTTCTCGACCTCCTACACGCCGTACCAGCCGGAGGTCAGCCAGGGCACGCTGCAGAGCATCTACGAGTTCCAGTCGCTGATCTGCGAGTTGACCGGCATGGAGGTCGCGACGGCCAGTCACTACGACGGCGCGACCGCCACGGCGGAGGCGGCGCTGATGGCCTGCCGGCTGACCGGGCGCCACCGGATCGCCGTCTCGACCGCCGTGAATCCGCAGGTCCGCCGCGTCCTGGCAACCTACTGCTCCGGGCCCGGCATCGAGCTGGTCGAGGTGCCGGCCGACCTGGCCGATGGCGGCAGCGGCCTGACGCCGGTCGACCGTGCCGCCGGCATCCTGGGCGACGGGGTCGCCTGCCTCGTCGCACAGCAGCCGAACTTCTTCGGCGGCCTTGAGCCGATGCGCGAGCTGGCCGACGCAGCGCATGCCGTGGGCGCACAGCTGGTCGCAATCGTCGAGCCGGTCTCGCTGGCGCTGCTCGAGCCACCCGGCGACTACGGCGCCGACCTGGTCGCCGCCGAGGGCCAGCCGCTCGGCATTCCGCTGTCGTACGGCGGCCCCTACGTCGGCCTGATGGCCGCTCCGATGAGCGCCGTGCGGCAGATGCCCGGCCGGCTGGTCGGGGCCACGCATGACGTCGAGGGGCGGCGCGGCTACGTGCTGACGCTCCAGGCGCGCGAGCAGCACATTCGCCGCGAGAAGGCGGCGTCGAACATCTGCACCAACCAGGCCCTCTGCGCACTGGCGGCGACCGCCTACCTGTCGGCAGTCGGCCCGCAGGGCCTGCGCGAGGTGGCCGAGCTGTCGACCGTCCAGGCTCGCCATGCCGTGGCGGCCATCGACGATGCCGGGCTCGGCGAGCGACGCTTCTCCGCGCCCTATTTCAGCGAGGCCGCGATCCGCATCCCGGACGCCGGTCGCCGGCACGCGGCGCTGCTCGAGCAGGGGATCGTGGCCGGCCATCCGGTGTGGGGCGACTATCCCGAGCTCGCCGACACGCTGCTGCTGGCCGCCACGGAGCTGACCACCGACGAGCAGATAGCGCGGCTGGTCGCCGCGCTGCAGGCCACCCGATGAGCATCGCCGAGCGGCCGTCGGCGACCGGCGATGCCAGTGGCCGGGGAGCGGCCTTCCATTCGCCCGAGGGCGGCGAGGAGCTGCGCGTCGTGGAGCCGCTCATCTTCGATGCATCGCGCCCCGGCCGGCGCGCCGTGCGATTCCCGGCGGCATCGGATGTCGCGCTGCAGGCCGGCGAGCGACAGCCGCCGCTGCCGGCCGCCGTGCGCCGCGCATCCGCGCCTCGGCTGCCGGAGGTCAGCGAGCTGGATCTGCTGCGCCACTTCAACCGGCTGGCGCACCTCAACTACGCGATCGACCTGAACTTCTATCCGCTCGGCTCCTGCACGATGAAGTACAACCCCAAGGTCAACGAGTGGGCCGCCCGCCTGCCCGGCCTCGCCGAGTCCCACCCGCTCGATCCCGATGTGCTGGCGCAGGGCAGCCTGGCGGTCGAATGGCTGCTGGCCGAGCTGCTGAAGGAGATCAGTGGCTTCGCAGCCGTCAGCCTCCAGCCCGCCGCCGGGGCGCAGGGTGAGCTGACCGGGCTGCTCATGGCGCGCGCCTACCATCGGTCACGCGGGGAGGGCGAGCAGCGCAGCAAGGTGCTGGTGCCCGACAGCGCGCATGGCACCAACCCCGCGAGCGCCAGCATGGTCGGCTACCGGACGGTCACCATCCCGTCGAACGAGCGCGGCGGGATCGACCTTTCCGCGCTGCGTGCCGCGCTCGGCCCGGACGTGGCCGCGCTGATGATCACCAACCCGAGCACGCTGGGCATCTTCGAGGACCAGATCGACCAGGTCGTCGAGGCCGTGAAGGGCGCAGGAGCGATCGCCTACATGGACGGCGCCAACCTGAACGCCATCCTTGGCCGCTTCCGGCCCGGCGAGGCCGGCTTCGACGTCATGCATTTCAACCTCCACAAGACCTTCAGCACCCCGCACGGCGGCGGGGGACCGGGTGCCGGGCCGGTGGGCGTCAGCGAGCGCCTCGCGCCCTTCCTGCCGGTGCCGCTGCCGACGCTGATCGAGGGCGATCCGGACGAGGTGCGGCGCGAGGCATGGGCCGGGCGCTCGACACCCGGTGCGCGCTTCGCGCTCGACTGGGACCGGCCGCAGAGCATCGGCAAGGTGCGCATGTACACCGGCAACTTCGGCATGTTTGCGCGGGCATACACCTACATCCGCAGCAACGGCGGCGCGGGCCTGCGCGAGATCAGCGATGACGCGGTGCTCGCCGCGAACTACCTGCGCGTCGGACTGGCCGATGCGTACGACCTGCCCTATGACCGCATCTGCAAGCATGAGGTCGTCTTCTCCGGGCGGCGGCAGAAGCGGCAGCACGGTGTCACCACCCTCGACATCGCCAAGGCGATCCTGGATGCCGGGATCCATCCGCCGACGATCTACTTCCCGCTGATCGTCGAGGAGGCGCTCATGATCGAGCCAACCGAGACCGAGTCGCTCGAGACACTCGACCGCTTCATCGACGTCATGCACGACGTGGCCACGCGTGCTGCCGAAGATCCGGAATCGGTCAAGCGCAGTCCGGTGAGCACACCGGTCGGCCGCCTCGATGAGGCGAGCGCGGCGCGCCGTCCGGACCTGCGCCACCGGTTCGCCGACGCGGCCGACTGAACTCCATGCCGGCTTCCAGCGTAGTATCGATACCGAGCGGCGGTGCGAACACGGGGTGCCAGTGATGAGGACGCAGCCGGACGGGCTCGTCGAGCGCATGCAGTCGGGTGAGATGGCTGCGTTCGAGGAATTCTTCAATACCTACAAGCGGCCGGTGTACACCACCGCGCTGGCGATCACCCGTGATCCGTTCCTGGCTGAGGAGATCCTGCAGGATTGCTTCGTAAAGGCCTATCGCGTCCGGCAGCGCCTGCGACGCGACGTATCACCGCTTCCGTGGCTGCAGCGGGTCACCACCAACCTGTGCTACAGCCGCCTCTCCCGGCGCAAGCGGACGTTCGCCGAGCCGCTGACGGCGCTGATCACGAACATCGTCGCGGACCTCACCTCGCGTCCGGACCAGGTGGTCGAGTCGCGCGAGATCGTCGAGGTCCTGCAGCGCGGAATCGACGCGCTGCCGGCCAAGCAGCAGACCGCCATCATCCTCTACTACCTGCACGGCTACTCGCTGGCGGAGTCGGCGGAGATCGCCGACTGCAACGTCGGCACCATGAAGTCGCGGCTGCACTATGCCCTCAAGGCGCTCCGATCGCTCCTGCCCGCCGAACGGCGCGCGGGCATGCCGAGCACCGCCAGGCTCGCGACCGATGAGCTGCCGTAAGGTCGCTCGCGAGCTGATCGAGCGTTTCCGCTTCGGCCCGCTCGATCGGCGATCGGCACCCCACCTCGAGCACCTCGAGACCTGCGCGCGCTGCCGGGACGAGGTCGGCCTCGATCGCGCGTTCGTGCTGCAGCTGCAGCGCGCGCTGCGGGAGCGGATCGGTCACGTCGAGCCGCCCTCCGACGCGTGGTCAATGGTCCGCGCACGCGCCATCGCCGAAACGTCGGCGCCCGCCGGCTGGCGCGTGTGGCTGCTCGGCTTCGGGCAGGCCCTGCGCGTCGCGGGAGCTGGAGCGGTTGTCGCACTCGTCATCGTCCTCTCGCGAGCGCAGCTCGAAACGCCGCGGCAGCTCCCGGCGGCGTCGACCCTCGGCCGGATGGGCCACGTGGAGGTGGCCAGCTTCATGCCGCCGGGCGGCATCATCTGGCCGATGGGAGATCCGTACCAGGCGCCGAAGCCGATCGGGCCGGCCACCGGCCTTGCCCGCTTCTCGCAGCCGGTGGCGCTGGTGGCGCCGCCGGAGCCGGACGACTCCCTGGTGGGCATGATGCAGTGATCCTTCGCAGGGCCGCCGGGTTGGTGGCCGTCGCGCTCGTCGGCGCGGCTTGCAGCACGCCGGTCGTGCCCGCCGCGGTCGCCGTGCCGGCGACGGTCGAGACGGCACGCTTCGAGGTCCCGCCGGCTCCAGGGCCGGTGAAGCCGTTCCGCGGCGCATCGACGCAGCAGGTGCAGGTCGTCGACGGCTACGCCACGATGCTCTTCACGATGCGCAACGTCGGTGATGAGCCGGTCACGTTCCTCAACACGTTGTACGACTACGAGCCCAAGCAGCTGTACGAGCCGATGGTGCGAATGGAATGGAAGGGCGGCGAGACGGCGCTCGGGACGCGCCAGGGCCGCTTCTTCCCCTCGCCGGCGGTGTTGCAGCCGGGCCAACAGGCGGTCTACCTGATGGGTGGCACCAAGGTCGATGGCAGTGGACAGATCGGCAGCCTCGACACCCACATCAAATACTGCCCGTCGCGCGGCATGAACGACGTGCCGGCGGTCAACCTCGAGGTCAGCGGCCTGACCTGGCAGACTCGCGACGGCGTCACCACCGTGCGCGGCACGGTTCGCCAGCCGCAGGGCATCGAGCGCTACAGAGCGCCGACCATTGGCGTCGCCTTCTTTGATGCCTCCGGCAACTTTGCCGGCGCGGTGGTCGACAGCTCGGCTGCAGAGCCGCTGAGTGATGGCCAGCCGCACAGTTTCGAGATCAGCGGGCACGGCGTGCGGGCGGATGCCATCGCCCAGGCCACCGGGTACGCCTGGATGCGCTGACCGCGGGCGCGCCGAAAGCGAGACGGCGGTGCCTCGATTGGGTCAGAATCTGAACCCGCCGGCGCTCCGCCGAGTATTGGTTGTACGGAGTGGAGACTGCGGTGTGCTCCTTGACGCCGTAACCGGAGCCGGAACATCATGTGCGCGCTCTGTCGCCCAGGCCGGGACGCATTCCCGCGCCTACCCCGGTCCGTGCAGGTTGCCCAGGGGACCTCGAAGTAGCCACCACTGACGCAGATACCGTTGGAGGAGAAGGAGGGCGAACCGCGACCATCGCGACGTCATGAACTCGACGGTCACCGCGAGCATCGAGGACTCGGGCTCATGGCGGTCAGGCCGCGCCGCACCCATGCGGCGACCTCGCAACATGCCGTGACAACGGCTTCTGGAGGAATCTATGTGGAATAAGCGACTCCTTGGAGTCACGATGGTCCTGAGCCTGGTGCTCGCGGCCTGCGGCGGAGGCAATACCTCCCCCAGCCCAAGCGCCGGCGGCTCGCAGGTGCCGTCCGCGACGGTAGCACCGACGGGCGGGACATTTACGCTCGGCACCACGACCGAGCCGGCGAGCTTGGATCCCAACCTCGCCACCGACAGCGGCTCAATTCTGGTCCTGAACTCGATTCAGCGGCCGCTGCTGTGGTACGACCCGAAGACGCTCGAGGCGATCCCGCAGGGTGGCCTCGCTGACAGCTTCACGGTCAGTCCCGACGGAACCAAGATCACCTACACGCTGAAGGACGGCATCAAGTACAGCGACGGCACCGACATCGTTGCCGACGACTTCGTCCGCAGCTTCAAGCGCCTCATTGACCCGCACACGGCCTCCGACTATGCCTACATCGTCGGTGACATCAAGGGTGCCTCGGACCTCCTTGGCCTGGTTCCGGCCGAGGGCAAGAAGTTCGACGACGCCGCCATCACCAAGGCCCTGGACACGTTCGGCGTGAGCGCTCCGGATCCGAAGACGGTGGTCATCGACCTGGCCGGCCCGGCGACCTACTTCCCGTTCGTCACCACCATGTGGCTGACCTCGCCGCTCAAGGCGGGCTGGACGGACCTCAAGGACTACACCGAGGCGGCGAACTACATCTCCAGCGGCCCGTTCCTCCTGAAGGACTGGCAGCACAGCGCGAGCCTGACCCTGACCCCGAACCCGAACTGGGTCGGTGGCGACAAGCCGAAGGTCGACGAGATCGATATCACGATCTTCAAGGACCCGGATGCCGAGTTCGCTGCCTACCAGGCGGGCGAGATTGACATGGCCCCGGTCCCGCAGGCCAACACCGCGCAGATGCGCGCTGAGAAGCCGGACGAGATCCTCCAGGGCGACACCCTGGCGACCTACTATCTCGGCTTCGACCTGAAGGACAAGAACGGCCAGGTCTACAAGAGCAAGGCACTGCGCCACGCCCTCTCCGAGTCGATCGACCGGCAGAAGCTGATCGATACGGTTCGCCAGGGTGTCGGCACACCGGCCACCAGCATGGTTCCGAAGGGCATGCCGGGCAACCAGCCCGACATCGGCCTGCCGTTCGACGCGACGAAGGCCAAGGCGGATCTGAAGACGGCCATGACCGAGCTCGGCGTGAGCGACGTCAAGGACATCCCGATCGAGCTCGGCTTCAACTCCGACTCCGGGCACGAGCAGATCATGGAGTTCATCCAGGCGCAGTGGAAGGACAATCTCGGCATCACCGCCAAGCTGACGGGAGTCGAGTGGAATACGTACCTCGAGCAGCTGAGCAAGGACCCGTACACGGTCTTCCGGCTCGGTTGGTCGGCGGACTACCCGCACCCGCAGAACTTCCTGAGCCTGCTCACCTGCGACTCGGGGAACAACGACTCCGGGTACTGCAACAAGGATTACGACGCGCTCCTCAAGAAGGCCGCCGCTGATCCTGATTTCGACTCGCAGATCGCGACCTACAACCAGGCGCAGGAGCTGCTGGTCGATGATGCACCGGTGATCTTCATTTACTGGTACGGCCGCTTCACCGCGGTCAAGCCAACCGTGACGCTGGTCAGCACCGGCCTGGACAGCACGACCGGCATGACGTTCCCGGAGGCGATCACGGTCGCGCCCGCTTCCTGAGCGTGGCGATCGTCTGACGCATCAACCAGTCGGGTGGACCGGTCCGCCGGTCCACCCGACGGCCGCGCATCCAGGGCTCGCGCCCGGGGTTCGCGGCCGTCGCCGACTGCACTACACTCTCCCGAATCCGCACACCGCCGTAGAGGAAGATCCGGAGCCGACAGATGGTTGCCTACGTCATTCGCCGCGTGCTTTGGCTCATCCCGGTGCTGCTGGTGGTGACGGCCATCACCTTTGCCCTCATGCATGCCGCTCCCGGCGGGCCGTTCGATTCGGCAGGGCCCGGTGGACGGCGCGTGCCGGAGGTGATCAAGCGCAACCTCGAGGCGCAGTACGGCCTGAATGAGCCAATCCCGGTCCAGTACGTGCGCTGGGTCGGCAACCTGCTGGTCGGCGACTTCGGCCCGTCCTACAGCTACCGCAACCGGACCGTCAACGACATCGTGATGCAGGGCCTGCCGGCGTCGGTCCAGCTGGGCAGCATGGCCTTCCTGCTGTCGGTCATCGTCGGCGTGCCGTTGGGGGTGATCGCCGCGTTACGCCAGAACAAGCTGCCCGACTACGTGGCCACGACGGTGTCGGTCATCGGCGTGGCGACGCCGAGCTTCATCATCTCGGTCTTCCTGCAGCTCATCTTTGCGGTCAACCTCGGCTGGTTCCCCACCGGGGGGTGGCGCGGCCCGGAGTACTGGGTCCTGCCCACCATCGCGCTATCCGGCTTCGCCATCGCCAGCATCGCCCGCTACACGCGCGCCTCGATGCTCGAAGTGACGCGCCGCGACTACGTGCGTACGGCACAGAGCAAGGGCCTCAAGGAGCGGAGCATCGTCGTCATCCACATGATCCGCAACGCGTTGATCCCGGTGATCACCATCCTGGGTCCGATCTTCGCCTTCCTGATCACGGGCTCGCTGATCATCGAGACGATCTTCACGGTACCGGGCATCGGCGCCTTCTACATCACGTCGATCGGCAGCCGTGACTACGGCCTGATCATGGCGCTGACGGTCCTGTTCGCCGTGACGATCGCGGTGATGAACCTGGTCGTCGACGTGGCGTACGCCTACATCGACCCCCGCATCCGCTACAGCTAGGAGCAGCACATGGCCACCCGCACGGAAGCGCTCGAAGCTCCGGCGATCCAAGCGCAGAAGCCGACCAGCCTGTGGCGCGATGCGTTCGGCCGGCTTGGTCCGCAATCGGCTGGCGATCGTCGGCGGCTTCCTCGTCCTGGCGCTGATCGTGCTCGGCATCTTCGGCCCGTATATCGCCCCGTACGCCTACGACAAGCAGTACATCGACCTGGTCCAGGCGCATGGGAACCTGCCGCTTTCCCCGGGCGTCGAGGGCAGGGTCCTGGGCACCGACCTGTTCGGTCGTGACCTGATGAGCCGGCTGCTGGACGGCGCGCGGATCAGCCTCAGCGTCGCGGTCGTGGTCCAGTTCGTGGTCCTCTTCATCGGCGTACCGATCGGTGCGGTCGCCGGCTGGTTCGGCGGACGGATCGACACGTACCTCATGCGCTTCACCGACGTCATCTATGCCTTCCCCGACCTGCTGCTCATCATCCTGATGACCGTCACCCTGCGCGATACGGCCTTCGGCAAGGCGCTCGACGGGCTGCTGCTGGTGTACGTCGCCATCGGGCTGGTGGCCTGGGTGACGATGGCTCGCCTGGTGCGCGGCCAGCTGCTCAGCCTCAAGGAGACCGAGTACGTCGAGGCCGCGCGGGCCATCGGCGTGTCCGACCGGCGGATCGTGATCCGGCACCTGCTGCCCAACGCCATCGGACCGGTGATCGTGGCCGTCACGCTCGGCATCCCCGGAGCGATCCTGACCGAGGCGACCCTGTCGTTCATCGGCATCGGCGTCAATCCTCCGCGCGCCTCGTGGGGCAAGCTGATCTTCGACGGGAAGACCTGGATGGGCACCGAGCCGCACCTGGTCATCTTCCCGGCCATCGCCATCGCCCTGACCCTGCTCAGCTTCACCTGGCTGGGCGACGGCCTGCGCGATGCCCTCGACCCGAAGCTCAAGGGGAAGCAGTAACTTGACGTTGACCGACGACGACCGCCGGACAGCCGCGCCGGAGTTCACCGAGCTGCCCGACCAGGTGCAGGTGGCCACTGAAGAGGGCCGCCGGCTCGCCGAACAGCTGACGGACGCGCACACCCGCCACGCCCGCAAGCTGCTCGAGGTCCGTAACCTGACGACCCACTTCTTCACCAAGGAGGGGGTCGTCCACGCGGTCGACGACGTCAGCTTCGAGCTCGACTATGGCGAGACGCTGGGCCTGGTCGGCGAGTCGGGCTGCGGCAAGAGCGTCACCGCACTGTCGCTCACCCGGCTGGTGCCGGACCCTCCGGGCCGGATCGTCGGTGGCGAGGTGATCTTCGACGGAATCGACGTCCTGAAGCTCTCCGAGGAGGAGATGCGGCTGCTGCGCGGAAAGAAGATCGGCTTCATCTTCCAGGACCCGATGACCAGCCTCAACCCGACGCTGACCATCGGCTACCAGATCGCGGAGTCGGCCAAGCTGCACCTGGGCCTGTCTCGCAGGGCGGCCGACGATCGGGCGGCCGAGCTGCTCAACAAGGTCGGCATCCCGCGTGCGCGCGACCGGATGCACGACTACCCGCACCAGTTCTCGGGCGGCATGCGGCAGCGCGTGATGGTCGCCATTGCCCTGGCCTGTGATCCGATGCTGTTGTTGGCCGACGAGCCGACGACGGCACTCGACGTGACGATCCAGGCGCAGATCCTGGACCTCATCCGTTCGCTCTCCGAGGAGTTCGGCACCGCGGTCATCCTGATCACCCATGACCTGGGCATCGCGGCCGGCATGTGCAACCGCGTCAACGTCATGTACGCGGGGCGGATCGTGGAGACGGCCGGTGTGGACGACATCTTCGAGCGGCCACGGATGCCGTACACCTGGGGCCTGATGGACTCCCTGCCACGGCTCGACGAGGAGCGTGGCGCGCGGCTGCGCACCATCGAGGGCCTGCCGCCGGACCTGGTCGACCCGGCCGATGCCTGCCGTTTCGCCCCGCGCTGCAACTACGCGCGCGAGGTCTGCACCGAACACGAGCCGCAGCTGACCCCTCGCGATGAGGGACGTCATATGGCACGTTGCTGGGGCACCGAGCCGGAGGGTTGGATCAAGTGACCGCCGCCCCCGAGCGGATCATCGGCAGCCAGAACCTGGTCGAGGCGGACAACCTGGAGGTCTACTTCCCGATCTTCGGCGGCTTCTTTCAGCGCAAGGTCGGCGATGTCCGTGCGGTCGACGGGGTCAGCTTCGAGATCCGCAAGGGCGAGACGCTCGGCCTGGTGGGGGAGTCGGGCTGTGGCAAGAGCACGACCGGGCGCGCCCTGATCAGGCTGCGCGAGGCGACCGGCGGCAGCGTGCGGTTCGACGGCAAGGACCTGGCGACCATGTCCCGCAAGGACCTGCGCAAGATGCGCCGCCGCATGCAGATCATCTTCCAGGACCCGTACAGCTCGCTCAACCCACGGATGACGGTCGGATCGATCATCAGCGAGCCGATCGAGACGCACAACCTGGCCAAGGGCAAGGCCAAGGCCGCACGGGTCCAGGAGCTGCTGCGCCTGGTGGGCCTCAACCCGAATTTCACGAACCGCTACCCGCACGAGTTCTCCGGTGGCCAGCGGCAGCGCATCGGGGTCGCCCGGGCGCTCGCCGTCGAGCCGGAGTTCATCGTCTGCGACGAGCCGATCAGCGCCCTCGACGTGTCGATCCAGGCGCAGGTCATGAACCTGCTGACCGACCTGCGCGAGCAGTTCGGGCTGACCTACCTGTTCATCGCCCACGATCTTTCGGCGGTGCGCCACATCAGCGACCGCGTCGGGGTGATGTACCTCGGCAAGATGGTCGAGCTCGGGCCGCCGACGGCGATCTACGAGACACCGGGGCATCCCTACACCCGGGCGCTGCTGTCGGCCGTGCCCGTGCCGAACCCGAAGACCGAGCGCCGGCGCAAGCGCGTGATCCTGACTGGCGACGTGCCGTCGCCCGCCAATCCGCCGTCGGGGTGCCGCTTCCACACCCGCTGCTGGCTCTACGAGCGGCTGGGCCGCCCGGAGAACTGCCGGACCGACGACCCGGAGCTGCGGCTCATCGGCGACGACCATCGGGCCGCCTGCCATTACGCCGAGGAGGCGCTCAAGAGCGACGTCGGCGTGACGCACGTCGCCTCGGCGACGAACGGCTCGTCCGCCGCGCCGGAAGCGGCCGCATCCGTGCCTCCGGCCACCCCAATGTCCGAGCCGATGGAGGAGATGGCCGAAGCGACAGTTTCTGAACCAACGGACCAGTGAGCCGGTAGTATCCGGTAGCCATACACGCCAGCCGGCACGCCGTCATCGGTCAGGCGGACAAGCCAGGATGAGCGACCAGTTCGGAGGAGAACAGATGCCCAGGTGGAGACTCGTACCCCTTGCGATGGGACTCATCCTGCTGCTCGCCGCGTGCGGCAGCCCGGGAACCAGCCAGAGCCCCAGCCAGACGGGCAGCCAGAACCCGTCCGGCGGCAGCTCCGCGACGCCCGCTGTGACCGTCAAGGAAGGCGGGATCATGGTCGTGGCGCTGCCCGGCGAGATCGACAACCTCGATCCAGCGCTCATCAGCGACAGCAACTCGTCCTACGTCATGAACCAGGTCATGGAGGGCCTCGTGGGCCTGCATGAGGGCTCGATCTCGCAGATCGATCCAGTGCTCGCCGCGAGCCTGCCGACCGTCTCCGCCGACGGCCTGACCTACACCTTCACCCTGCGCACCGGCATCAAGTTCCATGACGGGACCGATTTCAATGCCGACGCCGTGGTCTACAACTACGAGCGCTGGATCAACTTCGGGAAGGGCCTGCAGGCCCACGCCTATTACTTCGGCGCGGTGTTCGGTGGCTTCGGAGCCACGAGCAACGTCGCCTCGGTGAAGGCCAACAGCGCGACCGAGGTCGCCATCACGCTGAGGAAGCCGCAGTCGAACTTCCTGATCAGCCAGACCCTCACCCCGTTCTTCATGTCCAGCCCGAAGGCCCTGAAGGACAACGACGCGAACAACGACGACATCTCGAAGAATGCCTATTCGCAGTCGAAGGGCATGGTCGGAACCGGGCCGTTCAAGTTCAAGGAATGGGTCACCGGCGACCACGTCACCATCGACAAGAACCCCGACTACTGGAACGCGGATAAGGTCGCGCATCTCGACCAGATCGTGTTCCGACCGTTCGCCGACCAAACCGCCGAGTTCAACGCGCTCAGCTCGGGCGACGTCGACCTGGCGCAGACCATCGCTCCGATCGACGCCGAGTCGGCCAAGAGCGACTCCAACCTGCAGGTCATCGACCGCGGCCAGTCGTGCAACATCGCCAACCTGGCGATCAACGACACCAAGCCGCCGATGGACAAGCTGGCAATTCGCCAGGCCGTCGCATACGCGGTGAACAAGCAGTCGTACATCGACGCCTTCTACGCGGGGCAGGCGGTTCCGGCCGACAACTGGATGCCACCGGCAACGCAGTTCTACAAGGCGCTCAACCTGCCGACCTACGATCCGCAGAAGGCAAAAGACCTGATCGCGAGCTCGGGCGTCTCGAACCCGACCATCGATTTCTGGTACCCGTCCGACGTGGCTCGGCCGTACATGCCCGATCCGAAGGGCCTCTTCGAGGCGATCCAGCGCGACCTCGAGGCGGTCGGCTTCAAGGTGAACCCGCACACGGCCACCTGGAACCCCGACTACCTGGATGCCGAAGAGGTGGGCGACTACCAGATGTGGCTGATCGGCTGGACCTGTGACTGGGCCGGGCCGGACAACTTCATCACGACGTTCTTCGGCTACCACGATGGCAAGCCAAACCCGGAGTTCGGATACACGAACCCCGAGACCGACAAGGCCATGCGCGACGCTCTGGCGGCGACCGATGAGGCGACGCAGAAGCAGCTGTGGGAGAAGGCCCAGGATCTGCTTGGGGCCGACCTTCCCACCGTTCCGCTGCTGCACTCGACCCCGCCGGCCGCGGCGCAGGTGTACGTGAAGGGCGTTGTGGGCAGCGGTGCCCTGAACGAGTACTTCAACACCGCCTGGCTCGACAAGTAGGCTCATCGCCCACCCGAGGGTGGGCATGCGAACTGTTCACTGCCGGCTGCCGGGACCGCAAGGGTCCTGGCAGCCGGCCGATCCTCTTTGACGCAAAGGTCGAAGGATGGGCAAGTTCATCATCCGGCGGCTGGTGGCCACCATCCCGGTGCTCATCGGGCTGTCGCTCATGCTCTTCGCCTTCGTGCACCTCCTGCCCGGCGATCCGACGCGTGCCATCCTCGGCCAGCACGCCACGCCCGCCACCGTCGCCGCGCTGCGTGTCGACCTGGGCCTCGACAAGCCACTCTGGGAGCAGTACGTCATCTACATGGGCCAGCTGGCCCGGGGAGATCTCGGCCACAGCGTCGTGAACAACAAGCCGGTGCTCGCCGAGTTCATGACCCGCTTCCCGGGCACGGTTGAGCTCACCATCGCGGCGCTCATCTTCGCGGTCGGTCTCGGCATTCCGCTCGGGCGTTTGGCGGCGCGCCATCCCCAGACCTGGACGGATGGCGCGGTGACCGTCATCTCGTTGCTCGGCATCAGCATCCCCATCTTCGTCCTGGGCCTGACCCTGCAGTTCTTCCTCAGCGTGGAGCTCGGTTGGCTGCCGACCTCGAGCCGCATCGACCCTCGCCTTTCCATCCCGAATACGACCAACTTCATGCTGATCGACACGCTGATCGCCGGCCGGCCGGAGGCCTTCGTCGACGCACTGAAGCACCTGGTGCTGCCCGCCATCGCGCTCGGCTCGATCCCGCTGGCCATCATCACCCGCATCACCAGGGCCGCGGTGCTGGACGTGGCCAACGAGGACTACGTGCGCACGGCGCGGGCCAAGGGCCTCACCGAACGACGGGTCGATGACCGGCACATCATGCGCAACGCCTGGCTGCCGGTAACCACCGTCATCGGCCTGCAGGTCGGCGGATTGCTGGCCGGCGCCGTGATCACCGAGACGATCTTCGCCTGGAACGGCGTCGGACGCTGGGTGGTGAGCGCCATCACCAACCGCGACTATTTCGTCATCCAGTCGTCGATCCTGATCTTCGCGCTCATCTTCCTGACCGTGAACCTGGCCGTCGACATCGGCTACGCCTTCTTGAACCCGAGGATTCGATACTCATGACTTCCGCCGACGTTTCGGTCTCGGGTCGCGTCGCGTATCGCGCGAGCCGCGGCCTGTGGGGCGACGCACTGCGCCGCCTGATGCGCAACGGACCGGCGCTGGTCGGCCTGGCGCTGATCGCCGTCTTCGTGGTCGCCGCCATGCTGGCGCCGGTGATCGCACCCTACGACCCAATCGCGGGGGCCCTGGTCGACCGGCTCAAGGGGCCGGGTGGAGCCCACCTGTTCGGCACCGACCTGCAGGGCCGCGACGAGCTCAGCAGGATCCTCTACGGCGCGCAGATCAGCCTGCAGGTCGGCGTCGTGGCGGTGGTGATGGGCCTGGCCATGGGCGGCACCATCGGCGCACTGGCGGGATCGTTCGGCGGCAAGGTCGATTCGGTGCTCATGCGCTTCGTCGATGTGCTCCTGTCGGTGCCGGGCATCCTGCTGGCGATCGGCATCGTGGCCTGGCTGGGCCGTGGCCTGCCGCAGATCATGTTGGCCGTGGCGGCCACCACCACGCCGCTCTTCGCCCGCCTGCTGAGGGGCAGCCTGCTGGGCCTGCGTGAGGCCGATTTCGTGGTTGCCGCACGCTCGCTCGGCGCTTCGCGCTGGCGGATCCTGTTCCGGCACATGTTGCCGAATGCGCTGACCCCCCTGATCGTCGCCGCCACCCTGGCCCTCGCCACGGCGATCATCGATGTCGCGGGGCTCGGCTTCCTGGGCCTCGGCCCGGCCGATCCGCGCACCGCCGAATGGGGCACCATGCTCACCGACTCGACGCGCTTCCTGCGGCAGGCGCCATACCTGCTGTTCTTCCCGGGCGCCGCCATCGTGCTCACCGCCGTCGGCTTCAACCTGCTCGGCGACGGCCTGCGCGAGTCGCTGGACCCACGGCTGAAGCGCTGAACATGGCGCTGCTGTCCGTCCAGGATCTTGTCGTCCGCTTTCGCACGCACGAGGGGACCGTCCACGCCGTCAATGGCGTGTCGTTCGAGCTGGAGGCCGGCGAGACGCTTGGCCTCGTCGGCGAATCGGGCTGTGGCAAGAGCGTCACCAACCTGGCGATCATGCGGCTCCTTCCCCGGCCTTCGGGTTATATCGACGGCGGCAAGGTGTTCTTCGACGGCAACGACATCGTGGCCATGGAGGAGTCCGAGCTGCGCACCATCCGCGGCCGCGAGGTGGCCATGATCTTCCAGGATCCGATGACCAGCCTGAACCCGGTGCTGACCATCGAGGAGCAGATGGTCGAGACGATCCGCGCCCACCGGCGCGTCAGCCGCCAGGAAGCCCGCGACCGGGCGGTCGACCTTCTCACTCGCGTCGGCATTCCGCACCCCGAGACCCGTCTCAGCAGCTTCCCGCACCAGTTCAGCGGTGGCATGCGGCAGCGAGTCATGATCGCCATGGCGCTGGCGCTCGAGCCCAAGCTGCTGATCGCCGACGAGCCCACGACTGCGCTCGACGTGACCATCCAGGCCCAGGTGCTCGAGCTGCTGCGGGCGCTGACCACCGAGCTGCAGACGTCGGTCGTCCTGATCACCCACGACCTCGGCGTGGTCGCCGGCATGACCCAGCGGATCAACGTGATGTACGCCGGATTCATCGTCGAGACCGGTTCGACGGTCGAGATCTTCGACAGGCCGCGCCACCCATACACGGTCGGCCTGCTGCACTCGATCCCGCGGCTCGACGCGGAGGAGGCAGGACCGCTGATCCCCATCGAGGGCTCGCCACCCGATCAGCGCCAGGCGCCGGTCGGCTGCCCGTTCGCGCCGCGCTGTGCGTGGCGCATCGAGCGCTGCTGGACCGAGAACCCGTCGCTCGCCGCGGTCGATCCCATCTCGTCGCCGCCGGTGCTCAGCGGACCGACGGCCACGCACCGCGCGGCCTGTCACAACCAGCCGACGGCGGAGGAAGCGGTTGCCGGGCGGCCACTGCGCCCGGGCTTCGTCGCCGCTCCGCCGCCGGCCGGCTTCAGCGGAGCGGTCGACGCTGACACGGCCGCACGGGTCGCCGCCTACAGCGCCGAGCAGGTGCGATGACCACAGTCGCGGCGTCCGAACCGGCGACCACGGCCGCACGCGACGGCGAGCTGCTGCGCGTCGAGGATCTGAAGGTTTACTTCCCGATCCGTGAGGGCGTCCTCTTCGAGCGGCAGGTGGGCGACGTGCGCGCGGTAGACGGCGTGTCGTTCAGCATCAGGCGCGGCGAGACGATGGGACTGGTCGGGGAGTCGGGCTGCGGCAAGAGCACGACCGGGCGCGCCATCCTGCGCATCTATGACCCCACCGAGGGACGGGTCTGGCTGGACGGCACCGAGCTGACGGCGCTCAAGCCGAGAGAGCTGAATCGGATGCGGCGCCGGATGCAGATGATTTTCCAGGATCCCTACGCCAGCCTCAACCCGCGCATGACCGTGGGCGGGATCGTCGGCGAACCGCTCGAGATCCACGGCATCGGCACAAAGCGAGAACGCCAGGATCGGGTGCGCGAGCTGCTGGAGACGGTGGGCCTCAACCCCGACTACGGCGACCGCTACCCGCACGAGTTCAGCGGCGGGCAGCGCCAGCGCGTCGGAGTTGCCCGCGCCCTGGCGCTCAACCCCGAGCTGATCATCGCCGATGAGCCGATCAGCGCCCTCGACGTCTCCATCCAGGCCCAGATCATCAACCTGCTCGAACGTCTGCAGGGCCGGTTCGGGCTGACCTACCTGTTCATCGCCCATGACCTGTCGGTGGTCCGCCACATCAGCGACCGCATCGCGGTGATGTACCTGGGCACCATCGTCGAGTCGGCACCGTCACAGGAGCTGAACACGGCGCCGCTTCACCCGTACAGCGTCGCGCTGCTGTCGGCGATCCCGGTTCCCAACCCGCGGGTCGAGCAACGGCGCCGCCGGATCATCCTGACCGGGGACGTGCCGTCGCCCGCCAATCCACCGTCGGGCTGCCGCTTCCACACCCGCTGCTGGCTGCGGCAACGACTCGGCAACCCGGAACGCTGCGTCACCGAGGATCCGGCGCTGCGCGAGCTGCGACCGGCGCATGCCGTCGCCTGCCACTTCGCCGAAAACCTCGAGGCGGGTGAGCGTCGGGACACCTTGATCCGGGAGGCCGCCGCCCACAGCTCGCCGACCGCCGTGACCGATGAAGAGATGGCCGGTCCCCCCATGCCGCCGGACCGCGGCGACTCGGGCAGCGTGTTCGATCCGGGCGACGAGGTGCACGGAGTCTGATCGGCGTCGGGTAGGCTTGGCCCATGGAGCTTCAGGTCGCGCTGGCACAGGTGGCGCCACGGCTCGGCGAGGTGGACGCCAACTTCGAGATGGCCACCGCGCAGCTGCGCGCGGCGCAGCGCCAGGGCGCGCTGCTCACCCTCTTTCCGGAGCTGGCGCTCACCGGGTACCTGCTCCAGGACCTCGTCCCGGAGGTGGCGATGGCCGCATCCGATCCGCGCCTGGCATCCCTGAGCCGCGAGGCGCCGGGCATGCTGGTGGCCATCGGCTTCGTGGAGGAGACGGACGACCACCGCTTCTGCAACAGCGCGGCGCTGCTGCGCGATGGCGAGCTCATCGGCCTGCACCGCAAGGTCTACCTGCCGACGTACGGTCTCTTCGACGAGGGGCGCTTCACGTCGCCGGGTGATCGCATCCGGACCTTCGACAGCGGGTTGCCGCTCGGCCGGGTCGGCATCAGCATCTGTGAGGACTTCTGGCATCCCAGCCTGCCGATGCTCCAGGCGCAGGACGGTGCATCCCTGCTCGCCAACCTGGCCGCCGGCCCGGCTCGATCGCCGGCGAGCGCCGCCGGCCGCGCCGCCATCGCCGGCTGGCAGAGCATGCAGGACACCTATGCGCTGCTCTTCACCGTGGCGGTGGCGTTCTGCAACCGGGTAGGCAACGAGGAGGGCCTCACCTTCTGGGGTGGCTCGCGGCTGATCGGGCCGGACGGCAGCTGCCTCGTCGAGGCGCCGCTCTTCGAGGAGGCGCTCGTGACCGGCGTGCTGCAGACCGACGACCTGGGGACGCAGCGCTACGCACTGCCGCTGCTGGCCGACGAGCGGCTGGAGCTCACTGCACGCGAGCTGCAGCGAGTCATTGCGGAGCGGGCCGACATTGCACCGCCCGACGCCGTCGATGACTGACGCGGCGCCGCTGCCGCAGATCGAGGTCGGCCGGACCATCGAGATCGTGGTTGGCTTCATCAGGGCGCAGCTGCAGCAGACCGGCTTTGGGCGCCTGGTGATCGGCCTATCGGGCGGCGTCGACTCGGCGGCGGTGGCGTTCCTGGGCTCGCTGGCGGCCGGCGCCGACAACCTCCTGGCAGTCAGGATGCCGCATGCCGTCTCGTCGCCGGAATCCGAGGCCGATGCGCTGCGCGTGGTCGAGCTGCTCGGCTGTCGCTCCGAGCGCGTCGACATCGGTCCCATGGTCGACCCGATGCTGGCGATCATCGGCTCCGACGTCGCCGAGCTGCGGGTGCGTCGGGGCAACGTCATGGCCCGCCAGCGCATGATCGTCCTGTTCGACCGCTCCGCGGCATTCGATGCGCTCGTGGTCGGAACGTGGAACAAGACCGAGGCGCTGCTCGGCTACGGCACGCTCCATGGCGACATGGCGTGTGCCTTCGCGCCGATCGGCGACCTGTACAAGACCCAGCTGCGAGCCGTGGCGCTGGAGCTCGGCGTCCCAGCCGAGATCGTCGCCAAGCCACCGTCCGCCGACCTGTGGCCGGGCCAGACCGACGAGGCTGAGCTGGGTGCCACGTACGCCGATCTCGACCGCTGCCTGTATGCCCTGGTCGACCGGCGTTGGAGCATCGAGCGATGCACCTCCGCAGGCCTCGATCGCGGGCTGGTCGAGTGGGTCGCGCAGCGGGTCGCCGCCATGGAGTACAAGCGCCAGACGCCGCCGGTCGCCAAGCTCTCGCTGCGAACGCCGGGGATCGACCACCTCTACCCGCGCCGCCGCCCGGGATCCCGTCGGGCGCCATGACCGGGCCCGGCCGGCTGCTGGTGGTCGGCACGCCGATCGGCAACCTCGGCGACCTGACCTCGCGCGCCGCCGAGGCGCTGCGCAGCGCGGACCTGGTTGTGGCCGAAGACACTCGCGTCGCGGCGCGCCTGCTGTCGCACCTCGGCACGCACGTGGCGGCCGTGTCGTTCAATGAGCACAACGCGGCGCAGCGGCTCCCGGAGCTCCTGGCGCGGCTCGCGGCCGGTATGACGCTGGTGCTCACCACGGATGCTGGCATGCCGGGCGTCAGCGACCCGGGGGCGGCACTCGTCGCCGCGGCGCGCGAGGCGGGGATGTCGGTCGAGGTGCTGCCCGGCCCGTCGGCACTGACCGCCGCATTCGCGATCGCAGGCGTCGAGGCGCCTGGCTTCGTGTTTGCCGGGTTCCTGCCGGCCCGTCCGGCGGGGGAGCGTCGACGGGCGCTCGAGAAGCTGCTCGCGGCAGCGCGCGGTGCCGGGCTGCCGCTGGTGCTGTACGAATCGCCGCGTCGCGTCCGGAGCCTGCTCGAGCTGCTGCAGGCGCAGGCGCCGGGATGCCGTGTCGCCGTTTGCCGCGAGCTGACCAAACTCCACGAGGAGGTGCTGGTCGGAACCGTGGCGGAAGCGGCATCCGCGCTGGTCGAGGAGCGCGGCGAGTTCGTCGTGGTCGCCTGGCGGCTGGGTCCCGCGGTGACCAACGACGCAGCGGAGCTTCCGGTCGGCCGCCTGGTGGCGGCAGGTCGGCGCGCGGGGCTGTCGAACAGGACGCTGCTCGAGCTGCTACGCGGGGCAGGGCTCGGTCGTCGCGAGGCATATCGGCTGCTCCACTCCGATGCGGGCGAGGCAGCGACGGTCGAACGATAAGCCCGCGGTAAGCAGCCGGTAACGGTGAGGCGCCTAGTCTTGGGCTCGAGCCACCGCCTCGCCCGGGTGGGCTCACGAGGCCCGCGGATGCGGGCATGGAGGAGATGCTCAGCATGAACAGGGTGATGCTCGTCGGTCGCCTGACCCGGGACCCGGAGCTTCGCACGCTGCCGTCCGGCAAGGCGGTCGCCAACTTCACGGTCGCGACCAATGAGTTCCGTGGCAACGGGGCGGGGGAGCGGACCGAGTACCACAACCTGGTCGCCTGGGACCGCCTGGCGGAGATCTGCGGCCAATTCCTGAGCAAGGGGCAGCTGGTGGATCTCGAGGGGCGGCTGCAGACCCGGCAATGGGATGACGACGGCGGCGTCCGCCATTGGAAGACCGAGGTTGTGGTCAACACGCTCGAGATGCTCTCGGGTCGCGGCAAGAAGGAGTATGCCAGGGAGGCGCAGACGGTGGCCGACTCCGAAGGCGCGGATGGCAGCCCGGCCGCGCCGAACGGGGCGGGCGCGGCCGCGGAGCTCG
This sequence comes from uncultured Chloroflexia bacterium, assembly GCA_963716585.1. GTDB lineage: Bacteria > Chloroflexota > Limnocylindria > QHBO01 > QHBO01 > JAICUY01. The sequence continues at coordinate 126,711 of CAVQTN010000005.1, forward strand.
CGCCGCAGGAGGCCGTGGTCGCCATGTGACCACCGACATCCGGCGACGGCTGCGCTCGCCCCAGCGCGCGCGGCCGTTGCTGGCGACCTCCAGAAGGGTCCGGAACGGCCGCTATACTGGCCGTTCCATGAGCGAGGAATTCCCCTACAACGGGCGTCTCAGCCGCTGGGATGAGGTCGCCGACGGCCTCGCCATCATCGGCGTTCAGGCGCTCGAGGAGCCCTTCGACTTCCTGCCCGGGCAGTACGGCACGCTCGGACTGCTGGGCTCGGCCGGCAAGCTGGTACAGCGTCCCATGTCGATCTCGTCATCGGCGGACGACCTGGCGGAGTACGAGTTCTTCATCAGGCTCGTCCCCGAAGGCGCCTTCACTCCGCTCCTCTGGGAACGGCGGGTTGGTGATCCCATCAACCTGCGCGGTCCCAAGGGCAAGTTTCTGCTGCAGGACGATGGACGAACCTGCCTGTTCGTCGCCTCTGGCACGGGGCTGGCACCGTTCATGAGCATGATCGAGACGCTCCGAGGCCGCGGCCAGCAGCGCGACATCCACGTGCTGCATGGCGTGAGCTACGATCACGATCTCGCCTGGCGCGAGCAGCTGCAGGCGCTCGAGAGCACAGGTGCGTTCCCGCTGCACTATGCCGCCACCGTCTCGCGGCCGCAGCACTCCCCGACCTGGAGCGGCCGGACCGGCCGCGTCGAGAACATGCTGGCGAACCACCTCGACGGCAACCAGCTCACCGCCGAGAACACGACCATCTACCTGTGCGGCAATCCCGAGATGATCACCGCGGTCGACGAGCTGGCGACCGATCGCGGCTTCGCCTCGGAGCAGATCCGCAAGGAGCTGTACTGGCCCAGGGGCCGCACCCATTGAACGACGTGAACCCCGGGGCCGGTACGGGCGCGTCCGACCCGTTCTATCTCACCACGGCGATCTTCTATCCAAGCGCGCAGCCCGCGCTGCACTCGCTGTTCGAGGCGATCGGCGCCGACGTGCTGGCACGCTACCACCGGCTCCTCGGCGAGGACACGCGCTTCCTGACCGGCCTGGACGAGCACTCGGCCAATGTCGAGCGAATGGCGCGCGAGCAGGGGACCGATCCGCGAACGCTCATCGATCCGTGGGCAGCCAGCTGGCGGCACGCCTTCGACGCGTACGCGATCAGCTACGACCGGTTCCTGCGCACCACCGATCCCGACCATGTCGCCGCCGCTACGGAGATGGTCGCGTCGAGCCCAGGCGGCCGGCGACGTGTACAAGGGCACCTACTCCGGCTGGTTCTGCATCGGCTGCAACGAGTTCAAGACCGATTCGCAGCTGGTCGACGGACGCTGCCCCGACCATCCGACGCTCGAGATCCAGCGCCTCGAGGAGGAGAACTACTTCTTTCGGCTGAGCCGCTACCAGGGGGTCCTGGAGCGGCTGTACGCCCAGAATCCGGGATTCTGCGAGCCGGAGCCGTTCCGCAACGAGGTTCTCGGCTGGCTCAAGGATGGGCTGCAGGACTTCTCCATCAGCCGCTCCGGCACGGATTGGGGCATCCCGTTTCCGGGCGACCCCGGTCACCGCATCTACGTCTGGTTCGACGCCCTGACCAACTACCTGACCGGCGCAGGATTTCCGTCGGACGGAGCGCTGTTCGATCGCTACTGGCCGGCGGATGTGCACGTCATCGGCAAGAACATCACTCGTTTCCACTGCCTCTATTGGCCGGCGATGCTGATGAGCGCCGGATTGCCGCTGCCGAAGCAGGTCTTCGCCCACGGCTTCATGCTCATGCGCGGGGAGCGGATGAGCAAGACGCGTGGCAACGTCCTGGATCCGGACGAGATGGCGCGCCTCTTCGGCGTCGATGGGGTCCGCTACGTCGTCCTGCGCGAGGTGCCGTTCGACCGTGACGGCGATGTCACCTTCGACGGCTACCTGCGCCGCTACAACGCAGACCTCGCCAATGATCTCGGCAACCTCGTGAATCGCACCGTCTCGATGAGCAGCCGCTACCTGGGCGGGTCGCTGCCGCCGCTGACCGGCGCGACCGCGCCGGCCGACCTCGAGCTGCGCGCCGCGGCGGATGGCGCGGCATTGGCCTATCACGACGCGATGGCGCACCTCCACTTCGACGAGGCGCTCGGCACCCTCATGACCCTGACGCGCGCCGTGAACGGCTACGCCGAGTCGCAGGCGCCGTGGGCGCTCCACAAGTCCGGTGAGATGGAGCGCGTGGGAGTCGTGCTGGCGGTCATGGCCGAGGCCTGCCGCATCCTGGGCCACCTGGCCGCTCCCGTCACGCCCGCCAGCGCCCGCGAGCTCCACGTTCAGCTTGGTGTCCCGGCTCCGTACGACGAGCGGGGCGTCGGCGGACCGGGTCTGCACGTCCTGCTGGCATGGGGCGCCGGCCCGGCCGGTTGGCAGACCGGGGTCGCGAAACCACTCTTCCCGCGCGTCGAGTCACCCGACGACATCGTCGGCGAGGACGCAGGCACCTGAGCCGGCGCCGTGGCCCCGACCGATTGCCGGGGCTCATCGACTCGCATTGCCACCTCCAGCACGAGGCATTCGACGCCGACCGCGAGGCTGTGATCGAACGGGCGCGTGAGGCCGGGATCCAGCGGATCCTGGTGCCTGGCTACGATCTGCCCTCCAGCGAGGCGGCGATCGTCCTGGCTCGACAGCACCCCGGCCTCATCGATGCCGCGATCGGGGTGCACCCGCATTACGCGGGCGCGACCGGCGCGGACGGCTGGAGGCAGCTCGAATCTCTCGCACCCGAGCGGTCCGTCGTCGCGCTCGGGGAGATCGGTCTCGACTTCTTCCGGAACCTCTCGTCGCGCGCGGTCCAGCTCGAGGCGTTCGAGCGTCAGCTGGACCTGGCGGCGCGCGTGGCCAAGCCGATCATCGTCCATGACCGCGACGCGCACGCCGAGATCCTGGCGATGCTCGGCGGCTGGGGCCGCGGTCACGAGCCGAATGGCATCCTGCACTGCTTCTCGGGCGATGCCGCGATGGCAGGGCAGCTGGCCGGCGTCGGGTTCCTCGTTTCGTTCGCGCTGCCGCTGCGCTTCTCGTCGGCCGTCGGACCTCGTGCCGCTGCCGTGGCGCTCGGCGACGAGCAGTTCCTGGTCGAGACCGATGCGCCGTGGCTGGCTCCCGGTGGCGGTGCCGCCCGCAATGAGCCGACGACCGCACTGCGCGTGGCGAGCGAGCTCGGCCGTCTTCGGGGCAGCACGCCGCAGGCGATCAGTGACAGCGTGGCGCGAGCCTACGCTCGGCTGGTCGGCGGCCAAGTGGCATAGCGGTTGCAAGGGTTGGCTTCGTACGCCCACCGTGGCGTGCGCTGCCTTGCAGCCACAACGAAGGAGGGCCCTTCCTGATGGGACAGGTCAACGTCAACACTCCCGGCCCCAGCGAGCCCGCTCCGGTCGACGGCGGCGGCACGAGCGCGGGATTCATCCTGGGCATCCTGGTCGCGATTGTGATCATCGCCCTGCTCGTCTACTTCCTGCTCTTCAATGGCGGTGGCGGCGGCAACGTGACCCCGACCAACGGCGGTGCCGGCCCAAGCGCCATTCTGCTCTGGCTCTTCGGCTGATCTGACACCGTTCGCGCCCAACTTCGGCGCCCGTGGCCGCGTTGCCGCGGGCGCCGTTGTGTTCGGCGCGCGGCGCGGGAGCGCGTCGGCCCCGCACGCCGCTCATCATCGCGCCAGATCGCGCCAGATCGCGGCAGATCGGTTGACAGGCCCGCGCGCCACGCGGTACCATCTTGGCACTCTCACCGGTCGAGTGCCAGCCCAGCAGAGCACACCACCACGGCCGCGCTCCCAGTGAGCCATTGCATGCACATGCTTGTTCAAGGAGGCATCACGCACACATGACCACGACGGTCAGCGGAACGGCGACACAGCTCAAGCCCCTCGGCGATCGACTCGTCGTCAGGCCGACGCCACGCGAGGAAATGACGAAGAGCGGGATCGTCCTCCCGGACACCGCCAAGGAGCGGCCCCAGGAGGGCACGATCACCGCGGTCGGCCCCGGGCGCACCCTGGACGACGGCAAGCGCGAGGAGATGGACGTCCAGGTGGGACAGAAGATCCTCTTCCAGAAGTACGCGGGCACCGAGTTCAAGCTCGACGAGGTTGACCTGCTGATCCTTTCGCAGAAGGACATCCTGGCGGTCATCGAGTAGCGCTCCGGCGCAGATTCAGCACCAACCGATGCCGCCGCGTTCCACGCGGCGGACTACGAGGAGGAAGTTCCACACTCATGGCGAAGCAGCTCCTGTTTGACGAGGAGGCGCGACGCGCATTGAAGCGCGGCGTCGACAAGATGGCCGATTCGGTCAAGGTCACCCTTGGCCCGCGCGGCCGCTACGCGCTCCTGGACAAGAAGTTCGGATCACCGACGATCACGAACGACGGCGTCACCATCGCGCGCGACATCGAGCTCGAGGATCCCTACGAGAACATGGGGGCTCAGCTGCTCGAGGAGGTCGCAACCAAGACCAACGACGTGGCCGGCGACGGCACCACCACATCGATCGTTCTCGGCCAGGCGATCATCGCCGAGGGCCTGAAGAACGTCACCGCCGGCGCCAACCCGATGGGCCTCAAGCGCGGCATCGACAAGGGCGTCGCTGCCATCGTCGAAGAGATCAAGCGCCTCTCCAAGCCGGTGCAGACCACCGATGACATCGCGCACATCGCTTCGATCAGCGCACGCGACCCCGAGATCGGCCAGATGATCGCCGAGGTCATGGAGAAGGTCGGCAAGGACGGCGTGGTCACCGTCGAGGAGAGCCAGGGGCTCAAGCTCGACAAGGAGTACGTCGAAGGCATGCAGCTCGATCGCGGCTACGTCAGCGCCTACTTCGCCACGTCGAACGACGCCGGGCGCATGGAGGCCCAGCTCGACCAGCCGTACGTGCTCGTCACCGACAAGAAGATCAGCGCCGTGGCGGACATCCTGCCAACGCTCGAGAAGACGGTCACCACCGGAAAGCCCATCCTCATCATCGCCGAGGATGTCGAGGGCGAGGCGCTCGCCACGCTGGTGGTCAACAAGCTGAAGGGCACGCTGAACGTGCTGGCCGTCAAGGCCCCGGGCTTCGGCGATCGGCGCAAGGCCATGCTCGAGGACATCGCGACCCTGACCGGCGCGCGAGTCATCAGCGAAGAGGTCGGCCGCAAGCTCGACAGCGTCCAGCTGGAGGACCTCGGCGAGGCACGTCGCGTGACGGCCAACAAGGACACCACCACGATCGTGGAGGGCAAGGGCGGAGACGACGCCATCAAGGCGCGCATCGGCCAGATCAAGCTCCAGATCGAGGACACCACCAGTGACTTCGACCGGGAGAAGCTCCAGGAGCGCCTGGCCAAGCTTTCCGGCGGCGTTGCCGTGCTGAAGGTCGGCGCGGCCACCGAGGTCGAGCTCAAGGAGAAGAAGCACCGTATCGAGGACGCGCTGTCGGCGGCCCGTGCGGGCGTCGAAGAGGGCATGGTCGCCGGTGGCGGCTCGGTCCTCGTCCACGCGCTGCCCGCGCTCGACAAGCTGGAGGTGCTCAACGACGAGAAGATCGGCGTCAACATCCTGCGCCGCGCGCTCGAGGAGCCGCTGCGCCAGATCGCGATCAACGCCGGCATGGAAGGCTCGGTCGTGGTCGAGGCGGTTCGCAACATGCCGCCCGGCAGCGGCTACGACGCCGCCAAGGGCGAGTACGGCGACCTCTTCGCGGCCGGCATCATCGACCCGGCCAAGGTGACGCGCTCCGCCCTGGAGAACGCCGCCTCGGTCTCCGGCCTGATGCTGACCACCCAGACGGTCGTCACCGATCTTCCCGAGAAGACCCCGGCCCCGGCAATGCCAGGCGGCATGGGCGGGATGGACTACTAGGGTCTGACCTCAGGAACGATGCGAAGGCCCCGGCAACGCCGGGGCCTTCGTGGTACCCGCGGCTACCTTTGTCCGCGGACGGTAGAATCGGACGGATGCCCCCTGACACGACCGCACCGCATCCGGCCCTGCTCTCTGCGCCGGAGATCCTGGCCCGTCTCAACCCCCCGCAGGCCGAGGCCGTGAGCCACCTGCACGGGCCGCTGCTGATCCTGGCCGGGGCCGGCAGCGGCAAGACGCGGGTGCTGGCCCATCGGGTCGCCTATCTCGTGGCCCGCGGCGTGAAGCCGTGGCAGATCGTGGCGGTGACCTTCACCAACAAGGCCGCCAACGAGATGCGCGAACGGATCGCGGGGCTCATCGGCGAGGAGAACGCGCGCGAGGCGACGATCGGGACGTTTCACGCCATCTGCGCCCGCATCCTGCGGCGCGACGGCCAGCACATCGGCCTCGATCGGTCCTTCACGATCTACGACCGCGCGGACCAGATCGCCCTCGTCAAAGGCGTGCTGCGGCGGCTCGACCTGGACGAGAAGCGGTTTGCACCCGCCGGCATGCTGGCATACATCGGCCAGCGCAAGGATGAGCTGGCAGACCCGGCCACCGCCACGCGCCAGGCCGCCAACTACTACGAGGAGACCGCCGCACGGGTCTACGAGGCATACCAGCGCCAGCTGGGCGAGGACGACGCGGTCGATTTCGACGACCTGCTGATGCGCACCGTCTTCCTCTTCGAGCAGCACCCTGACGTGCTCGAGCGCTACCAGAAGCGCTGGCAGCAGATCATGGTCGACGAGTACCAGGACACCAACCGGGCGCAGTACCTGCTCTGCCAACACCTCGCGGCGAAGCACAAGAACCTGGCGGTGGTGGGTGACGACGATCAGTCGATCTACTCCTGGCGCGGTGCGGACCTGCGCAACATCATGGATTTTGAGCGCGATTACCCCAACGCCACAGTCGTGAAGCTCGAGCAGAACTACCGCTCCACGCAGAACATCCTGGAGGCGGCCCACGCGGTCGTCAGCCGCAATGCCGGCCGCAAGGAGAAGAAGCTGTGGACCGATAAGGGTGCCGGCACCCAGATCGAGCTGTTCGACGCCTACAACGAGTACGAGGAGGCCGAGTTCGTTGCGCGGCAGGTCGAAAAGCTGGTCGGCTCCTCGGCCGGACCGATGCACGGGCTGCTCACACGTCGGGCGTCGGACGACGACGGCGCGCTGCGCTACGGCGAGATTGCGGTCACCTACCGGATCAACGCGCAGTCGCGCGTCCTCGAGGAAGCGTTCATGCGCTTCGGGATCCCGTACCAGCTCGTGGGCGGCACCCGCTTCTACGAGCGGCGCGAGGTCAAGGACGTGCTGGGCTATGTGCGCCTGGCGCGCAACGGCGCGGACCGCGTGGCGCTCGAACGGATCGTCAACGTGCCGGCGCGCGGAATCGGCGACAAGACGGTCGAGGAGCTGCGCGCGTGGGCCGACGGGCGCGGGGTCTCGTTGTGGGCCGCGGTCGAGGCGGCCGGCGAGAACCCGAACCTGGCGCCTCGCGCGCGGACCTCGCTGGCGGGCTTCGCCGACCTCGTGCGCGGACTGATGAGCATCGCCGCGACTGAGCCGCCGTCGGCGGTTTTCGATGCGGTCGGGGAGCGAACCGGCCTGCGCGAGGCGATCCTGGACGGCACCGAGCAGGGCGAGGAGCGCTGGCAGAACGTCGTCGAGCTGCGCAACCACGCCGCCGAGTTCGACGAGATCGCCGCGCCCGAGGGGCTTGCCCGCTTCCTCGAGGAGGTTGCCCTGGTCAGCGACCAGGACACGCTCGAGGATCGGACTGACCGGGTGACCCTCATCACGCTGCACGCCGCCAAGGGGCTCGAGTTCCCGGTTGTCTTCATCGTGGGGCTCGAGGAGGGTCTGCTGCCGCACAAGCGCGCCCTGGAGGACGATCGCGAGCTCGAGGAAGAGCGCCGCCTGGCGTACGTGGGCATGACCCGCGCCAAGGATCGGCTCTACCTGGTTCACGCGCATCACCGCTCGACCTACGGTGTCGGGGCGGCCTCCGAGGCGAGCCGCTTCCTGGCGGAGCTGCCCGAGGAGCTGCTCAATGCCCCGCGCGAGGATGGCTCGCCGTTCCGGCGCGGCGGATGGCAGCAGCGCGGCGTCGACGACACCGACTGGCTGCCGGGTGGCTATCGCTCTCCGACGCGCCGCGTCCGGGAGCCGCTGCGGCCGGTCTCGCTGCCCGACATGGCGTCTCCCGTCGCGGCCACGTCGCGCGTGGGCACGAAGCTCGACGCGCAGCGCCAGCGCGTCGCCGCGGCGCGGTACGACGCGGCGTCGCTCGATCTGGGGAGCGGCACATTCGACGCGGCGCCTGCCCTGGCGGCCGCGGTGGGCGAACTGGCCTGGAAGCCCGGTGACCGAGTGCGGCATCGGCGCTTCGGCGAGGGGATCATCGTCTCGAGCCAGCTGCTCAAGGGCGACGAGGAGGTCACCGTCGCGTTCGTGGGACAGGGCGTCAAGCGGCTGATCGCCGCATACGCCGGGCTCGAGCGCGCGTGACCATGGACGGCGCCGCGGACGGCACCCGCCTGAATGGCCTGAGCTCGCCTGTGGCGCTGGTGGAAGAGCTGGTCGAGGCGCGCGAGCAGTTCATGGCCGCCCTGGCGGACATCGACCCGGCGCTGCTGAAGACGCCCGGCCTGGCGGGCCAGTGGTCCGCCCGCGAGCTCGTGGCGCACCTCGGCTACTGGAGTGGTCATGCGGCGGAGGCGTTGCACTTCGCCGAGCAGGATCGGGCCGACGAGTTCGGCGAGAGCGAGATGGACGTCGACGAGCGCAACGCGGTCGTGGCCGGCGTGGCCGCCGAGACCGACTTCGCCACGGTGACCCTGCGCGAGGAGGCGGCATTCGGTGCGCTGCGCGAAGCGTTGCGCGGCGCAGACCCCGCGCGCCTGGGAGATCGGGTGGCCTTCGGTGACACGATCGAGCAGGTGGTCCGTGACGACGGGCCGGATCACTACCGCGAGCACGCCATGGACATCCGTGCCTGGTTCAATGGAGCAGCCGAGCCCGAGGACGACGACGACGCGGTCGACGACGACGACGCGGTCGACGACGACGATGCTGGGTCCCATGCGTACGAGGCCGATGGCGACTCGGGCTGATCCGGCCGCACGCGCGGCCGAGCTGCGGGCGGTCATCGACGAGGCCAACCACCGCTATCACGTCCTGGATGCGCCGACGATGGAGGACGCCGAGTACGATCGCCTGCTCCGCAAGCTGACGGAGCTCGAGGAGGCGCACCCGGAGGTCATCAGCCCCGATTCGCCGACCCAGCGCGTAGGAGCGCCGCCCCCAGGGCTGTTCGCCGAGGTCCGCCACGACGTCCCGATGCTCAGCCTGGGCAACGTCTTCAGTGCTGACGAGCTGCGCGACTTCGACGCCAGGGTCCGCCGCGGCCTCGGTCGCTCCGATGACGACGCACCGGTGAGCTACGTCTGCGAGTTGAAGATCGACGGCCTGGCGATCAGCCTGCGCTACGAAGGACGCAGCTTCGTGCGCGGCGCGACCCGCGGCGACGGCATGACCGGCGAGGATGTGACACCCAACCTGCGTACCGTGCGCGCCATCCCGCTGAAGCTGCGCAAGGAGCCGCCGGGCGGGCGGCTCGAGGTCCGCGGCGAGGTGTACATGCCGCGCGGCGCGTTCGCCGCACTCAACGAGCAGCTCGAGCAGGCCGGCAAGCCGCTCTACGCCAATGCGCGCAACACCGCCGCCGGCACGGTGCGCCAGAAGGACCCGGCGGTGACCGCAGGCCGGCGGCTGTCGGTGTGGACCTATCAGCTCGTGGGGGCGAATGGCCTCGCCAGCCACTCGGAGTCGCTCGAGCTGCTGCGTAGCCTGGGCTTGCCGGTGAACCCCAACGTCCGGCGCGTGTCAGGCATCGACGAGGTCCTCGCCTACGTCGCCGAATGGGCCGATGCGCGACGTATGCTCGACTACGAGACCGATGGCATCGTCGTCAAGGTCGACTCACTCGCCGATCAGGCGACGCTCGGGTTCGTCGCCCGCGCGCCGCGCTGGGCGACCGCCTACAAGTTCCCGGCACAGCAGGTGACCACCAAGCTGGAAGAGATCGAGGTCTACGTCGGCCGCACCGGGGCGATGACCCCGGTGGCGCATGTCACGCCGGTCTTCGTCGCCGGCACGACCGTACGCAATGCCACGCTGCACAACATCGACGAGATCCGGCGCAAGGACCTGCGGGTTGGCGACACGGTGGTTCTGCAGCGCGCCGGTGACGTCATCCCCGAGGTCGTCAGCGCGGTCGTCGACGCGCGCGACGGATCTGAGATCGTCTGGGAGATGCCCACCCACTGCCCGGTCTGCGGCTCCGAGGCGCTGCGCGAGGAGGGCGAGGCGGTGACGCGCTGCCCGAATCCGTTCTGCCCGGCGCAGCGCATCGGTGGGCTTCTGCACTTCGCCGGTCGAGGGGGGATCGACGTCGACGGGCTCGGCTACAAGATCATGCTGCAGCTTGTCGAGCAGGAGCTGGTCAAGGAGCCGGCCGACATCTTCCGCCTCGACGTCGAGATGCTCGAGGGACTCGAGCGGCTGGGACGCAAGAGCGCCGAGAACCTGTTCGCCTCGATCCAGGCAGCGCGCCGGCGGCCGCTGTCGCGCATCGTCAACGGGCTCGGCATCCGCCACGTCGGCGAGCAGACCGCGATCGACCTCGCCACCTGGCTCGCCCGCGAGACACCGCGCGCCGAGGACGAGTCGGAGGGCGACTGGACGCGGCGCGTCGTCGACCGCCTGCGTGACGCATCGGCTGATGAGCTGACCGAGGTGTACGGCGTCGGTCGCGTCGTTGCCGAGTCGATCGCCCGTTTCTTCGACGACGAGCTGACGCGCGACACGCTGCATCGCCTCGTGAGGGCGGGCATGGTGGCCGAGGCACCGGCGCCCGGCGCGACCGTCGAGGAAACCGTCGGGCCGCTGACGGGCCGAACGCTGGTGGTGACCGGGACGCTCCCGGGCTTCAGCCGCGAGGAGGCCGAGGAGGCGATCCGGGCAGCCGGTGGCCACGCGGCCTCGTCGGTGAGCGCGAGGACCGACTACCTGGTCGCCGGCGACAACGCCGGGAGCAAGCTGGCCAGGGCCGCGTCACTGGGCGTGCCGGTGCTCGACGAAGCGGCGCTCCGGCGGCTGCTCGCCGGCGAGGCGCCGTGACCGAGCTCTCTGCGCTCGCCGACCGCCTGCGACGGCTCCATCATGAGGGTCAGCCGCTCATCCTGCCGAACGCCTGGGACGTTGCCAGCGCCCATGCGGTGGAGCGTGCCGGAGCGACGGCGGTTGCAACCAGCAGCAGCGCTGTCGCGGAGTCGCTCGGCTTCGAGGACGGCGAGAACGCGCCGCCGGACGAGATGTTCGCCGCCATCGGTCGCATCGCTCGGGGGGTGTCGCTGCCGGTCACGGCGGACGTCGAAGGGGGCTACGGCCTTGACGCACGGCAGCTCGTCGAGCGTCTGGTGAGCGTCGGCGCGGTCGGGATGAACCTCGAGGACACCGACCGCGGCGGGTCAGTCGCCGGATTGGTGCCCGTCGGGTTCCAGTCCGAACGCATCGCCGCCATTCGTGCGGCCGCCGAGGCTGCGGGCGTGCCGCTTGTCATCAACGCCAGGATCGACGTCTACCTGCGGGACGCGGAGAGCATCGAGGAGCAAACGGAGGCGGCCGTCGAGCGTGGCCGCGCCTACCTGGCGGCTGGTGCGGACTGCGTCTATCCGATCTGGCTGACCGATGCGGCCGAGATCGCGCGCATCGTGCGTGAGCTCGATGCGCCGGTGAACATCCTGCTGCGTCCCGGCGCGCCGGGCCTCGCGGAGCTCGTGCGCCTTGGCGTACGTCGCATGAGCGTCGGTGGCGGCCTGGCGCGACACGCACTGGCTCGCGCAGAAGAGCTGGGCCGGCGCCTGCTGCGCGGGGACGACGCGGCGTTTCGCGAGCTCGGGGAAGACTGACGGCCGCAGCCCACCCCGGGTTGGCGTGGTGCCTTCAGCGGAGCTGCACCTCGATGTGGACCGGCACCGCGCGACGCAGGGCGTCATGCACGGGGCAGTGATCGACTGCCCAGTCGACGATCTCGTGCAGCGCTGCCGAGTCCGCTGACGAGCCGATCGTGATGCGCGCGCTCATGTGCAGTGGTCCGGCCGGCACCCCGCCATCCAGGCCAAGGATGCCTCGGTCATCCGACTCGCTGTCGACTGCAACCTCGAGATTGTCGAGCTGGACGCCCTCTTGCGCCGCGTGCATGGCGACGAGCGTGGCGAGGCAGCTCGCGTGCGCCGCACGGAGCAGCCATCCCGGGCTCGGCGCCGAGGCCGCGCCACCGACGCTCGACGGCATGTCACTCGCCAGTGACTCGCCCGATAACCCGCGCATCTCGACGCGCAGGCCGCTCATCAGGGTCGCCGTTGCGACCGAATCGGTGTATCGCGCCTCCTCCGGATGGTCGCCCAGGTAGCTCGAGGCCACTCTCAGGGCGGTGCGGATGTGATCCGTCATGGTGCCTCCTTGATGTTCATACGTCGCCCTCGGCGAAAAACATCTCGACCAGCTGGTCGTAGCCGGTGAACGAGGAGCGGACGGTGTGCCCGCAGTCGGGGTCGATGGCCAGCCGCGCGTCCCCGATCGACTCGGCCACCAGCCGGGTCGAGGCCAGCGGCACGATCTGATCCTGCCCGCCGGCCAGCACCAGCACCGGTACGCTGATCTCTGCCAGCCGGTCGGTGACGAACGACGACGGGTCGAGCGTCGCCTTCAGCTCCCCGATGAAGCGCTCCGGCGTGGCGGGCTTCGGCTGAAATCGGGCGGCCACCGCGAACGCTTCCGCCGTGACCGACCCGGCGGGCTTCATCTGGACCGCCATACGGGCAAAGAACTCGCCCCATCGGCCGGCCTCGGCCAGCCCAATCCAGGAGCCCATCCGTTCGGCCATCGGCGAGTCCGGCGGCGTCTCGGAGGCGACGGATGCCAGGACCAGGCGCGAGACGAGTTCGGGATGATCGACCGCCAGCCATAGCGCGATCCGGCCGCCGCCGGACTCCGCCTCGATGTCAACCGCCTGTTCGACCTCCGCCAGGGCCACCGACACCGCATCGGCGATGACCCGTGGGTGCATCAGCCGCTCGGCGTCTGACCGGTCCGCGGGCAGGGGACGGCCGAGCACGACCACCGTGCGCGCGCGAGCGCGCCCGCTCCACCGGCGAACGAGGACGCTCTCGGTGCCGGCCAGCGGGCGCAGGCCGGTCTCCACGCCGCCGAGGACCAGCAGCGGAACGCCGGGTCCGCCGCGCAGGGTGAACGCCTCGATCCGACCGCCGCGGATCGGGATGGCGTGAACGCGAGGATCGTCGGGCATCGGTCGAATCCTAGCCTGCTAGCATCGGTCGCATGATCACGCGCGCCGAGGTCGAGCACGTCGCCCTGTTGGCCCGGCTGGGCCTGACCGATGACGAGATCGACCGCATGCAGGCCCAGCTGTCGCACATTCTCGAGACGATCGAACGGCTGCGAGATGTCGACACCCGCCACGTCGGACCAACCGCGCAGGTCATCGCGCTGGAGAACGTCATGCGTGACGACGTGCCGCGTCCGGGCCTCTCGCGCGAGGCGGCGCTCGGCAATGCGCCTGCCCGCGAAGGACCAATGCTGCGCGTTCCGGTCGTCCTGGAGCAGGGCCGATGAGCCTGCCTCTCGCGGACCGCACGATCAGCGAAGTCGGCGAGCTGCTGCGGGGCGGGGAGGTGAGCAGCGTTGAGCTGACGCGGGCCTGCCTGGAACGGATCGAGGCGCACGCAGCGCGGTTGAACACGTTCCTGGCGGTCGGCGCGGAGGCGGCGCTGCGAACGGCAGCAGCAGCCGATGCGGCACGCGCGGCCGGCGATGACCGGCCGCTGCTCGGCATCCCGTACGCCCTGAAGGACATCTTCGTCACCCGCGCGCTGGATGCCGACGGCAATCCCACCGACGGGCTGCCGACCACCGCCGGCTCACGGATCCTGGAGGGCTATCGATCGCCCTACGCTTCCTCGGCCGAGGAGCGCCTCGGCGCCGCGGGCGGCGTGCTGTTGGGCAAGACGAACTGCGACGAGTTCGCAATGGGCTCGAGCAACGAGAACTCGGCGTACGGTCCAGTCCACAACCCGTGGGACGAGTCGACCGTGCCCGGCGGCTCTTCCGGCGGCTCCAGCGCGGCGGTCGCCGCCGGTCAGGCGTTCTTCGCCACGGGCACCGACACCGGCGGCAGCATCCGACAGCCGGCTTCGCTGTCCGGCGTCGTCGGACTGAAGCCGACCTACGGCCGCGTCAGCCGCTACGGCATGGTCGCCTTCGCCTCGTCACTCGACCAGTGCGGGCCGCTGACGCGCTCCGTTCGTGACGTGGCGACCGTTCTGCAGGCGCTCGCCGGCCACGACCCGCGCGACTCGACCAGCGTGGCCCTGCCGGTCCCCGATTACGCAGCCGCGCTCAGCGGTGAGGTCGCCGGCCTCAGGCTGGGGGTGCCACGCGAGTACTTCGTGGCCGGCATGGAGCCGGGGGTTGAGCTGGCGGTGCGCGAGGCCATGGGCCTGCTGGAAGGCATGGGCGCGCAGATCGTGGAAGTCAGCCTGCCGTCGACCGACCAGGGCCTGGCCACCTACTACATCATCTCGCCGGCGGAGGCCTCCGCCAACCTGGCGCGCTACGACGGCATCAAGTACGGGCTGAGCGCTGGCAGCGACGAACTGCTCGAAAACTACCTGCAGACCCGCGGGGCCGGCTTTGGGCCGGAGGTCAAGCGCCGCATCATGCTCGGCACCTACGCGCTGTCGGCCGGCTACTACGACGCGTACTACGTCAAGGCGCAGCAGGTGCGCACGCTCATGAAGGACGAATTCGACCGCGTGCTGGCCGATGTCGACGCCCTGTTGGCACCGACCTCGCCGAGCGTCGCCTTTCCGATCGGCGCCAAGACCAACGACCCGCTGCTGATGTACCTCAACGACGCCTGCACGCTGCCGGTCAACATCGCTGGGCTGCCGGGCATCAGCGTCCCGTGCGGCTTCTCCGATGGCAAGCCGGTCGGGCTGCAGGTCATTGGTCGAGCCTTCGACGAGGCGATGGTCCTGCGCGTGGCCGACGCCTACGAGCGGGTTGCCGGATTCGCCGGCCAGCGCCCGCCGCTGCCCCACAATTGATGCCGCAGGCCCGGCCCTTGCAGTCGCCGAGTGTCGGCGAGTTGACACCTTCGGCGTCGGGTGGCGGCTGCCACGCCTCGCCACCGGGTGGATGATTGCGCTCAGCCAAGCCGACTCGAGGTCAGGTCGGTCAGCGATACAGGAGGTCGGCAGAGATGACGACAGCAAGCGAGGGCTACACCCTTTCAATCGGCGACCTGCGCCAGGTCGTCCCAATGGCGTTTCCGGACTCGACCGTGGAGCGACAGCTCGCGACGCTGCTGAAGAGCGGCGACCACGAGGCACTGTCCGTCCGGATCACCGCGGCCGATGAGCCGGACGTCGAGGGTCACGCCTTCGGCTCGGCGGCGGTCTCGATCAACGTCCAGCTCGACGACGACGATACCGAGGGGCACGCCATCAGCGTCCACTTCCCGTCGCCGGCGGAGGCGGACCAGTTCCGCAAGCGGCTGATGGCGGTGGGCCTGCTGGCGGGGACGATTGCCATCGGCTCGGTGGGAGCCATCGCGATCGCGAACCAGCCGGCGTCGACCGGCGCGGCGATTCCGGGGACTGCGCCCGCGCCGATCACCATGCAGGCGCCGGCCGGCCGCGGCTTCTTCGAGGGCGCGGACATCAGCATCGCTCCTGCGGCGGACGCGGCCGTCGGCAGCGGGACGCGCGGCGGCCTGGTGGAAGGCGCGGACATCGGCGCGCCGGCAGCGGCCGGAGCGGCGGGCGAGCTCGGCAGCCAATGCGGCGGCCGGAGAGCGGCGCGGTGGGCTCGTGGAGGGAGCCGACGTCGACTCAGGGGCCTTCGGCATCGGCTCGAGCGTCGAGCGGTCGCGCGCGGCCCACGGACCGGTGGAGGGCGCCGAATAGGCGGGGACACCTCTCCTCCAGAGGTCCTGAATGGTCGGCCAGTGGGCCGGCCATTCGGCTGCCCGCCGACCGTCGGGCGACGACGCGACTAGACTCGGTCCGATGGCCGAGATCAGTCACGTGCGCATGGGTGTCCCCGACCAGGCGACCCTCAACCGGGTCCTGCGCGAGGCAGGAACGACCGCCTATCCCCAGTGGCTGTACGCCGAGCCGCATGATCACGCGCAGGTCCTGTGGTGGGGAATTCGCGGGGCGCCGACCCAGCTCCTCGACGTGCCGGAGGACCGAGCCAGGGCCGGCCTCTTCCCGAGGCCGAACGACGACTGGAGCGAGGCGCCGCGTGGCCTTGTGCTTGCGACGGCCGAAGCCAGGCGTGCCGCCCACGATCTCGAACCGGTGACCGGCGCCGACTGGCATGCCGTGCCGGACGACCTGATCCTCAGCGCGCGCTGTTACCGCCTGCAGATCGGGCACGCGTTCCTGGTGCTCGCGGAGCCGACGCAGGAGGGCTATATCAGCGCATGCCTGGCGCGCTTTGGCGAGGGGCCGGTCGCGATCGCGCTGGACGGCAACACGCCCGCCGGTCGGCCGGTCCCGACCAACCCGGTGACGCTCGGTCGCGCCACGTACGTCCGCATCGGTGAGCGCTGGGGGCCGACCCTCATCTTCCTGGGCCCGTGACCTACGAGGCCGAGATCGCCGCGGAGCGGGAGCGCCGCCTGAAGAGGCTGCGCGACCCCGAGGGCTGGCTGAGCCTGGTCGGCCTGGAGTGGCTCGCCGAGGGCGACAACCGTGTCGGTGCCGACACGGACGCCGACGTGGTTCTGCGCGGGACCGATGCGCCCCTGATGGCTGGAACAATCGCGGTTCGCGACGGCCGCGCATCGTTCGTGGCCGAGCCGCGCGCCGGGGTGACGCACGCCGGACAGCCCGCCGGCCGCATCGATCTCGCGGATGATACCGAGGGCGAGCCGACGACCCTGGCCGTTGGTTCGCTGCGGTTCCACCTCGTCCGTCGCGGGTCACAGCTCGGCGTCCGCGTCCGCGATCGGGCAGCGCCGGCGCTGGCCGCGTTCCGTGGCCTCGACTACTTTCCGATCCACCGATCCTGGCGGGTGACCGCGCGCTTCGAACCGGTGGCCGGACGAATGGTGCCGGTGCCCGACGTCATCGGCCTGGTCCTCGACGAGTCCTCACCCGGCGAGGTCGTCTTCGAGCGCGATGGGCTCGAGCATCGCCTCGATGCTCTCGCCGGAGACGCCGGACGGCTGTGGCTCGTGTTCGGCGACGCGACAAACGAGGCGGAGACCTACCAGGGCGGCCGCTTCGTGTACACCCAGCCGCCGCGCGCCAACCACAGCGTGGTCGTCGACTTCAACCTTGCCTATAACCCGCCGTGCGTCTTCAGCCCCTACGCGACCTGCCCGTTGCCGTGGCCGCAGAACCGCCTTGCGCTGCGAATCGAGGCCGGAGAACGACGATACCCTGCGACGATAGACTACGCGGCATGAGCATCGAGCCCAGCCTGCGCCCGCCGCCGACCGGCCGTCCGACCGCCGACTTCCTGTCGAGCACCGTGCGCAATATGCCGCCATCGGGAATCCGCCGCTTCTTCGACATGCTGGCCGAGATGAAGGATGTCATCAGCCTGACGATTGGCGAGCCGGACTTCACCACCCCCGAACCGATCACCCGGGCCGCGATCACGAGCCTGGAGGCGGGAGAGACGCACTACACCGCCAACGGCGGGATGTTGCCACTGCGCGAGCTGATCGCCGCCAACCTGACCCGGCGCTACGGCGTCGCCTACGAGCCGCGGAGCGAGCTGGTGATCACGGTCGGTGCCAGCGAGGGGTTGGATGCCAGCATGCGCGCCCTGCTCAATCCCGGGGACCAGGTCATCTATCACGAGCCGTGCTTCGTCGCCTACGCGCCGTGCATCGAGCTGGCCGGCGGCGTTCCGGTTCCGGTCAGCACGACCGATGCGACCGACTTCCGGGTGACCGCCGGCGCCATCGAGGCGGCCGTGACACCACGCACCAAGGCGATCTTCCTCGGCTACCCCAACAACCCGACCGGCGCGGTGCTCTCCGCCGCTGAGCTCGAGGCCATCGCGGAGGTGGCACGCCGCCATGACCTGCTGATCATCAGCGACGAGATCTACGACCGGCTGGTCTATGGCTCGCATCGGCACGTCGCGATCGGCTCGCTGGCCGGCATGCGAGAACGGACGGTGCTGATCGGCGGGTTCAGCAAGGCCTACGCCATGACGGGCTGGCGAATCGGCTTCGTGGCCGCCCCCGCCGAGCTGATGGCCGGCATCGCCAAGGTTCATCAGTACGGGATCATGTGCGCGCCGACCCCCTCGCAGTACGCCGCCATCGAGGCGCTGCGCAACGGCGAGCCGTTCGTGATCGAGATGCTGGCCGAATACGACCGCCGGCGTCAGCTGATGACCCGCCGCTTCAACGAGATGGGCCTCGACTGCTTCGAGCCCGAGGGCGCGTTCTACTGCTTCCCGAACATCACCGCGTCAGGGCTCGACGACGAGCAGTTCGCCGAGCAGCTCCTGGCCGAGGAGAAGGTCGGGGTCGTTCCGGGTCGGGCGTTCGGTCCGTCGGGCGTCGGTCACGTGCGCGCGTGCTACGCGACCTCATACGACGAGATCGTGGAAGCGATGGACCGCATTGAGCGGTTCCTCGCTCATCGCCGGGGCAGCCAGCCGCCTTCGGCTTAGGTCCTGGGCCCGCTGATCAGTCGATCATCCCGAGGCGTGCTCCATGCACGCGCGCGCGAAGGCGAGCAGTGCATCGACCGCCTCGCGGTCCACGGCCGTGCCCTCCGCGGCCAGCTCGATCCGGGGATCCTCGCCGACCATCCGCCACACCGAGCGCATCTGGCTGGTGTCCTCGCCGATCTGCGCATCGGTCTGCAGGCGGATGCCGCGCACGCTGCGCCAGCGGTACAGCGTGCCGCGCAGGTACCAGTCGGTGTCGCTGGCCGAGCCCGATGGCGCCCAGGAATAGTCGGCCAGCCCCACGTCGGTTGCCACCAGCACGCGCATCCGCCCGTTCTCGGGATTGACCGTGACGTGCGTCGCGAGCTCCGTGGCGCCGAGGTCGCCGACCTGCCGCTGCAGCAGTGCCCGCGCCTTGCCGAGCGCATCCCATTCGCCGATCTTCATGCCGCGCAGGATAGCGGCTCGGCTCGCCTAGAATCAGGGGCATGGCGCTGAGCACCGCGACGAGCTACGAGACGGTCATCGGGATCGAGGTCCACGCACAGCTGCGCACCGCCTCGAAGATGTTCTGCGACTGCCCGATGCCCAGCCTCGAGGACGAGCCCAATACCCGAACCTGCCCCGTCTGCCTGGGGCTGCCTGGCAGCCTGCCCGTCATCAACCGGCGCGCCGTCGAGCTGGTGATGCTGACCGGCCTGGCCCTCGAGTGCCACGTCGAGACCGAGGCCGTGCGCTTCGAGCGCAAGAACTACTTCTACCCCGACCTGCCCAAGGGCTACCAGATCAGCCAGTACGCCCTGCCGCTGTGCTCGAATGGACGCCTTGTCGTGCCGGTCGCGGCCGAGGACGACGAGGTCACCATCGGCATCACCCGCGCGCACCTCGAGGAGGACACCGCCCGGATGCAGCACGGTGGCCGGGACCACTCGCTGGTCGACTTCAACCGGACCGGCGTGCCGCTGATGGAGATCGTCACCGAGCCCGACGTGCGCTCCCCGGCGCAGGCGCGCGCCTACGGGGAAACGCTGCGGGACATCCTGCGCTACATCGGGGCGAGCCATGCCGACATGGAAGCCGGATCGATGCGCATCGAGGGCAATATCAGCCTCAGGCCGAGGGGAACCGAGCGCTTCGGCACGAAGGTCGAGGTCAAGAACCTGAACAGCTTCCGTTCGCTCGAACGCGCGATGGCCTTCGAGATCCATCGCCAGGCCGAGGCGCTGGAGCGTGGCGAGGCGCTCGTCCAGGAGACGCGCGGCTGGGACGAGGCAAACGGGCGCACGATCCCGCAGCGCAGCAAGGAGGAGGCGAACGACTACCGCTACTTCCCCGAGCCAGACCTGCCGCCGCTGCGCCCATCACGGGATTGGGTCGACGCACTGCGTGCGTCGCTCCCCGAGCTGCCCGCCGCGCGGCGCGTGCGCTACGCGCAATCCTTGGGTCTCTCCGCCTACGACGCCGGCGTGCTCACCGGGGACCTCGCCATGGCCAACTACTTCGATACCGCCGTGGCAGCCGGTGCATCGAAGGGTTTGACGCCGAAAGTCGTCGCGAACTGGGTGACCGGTGAGTTCAGCAGGTTGCTGAACCGGCACGCCGCCGAGGGGCTGCGCGCCGACCGCGTGGCCCTGCAGCCGGCGCTGCTGGTCGAACTGATCGCCGAGGTCGAGGCCGGCCGCGTGAGCGGTAGGAACGCCAAGGCCGTGCTGGCGCGCACCTTCGCCTCGGGCGAGTCGCCGGCAGCCGTGATCGCCGCCGGCGGGCTGGGCCAGGTCACCGACACGCGGTTCGTTGGCGAGGCGGTGGCATCGGTCATTGCCGAACACCCCGACCAGGTGAGCGAGTTTCGCTCGGGGAAGCAGCAGATCTACGGCTTCCTGGTGGGCCAGGTCATGAAGCGCACCGCCGGCCGGGCCGATGCGCGGCTGGTCAACGAGGAGCTGCGCCGCCAGCTCGGCTGACGGCGGCGGCTCAGGGTAGCGCGCTGTGGACGACGTGGCGCAGCACGTCGAGCGGCAGCGCGCCCGGCTCCAGGACGGCGTCGTGGAAGCGACGGATGTCGAATCGGTCCCGCTGGCGTGCGCGTGCCTCGTCGCGAATGCGCACGATCTCGAGCTGGCCGACCTTGTAGGCAAGCGCCTGGCCGGGCCAGGCGATGTATCGGTCGATCTCGTTGGCGATGTTGTTCGCGCCCAGTGCGGTGTGATCGGTCATGAAGGCGATCGCCCGGCTCCGCGACCATCCGAAGGCGTGCATCCCGGTGTCCACGACCAGACGTGACGCACGCCAGGCATCGAAGCTGGCGATCCCGATGCGGTCGAGCTCGCCCGTATAGAGGCCCATCTCGTCGGCCAGTCGCTCGGCGTACAGTCCCCAGCCCTCGACGTAGGCGGTCGTCAGCGCGTGGCGGCGGAAGGCCGGAAGGGAGCTGCGTTCCTGGGCCAGCGCAACCTGCAGGTGATGGCCGGGCACCGCCTCGTGGAAGGCGAGTGCCTCGGCCTCGTAGCGCGGGCGCGTCTCGGGATGCGAGCGGTTGACGTGGTAGCGCCCGGGACGGCTGCCGTCGGCGGCCGGATCTCGGTAGTAGGCGATCGTCGAATGCTCCTCCTCGTGCGCTGCCATGGGCACCACCTCGCAGGTTGTCACCGGCAGGCGGCCGAACCAGTCGGGAATCGCCTCTTGTGCACGGGCCAGCGAGCGCGTCGCTGCGGCTTCGATTTCGTCGCCGCTCGCGAAGTGCAGGGCACGGTCCGAGCGCAGGCGACGCAGCATCTCGGGGAGGTCGGGTGCACCGAGCAGGCGGCCGCCGAGCCCGGTGAGCTCTGCGTCGATCCGCTCGATCTCGGCGAGCCCGATGGCATGCAGCTCCTCCGGGCTCAGGTCGGAGGTCGTATGCGACCGCGCCAGCGTGCGGTAGGTCGTCGCGCCGCCTTCGATCGCGCAGAGGCCCACCGCATCGTCGCCGCGCGCGGCCGGGAGGGCCTCGTCGCGAAGGAAGGCGCGGTAGCGCTCGAACGCCGGCCGGATACCGTCGCGCAGCGCCGCGGCGAGGTCGAGCGCGAAGGCAATGCGCTCGGCGTGGTTCCACGACGGCCGAGGCCTTGTCGCCGGAGCGAGCAGCGGCCACGCTGCGTCGGGCTGGGCGAGGAGCGCATCGAGCTCGTTCACGGCGCGCGCAGTGAGAGTGTGCACCGGAGCGAGGCCATCGGTCATCGACTGTCGTTGGCGCTGGGTGAGGGTGTCGATCCACGGGCCCATCGCGCGCCAGCGTTCGACCATGTCGCGTCCCTGCGCCACAGTCTCGACCGACTGGTAGTCCGGCACGTTGAGCATCTCGACCTGCGGGCCGCCAATCGGGTCGACCGTGTGCGAGACGAGGTCGGCGCGCAAGAACGCGAGCTGCGTGTCGATGGCGGCCAGCAGCGCCTCGTGCGTGACACGATCCTCGTCGCCCAAGGCCTCGAGCCGCAGCGTCGCCGCCGCGGCGCGGTGACGGCGCAGCTCGGCCGCAAGCGCGTCGCGCGCCTCGAGTGTCAGCGGCGGGAGCGCCACGTCGTATCCGGGGACGCCGATCTCGGTGGCCATCAGCGGGTTGCCGCGGAGGGTCGTTTCAAAGAATCGCCGGCTGAGCTCGGCGAGGGCGCGCGAGCCGTCGTGATCCGTCATGTGCGCATGTCAGTGATCAGCCAGCGGCGTCTTTGGCGTCGCGAACTCTCGCAGCAGAACGGCGATCTCCTGCCGGTGCCGAGCGCCGGACGCATGGCGGCTGAGCCAGCGCACGTAGTCAAGGTCCCGGCGCGCCACCTCGCGCAGCGTCCAGCCCGCATAGCGCCCGAAGTCCAGGCGTGCCGCACCCGCTCGCGCCTCGACCGGGCGGCTCACGCCAGCCGCTGCCGCGGCCGGCGCCGTGGCGGCGCCCATGCCGCGGCGTTCGCGGTCATAGGCGGCACGTGCCGACACGTCGCGCAGGACGGCGTAGGCGTGGTTCAGCTCCGCCATGCGAGCCGCCTCCCGTCCGCCCTGGTCCGGATGCAGCTTGCGGGCGAGTACGCGGAAGGCGGCGGCGATGACGTCCGGCTCGGCCCCCGCGTCGACCTGCAGAACGCGGTACAGGTCGCGCATCAGCCGGCCACCGCCGCTCCTGCCCCGATCCGGTGAGGTGTTGTCGGCCTGCGCGCGGCGAGCGTGTCCGCTCCGCGGAGGTCGACGAGCGGTGAGCGAGATGGCGGCACGACGGCCATCCTAGGCCACGGACATGAAACCGGGCGTGAACTTGGCGCGCGGTGGCAGGCATGCTTGCAGGCTGGCCTGCGGATCGGTCGGGGTCACGGCGTCACCTCGACCGGCGTCAGCGCCGAGCTGCGCGCCAGCTGAGCGAGGATGACTCCTGCCACCACGCAACCACCACCGACCAGCTGCGGAAGCGTCAGCGCCTGTCCGAGTAGGAGCCACGCCAGTGCAGCGGCGAACACCGGCTCGAAGGTCGCCGCGATGCCTGCTAGCGCGGCGGAGATGATGCGCACGGCCGCGACGGCCAGCAGGAACGGCAGCAGCGTGCCGATGAGCCCAACCGCCACCACCCGCAGACCGATCTGCGGATCCGCCAGCCGCCCGATCGGCCAGCCCCACCAGGGCTGCAGCACGGCCCAGACGACGGAGGCGACCGCGAACCCGACCAGCAGGACGGTCGCCGGATGTGCGCCACGCCGCCCAGCCGCCTCTGCGCTGAGCAGGTAGGCAGCGAAGGACAGCGCCGCGCCGATGCTGGCGACCAGGCCCACGCCATTGAGCGTGACCATGCCGGCGTACGCGCCGCTGACCATGACCGCCCCGATGAGCGTGACCATGCCGGCGAACCAGGCGACGCGGCCGGGCGAGCGATGCGCCACGATGGCCGCGAGGATCAGGATCAGCACCGGTGCGGTGTACTGCAGCGACACCGCAACGCCGACGTCGAGGTGCTGGATGGCGACGTAATAGGACCAGTTGACGACGACCACCGAGATGCCGAAGCCGAGGATGGCCGGCATCGCGCCGCGCGGCGGAACCAGGAGCGGACGCCGGAACGCCGCGACGTAGCCCAGCAGCGGGACGAACGCGACGGCCACGCGCGCCTGGGCCATCTGCTCGGCGGTGATGCCGCGATCGAAGGCGCCCTTGGCGATGATCGCGGCGAGCCCCCAGCAGAATGCGGCGAGCACCACCCCGACGGTCGCCAGGGTGGCCATCCGCGTCGTGGAAGGCGGTCTCACCCCCCAGCTGAAGCGGGCGGACCGGCCGATTCAGCGACCGGCGCCATGCCACGCATACGCAGATACGCGTCGTTCGACGGCCCGCGGCCGAGGAAGTCGAGAAGCATCTCATCGGCGGAACGCGAGCCGTTGGGCTCCAGGATCGCGCGCCGATACTCGTGGCCGATCGTCGGCGACAGGATGCCGTCGGCAGCGAAGCGACCGAACATGTCGTCGCCGATCACCTCGGCCCACAGGTAGCCGTAGTAGCCGGCGTCGTAGCCGCCGACCAGGTGCGCGAAGCCCGAGAGGTAGAAGGTGTCCTCGGGATAGGCCATGCCGGTGACGCTGAACGCGTCGCGGATCACGGTGTCCATGTCGGGTGGCGTGGTGGCGGTGTGCAGCGCCAGGTCCATCACCCCAAGCCAAACCTGGCGGGTGGCGCGCATGCCGACGTTGAGGTAGCGCGATTCGGCCATCTGTTCGGCCAGGTCGCGGGGCAGGGGACTGCCGGTGCGATAGTGCCGCGCAAAGCGGCCCAACACCTCGGGCTCCCAGACCCAGTGCTCCATGATCTGCGACGGGGCCTCCACGAAGTCCCACTCCGTCTCGGCGGCGCTGAAGCGGACGAACTCGGCGCGTGTCAGGCTCATGTGCAGGATGTGCCCGAACTCGTGGAAGAGCGTCTCCACCTCGCCGTGCTGGCCATGACGCAGCAGCGAGGGCCGATCGACGCTGGGTGGCGTGAAGTTGGCGACGATGGCACTCACCGGTTTGACGTAGATACCGTCGGCCGCGCGGTGACCGATGACGATGGGGAATGCCGCCGCGTGGCCGAACTTGCCCTCGCGCGGGAACAGGTCGGCGTAGAAGTGGGCGAGCAGCTCGCCACTCCTGCGATCGTGGATCTCGTAGAGCGAGACCGATGGATGCCACGTCTTTGCATCCTCCACACGCCGGTAGTCGAGGCCGAAGACCTCGCCGGTGATCTCGAACATGCCATGCACGACGTCGTCGAGCGACAGGTACTGGCTCACCTCATTCTGGTCGACGCCGTACTGCTCGAGCGCCTGCCGCGTGTCGTAGTACATCCAGTCCCAGGCCTGCACCGGAGCGATCTCCCCGTCGGCAGCGAGCAGGACCTCCATGGCCGCCATCTCGCGTCGCGCGGCGTCCTGTAAGGGGGGCACCAGCTCGTCGTAGAACGCGTCGACCCGCTCCGGGCCGCCCGCCATCTTGAGCTCCATGGCGTGGTGCGCCCAGGTTGGCTTGCCCAGCAGCTCGGCCATGCTCTGGCGGTGCTGGATCGCCTCGGCCAGCAGGGCACGATTCGTTTCAACGGCCTTGTTCCAGGCCTTGCGGGTCAGTGCTTCGCGCAGCGAGCGGTCGCGAGCCTGCTCCAGGAACGGGTTGAGCTCCGGGTAGTCCAGGCTGACGCGGTAGGTGCCGGGCGCATCGCCGGGCGCGAGCCGCTCGATGAAGTCGTCCGGCAGGCCCGCGAGCTGCTCGCGGGTGACCTCGATCCAGTCCTCGTACTCGTTGACGTTGCGCTGGAAGGCGATCTCGATCTCGACCATTCGGTTGCGCAGGCGCTCCAGCTCGGCCCGCTCCTCCGGCGAGAGCTCCTGCCCGGCACGACGGAAATCCCGCAACCAGAAGTCGAGCAGGCGCCGAGGCTCCCCGGAGAGCTCCTGGGCCTCTCCGGTCTCCGCGAAGGCCCGCACCGCCCGATAGAGGTCCTCGCGGAAGGCGAGGCCGACCCGCCACTTGTTCAGCCGCTCCTCGGCGTCCTGGCCGGCGTCGCGCACCGCCTCGTCGGGGTGCACCTGGGCCATGAAGGCGCCGCGCCCGTACGCGTCGGCCGCCGCGGCCGCTGCGAGCTCGAGCGGACGGAGAGTGACGTCGAAGCTCGGCCCTTCAACCGAAGCGGCACTGCCGGCCACCAGCTCGTCCGCGCGGATGATGGCCTCGTCGATCGTGGCGGTGACCAGGGCGGGCGTAACGTCGGCGTAGTCGTACAGCATCGCGCCGCATGGTACGCCAGCAGGCTACGAGGCGGCGGCAAGCTACTGGCGGCGGGCGCTCGAGGCAACGAGCGCCGCCGCGTCATCCGCGGACATGGGCTTCGCCAGCAGATGACCCTGACCGAACATGCAGCCCATCGCCTCCAGGTCAGCCAATTGCTCGGGCCGCTCGATCCCCTCGGCGATGGTCGCCATGTGCATCGCCGCGGCCAGCTGCATCACGGATCCGACCAGCTTGCGGTCCTCGCCTTCGTGGCCGAGAAGGGCGATGAACGAGCGGTCGACCTTGAGGATCTGGATCGGCAAGGGCGCAAGGTGGCTCAGCGAGCTGTGACCGGCCCCGAAGTGGTCGATGGCAATGCGCAGGCCAAGCGCCCGCAGGGCCTGCAGACATCCCTCGTCGTCCTGCCGCAGGCTCGATTCGGCGACCTCCAGGACGAGGCGCTCGGCAGGCAGTCCAACCCGCCCCAGGACGTCCGCGACGGTACCGATCAAGAGGGGGTCGTGGAGCTCACGAGCCGACAGCTTGACGGCCACCGCCAGGTCCGGACGACCGGCGGCGGCCCAGTCGATCGCCTGCCGGCAGGCCGTCTCGAGGACCCACCGGCCGATGGGCACGACCAGGCCCGTCTCCTCGGCCAGCCCGATGAATTCGGCCGGCGTGACCTCGCCGCGGCGTGGATGCCGCCAGGTCAGCAGTGCCTCGAACGAGCTCAGCGTGCCGTTCGTCAGCTCGTAAACGGGTTGATAGTCGAGGACGAACTCGTCGCGTTCCACCGCGCGCTCCAGATCGGCTCGCAGCTCGAGCCGGCTCTGCACCGCGGCGCGCATGCTCGCCTCGAACAGCTCGACGCGGCCCTTACCGTTCTGCTTGGCTGTGGACATCGCCAAGTCCGCGTTGCGCAGCAGCTCGGCGGACTCCCGAACGCTGGAGTTCGCGACGCCGACGCCGATGCTTGCCGTGAGCTGGACCCGCTCCCCATCGATCTGGAAGGGAACACGAAGCGTCTCGAGCAAGCTGCCGGTGATTCGACCCACGATCGTGGGATCCGCCTGCTCGAGCAGGACCGCGAACTGGTCGCCGTGCAGGCGGGCGATCGTGTCATTGGGGCGGACGCAGGCTCGCAGCCGCTCGGAGACTGCCACCAATGCCTGGTCGCCGGCGCCGCGGCCCAGGCTGTCATTGACGGCCCTGAAACCGTCGAGATCGATCAGCACCAGCGCCAGCTCGTCATCGTCGCGCTGGTGTGCGAGCGCGAGGCTCACCCGGTCGACGAACGGCGTCCGATTGGCCAGACCGGTGAGCGCGTCGTGGTCTGCCTCGTCGTCGAGCTGCCGCTCACGAGCTCTTTCACGCTGCAGGTCATGCTCGCGCACCGTGCGTTGCTCGCTCGGCGAGGGGTCGGCGACGACACGCCGCTCGCGCGCGGACGCCACCTCGGTCCGGTGGTCGCGGCGGCCGCGCTCGATGGCGAGCAGGATCCGACGGACCGGGTAGGTCGCGATGACGATCGTCAGCGAGAGGTCGGCGGCGGCTCGGATCGCGACCCCCGGCACGTCCAGGAGCACTTCGTTGACCACGAGCAGCAGTGGTGCGACGACGACCGCCGCGATCGGCAGCGCCGTTCGGACGCGCTGAAGGAACTTCCGATAGCGCTCGCTCGGGTCGATCCGGTCGGTCCACGTCGCCGCGCCGTAGCCGGCCACCAGGATACCGAACGAGGCCACCGCGTCCGCCCACTGCCAGCCGGGCCCGCTCCCGCTCAGTATTCGCCAGGCCAGCCCCGCACCGACGATCGGCAGCCCGACCAGGATCGGCAGCCACCCGTCCAGGCGGCGCGCCGGGCGCAGCGCGAGAAACGGTACGAACGCCGCCCCCGGGGCGCACAGGAACACGATGGAGAGGCTCAGCAACTCGAGGCCGTGCGGGACCGCGCCGCTCGCGCGGAGGACCAACGTCAGCGCCGCGGCGAAGGTGAAGAAGACCGCGATGGAGTCGAGCGCGATGGCGACCTGTTTCCCCGCGCTGAAACGGCTTGCGATTGCCGTTCGCAAGCACAGAGCCGCGCAGACCAGCAAGACGCCCACCAGCAGCTGATCCGCGACGACCGGCAGCGTGCGATGCACGACCGACTCGGTCAATCCCACCGTCTGGAGCGCCAGCCAGGCGAACGCGCACCAGAAGGCCGCGACCCGGAATTGTTCATCGGCCGCGCTCGCCGCGAGTTCGCGGCTGCGGTCGATCAGCAGCAGCACGCTCAGCCCGCCGAGCGTGAGCTGCAGCTGTGCCCATGGCATGACGTCTCCGCCAATCCTCGTGGCACCGGCAGCAGCGCAGCCGACCAGGATCGTGAGGCCCACGGCCAGCGCGCGCACGAAGGCGCCCCGCGGCCCGCTGGCGCCGGTTCTCGCGGCTCGCGGCTCGGCGAGCGCGCCGATGTGCGCAGTCATCGGACCGAGCGTAGGCCGCCAAGAGTGCTGGCGGGTATCACCCGAAAGGGCCACCGCTGCCGGCGGGGCGTTCGGTGCGGGCGAGACGTTGGGGGCGCGCATTCGTTAGACGCGATCGCGTCTGGCCGCGCGACAGGCTGGAAGCCCCTGACCTGCACTTCGGCTCAGGTCATCGCCCGCACCGGATGGTCAGTATGCGCCCGATGTGCAAGCCCTCTGACGCTGCACGGTGGACGGTCCGCGTGGCCAGAACGCATCGTTCGCGGACACTCGAGTCAGCGGTTGCGCTCGGCACGGACGAAGAAAGCGGTCCCGATCCCGATAAAGAGGACGAACAGGCCGCCGATGATCGCCAGGTTCGTGCCGATGCTCGCCAGCGGGATGTCCACCTTCTCCGGATGCATCGCGTAGTAGACATTGCGCATCAGGTCGACCGCGTAGCGCATCGGCGCCAGGTGCGAGGCGATGTCGAGAGGCAGCGGCAGATGATCGATGGGATTGAAGACGCCGGCCAGGAAAAACTGCGGCAGCATGATGAAGGGGAAGATCTGCGTCGCGGCGCGTCGATTGGG
Source organism: uncultured Chloroflexia bacterium (assembly GCA_963716585.1). Taxonomy (GTDB): domain Bacteria; phylum Chloroflexota; class Limnocylindria; order QHBO01; family QHBO01; genus JAICUY01. The sequence goes on from CAVQTN010000005.1 coordinate 155,723, forward strand.
CAGCCGTGAAAGGACCAGTACGCCGAAGGCACCGCCGAACAGCGTCACGACGAGCACGATCGGCACGACCGCAAGGATCGTGGCGAGAGACAGCGGAATGCCGATGACCAGGCCGAAGACCACGATGGCGACGCCCTGCGGCAGCGCCACCAGGGATTCGCCCAGGACCTTGCCGATCACGATCGAGTAGCGCGAGATGGGGGAGACGAAGATCTCCTGGCTGAAGTCGTTCTCACGGTCCTCGATCAGGCTGATGACGCCCATCGCCGAGGACTGCCACAGCGTCTGCGCCAGCACGCCGGTGAACACGAAGGTGAGGAAGTTGAAGCCGCCGACGTCGCCGAAGCCGGCCTGCAGGCTACTGCCCAGCACACCGATGAAGATGAGCGGGAAGATGAAGTCCGAAACCAGCCTGGTCCGGTCGCGCAGGAGCTTGACGAGGTCCCGGTGCGCGATGGCGAACACCCCCCAGAGCTCATGCATCGGTCCGGCCCACGATCTCCATGTACGCGTCCTCGAGGCTGGGCATGTGGGTCTGGACCATGTTCAGCGGCGTGTCGATCGACTTGAGGACCGCGTGCGTCCCGCGCCCGTCGAGCTCGATCCTGAACGGTCCAGCGCCGGAATGCGGCAGCCCGAGGCGTTCGAGTTCGGCGACCAGCGCCGCCGGATCGTCGGTGCCGACGATGACGTACTCCTCCACGAGATCAGCCTTGATGGCGGTGGGTGTGCCATACGACATGACCCTGCCCTGGTCGATGATGCAGATCCGGTCCGCCTGCTCGGCCTCCTCAAGGTAGTGCGTGGTCAGCAGGATCGTCGTGTTGCTCTCACGGCGGACCCGGTCGAGGTAGTCCCACAGGCCGCGACGGCTGGGCGCATCGAGGCCCGCCGTCGGCTCATCGAGGAAGAGAACCTTCGGTCGATGAATGAGGCTGCGCACGATCTCCAGCTTGCGGCTCATCCCGCCCGAGTAGGTTCGGATCGGCGCGAAGACCTCTCGACCGATGCCGACGACCGCTGCCAGCTCCTCGACCTGCTGCCGATAGGCGGCAGGCATGAGTCCATAGGTCGGCGCGTATGGGTATACGCCGTACAACACGGCGTGGAAGCGCACGTTCTCCTCGCCGGTCAGGTTCCTGTCGAGGCTCGGTCGCTGGAAGATGATGCCCACCTTGCGGCGCACCGCGGCCGGTTCCCTGACGATGTCGTGTCCGTCGATCGTCGCCACGCCGCTGGTGGGCGCCAGCGTCGTCGTCAGGATCGAGATCGTCGTGGTCTTGCCGGCGCCGTTCGGTCCCAGCAGCGCGAAGAACTCACCCCCGCTGACGTCGAACGAGATGCCGTCGACGGCATTGCGCGTCGCCTTGTTGTAGCGCTTGACGAGCTGCTCGACGTGAATCATTGGCGCCCATCATCGCCTACCGGCGTCAGTGCGCGATCTCCCAGACGTGGCCACCCGGGTCGCGGAAGCTGGCGGTCCGAAGGCCCCACGGACGGTCCATCGGGCCGTTCAGCAGCTCCACGCCCCGTGAGGCCAGCCGGCGCACATGGCGTCGACATCCTCGACATGGATGGTGAACTGCATGCGGACGCCCGCGCCCGGGCTGGCCACGACCTCGGGTGCGACCAGCTCGTGCGCGGCATCGGTCCTGAGCAGGTTGATGAGCGTGCTCCCGAACTTGAAGACGGCCGACGCCTCGTCCTCGAAGTGGATCGGCAGTCCGAACGCCGTGCCGTAGAACCGCTTGGCTGCATCGAGATCCTCGACGAACAGCGTGATCGCATCGATGCCGCGTGGCCATGACTCCACGTTGTTACTCCTTCGACTGAAACGTTCGTTCCCTGCTGCCTCGTGCCGCCCATGCGCGGCCTGTCACCACGAACGGCCCAGCTGGAAATCTTGAGCGATTGAGCTCGCGCAGCTCAATGGAGTGCTGCTCGTCAAGTCCGGCCAGGTAGCTCCCGGCCGGACCGACGCCCAGCGTGAATGACGCCCACCAATCGTCGAAGCCGGCATGCTCGACGCTTGCCGACAGCACCGCCTCTTCGATGTCGCGCAGGCCGGCCGCGGCGAACAGCCTGGCCAGGTCCCCCTCTTGCGCGCCGGCGAGGTGCGATTCGCCGCTGACGTCGGGGTCGAGCTGGCGCGCCGTCTCCCAGAAGGGGCCCAACGGTCCGTGGTCCGCGCTGTAGTCCCAGACGAACCGGTGATGACGCCAGTTGGGCGGGTCACGCGTGCCATCTCCCGAAGTCCGGCGACCGGATCGGCCATGAAGTGGACGACGAGCTGTGCGAGCGCGGCGTCGAATGAGTCGTCGGGGAACGGCAGGTGCTCCGCGTCGCCCGCCGAACGTCGACACCCGGATTCCGCTCGCGGGCCGCGGCGACGAACAGGTCGGAGGGGTCGACAGCGGCCACCGCCGACGATTCAAGGCGTCGGACCAGCTCTGCCGTGAGCGCGCCCGGTCCACACCCCACGTCGAGCGCCCCGCTGGCCGGCGCGGACACCGGCGAGGTCGGCGAGCTGTGGCGAGAGCACCGCCCGAGTAGCGGCCCATGAAGCGGTCGTAGCTCTCCGCGGCAACATCGAAGCTCACCGGGGGAGTCTCAGCCGTGGGCATGTTCACGGCAGGCCCGAGGATCCTGGGCCAAATGCGTTCATCAGCCCACGACGAGCGATGGGTCGGGCGAGAGTCGGTCGTCTCATCGGCATCCGTTAGGAGATGATGAGCCACCTCAACCAGAACATCCCCCCGACGCCGTGAGGGCAGTCGGCGCCGATGTTCTGGTTGAGGTGGCTCTCCATCTCCTAACGGATGCTCATGAGACGACCGACTCTCGCCCCGATTCATCCTTCGTCGTGGGCTGATCGGATTCTCCTGGCCCGGTTGCCTCGGGCTTGCGTGGATCACCCCACGGCTAGAGACTCCCCCGGTGAGCTTCGATGTTGCCGCGGAGAGCTACGACCGCTTCATGGGCCGCTACTCGGCGCTGCTCTCGCCACAGCTCGCCGACCTCGCCGGTGTCCACGCCGGCCAGCGGGCGCTCGACGTGGGTGTGGACCGGGCGCGGGCAGCAGAGCTGGTCCAGACGCCTTGAATCGTGCGGGGGTGGCCGCTGTGGATCCCGGGCGTCGCCGCGGCCCGCGAGCGGAATCCGGGTGTCGACGTTCAGCGGGCGACTTGGCGGAGGCCTGCGAGGCTTCCATTCGAGAGAAAACGCACAGCTCGTCGTCCACTTCATGGCCGATCCGGTCGCCGGACTTTGGGAGATGGCACGCGTGACCCGCCGACTCGCGCACAGCCTGCGTCTGGGACTACAGCGCGGAGCCACGGACCGTTGGGCCCCTTCTGGGAGACGGCGCGGCCGCTCGACCCCGACAACATCAGCGGCCGGGTCGCAGCTCGCCGGAGCGCAAGAAGGGACCTGGCCGCCAGTTCGCCGCGGCCGGCCTGCGCGAGAAAAAAGAGGCGGTGCTGTCGGCAAGCGTCAAGAGCATGCCGGCTTCGACGATTGGTGGGCGTCATTGCAGGCTGGGCGTCGGTCCGGCCGGGAGCTACCTGCGGCCGGACTTGACGAGCAGCACTCCATTGAGCTGCGCGAGCTCAATCGCTCAAAATTTCCAGCTGGGGCATTTCGTGGTGACAGGCCGCGCGTGGGCGGCACGAGGCAGCAGGGAACGAACGTTTCAGTGCGAAGGAGTAACAACGTGGAGGTCGTGAGGGCGCGACATGGATGCGATCACGCTGTTCGTCGAGGATTTCGACGCCGCGAACGGTCTACGGGAGGCGCTCGGTTACCGGCCGTCTTTGAGGACAGGCCTCGGCCGTGTTCAAGTTCGGGAACACGCTCATCAACCTGCTCGAAGATCACGGAGGCGGATGAACTCATCGCGCCGGCAAAAGTGGCCGGCGCGAGCCCGGGCGCGGCACGATGGTATTCACCATTGAGGTAGAGGATGTCGATGCCATGTTCGCCGACTCACCGCTCACGGGCGTGGTGCTGCTGAACGGCCCGATGGATCGGTCGTGGGGCATCCGCACCGCCAGCTTCAGCGATCCGGGCGGGCATATCTGGGAGATCGCGCACTGAC
>CAVQTN010000006.1:0-22652 GCA_963716585.1 uncultured Chloroflexia bacterium
ATTGCTCATCCTCCAGCAGGCGCCTGGCGCTGTCGACCTGCCCAACCGCCCCGCCTTCCTGGTGGCGATGGTCGCCGCCGCGCTGCTGTTGGGCTACCTCGCCATCCTCGACGACATCACCGTCGACCCCGCCCGCTCGGCGATGGCCCACTACACGGCCGCCGACGCCGGCACCTTCTCGCTCGGCGTGGCCGCCCGGGGGGTCGGCCTGCTGATGGGCCTGCTGCTTCGGCATCCCGCTCGCCGAGATCGGCGGGCTCGCCGGCCCGGCCTCCGCTACCGCCGGCCGTGCTGCTGCTCGCAGGCGGCATGCTCTCGGCCACCGTCTACAAGCGCGACGTGCTGCTCCCGGCGGTCACCTCGTTGCCGCTGCCGGCGGGTGCCGTCGCGGGCCTCCGCAGCTGGTCGTGGTGGACACGTCGGCGGTCATCTCGATGGACGGATCGTCGACATCGGCAAGACCGGGTTCATCATGGGCAGCCTGGTGGTTCCGCGCTTCGTGCTCGAGGAGCTGCAGCGCATCGCCGATTCACCCGACAGCCTGCGTCTCAACTGCGGCCGGCGCGGACTGGAGACGCCGGCCGCGCTGCAGAAGGATTCGGTCGCCGGTGGAGATCATCGATGCGGACTACCCGGAGATCAGCGAGTCGACGCCAAGCTGGTCGCCACGCGCGCGACCATGCGGCTGCCACTACAAACGACTTCAACCTCAATCGCGTGGCGGAGCTGCAGGGCATCCGCGTCTGAACATCAACGAGCTGGCCAACGCGGTGAAGGCGGTCGTCGATCCCGGCGAGGAGATGAGCGTGCGCATCATCCAGGAGGGCAAGGAGCAGGGGCAGGGGGTCGGCTACCTGGAGGATGGCACCATCATCGTCGTGGAGGGCGGCGTTCGCTACATGGATGCCGACCTGCCGATCACGGTCACCCGCGTGCTGCAGACGGTCGCCGGTCGGATGATCTTCGCTCAGCCTCGCGACAGCGGGTGACGGCGCCGCTGGCCGGGGTGTGGTCGCCGACGGCCGCAGCCGCCGGATGGGCGAGGACAAGCTGTGGGTCGACCTCTTCGGCCGCCCGGCCTGGCGCTGCAGCCTGGACGCCGGCTGGCGCATCCCCAGCTCGAGCGCGTTGCGCTGGTCGGCCCTCCGGCTCCGAGCAACGACTCCGCACCTTCCTTCCGTCGTCGGCGCTCGACCGATGCCTCGTGGTCGCCGCGGCGACGCTCGCCGCGACTCGGTGCTGGCGGGCCTCGCCGCATTGCTCGATGCGGGCGGTGGCGACGCGTCGCTCGTCCTGGTCGATGACGCGGTCGGCCGGCGGCCAGCGTCGAGCCGTCAGCGCATCGTCGCGGCTGCGGGCACGTCGGGGGGCGGGTGCCCGGCTGCCCGGATCCGACACGCGATGCGCGAATCGGGTGAGCACATCGATCGGGCCGGCCTCATCGGCGTCCAGACTCCGCAGTCGGCCGGCTCGGTGACCTGCGCGCTGCGCTGGCCGCCGGCGACTTCACCGATGAGGGCTCCGCGCTGGCGGCCGCCGGCATCGAAGGCGCCTGGTGGCCGGCGAGCCGGGCAATCGCAAGATGACCGAACCCGGCGACGTCGAGCTGCTGCGCGCCGCCTGCGCAGTCGCGCCGAGTCCCGGAACCGGTGGCGGCGCGCGCAGCGGAATCGGCTTCGACGCCCATCGCCTGGAGGCCGGCCGCCCGTTGCGTCTCGGGGGCCTCGACTTGCCGGATGCGCCGGGGCTGGCCGGCCACTCGGACGGGGACGCGGCACTCCATGCGCTCATCGATGCGCTGCTCGGTGCCGCCGGGCGGGCGACATCGGCAGCCACTTTCCGGCGGGCGAGGCGTGGCGCGATGCGGACTCAGCCGACCTGCTGCGGCGCACTGCGAAGCTGGTCATGGCCGCTGGCTGGAAACCGGCACGTGGACCTGGTGATCGTCGCCGGGGTCCGCCGATTGCGCCACGGCGCGACGAGTTGGCCTCGCGGATCGCCTCCCTGCGGGCATCGCGCGGCGACGAGCGTCAAGGGCACCACCTCCGACGGCCTCGGCCTTCCCGGGGACGAGGGGATCGCCGCCTACGCCGTGGCACCTCGCGCCGGCGTGACCGAGTGGATCGGCGGCCGGCGGCCGGTGGCCGAGGCACTGGCCGCGGCCGGCCGGCCATCGGCTGCTGATCGCGCGCAGCGCGCGACCCAGCCCCGAGCTGAAGGCGCTGCTCGGCACGGCGCGGGCCATGGGTCTGGAGGTCACGCACGTCGACGGAGACCGCATCCGGCAGCTGGCCGGCTTCGAGGGCCACCAGGGCGTGTTGCTGGAGGTCGATGAGCGTCGGCCGGCAGACCTCGACGAGATCCTGGCTCACGCGCGGCGCAGACCACGACCCGCTGCTGCTGATCGCCGAGCATCTGCAGGACCCGACCAACTTCGGCGCGCTGCTGCGCCCGCCGAGGCGGCCGGCGTCGACGGGTCGTCTATCCGCAGCGTCACGCCGCGCCGCTCACGGCCGCCGCCGTGAAAGCCAGTGCCGGCGCAACCGAGCACCTGCTGCTCGCGCCGGTCGACAGCCTCGGACGGGTCATCCGTGACCTCCAGGACGCGGCGTGCGGCTGGTGGCCGCCGACCAGAAGGCGCCGGCATCGGCGGGAATCGACCTCGACCGGGCCGCTGGCGATCGTGGTCGGCAGCGAGGGAAGTGGCGTTTCCGGCGCCATGCGCCGTCGCTGCGACCTGCTGGTGCGCTTCCCGATGGCGGGCCACGTCGCCTCGCTCAACGCGGCGACTGCCGGCGCGCTGCTGCTCTTCGAGGTCGTGCGCCAGCGCTCGCGCGCCTAGACGCGCTGCGGCCGATTTCGAGAAGCGGGCGGCGGAGGAATGGGCGTCGCGGTCGCGATAGAATCGGCTTCATGCCGGGGTAGCTCAATGGCAGAGCAACTGTTTTGTAAACAGTAGGTTGTGGGTTCGATCCCTCCCTCGGCTCCACCCACCAGGCGCGGTGTCTCCTCTCCCTCGAAAGCGGCCAGTATGTACCTGTGTTCCCCGCTCCACGCTTGAGCGGGGCAGCGCCGTTCGGTATACTCCGCCGGCCGGATCGGCGAGAAGCATGTGCAACGCTTCGGTCCGACAGCGTGGGTAGGTTGAGCAGGTGGTGAGCTCCGCTGACTGTAGATCAGCCGTCTTCGACTGTGGGGGTTCGATTCCCTCCCTGCCCACCACGCGTTGTCCCGGTTGCCGGACGCCTAGGTCACAGATTTACCAAGATAAGCCGATGGTTGTGCAGGATCGGCCCGGTCGGGCACAATCGGGCTGTCCGCATGACCGGATGCCGCGCCTGTTCGCAGGCCCACGTAGCTCAGCTGGCAGAGCACTTCCTTGGTAAGGAAGAGGTCTCCGGTTCGAACCCGGACGTGGGCTCCATTCGCGATGATGCCGACGCGGTGAGCCCCTTAGCGCCTCGGAGGCAATCAACGCGGTGGATCCGAATGTCGTCCTGCCACTCCTGTCGTCGCTTCTCTCCTTCATCTTCGCGGTGCTGGTTGCCGACCAATGGGTACGCAGGCGCCAGCCCTACCAGCTGGTATGGACCATCGGTCTGCTGTGGTACGGCATCAGCGCCGGCACCGAGTTCATCGGCGGTGCGTTCGGTTGGAGTGAACCGCTGTACCGCGCCTGGTACCTGATCGGCGGATTCGGCGTGGCGGCCTACCTCGGGCTGGGTACCGTGTTTCTCCTCAACCGCACGCGGTTCGGGTACTTCGTCGCGTTCTCGCTGTTTGGCGGCGGTCTGTTCAGCATCCTCGCCGGCCTGGCCCGCGCGAAGGAGGGCCATCCGGCTGATGCCTCGGCGATCCTGGCGGTCGTCGCGTTCGCGACAATCGGAGCGATCGCGCTGCTGGTCGTGACACGGATGCGGCGGCGGCTGGTGGCACCCACCGCCGCGCTGATCCTGGGCGTCGCCTCGGTGGTGGTGACCATCCTGGTGCTCGCCGCGCCGCTCGCCGCACCCGGCTACGCGCTTGATCCGGCGACCGGCGTTCCGGTCGGCACCGCGTTTCCCAGCAACATCCGGGTGCTGACCCCACCGTTCAACATCACCGGCGCCTTCGCCCTGGTCTTTGGCGCCCTGTACTCGGCGTACATCTTCATGCCCAAGCGCCGCCTGCTGCGGGTCGGCTTCTCGACGCCGGTGGTGTCGCAGATCGCGCGGGGCATCGCGGTGGTGATCAACTTTTTCGCCTCCATTCCCGGCGCCTGGCGCGCCCTGCGGCAGGGACGCCTGAACTCCCGCGTGCCGGCGACCGTCTTGATCGCGCTCGGCGGCTTCATTCCGGGCTGGACCAGTGGGCTGAACCGATTTGGGATCACCTGGTCGTTCTTCCTTGGTGAGCTCCTGGGCGTGATCTTCATCCTGGCCGGCTTCCTGGCCAGCATCGAGGTCTTCAGCGACCTGCGGCTGCCGTTCACTCGCGTCGTCCTGGCCCGACGGCACGCGCCTGAGCCGTCGCCGGTGCCGGCCCGCGCGGCGGCCGAGGTCGTTGACAGCCGACCGCGCTCAGCCTAGAATCGGCAGGCTTCCCCGGAGATCTCCCGCCTTGTTTGACGTGGGCGCCGCCGGGTGACGACGAGGAACAACACAGACCGTGGCCAAGGCCGAGAATCGACCCGTGATCGCCCTGGCGTGCACCACCTGCAAGGAGCGCACGTACAGCACGCGGAAGAGCAAGCGAAACGACCCCGGGCGGCTGGAGCTGAACAAGTTCTGCCCCCGCTGCCGGCAGCACACGCTGCACCGAGAAACGAAGTAGGACCGGCCTGCGCGGAGGGGTGTAGCTCAATTTGGTAGAGCACTGGTCTCCAAAACCAGCGGTTGCAGGTTCGAGTCCTGTCGCCCCTGCCAATCTGCGCATCGGTCCACCATTCGCCAATAGGAAGCAGAGCAGAGCAACGTGGTAAGCAGCCTCCGCCAGTATTTCGAGGAAAGCTGGTCCGAGCTCAAGAAGGTCGCCTGGCCGACGCGCCAGATGGTCATCAACCTGACGCTGATCGTGATCGGCGTGTCGGTCGCCATCGGCGCGTACATCGCCGTGCTCGACCTGATCCTGCACACCGGCCTGCAGCAGGTGCTGCAGTGAGTGACGAGCAGGTCGGCACCCAGGAGACCCGCGACGAGGCGCGCGAGGCGGCGCGACTTTCGCGCGAGGCCCCGCAGCCGGACGACGCCTACGCCGAGGAGCGCAAGACCAAGCAGTGGTACGTGATCCACACGTACTCCGGCTACGAGAACAAGGTCAAGGCCAACCTCGAGCACCGCATCGAGTCGATGGGCGTGGAGGATCAGATCTTCCAGGTCCTGGTGCCAATGGAGGAGGAGATCGAGATCAAGAACGGGCAGCGGCAGACCGTCAACAAGAAGGTCTTCCCCGGCTACGTGCTGGTCGAGATGGCGATGAGCGACGAGTCGTGGTACGTCGTGCGCAACACGCCTGGCGTCACGAGCTTCGTCGGATCGGGCAACCGTCCAACGCCGCTGATGGATCACGAGGTCAAGTCGATCCTGAAGCAGATGGGCGTCGAGACGCCCAAGTTCAAGGTCCAGTTCACCAAGGGCCAGAGCGTGCGGGTCAACGATGGTCCGTTCGCCGAGTTCATCGGCACGGTCGACGAGGTCAACCCGGAACGCAACAAGGTCAAGGTGCTGGTCAGCATCTTCGGCCGCGAGACCCCGGTCGAGCTCGACTTCCTGCAGATCGAGAAGCTCTAGGCAGGTAGACCCGTGCGGCCGCCGGCCGCATCGGCAGCAAGCGAGGGAGGGGCGTCAACCGCTCCGTCTGCACCTCACGAGGAGAGACATGGCAAAGAAGATCCGCACCATTCTGAAGGTGCAGGCACCCGCCGGCCAGGCCACGGCCGCGCCACCGGTCGGGCCGGCGCTCGGCCAGCACGGCATCAACATCATGGAGTTCATCAAGGCCTTCAACGAGCGCACCGCCAGCCAGCGTGGCTACGTGGTGCCGGCCGAGATCACGGTCTTCGAGGATCGCTCCTTCACGTTCGTGACGAAGGCTCCGCTGGCCGCCGCGTTGCTCAAGCGGGCCGCCGGCGTCGAGAGCGGATCGGCCCAGCCGAACCGTGACAAGGTCGGCCGGGTGAGCCGGGCGCAGCTGCGCGAGATCGCCGAGACGAAGATGGCCGACCTGAATGCCAACGACGTCGAGCATGCCATGAAGATCGTGGCCGGTACGGCGCGCAGCATGGGCATCGAGGTGGCCGACTGATGGCCAGGCACGGCAAGCGCTACCGCGAGGCAGCCGCGCTGCTCCAGGCTGAGCATCGCTACCCGCTCAGCGAGGCGGCCGAACTGATTCCGCGCGTCAACATCGCCCGTTTCGACTCGACAGTCGACCTGCACCTGCGCCTGGGCGTCGATCCGCGGCACGCCGACCAGCTGGTGCGCGGCACCGTGGTGCTGCCGCACGGCACCGGCAAGACCACGCGGGTCATCGCCTTCGCCCAGGGCGAAAAAGCCCAGGAGGCGCTGCGCGCCGGCGCTGACGAGGTCGGCGGCGAGGACCTGGTCAAGAAGATCGACGCCGGCTGGTTCGAGTTCGACGTGGCGGTCGCGACGCCGGACATGATGGGCATGGTCGGGCGTTTGGGGAAGAAGCTCGGGCCGCGCGGCCTGATGCCCAACCCCAAGTCCGGCACGGTGACGTTCGACATCGAGCGCGCCGTGGGCGAGGTGAAGTCCGGTCGGGTCGAGTTCAAGGTTGATCGCGCCGGGATCGTGCACGTGCCGGTCGGCAAGGTCAGCTTCAGCACCGATCAGCTCGCCGCGAACGTGGCGACCCTGGTCGATGCGGTGCAGCGGGCCAAGCCGTCCGGCGCCAAGGGAACCTACATGCGCACGCTGACCCTGGCCCCGACGATGGGTCCCGGCGTGGCCGTCGACATCCCGTCTGCGCTCGCCGCCGCGAGCGCCTAGAATTCGCACCTGACCGATTCGTATCGGTCGGCAACAAGCGCATAACCCAAGACAGCGATGCGCCCGGGTGGAAGCCCCGGGCCAATTGCCGGCCATGGAGCCGGCGGCACGCCGAGGTGCGAACTCGTTCCGCCATTCCGTGGATGGTGCATCGGTCCTCGTGCTCGACGTGCGGGACCGATTCTCATACCTGGAGGTGGACGGACCGAACTCATGCCGACCGATGCCAAACGCCAGGCAGTCGCCGAGCTCGCGGAGCTGCTCCGCAGCAGCTCGGCGCTCGCCGTGGCCGACTACCGGGGACTGAGCGTCTCCGACATGCAATCGGTGCGCAAGACATTGCGCGCCAACGGCGTGCAGCTGCACGTCGCCAAGAATCGCCTGGTCAGGATCGCGGCCGATGACGCCGGCCGGCCCGACCTGAAGCCGCTGCTCGAGGGCCCGACCGCGCTGGCCTCGATCGACGGCGACGCGGTGACCATGGCCAGGGCGCTGCAGGAGGCCTTCCGACCGTACGCGCGCACGGTCACCATTCGTGGTGGCCTGCTCGGTAGCCAATCACTGGATGCAGGGCAGCTGCAGCGCCTGGCGACGCTGCCGAGCCGCGAGGTCCTGCTGGCGAGGCTGGCCGGCGGGATGGCAGCCCCGCTCTCGGGAATGGCCGGTGTGCTTGCCGCGCCCCTGCGAGGCCTCGTCGGCGTGCTGTCCGCGATCGCCGATCAGAAGCGAACCCACGAAAGCGGCTCCGCCGCGTAAGACCCGCGGCCCTGCCGCTCAAGCGACCGGTGGCCCGCGCGCCACTGCCGAAGGAGTACGACGACACCATGGCAACCAAGACGATGGACAAGGACACGATTCTCGAGGCGATCGACACGATGAGCGTCCTCGAGCTCTCCGAGCTGGTCAAGGCGTTCGAGGAGCGCTACGGCGTGACGGCCGCCGCGCCGGTCGCCGCTGCTGCCCCGGCTGCCGGTGGTGAGGCGGGCGGCGCCGCCGCTGCAGTCGAGGAGCAGACCGAGTTCGACGCGGTGCTGACCGAGGTCGGCGCCAACAAGATCCTGGTCATTAAGGCGGTCCGCGAGCTGACCGGCCTGGGCCTCAAGGAGGCCAAGGACCTCGTGGACGCGGCGCCCAAGCCCGTCAAGGAGGGCGTCAACAAGGAAGAGGCCGAGGCCGTCAAGGAGAAGCTGGCCGAGGCCGGCGCGACCGTCGAGATCAAGTAGCTCGTCCTGCGCATTGCAGGCGGTTGGTCGCCCGAAGGGGCGGCCCCGCCGCTTGTTCGTCCACGGCGCCGTCACCGGCCCGTGCGTTTCAGCCGGCCGTTGGTAGCCTCGGTGGCAGGACGTCCGCGGCATTGTTCGGCAACCGCGCCGAGGATTAGGCTCGACGGGATGCGACTGCCACGAATCAATCGGCCCAGCGAGCAGCCACGCCCCGAGATCGCGCCAGGCGGTCAGCCGTACCTGACCGCCTGGGGCCTCGAACCTATGCAATGGCGCCCCCTCGGCGGCCGGATCGCCGACGACGAGCGGGCGACGCTGGTATGGGTCGTTCACGGCGACGAGCTCCCGGATGACGTGGCGCTGCGCGCCCGACGCGCGTACGACGCCATCGCCGAACGCGGCACGCCGCTGGTGGCGGAGACGACGCCGCGGGGAATCGAGATCGACCTGCCGGTTTCGACCGTGGCCGCCCACCTGCGCCACCTGGGGGGCTACGGGATCCTGCCCGATGCGGTGCTGGTGACCCCGCGCGTCTCGATCACCCACGTGCGCGCCCTGCGCGCGGAGCTCAAGCGCCTGCGCCCGGAGGTGCCGTTGTCGGTTGCCGAAGAACTGGACGACGGTTGGATCGCCGAGCTGCGGAGGGCGTCCGGCCTGTCCTGACGCGCAGAATGGCGTGACATGCAGATCTCGCCGTCCATCCACCGCATCGGGTCGAACAGCATCGTCAACGCCTATCTCATCGAGGAGGCCGGCGAGGTGACGATCATCGACGCCGGCGTGCCGGGCTACTACGACGACATTCCACACGAGCTGGCGGCCATGGGCCGCTCCATCGGCGACGTTCGCGCCCTGGTGCTGACGCACGGCCACAGCGATCACATCGGCTTCGCCGAGCGCCTGCGGCGAGACCGGCACGTCCCGGTGTCGGTCCACGAGGCCGATGCCGCGCTGGCGCGCCGCGAGGTTCCGAATCCGGCGAAGGGCGGACCGATGCGCCTGGCCCCGCTGCTCGGCTTCCTGTGGTTCGGCATGCTCCACGGGGCCCTGCGCACGCCGAAGCTCACCGAGGTCGCCACGTTCGGTGATGGCGCGACGCTCGACGTGCCCGGAAGCCCGCGCGTCATCCTGGTTCCCGGCCACACACCGGGCAGCGCCGCGTTGCACGTGCCGGCGTTGGATGCGCTCTTCGTCGGCGACGCAATGTCGACCTACGCCGTCACGACCGGGGTCCGCGGGCCGGGCGTTGCGCCGTTCACGGCGGATGCTGAGATGGCCGTCGCGTCGCTGTCGCGGCTGGCGCCGATCTCGGCCGGCGTGGTACTCCCCGGCCATGGGGATGCCTGGACCGGCGGTGTGGAAGAGGCGATCCGCCAGGTCCGCGGTCGTGCGGGCCACCCATGAGTGGGCTCAGGGTTGCTCGGGCGATTCCTCGACGATCTCGTTCCGCAGCTCACGGACGCTCGCGGAACTGCCCGTAGCGTCGCGGGCAGATTCGAGCCCGGTTGTGCCCGTGCTCCATGCCCGCCGCGGTGGGCCGCTCGGGTAATTCGGTGGCTCCAGCGCGGCCCGCGGCCAGTCGCCCAAGTCGGCACCACCAGCATAGGTGTCTTCGAAAAATGCGATCACGGCGGCCTCCGGATCGTCGAGCGTCCGGATGTCGTCATAGCGCAGGACGAACTCCCGAAGGTCTGCGTGGTAGAACGCTGCGGCCGGCCGAACGGCCGCCCGTGGGAAGCCGGCCGGCTCGGGGTAGAAATAGGCGAAGAAGGCGGGCCCGAGCTCGCGGTCGGTCGCCCACCAACCGGCGCTGCTCAGCTCGTGTGAGTAGGCTTCCTCCATCACCCAGTTCGCGACGTTTGGTGACCCGCCCGGATGCGTCGGCGCGCGGCGGCCCGAGAAGCGCGCCGTGGTGAGATCGAAGCTCCCCCAGAAGAAGTGCACCGGGCTGACCTTTCCGACGAACGTCGCCTGGAAGATGGCGACCAGGCGGTACGCCTGGACCAGGGCGCGCTGGAAGGCCCGGACGTGCTCGCGGTCGTAGGTGGCGTGCGTGTAGTCCTGGTCGAATGGGATTGTCTCGACCATTTCGACGGGGCGGGCGAGGATCGACAACTCGATGTCGAGCGAGCGCAAAGCCACCTGTACCTCGCGATAGAACTCCGCGACCGGCTTGGCGGCGAGTTCCACGCTGGCGGAGTTCCCGTCACTCGTGCTGATGGCGAGCACGTGATCGACGAGGTCGAGGTCCATCTGAAACAAGCGGCTGTGGTAGGGGATCGCTGAGGTCGTCAGTCCGCGCGGCGTTACCGCCAGCGGGGCGTGCCACCAGTGGCTCGACGGTGGGGTCGCGGCCATGCGTAGCTTGCCGATGATCTGCGTCCACAAGTGGAGTGTTGTCAAGCTGTCGCCCCAGGCGCGCCAGGGAAGCTCTGGCCAGGCGTCGTGGCTCATGCTGGGGCGACTGGGGCGCCGGTGCCCTCCTGCTCGGGATTGCGGTAGTGGATGGGGATGTTCATGCCCAGCCCGCTGCACGGCCGGTGCCAACGGTTGACGCGTGCGATGGTTGAACGCTGTGCCATCCTCAACGAGCTGACCGGCGAAACGCTCGTCGGCCACGAGATTGCTCGTGACATGCGCGAATGGAGGCACAGCAGGTGGCAACGAGACCAAACCCATCGCTCAGGTTCCTGGGCATCGCGGGCAGCCTTCGTGCTGCGTCCTACAACCGCGGCCTGATCCGCGCGGCGATCGACGTCGCGCCTGCCGGGACGAGCGTCGTCCATTACGACCTCGCCGCAATCCCGATGTTCAATGCCGACGTCGAAGCAAGTGGAGACCCGCCGCCTGTCGCGGAATTCAGGCGAGCCATCGCGGCTGCCGACGCACTCCTCATCGCGACCCCGGAGTACAACCATTGCGTTCCCGGGGTGCTCAAGAACGCGATCGACTGGGCATCGCGGCCGGCCCGCGGGTCGGTCCTGACGGGTAAGCCCGTTGCGATCATGGGCGCGAGCACTGGCCTCGGCGGGACCGCCCGAGCCCAGGCACATCTTCGCGACGGCCTGGCATACACGAACGGCTTTGTTCTGCCCTTGCCGGAGGTACTCGTCGGCCTCGCGGGTGAAAGGTTCGACGATGACGCCAACCTCACCGACCAGGACACGAGGCAGGAGATCCGCGACCTCCTGGTGGCGCTGGCCGCCTGGACCCGGCGGCTCGGACGCTCCGCAGACGCGGAAGTTGCGAGCTGAGTCCGCTGGCAATCCCCTGGCCGCGGACGCCCGCCACGGGATCGCCATCGCGGATCATCTGGGGAGGAGATCGCCGCCGCTCACTGACCGATAGTGCGCCAATGTCCGTGGGCTGAGAGGCTAGCAGACTAGTCGAGCAGCGCCGCAATCTCATCGCAGGTCCAGACGTGATCCGCGATGCCCGTCGCCATTGCGGGAGTCCGCGGGTACGGATTGGCGATGCTCTTATGCGGCCGACCAAAGTTCTGCCACCACGGGGGCGGCTTAGGGGGTCAAGCATGGCCGATGCTCAAACTGAGACACTACCCGCGGAGGCGCTTCACTTGACGAAGCGGAAACATTTGGTATACTCCTCATTCGCGTGTCCGCGCCTCACCCTGCCCTCTTTCTAGGAGTCCTGAATGGCTTTGGCCGAGCCCGCCAGCCGATTTGAGCTGGCCCCGCGCCGAGAGAATTTCTCGCACATTCCGGAGGTCCTTCCCCTCCCGAACCTGATCCAGACCCAGACCGAATCATTCGAATGGTTCGTCAAGACCGGCCTCCGTGAGCTGCTTGACGAGATCACCCCGATCACCGACTTCACCGGCAAGAACCTCGAGCTGCACTTCCGAGACTTCTACTTCGAGGATCCGAAGTTCAACGAAGAGGAGTGCCGCACACGCGACCTGACCTTCTCGCGCCCGCTGAAGGTCGAGGTCGATCTCATCATCAAGGAGACCGACGAGGTCAAGCACCAGACCGTCTTCATGGGCGACTTCCCATGGATGACGGAGCAGGGCACCTTCATCATCAACGGCGCCGAGCGCGTGGTGGTGAGCCAGCTGGTGCGATCGCCTGGCGTCTACTACACCGCCGCCGAGGATCCGGCCACCGGCCGGCACCTGTTCGCGGCCAAGGTGATCCCGAACCGCGGCGCCTGGCTCGAGTTCGAGACGAGCAACAAGGACCTGCTCAGCGTCAAGGTCGACCGCAAGCGCAAGATCCCGGTCACGACCCTGCTGCGCGCCGTCGGTTTCGCCGACAACCAGGAGATGCTCAGCCTGTTCGCGCCGGTCGACGACAACCCGGAGCACCCCTTCGTCACCCTGACCCTCGACAAGGATCCGGCGGCGACGCAGGAAGAGGCGCTCATCGAGGTCTACAAGAAGCTGCGCCCGGGCGACCCGCCCACCATCGACAACGCCCGCGCGCTGGTCACCAGCCTCTTCTTCAACTTCCGGCGCTACGACCTCGGTCGCGTCGGTCGCTACAAGCTCAACAAGGCGCTCGGCGATGTCGCCAGGAAGCTGAAGATCGAGCTGCCCGCCGAGGAGAGCCCGAACCCGCGCGACTCGCGCGTCATCAGCAGGAACGACATCGTGGCGATCATCGGCAAGCTCGTCGAGCTCAACAACGGGCGCGGCGAGCCGGATGACATCGATCACCTCGGCAACCGGCGCATCCGCGCCAACGGAGAGCTGATCCAGAACCAGTTCCGCATCGGCCTGCTGCGCATGGAGCGCGTCGTCAAGGAGCGGATGACGATCACCGATGCCGAGCAGGCCACGCCGAACGCGCTCATCAATATCCGTCCGGTGGTCGCGGCCATGAAGGAGTTCTTCGGCGGCAGCCAGCTCTCCCAGTTCATGGACCAGACCAACCCCCTCGCCGAGCTGACGAACAAGCGACGCCTCTCGGCGCTGGGCCCCGGTGGTCTGAGCCGCGAACGCGCCGGCTTCGATGTCCGCGACGTGCATCCGTCCCACTACGGCCGGATGTGCCCCATCGAGACCCCGGAGGGGCCGAACATCGGCCTCATCGGCTCGCTGGCGACCTACGGCAAGATCAACCGCCACGGCTTCATCGAGACGCCGTATCGGAAGGTGCGAAAGCTCGTCGGCTACAAGGACAAGCAGGCCGATGTCATCGGCGAGACGCTGGTTGACGACCTGCTGCCCGGCGACGGCGCCAAGCCGATCGCCAGGGCCGGATCGGTGATCGACGACAAGACCTGGGCGGCCATCAAGCAGCACAAGCTGCAGAGCGTCCGCATCCGACCGATCGTCACCGACGAGATCGAGTACCTCGATGCCTCGGAGGAGGAGAAGTTCTCGATCGCGCAGGCCAACGCACCGCTGGACGAAGGTCAGCACCTGCTCGAGGAGCGCGTGATGGTGCGCTACCGCGACCGCTTCCTGATGGAGCCGGTCGACGACGTCGACTACATGGACGTCAGCCCCAAGCAGATCGTCAGCGTGGCGACCGCCATGATCCCGTTCCTGGAGCATGACGACGCCAACCGTGCGCTGATGGGCTCGAACATGATGCGTCAGTCGGTGCCGCTGCTGCAGCCGGAAGCGCCGCTGGTCGGCACCGGCGTCGAGTACCGCGCCGCGTTCGACTCGCAGCAGGTGGTCGTCGCCAAGGCCGGCGGCACGGTGGTCAGCGTCACCGCCAACCACATCCAGGTCGAGCGCGACGAGGGCGACGTGCGCGACACGTACAAGCTCAAGAAGTTCCTGCGCTCGAACCAGGGCACCTGCATCAACCAGCGGCCCATCGTCAGCGTCGGCGACCGGGTGGCACAGGATCAGGTCCTGGCCGACTCGTCATCGACCGATGCGGGCGAGATGGCGCTTGGCCAGAACATCCTGGTCGCCTTCCTCCCCTGGGAGGGCGGCAACTACGAGGACGCCATCGTCCTCAGCGAGCGCATGGTCAAGGACGACCTGTTCACGAGCATCCACATCGAGAAGCACGAGATCGAGGCGCGGGACACCAAGCTCGGACCGGAGGAGATCACCCGCGACATCCCGAACGTCGGCGACGAGAGCCTGCGCAACCTCGACGAGGACGGGATCATCTACGAGGGCGCCGAGGTCAAGCCCGGCGACATCCTGGTCGGCAAGATCACGCCCAAGGGCGAGACCGAGCTGACCGCCGAGGAGCGCCTGCTGCGGGCGATCTTCGGTGAGAAGGCCCGCGAGGTGAAGGACAGCTCGTTGCGCCTGCCGCACGGCGAGCGCGGCATTGTCGTCGACGTGCGCCAGTTCAGCCGCGAGAGCGGCGACGAGCTGATGCCCGGGGTCAATCGCCTGGTGCGGGTCAGCGTGGCGCAGAAGCGCAAGATCAGCGTCGGCGACAAGATGGCCGGACGGCACGGCAACAAGGGCGTCATCGCCAAGATCCTGCCGGTCGAGGACATGCCCTACATGCCCGACGGCACGCCCATCGACATCGTCCTCAACCCGCTCGGCGTGCCGAGCCGGATGAACATCGGCCAGATCATGGAGACCCACCTGGGCTGGGCCATGAAGGTGCTCGGCCTGAAGGCCGCCACCCCGGTCTTCGACGGTGCCGGCGAGGCCCAGATCGACGAGCGCCTGAAGGAAGCCGGCCTGCCGACCGACGGCAAGACGGTTCTGTACGACGGGCGCACCGGCGAAGCCTTCGACTCGCGGGTCACCGTCGGCTACATCTACATGCTCAAGCTCCACCACCTGGTGGAGGACAAGATCCACGCGCGCTCGACCGGCCCGTACAGCCTGATCACCCAGCAGCCGCTGGGCGGCAAGGCTCAGTTCGGCGGCCAGCGCTTCGGCGAGATGGAGGTCTGGGCGCTCGAAGCGTACGGCGCCGCCAACATCCTCCAGGAGCTGCTCACCGTGAAGTCCGATGACGTCGTCGGCCGCGTACAGACGTACGAGGCCATCGTCAAGGGCGAGGAGATCAACTCGCCGGGCGTGCCCGAGTCGTTCAAGGTGCTCATCAAAGAGCTCCAGGCACTCGGGCTCTCCGTGGAGATTCTGAACGAGAACGAAGAGGAGATCCGCTTCATCGAGGACACCGGCAGCTATCCACTGCCGGACCTGGGCGGCATCAATCTCCAGGGTTTTGAAGAGTAGCGACGTGACCGGCGCGGGAGCGCCGGTCGACCCACCCCCAAGCACCACCCTGCCGGGCACCCTCTCAGGGCTCGGCGCGCATGGCAACGTCGGCGATCAGCCGCAGGAGTCGTAGCCACACATGCTGGAAGTCAACAACTTCGACGCGATTCGGATCAGCCTCGCCTCGCCGGACCAGATCAAGAGCTGGTCGTCGGGCGAGGTCACGAAGCCGGAGACGATCAACTACCGCACGCTCAAGCCGGAGAAGGACGGCCTCTTCGACGAGCGGATCTTCGGTCCCACCAAGGACTGGGAGTGCTACTGCGGCAAGTACAAGCGCATCCGCTACAAGGGCATCATCTGCGACAAGTGCGGCGTCGAGGTCACACGCTCGAAGGTCCGCCGCGAGCGGATGGGGCACATCAAGCTCGCCAGCCCGGTGAGCCACATCTGGTACTTCAAGGGCACGCCCAGTCGGCTGGGGATCCTGCTCGACGTCAGCCCGCGCAACCTGGAGCGCATCCTCTACTTCGCGCTGTACGTCATCACCCGCGTCGATGAGCACGAGCGCGAGAAGGCGCTGGCCCGCATCGACGAGGAGATGAGCGAGCGCATCGGGCGCGCGCAGGGCGTGGTCGACGAGAAGCGTGCCGAGCTCGAGGGAGCAATCGCCGACAAGCGAAGCGAGGTCGAGGGCGCGCACGAGGCCGAGAAGAAGCGCCTGACCGATGGTCAGCAATCCCGGACCGATGAGCTCATGACTGCCGCGCAGGCGGTCGAGGCCACCATCAAGGAGGGCGGCAAGAAGCTCGCGGCGGACGTCGTGTTCGCCGCCACCGGCGAGGTGATCGGCCGCGCCGACGAGACGAGCAAGGAAGCGTTGGCGAAGCTGCGCGATGTCGTCAAGGGCGAGGTCGCTGCGGTCGAGAAGGATGCCACGCAGGCGCTCGCCGCCGCCGAGGAGAAGCTCCAGACGGCGATCGCCGACCTGACCTCGGGGATCGACGAGGCACTGGCCTCCGAGCGCGAGCAAGTCTCACGCGAGACCGATGACGCCCGGCTGGCGGCGCGCAACGCGCGTTCGCAGGTCGCCGACATCAAGGTCATGCAGATCATCAGCGAGGCCGAGTTCCGCTCGCTGACCGAGCGCTACGGCCGCCTCTTCGACGCCGGCATGGGCGCCGAGGCGATCAAGAAGATCATCGAGCAGCTGGACCTGGACGACCTCGCCCAGAAGCTCCACGTCGAGATGCGCCAGACCTCCGGCCAGCGACGCAAGAAGGCGATCAAGCGGCTGCGCCTCATCGAGGCCTTTCGCAAGAGCGGCGCGCGACCGGAGTGGATGATCCTGTCAACCCTGCCGGTCATCCCGCCGGACCTGCGCCCGATGGTGCAGCTCGACGGCGGCCGTTTCGCGACGTCCGACCTGAATGACCTGTACCGCCGCGTCATCAACCGCAACAACCGGCTCTCGCGGCTCCTCGACCTCGAGGCGCCGGAGATCATCATCCGCAACGAGAAGCGCATGCTGCAGGAGGCCTGCGACGCGCTGATCGACAACGGGCGTCGTGGAAGGGCCATCGCCGGCACTGGCAATCATCGGCTCAAGAGCCTGTCGGACATGCTCAAGGGTAAGCAGGGCCGCTTCCGCCAGAACCTGCTCGGCAAGCGCGTCGACTACTCCGGGCGATCGGTCATCGTCGTCGGCCCCGAGCTCAAGCTGCACCAGTGCGGGCTGCCCAAGAAGATGGCGCTCGAGCTGTTCAAGCCGTTCGTCATGCGTCAGCTCGTCGAGAAGGGCTTCGCTCACAATATCAAGAGCGCCAAGCGCATCGTCGAGCGCGTGCGTCCCGAGGTGTGGGACGTGCTCGAAGAGGTCATCAAGGACCATCCCGTCCTGCTCAACCGCGCGCCGACGCTGCATCGGCTGGGCATCCAGGCCTTCATGCCGACCCTCGTCGAGGGCTCGGCGATCCAGATCCACCCACTCGTCTGCTTCGCTTTCAACGCCGACTTCGACGGTGACCAGATGGCGGTCCACGTGCCGCTCTCATCGGCCGCCCAGAAGGAAGCCAAGGAGCTGATGCTCTCGACCCAGAACCTGCTCTCGGCCGCCGACGGCTCACCGGTGGTCAGCCCGACCCACGACATGGTGCTGGGCTGCTACTACCTGACCGTCGACCGCGAGCCGATCAAGGGCGAGAAGCCGCTCCCCGGAGAGGACATGGTCTTCTCCAGCGCCGACGAGGCGATCATGGCCACCCAGCTGGGCCACGTCCACGTACAGTCCAAGGTGCGCGCCGAGCTCGATGTCTGGGATCCCACCGGCGGTGAGGACGGCAACGGGGCCATGCGCCGCGAGCTGATCGCGACGACCACCGGCCGCATCATCTTCAACACGGTGGTGCCCCGCGAGCTGGGCTTCGTGAACCGGGTCATGGACCGCAAGGGCCTCAAGGCGCTCATCGCGCAGTGCTACCGCGAGCTCGGGCCGGCGGCGACCGCCAGCCTGGTCGACGGCATCAAGGGGGTCGGCTTCCACTACGCCACCGTGGCCGGCGTGACGATCGGCATCGAGGACATGCACGTCCCGGTCGAGAAGGCACAGCTGCTGGCCGACGCGGACGGCAAGGTGACCGACATCGACCGCGAGTTCCGCCGTGGCTTCATCACGGAGGAGGAGCGCTACAACCAGACGGTCGACGTCTGGCGCGATACCACCGACCTGGTGACCAAGAAGATGCTTGACGGCCTCGACCGGCGGGGATCGGTGTGGATGATCACCCACTCCGGCGCGCGCGGCAACGTGACCCAGGTGCACCAGCTGGCGGGCATGCGCGGCCTGATGGCCGATCCGTCGGGTCGCATCATCGACCTCCCCATCCGCAGCAACCTGCGCGAAGGGATGACCGTGCTCGAGTACTTCATCTCGAGCCACGGCGCCCGCAAGGGCCTGGCAGACACCGCGCTGCGCACCGCCGACTCCGGGTACCTGACCCGGCGGCTGGTCGACGTGGCTCAGGACGTCATCACCCGCGAGGAGGACTGCGGCACCGATATCGGCACCTGGATCACCCGCGAGGAGTCGGACCAGATCCCCGAGCCGTTCGTCGATCGCCTGATTGGCCGCATGGCGGCGCTCGATGTCGTCGACGAGTCGAGCGGCGAGGTGATCGTGGCGCGCAACGCGGAGATCGACGAGGTCGCCATCGCACGGATCGAGGAGACCGGCGCCGATCGCATCAGCGTCCGGTCGCCGCTGACCTGCGTCGCGCGCCATGGCGTGTGCCGCATGTGCTACGGCCGCAACCTGGCCAGCGGGCGGCTGGTGGAGCTCGGCCAGGCGGTCGGGATCATCGCCGCACAGTCGATCGGCGAGCCGGGCACGCAGCTGACCATGCGGACGTTCCACACCGGCGGCGTCGCCGGCGAGGACATCACGCAGGGCCTGCCGCGCGTCGAGGAGCTGTTCGAGGCGCGCAACCCCAAGGGCCAGGCGCAGATGACCGAGATCGACGGCGAAGTGGAGGTGGTGCGCACCGGGCCGGACCAGCCGATCACCGTGCGGATCACCCATCGCGAGACGTACGACACGCCGATGAAGCTCACCCCGCAGCACGAGGTGCTGGTCGCATCGGGCGACGAGGTGGGCGAGGGACAGTTGCTGGCGAGGGTCGGCGAGGGCGAGGAGCTCGTCGAGGTGAAGGCGCCGGCGGCGGGACGCATCACCAAGAAGGGCAACACCCTGACACTGCACAGCGAAGAGGTCGACACGCGCGAGTACGGCGTGCCGCACTCGTCACGGCTGAAGGTCGAGACCGGCGACACGGTGACCGCCGGCGACCCGCTGACCGAGGGTTCGCTGAACCCGAAGGACCTGCTCCAGATCAAGGGCGTGGACACGGTCCAGCGCTTCCTGGTCAGCGAGGTCCAGAAGGTCTACAAGTCGCAGGGCGTCACGATCGACGACAAGCACGTCGAGATCATCGTCCGCCAGATGCTGCGCAAGGTGACCGTCGACACGGCCGGCGACTCCGAGCTGCTGCCGTCGGAGCTGATCGACCGCTTCGAGTTCGAGGAGACGAACAACCGGATCCTGGCCGAGGGCGGCGAGCCCGCCACGGCGCAGACGGTGCTGCTGGGCGTCACCAAGGCGTCGCTCAACACCTCGTCGTTCCTGGCCGCGGCGTCCTTCCAGGAGACGACGCGGGTGCTGACCGAGGCCGCCATCAACGGCGCCAAGGACCACCTGCTCGGCCTGAAGGAGAACGTGATCATCGGCAAGCTGATCCCGGCCGGGACGGGTGCCGAGGCGCGTGCCCTGGCGGCGGCGCGTGCCGGCGAGCTCTCGCCGGAGGAGGCCGAGGAGCTGCGCGAGCGCGAGGCGGCGCGGGCCTTCCTGACCGGTGACGCCGACACCAACCAGGACGGCGTGATCGAGACCGGCGAGGCCGAGGCGGCGGCGGCTCTGGCCGCCGACAACGCGGCCGAGCTGATGGGCGCCGGCGGCAACGAGGCCATCGAGTCGGAGGTCGAGGAGAAGGTCTTCGACGCCCTCACCGAGAAGGAGGGGCAGGCGGTCAAGCCGTAGCCCTCCTTTCGGAGCGACTGACAGGGCGGGCCGGCAGCGGCCCGCCCTCATCCGTGGCGGGGCCGGGACGCGCCGCCCCGCTCGACGGCCGGTCCCCGAATCGGGGTCCGCGGCGCCGTCACGTGAGCTCCCGCTGACCGCCCGGGCGGTTGACACCCCCGCGCTCGAAACCCTATACTTCGCGTTCGGCGTCCCGCCTCGAGCGGGACTCCTGCGTGTGTGCCCCATGGGGGCGCCTGCCGTCTATGTTGAAACCCACCGATCTTCGTCCATGGGGATCGTGCGGCCCGCGACGGTAGAAACAAACAGCCCAGATCACGATTCACGAGCGAACGCGAGGTTCTCGTTGCCAACCATCAGCCAGCTGGTCCGCAAGGGCCGGAAGCCGATCAACAAGAAGGTGAAGGCGCCGGCGCTGCGCCGGACATTCAACACCCTGAAGCAGACCGCTTCCGAGGGCCGCGGAGCTCCCCAGCGGCGGGGCGTCTGCCTGCAGGTCATGACCCGCACCCCCAAGAAGCCGAACTCGGCGCTTCGCAAGGTGGCGCGCGTGCGGCTGACGAACGGGATGGAGGTGACCGCCTACATCCCGGGCATCGGGCACAACCTCCAGGAGCACTCGGTGGTGCTGGTTCGCGGCGGCCGCGTCAAGGACCTGCCGGCGGTCAAGTACCACATCGTTCGCGGGACGCTGGATGCCGCCGGCGTCCGGGACCGTCAGCAGGGTCGCAGCAAGTACGGCGCGAAGTCGGCGGGGAAGAGCTAACCCGATGCCCCGTCGTCCCACGGTCGCGCGCAAGAGCAAGTACGAAGAGCTGCTGGTCGGCACCGCGCTGACCCTCGACCAGTTCACCAACAAGCTGATGCATGGCGGCAAGCGCCAGCTCGCCAGCCGCATCCTGGAGGACGCCATCGCGCGCTGCGAGAAGCAGGCCGGTCGCTCCGGGGTCGAGGTCATGGAGCTGGCGCTGCGCAACGCGATGCCGCTCATCGAGGTCAAGCCCAAGCGCGTCGGCGGCTCGACCTACCAGATCCCGGTCGAGGTCCGCGCCGATCGGCGCATCAGCCTCGGCATGCGCTGGCTGATCGATCGGCCCGCAAGCGCAACGGCAAGAGCATGGGGGACAAGCTGGCCGCCGAGTTCATGGACGCCTCGAACGGCATCGGTGCGGCGGTCAAGCGCCGCGAGGACACCCACCGCATGGCGGAGGCCAACAAGGCCTTCAGCCACTTCAAGTGGTAGCCCGATGGCAATCAGCCGCGGTCGATCCACCCGACGCGAGCCCTGCGCCTGGAGAAGACCCGCAACATCGGCATCATCGCCCACATCGACGCCGGCAAGACGACGGTGACGGAGCGGATCCTGTTCTACACCAAGAAGATCTACAAGATCGGCGAGGTGCATGAGGGTGCCGCCACGATGGACTGGATGGAGCAGGAGCAGGAGCGGGGGATCACCATCACCGCCGCTGCCACGACCTGCTTCTGGCGGGACCATCGCATCAACTTGATCGACACGCCCGGCCACGTGGATTTCACGGTCGAGGTCGAGCGGAGCCTGCGCGTGCTCGACGGCGCAGTGGTCGTGTTCGACGGCGTGGCCGGCGTGGAGCCGCAGTCGGAAACGGTCTGGCGCCAGGCCGATCGATACAGCGTGCCGCGCTTCTGCTTCGTGAACAAGCTGGATCGCACCGGCGCCGACTTCTGGCGCACCATCGACATGATCCGGGAGCGCCTGGGCGCAATCGCCGTGCCGATCCAGTTGCCGATGGGGAACGTGGAGCGGTTCCAGGGCATGATCGACCTGCTCGACGATGCAGGCGATCACCTATGGCGACGACCTCGGCGACCAGATCCTGGTAGGCGAGATCCCGGGCACGGCGAGGCCGAGGCGCGGCATGGCGCGACAAGATGGTGGAGACGGTCGCCGAGATCGACGATGAATTCGCTCGCTACCTCGAGGGCGAGGCGGTCGGCCCCGATGACTACGCCGGGCGCTGCGCGCCGGCACGTGGCCTCGAAGATCATCCCGGTCCTGTGCGGCTCGGCGCTCAAGAACAAGGGCGTGCAGCCGATGCTCGACGCGGTGATCGAGTACCTCCCCTCGCCGCTCGACGTGGCGGCGGTGATGGGCGTCGACCCGCGCAGCGGGGAGCAGGTGACGCGCCACGCCGACCCGGCGAGCCCTTCGCCGCCCTCGCCTTCAAGATCGCCGCCGATCCGTTCGTCGGCAAGCTGGCGTTCTTCCGCGTGTACTCGGGACGCTCAAGACCGGCTCGTACGTCTACAACGCGACCAAGGGCCAGAAGGAGCGTATCGGCCGCATCATCGAGCTCCACGCCAACCACCGTGAGGAGATCGACTCGGTCAGCGCCGGCGACATCGCCGCCGCCGTGGGGCTCAAGGTTACCTTCACCGGCGACACCCTATGCGACGAGGCAAGCCAATCATCCTGGAGAACATCACCTTCCCGGAGCCGGTGATCGAGCTGTCGGTTGAGCCGAAGACCAAGGCCGACCAGGACAAGATGTCATCGCCCTCCAGCGCCTCGCCGAGGAGGATCCGACCTTCCGCGTGAGTACCGACCAGGAGAGCGGCCAGAACATTATCGGGGGCATGGGCGAGTTCCACCTGGACGTGATCGTCGACCGATGCGCCGCGAATTCAAGGTGCAGGCCAACGTCGGCCGGCCGCAGGTCAGCTTCCGTGAGGCGATTCGCAAGTCGGTC